>NZ_CAXBKP010000016.1:0-168712 GCF_963976445.1 uncultured Gimesia sp. | reverse complement strand
GGCACGGTGAATCAGACTGGTTCGTTCCAAATGCGAGCAAAACATGTAGGTGAGGATACTGTACTATCACAAATTGTGCAGATGGTTGCTGACGCTCAACGCAGCCGAGCACCAATCCAACGTATTGTAGACATGGTAGCAAGCTGGTTCGTCCCCGCAGTAGTCTTAATTGCCTTAGTTACATTTGTTGTTTGGGCATGGTTGTCACCAGAAGAACCGCGGCTGGGGTTTGCATTGATCAATGCTGTGGCAGTGCTCATCATCGCTTGTCCTTGTGCGTTGGGCCTGGCCACGCCGATGTCAATCATGGTTGGCATCGGCCGTGGCGCAAAAGAAGGTGTTCTGATCAAAGACGCCGAAGTTTTAGAAATCATGGAGCAGGTCGATACGATTGTTGTTGACAAAACAGGTACACTGACAGAAGGTCGTCCCAAACTCACCGAGTGCATTCCTATGGAGACCCTTTCAGAAAAGGAACTGTTGGAATACGCGTCAGCCGTCGAACAAAACAGCGAACATCCACTGGGCCGTGCCATTACCGATGCTGCCAGGGAGAAAGGAATTGACTTGGCAACAGTTGATGAGTTTGATTCTACTACAGGAGGGGGAGTATCAGGAACGGTTAAGGGCAAGAGTATTTTGATTGGCAAACTTGACTTTCTTGTCGATCAAAGAGTTCGTAACATTGAGACAATGCGAGAACGTGCAGAAACGCTGCAGCACGATGGTCATACAGTTATGTTTGTTGCTGTTAATGAACAATTCGCAGGACTACTGGCTGTTTCTGATCCCATTAAAGCTTCGACTCCCGACGCTGTGCAAGAACTACACGATTTGGGGTTACGAATTATTATGCTCACCGGCGATAACGAGCGTACAGCGCAGGCAGTGGCCAAGAATCTTGGCATCGACGAAGTGGAAGCAGGCATTAGTCCACAAGACAAATACGCGAGAATTCGAGCACTGAAAACAAATGGTAGCAAAGTGGCAATGGCTGGCGATGGTATTAATGACGCACCCGCGCTCGCTGAAGCTGACGTAGGTATTGCAATGGGGACAGGCACGGATGTAGCCATCGAAAGTGCCGGTGTGACATTAGTGAAAGGCGACCTGCGTGGCATTGTCAAAGCTGTCCGATTGAGCCGTACCACTATGCGCAATATCCGTCAGAATTTGTTTTTAGCATTTATCTACAATATGCTTGGAGTGCCCGTTGCCAGTGGCGTACTGGTTCCATTTTTTGGAATGGGGGCTCTGTTGAATCCTATGATCGCTGCAGCTGCAATGAGTCTCAGCTCAGTTTCGGTCATCGGCAACGCCTTACGATTGCGACAAGCGCAATTGTACAAGTAATGAGTATTGATCAAAATGAATTCATCGGAAAGCGGAAGACATTCTGAATTATATTATCCCAAAACCATGAGGATTGTATCCAGCACTGGTCCACGTTCTAATTGCATTTCTTCTGGGGGGCGTCGTCCTCTTACTGTGGGCGTGATGGAGAGCGAATAAGATACAGCATCGAGTGGCCACAGGAATGTTACCGGTTGGAATGGTTTCGGGCTGGCTCGCCGGCGGATTGGCGTACTTTACGGTGCCAGTTCATACCGCGTAAGGCCACGTACTCATGTACTGGCATTTCGGATACGACTAATAATTAGCGTGACCTTTACCCAAGATTAATTTCAAGAATCGAGAGAATATTTCGTCACCTTTCTTGTTCGACTGTCCTACATTCTTTTGCGTTTCGATTGAGAAAGGAAAGATTCTGCAGCCATTAGTCGAACTGATTCTGTTTCAAATTTCTGCAGAAATTGTGCTCTGAATTGGAAAACTTTCGATCACTTCTCTGATAGCTAAAAATAAGGATCTCGGGCCACCACTGCAGGTGGCCCGAGATCCCATGTCATTTCTGTTTGCATTTCTCTAATATGTCTGCTCATTTTAAACTTCATTTTACGTATACTTCACCAGCAAGAAAATTGAAGGTGGTATCAAAATCAACAGGAATATCTCGCAACCAGCGAGTGAATTGATGTAGCATCAGGCCGGCAGCAATGCTGGCTGCATAAATCGTACTGTGTGAGGTACAGCTTCCGGTCTGTGCCTCATTTTGTGGAAAGAGTGTTTCTTCATACTGTTTCATTCCATGATGCTGAGTTGCTGTCAATATCCGGATTGTTTCTCCCAGCATTCTTCCATCTGTCCAGAACTCACATTGTTTGCTGACGGACCGCCAGATTGCGGACCGTGCGGAAATGGAATCGACGCAGCAGAAGACTACCTGGCCAACGGGCACAGATGGACGAAACCGATCGGAAGTCACCCTCACCTGAATCGATTCATCAAGCTCCTGGATGGCTCTGGCCGTCGCGTCCACTTTAGACTGTCCCAGATCCTGACACCGATATCCCTGTGTCGTGATATTCGTTAACTCAACCTGATCAAAATCAATCAGCTGAATCCGTGGTATCCCGATCGCCGCCAGTTGTAGGGCCACCTGACGACCAATGGCTCCCACGCCAATCACGGTTGCCGAAACCTGGGAAAGCCGTTCCGCTGGGATCAGATCACTCTGTCTTTGAAAACGATCCGTAGTCACATTTAATGTATTCAAATTTGTTCTCCTTTCAATTCAGTTTCCGCAAAGAGCCAGTCTTCTTCCCAGTCCAAGTCTGCGACCAGATCAAATGCAGACTGGCCAAGACGACTTTTGTGTTGCGGATGCACATAGTTTAAATATTCATCTTCCCAACGCTCTGGATCACATCCAGCAAATGTTTGAGTGTAATCCCGTTTCACTGGGATCTCGAACTCAGCCTTGGGTCCCACATTGAATTTTAACCGAGCATATGTTTGTCCTGTCCGCGCTAAGATGAACATCACGGCCCAGTCGGATCGACCAAAGACACGCTCAAAGGTTGCTTCATCAGTCGGACTGGGTAACGGACAATCACCCGGATGCGTATGAATCCAGATCCGCCCAAACTGTTCAGGGCGAAGACCTGCATCCACCTGATCGTCAAAGAAATTCGCAACCGCCTCATCGTCAAAAGCCACATGAGCCACCGAGCAAGTCTGTTTCACCAACTGCAGGTCCTGCACCAACAGCAAATCGTCCTCTGAAGTAATCCCGAAACCACCGACTTCGGTGTCACCATATTCACGCAGGTACAACAGTTTCGCCCAGGCAGTCGGGCTGAATCGGAGTTGCGGCAACCGGGTTTGCTGTTGAGGCCTGGGTTTCCGGTAATTCTTCCTCTGTTTCTTCGAGTTCTTCTTCATCACAGTCAGAGCACCTTTCATTTTCTAGTAAACAACGTTGGCAACAGTCGGCGTTACATTGAACGCACTGTTTCAGACAGGACGAACAGCAGTCGCCATGACAGCTATCACAGTGCGACAAACACTCATGACAAAACGGACATTCACAGTCCGAACAATCCTTAGCACACTCTGTGCAGAGTGTGATTTCACAGTTTTCACAGAGTGTCTGTTGGTGAGTCGCAATTACATCAGCGCACTCGGTACATTCAACGCTGTCCCATTCACTGAGCGCCACATAGGGACTGTCGGGGTTATAAGTTCGTAGCAGACTGGCCACCATCGTGAAAAAATCAAACAACCGCCCCTGTTCCAGTGACCGGCGTATAACCAGCCGTCCCTCCCCTTCACAGACAACTTCAGACTGCACGTGAGGATGCGTGACACTGTCATTGGTGATCGCCGGATTGGGGTCTCTGGCAATCACTCGATAATGGAGTGATCCATCCGTGTTCGGGTTTCCGTAGTGGAGACAAATCTCAAATGGTCCCAGATAGACGGACTCCAGTTGAATCGGTTCTGTGATAACAGAAATGGTTTGCTCACGGAGATCAAACTTTAGTTCACCAAATTCATCTTCTAAAGCCAGCAGCTCTGCATAGAGTTCTCTAACGGAAGAGATCTGCTGCTGTGATGAACCAGACGACAATTCACCATGTAGAGTTGTCAGTTGTTGAATCAACTGAGCAACACCAGTCTTCAGTTCTCGTTCCAGTTTTAAGACAGCCAAATTCCAACCCCTGTGTTGTGCGCGCTGACGTTTCCGAATCAATCGATCACAGTGCCACCAGTCTTCGAAAGGCAGTTTTAATTGTGTCGCAGAGTCTTCTGATACCAGACGCTGATAAATTCGACTGGCTGTCCGCCAGTATCGTTTGCGTGGATGTTTCATTGTCTCCTCTTTCAAATAGGTGATTCCAGAACAGGCTGTCGGGAACAAAGCCCCGACAACCTGTGGAAATACAAAAAGCTAGGACCGCGCCCCCTCGATTTTTGTGGGAGTGATCGAAATCCGATCACCGTCCTGTAGCCGCTGGTTTGGGGGACATGGCTGGCGATTCACGCGAATCAAGTAATCGCGTGCTTCTGCATCCCCCATCTTCTGTTCGAAGAGTTGTGCGACCGTGGTTCCTGCGGGGACATCGATATAATCAGCGAACCCACCGCCATCGTTGTTGATCAATAAAAGTTTCATAAAAGGCTTTCCGTTTTTGATTAAATTTGGTTAAAAATATTCAGTGCTTGTTTATGTGAGCGGCCATCGTTTACGACGTCGTTTCCTGCGGCGTGTATTACCTTTCACACCACGTCGTCCCTTGATGCGACCGGCGTGCAACGTTTGACGCAGGACAGACTTCGCATTCGATCGTGCACTGAGGTCCTCTGGGACAGTTCGACAGCATTCGCTCATTTGAAGATCAGGCCACCACGGGTTCATGGCATGCCCCTTGTCGCTCGGAATTCAGTCGATTGGTTTCCAGTTCATCCCAGTCGATCACATAGGGGCCTGACTCTTCTGCCGCAGGATCAATGGCTTCGTCAGGCCCTGCCAGTAAAAAACCCAGACGTTTCACTGTCGACATGCTTTCGCCAGTTGCCAGAGCAACGGCTCGATTTAAGTCTGCCTGTTTCATCAGTTGTCTCCTTCAATATGAAAATGTTCAAACAAAAAAAGCCCCGATCCTGCAGGAAACAAACCTGCGAGACCGGGGCAAACCAGTAGTCAATTAAGTAGTCACTTCTCAGGGACTGGTATCTGATGGCAACCAATGCTGCTCCAGCCAGTTCGTTTCGAATTCCAGGGCTGCACTCCGCTGCGCGAATGGTCCCAACTGGGGGCCATTGACCGGTGACAAATCTACCAGCCACTGACCAGCTGCATTTGGTTCGACATAAGAGCCACGTGAAATGGCCAGTCGACCGAGGGTTGCCAGGTCAATGGATTCTGAGTAAACGCAGTACACCGTCCCCAGTGGTGAGATCATGAGTTTCATGTTGATTCCCTTACTTGGGAGTTCGGATAATTTGTCGCCGCGGACGATCAATCAAAAGTCCATCCAAGGCGGCTTGAACTCCCGACAGTTCAGAAGCGACCTGCTGACGGAGTTCGCCGCGTTTACGCAATTCCTGGGGCTGGATACCCTGCACAATTCCCTGACACTGGGCTACCAGAGTATCCAGCTGCTCGTTGGACCGCACATTCAGCGACCGGAAGCGTTCGAAGAACTCGTGCAGGTTACCGATGGCGGAATCACGGAATACTTTGGGCCGGCCATCAGCCTGACCACTCAAACGGTCTGTCAGATGCGACACCAACTGTGAGAGTTCACCCAGAAAGGCATCTTCCGCCAACCTGACCGCTTCCTCAAACCGAGACTGCACGCGCTGGCATTCCTGCTCATACAGTTCCGGGTTGAGCTGTCTTAAATAATCCGGCGGTTCGACGCTGGGAAAGTCCCAAGAAACTTCGAACAGACCGATCATACTCAAGGGATAATCGTCGTCATTGAACAGACTTCCCAGGCGCTCCCGGGCAGCTGACTTCAAGGACAGGTATTGTTCATCCAGTTGTGAAACAGCCTCATTGAGTTCTTCCGTAAACTGGTGCATCTGCTCCTGAAAAGCAGTCAGAGCATCCTGTCGCAGTAACCGTATCCCGGGTTCCGGAAAAGACAGGCTGATTGAAGTCCAGTATGATCGCACACGCTGACGGACCGCATTTACGGCCCGAAACCGGGGATGCCCCGTATCCAGCAGTTTCTTGCCCGCACTCAGGAAGGTCCCCTCAGCCCCAAACGATTCGGCAGCCTGAGTCTTCTGATCGCGTGTCAGGGATTTACGCGTACCAAACCATTCAAAACTGATGCGTGTGGCACACATCGTTGATCGCAGCCGATCGATGGGATCGGTGCGGGTATTTACTTCTTCGATAGCAGTCGTGGTCATATTGTCTCCTTAAATAGACTGTGGTTTAGTTTCTGTGCGGATCGCGTGAAAGATTTCGGCGTGAACGCGAACCGGTACGCTCGTCGTTGCTAAATACTCCTGTCTGTTCTGCAGACAGACAGCGTTTGCTGGCCCAGCGTCGTAAACGGGCCACCGATTCGGCGGCGGTGACGGCCACGGGAACCACGTTTTCAGCGGCCTTGATTAAAGGAACGTCGAGCAGCGCCGCCAGACGACAGCAGGCCCGGATTTCCGAACCAGTCCAGTGGCGGTCGTCGGGCAAACATTGATCTGACGTAATACCAAACAGCTCACGGTACAGACCCCAGATGGCCTGCTTCTGATCATCGCCTGGTAAATCCAGAAAGAACAGCGCATCAAAACGTTCGGCCCGTACAAACTCTGGTGGCAGTTTGGAAATGTCGTTTGCCGTACAGACCACGAACACGTCAGAAGTATGATCGTTCAGCCAGCTGAGTAACGTTCCCAGCATGCGGGTGGAAACGCCACTATCAGACTGACCGGAAGAGGCAGCGCCTCCCAATCCTTTTTCAACTTCATCGATAAACAGGATGGCCGGCTGCATCGCATCGACGATGCGGAGTGCTCGTCGAGTTCGCTCTTCGGTTTGACCGACCAGCGCGCCCATTAAAGCTCCGACGTCGAGTGTCAGCGTGGGACGTCCGGTCTCTTTTCCAAGTGCTTTAGCAAACGCACTCTTACCGGTTCCGGGAACACCCAGCAGCAAGACGCCACGCGGACGAACGGCTGTTGCATCTTGTGACCGTGGCCTGAGTGCACACCGGCAAAAGGCTTTGAGTGCTTCCAAACCTCCCAAACGTTCGAATGATTCCGATCCCTGATGCAGTGATAACAGCCCACTTTTCAATAATGTCTGAGATTTTAACTCCAGTACGACCGAGGCTTCGATGCGCTGGTATCGTACCAGTGAGAGACTGAAGGCCCCTTCCGCTTCATAACGGGTTAGGCCCGAGGCAGCGTCCAGGACACGTTCTAGTTCCGGTCCTTCTGGCAATTCACCCGCTTCCGTAGCGATACTGCGGACAATCTCTAGCAGTTGACTTCGATCAGGAAGATCATGTTCCAGGCAGACAAACAGTTTTTCCAACTCAGTGGGGATCTGCACCAGGCTGGAAAGTATGACAATAAATGTCCGTGCCTGCTTTCCGACATTGATCTGTTGTGTCAAAGCCTGAATGATTTCAGGAGAATTGATAAACCGATGGAAGTTTTTCAGGACCAGCAATGTGGGCCGATCTGGATCAGCCTGACTGTTTAAGCTGTGAATGGCCGCCAGAGGATCGGGTAGAGACGAATCGCTGCCACCAGCGAGTTCCGTTCCCTGAAGACCCCCGTCAATATCCCAGGAGAATAAACGCCAGTCTTCCGTGTGGCAGAGACGGGCCATCTCCAGCAACGCTTCATCGTGTTCATGACTTTGAATCCAGATTCCGGTAAAGCAGGCGCGTACGTTCTCTGCCAGTCGTTCGGATAATAACATAGATATTTCCTTGATGGTTTGAAGTAAAAGAAGGTGTGAAATGTGCTTAAGCGGCTTCAACTAGTTGGCCGATCGTCTCCAGCCAGGAAAGGACTTCCCCGTCTGGATCACGTTCCTGCAGCAAAGGGACCGTCATTTGTTCGACGGCGCTGGTATTGAGCCAGTGCTTGACGCGATTTGTCAGTCGCACCCGAGCACGTCGGGTGAGCTGTTTCCAGTTAGGGTTGCCATGACTGCTTTCGAATATCTGTTGCGCCGCAACGGTTGCCACACAGTCATGATCGCCATATTCCAGTGTCACACCAGCAACCGCCTGTATGGCACTGGGTGCAGATAGTTCTCCAGGCTCCGCTTCTTGGTCAACATGGCACGGCAGCGATAGCGTTGATTGATTGCTAAGACTGTTGCCTGTCGCTGTTCCGTGACCGGTGACTGTTCCCGATCTGATAAATGGAACTCTGGAAGGTTGAGAGGTGCCAGCCGCCTGGTCCAGGCTTGAGGATGTCCGCTGATCGGCAAAAAGATGAGTTCTCTATTACTTTCCATCGTAGCAAGATCAGGCAGAGCAGGATCATCGGTATGCAAGAGAGTGGAGATGCGTGTCAAAAATTCGATGTCGTGCGTCCCTTCGACGACGACTAGGACACGTACCGGCGCGGGGGCTTTGTAGACTCGTTTAGTTAATTCCTGTATGTGTTGTGAAGTGAAAGCTAATTCTCCTGTCTCAGTTGGTTGGGTTGATGTTGGATGGTTTGATGATATTCGGCGGTCAGTTGCTCTGAGGAAACCTTCCCCAGCGTCGCTTCCAGAAACCGGCTGGCGTCCATGCAGCGGGAGCCGGTAAAGCCGCGGGTTTCAATCCGGGACTGACCGTCGGTTGAAAATATGATGTCGATTGTTTTCAATGGTCTGATCCGATCTGAATGGTGAGTTTGATGGAACCGTCGCTGAGTTGGTTTTCCAGGACGGAATGCCCCTTCCGGCGTGCCTCCAGGCGGCATTTTTCCACGCCATAAAATTGAAGTAGCCGATTGAGGTGCGTCGGCTCACCCCATCGGCCTTCAAAGTTGTCGTAGCGGACCTGGCCCTGTTCGACGTCGAAGACGACGGGATACCGCCAGTCGGGTAGACGGACTGCGTAGCCGGTGGCTTCCCCGCTAAACAGCGGAACGGTTTCGTGAACGGGGGCTCCCAGTTCGAGCCGACGACAAGCAAGACGCAGCGATTCGGCATCGCGGACTTCTGTTTGGATGGTGACAATATGTGACATTTCAGTTTTCCCTTTCTAAAGATGGGTTATCAGGTGACTGTGGTAAATCAGTCAATCGGCGTTTGTCTGGTTCTCGTGTGGCAGGCGATATCAGACATGGTTCCGCTGAGACCATATCGTCCAGCAGTAATTCTGTGATCTCATTCTTGTCCGCCGGTTCAACCTTCTGCTGCAGCAACAGCCAGCAGAGCAAAAGCGGCAGCAGGCTGATGACTACAAGGGCCACCTTAGTGATCGCAGCTGCAATGATCGGATCTCGATTTCGGCTGTCAGCGATTTCGCGGCGTTCTGCCTCCAGTTGGTCCCGCTGGAAACCGATTTCATTTTGCCCAGCCTGGATTTCGCGTTGGATGGCTATCATCTCCTGTCTGGCTTTGGCATCTGCCTCCACCAGTTCACGAGAACCCGAGGTGACTTCCTGCTGCAGTTCCGACATCCGGCGGTTTTGATCTGCCTGGCGTTCCAGTTGCTGTGTAGCCAGATCAGCCACGCGACTGTTTTCGTCTGAATTACAACTGGCTCCGGTCAGCAGGATCAGAATTAGTGTGATTCGAAGCGTCTGTTTTTCCATGTGCCCTCCAGCGATGAATCAGATGTCTGAGAAGTCCCTGTAACGTCAGTCGCAGCCGTCGCTCTTTGATCAAAGCGACAACGGCCAGCAACAGCGCGACAGAGACAAACGTTAAAACAATAATTTCCAAGCAATGCTCCTTTCTGTTGAGGTTTCAGAGTGAAAAGCAAAACGCCTCGCATTCCTGTGAAATGCGAGGCGTTTTTAAATGACGACGATCTGAAACCGGTGATTGATTTTGATACAGAATAGATAATCCGTGCCCCTATTTATTATGACACGTTTTTGGCCAGAATTTAGGTTTTCGTGCGATCCCTTTCTGTGTCGTTTATTTCGTACTTTTTGACTATTGATTTGGCAATCAGTTGCAGCAGTCGATGAACGGGGCTTCCCGTCAGGACTGGTTCAGGTTGATGATTTTGGCTCTTTTTTGATTTAGATTGTCTGGTCTCCAAAAGCAGCTCCTTTCAGATAGCGCATTAAAAAACCCCGGTAAAGTGCCGGGGTCGGTAAAGTGAATGATAGTGACAATTCATTTTCAGAGAGGGGGCCGCTGATAGCCGACCTTCACCTGGAATGAATACTTTTTGTTCTTGTGCCTGCGAAGTTTTCCATAATCTTCAGGTGGTTCTTCCAAAAATTCATACGGACTCGAAAGCCCCTGTTCCAGCATCTGCTTTTGCAGCTTCAAGGCATTCCAGACTGCAGTCTGGGTGGGGTTCCCTTCCAGACGACGGGCGATCTCTCGCTGTTCTAAGCCGGTGGCAGCCAATCTGACTGCCTCTGGTCGAATCAGTTCACGTTGAGAAGGCTCTAAGAGATCCAGGGTGAACTCCTGAGATAGTAACTGCTGTACTTCAGGAATCGAGGTAGCATCGGGAATACTCCCAACTAGATTGAGGCGGATCTTGGCACGAGGCAGCAGATGACCGCCATCAATGAGGCGTACCTGGTAGACATAGATTTCAGGAACCAACTCCCGGATCAAATCACCGAACTCATGAGAGTGTGTATCGACGTCTTCGAGGTGATGCTGCAGTATCTCCTTGATCTCCAAAGTTGATTTCGGAAGATCAAGCTGCCGTTTTTTTGCAAGCTCGAATGCTACGCGGTCAAGCGACAGCTTTTTCTTCCGTTCGGTCAACTCCGACATCATTTCATATAGAATATTCGGATCGGCACCATCTATCTCTCTGATCAGTTTTTTGATCTTTTCACTTTCACGCTCAATTTCTTCCTCGACCCGGTTCAGCTTGTTTTCACGGGTACGAAGTTTTTCAGGCCCACCAGATTGTGCCTGCTGTAAGATCTCCTGATACTGAGCATCAATCCCCTCCAATGACGAAAGGCTCTCCAGGATCACTCCCAGCAGTTTCTGCGCTGCTTTAGGCCCATTAAACCCAATGGAGTTCCAGCAGTGCCAAGACCGCGAATTAGAACACATCAGACTGTCGGTGATGCCATTGGCTCCCCAGACGTAATGATGGCCACAGTAATAACAGGTGGCATGCTGGCCAAAGGCCCGAGTCCGTTTCTTGGGAACTTGATATCTGGAATCTACGCCGTTTGTTTTTTTCTTACGCTTAAAATGGGCATTCTTCTTTTCCAGTGCTTCGAGGACTGGGTCAATTTCATCAGGTGAGAAGAAGGCCAGATGAGGTTCCTCACGGTAAGTGGGCCCCTTTGGATTGAGAGTAGAACTTCTTCTGCCCGTTTTATGCTTCTTAGTGGTATGCATAGTACCCCGTGCTGGTAAGCCTTTTAAAATCGAGTTGCGGTAGTATCGAAGTGTCATTTTTCCGTCCCATTTTTCATTTTTACAATAGGGGCCTGGAGAAAATTCCACTTCATTAAAGTACTCCGCAACTGCTTCACCATTCAGTGTCCTTCTCAGGATCTGTAACCCTTCCTTGAGGTACTCAATAGCTTCCTTATCTTTAGACCAGTCTGAGAATGTCTCGGCTCCATCTGGTTTGATATAACCGGCGATGGGGCAGGGAGTCGCAGCGCCATATTTTTTAAACCGGTTCATTTTTTTCTGTTTGATCCGGCGTGATGTATGCTCATTATGCTTCATATGCTCTTTGCATGCATCCATCACTTTGGCTTCCCAGTCCGGATGGTTTGTATCAATATCATCATTCGGTGAAATCACTCTAGTACTTTGGTCCACCGCAGTAGCAAAAATAAAACAAGCCGTTACTCCGCGTACCAGACGCCCGACATCCTCAAACGTCAGTAAGTCAAATTCGTTAGCAGTGAGTCTGGCTTCAACTTCGGCAAGCTCAGGACGGTCAAGGCGTTCCCCCTTTCCTGTCGTCGCGATGATCCTGAAATCGATCTCTCCGTCATAATATTCCCTCGCGATTTCTTTTCCGTGGTCAACCTGGTCCTCAAGGCTGAGTTCCTTCTGGTTTTGACATCCAGAAATTCGCGCGACAATCCCAACTATTAGGGTATGACCGTTCCGTGGTACAAGTTCAACTTCTTCTCTATAGCTCATTATTTATTACTCCGTTTTAAATAGATTTTTTTGTTTTTAAATGTGTTTAAAGCAAGTCAGTATGTTTAAGTCACAAGTTGATAGAACTGGTCCATTGACTGGCATAAGCGAGTGACTGAGGCCAGAGACGCAAAGCACGTTCGATCTCGCGTTTTTGTGTCGTGGCACGGGTGTGCGTATACACGCCCGTCATGCCCAGGCCGCCGCCACGGGCGTCCTCACTCGGTTTATGGCCCAGCGTGATCTGTCTTATGAGCGGATCAACGTTGGCGTCCTGAAGTAGAGTGGCAAAAGTATGTCGCCAGCTTTTGGGGCAAGATGACTGTTTCAGACCTGCCACCTTAGCAGTACGGATAAATGATGTCCGTACACGCTCCGATCGTACCACTCCGGCTTCACGCCAGACTGATCTGGCGAGTTTCTCCTCCATGGTTTGAGATAGAGTTAGCACACTCTCTAAGTCAGCACGTGAAAATCGTTGCTGAAGTGCTTCCTGGAGTGACATCTGATCCAGGTTCCCTAAAGGTGAGCTAAAGGCATCAAACTGGTGCCGAATAAAAACGGGACCTGACGTTCGATTACCAATCACCCTGCGTAAGACGGCGACTGCTTCCTTGATTAAGGGCACTGAGCGTTCGCGTCTGGTTTTGACTTTCCAGTGCAATTCAGGCTTATTGCGAACATGAATCCATCCGTTTTCCAGGTCGACATTTTCTATCAACAGATGAATCAGTTCGCCTGACCTTAATCCTGCCTTGGCAAGGATAAAGTGGATGGGAAACGTCCAGTCATCCGCATTCTGGAAGAAACGCAGTTCATTCTCAGCATCGAAGACAAAGATGGGTTTGGCATCTTCAATTTTCATCCGTTCCAGATTGAGTTTAGAGAACGGGTTTTCGAAAGTGGGAGGAAGAAACCGTCGTTGGGCGGCGTAGATATAGACCGACCGGCAAACTTCCAGTATGAAACGCAGCCCTTTATCACGAAGTGCCCGTTTGGCCGTATTAGGATGGCCGTTAGGGGAAATTTTCTGTTTCCTCAGCCAAGCCACAAAATGATCAGCCCGGATGGAATGGGCCAGATCAGATGCGCGGCATTCATTGAAATAGTTTTCAAGATGCTGGGTTGCCGATCGATAGCGTCGTATCGTGGCCGGAGAGGACCTCACCACAGTTTCATGGTGATTGAGAAAAGCCTGCCGCAGTTTTGAAAAACTGACAGAGGTAAAGGAAAACAGTGTGGGACAGGATGAAGCCAACTGCGCATTGACTTGCGCTGCGATCTGTGCGGCTTCTTCTACAGTTTCAGCTACCTTGGGACGTTGTTGTACCTTCACTCCATTTTGGTATTCAAGGTAATAAAGATACCAGGCACCGTGATGAAGATAGTACGAAACGCGCCCCACGCGTTTTCGTTTTGAAGACTTCTTGCGTCGTCTCATTAGAACCTCCTGTGCACAATGTGTGCACCAACTGTGCACCAGGAGGTTTATTATGTCGCGCAAAAAATAACGCTAAGCTATTGAAATCAATAACTTAGCGCGTTTGATCAGATTGAAAAGCGGAGAGAGGGGGATTCGAACCCCCGGTCCCGTTACCGGGACACAGCATTTCCAGTGCTGCACAATCGGCCACTCTGCCACCTCTCCGAGTGGGTCATTCGTCAGACGAACTCTATCAACCAGAATGTCAACTCAGAAATTAGTCTTCTGAAGCGTGTTTCTGTTTGATCGCTTCTTCTCTGTCTTCAATCACTTTCAGGGATCTAAGACGGTTTACGATCTGAATTCTTGATGCGTTGGCCTGCCGCCATTTGGGGTGCTTTTTACGCTCGGCGTCAGTGATTTTCTGCTCATCCAGTACTTTACCGTATTGTGCGATGGCGGTTTCCGCGTTCTGTAATTGTCGTTCCAATTTAGCTCTTCGTAAAGACATTGTCTTCCACTGTCCCTTATGATGTATTAATGACCGTTTTTTCGTGATCCGGGTTCAACCCGATTATCTGTGCGCAAAAAGAGCACTTCCCTTTTAAGAAACGCAAGGGAACGAAGATTCTAACAAGATCAGATTGGATTTGACAACGGTCAAGTCGCGTAACCTGCTGTATTCACGTGTTTTTTGTCAGAAAGCCAAACAGTTGATCATCATTCATGGCAATCTGGAACGGCGCCGGTGCCATTTTTTGTGATGGCAGGATGGATTACTCAGTGTGTGCTGAGAGGTTCGACCTCATTTTGTGTCGGTTCCACAGTCAAACGATTGTGGACCTGGCGAACTCCGTCAACTCGACTGACCGACTCCTGAGCCAGCTGCTTTTCGTAATAGCTGCTGACAATGCCTGTTAAAAAGACCTGTTCCTGCTCAATTTTGTATTGAACACTCTGGTTGGCAATCAAGCTGGAAGCTGAAATAGCATGCTTTACCAGCTCACTGAGCTGGTGACCATGATCGAAGGCGATGTGCTGTGACATAATAGACCGATACTTTAATGATCTTAAAAAATTCACCCTATCCATATACATTATTCTCATCCTGAAGTTAGAAGAAGTAGTGCAGCCTGCATTTGCACACTTTGCTTTCTTCGGCCAGGAGGTTTGAGGGTGTTCAGGAAATGTGTAGCGATCCGGTTGATTTCGTAGTTCTGGTCATGATTAGGGATTACAATCCTGAGAACTGGCATGAACAGAACTATTGAGAAGTAGGAAAAACCTTTACTCTGTCAGTAGTTAAAGAACCATGACTACCGGTTTCTTCAAGTCTTTTCACTCAGGAACAGTGTTCCTTCGTTTTTCAGTCCGGTACAATTAAGAGGCGACAAGAAAATGAGGTGCAGTGTCCTGCTCTCTCAACAGACGCCGAGTCAGAGGCGTCGGAGGCAATACTGCGGTTTTGGTAGAAGGATAAAGCCCCTTGGTAATTATCAGTGACCAGGAACTATTACGACGGTCTGTAGAACCTGCTCATGATTTATTTCCGGTGATGAGACGTGCGTCGATCATGTCGCCACTGGTCGTCTTATTGGCTTTAGGCCCTGGTTTGCTCGCTTTCCATTCCTATCGTATTGATGAGTTGTCGGCCTGGTTCGGCTTGGAGTGCCTTGGTAAGGCGCATCTGATCAGCGATAGTAGCAACGCACTCATTTCTCAGCCCCCAATGATCCGGTGGCTTTGTACGGGGTTGCTTTCAGTGGTCGGGCACTGGTCCTCATCTCTGGTTCTCTTTTCCTATTTTTCGACAGCCTGCATGCTGATCGTTGCGTATCGATTAACGAGAAAAGTAGGCAATCCACGTTACGCACTTGTATTTTGTTTCCTGCTTGCCTTTCATCCTGTAGTCTTGAAGCAGGTTCAACTGATCGAAGCGCCCGCATTTCCGATACTCTTTGCCTTGTTGACGATTTGGGGATACATCACCCATGTTCGATCCGAATCCGGAATTGTGTCGTATAAATTGTTGTGTGGCGGAATTTCGTTGGGGCTCTGTTTGCTGTCCGGAGGGGCTCTAGCATTGGGAGTCCTGTTGATGCTGTCACTGTATATCGTGAATCCCATCGATCTCCCCAAAAGCCGTTCTTCCTCTGAACAGAAAAAACTGCCCGTCTTGAAACAGGCAGTACGGGCCTGGAAATCATTATTGATTCTGGGGTTTACCGGTTTTGCTGTCGGGGGCTGGTGGGAATTGATGGCGGCATCGCAGATTGATGGATTCTGGGGGAAATGGTTTGCCGGTCCGGGGCAGCCTAATATCAGTCTGTACTGGAAAACCGAATTCTATCCCTCTTATTTTGTCCGCGACGTGATTTCCTCGATGGGATTTTTACTTGGATTTGCGTTGTTTGGTTTGTTTCATGGAATCAAACGGGTTCTCAATCCCGAAGGAAATCAACAGGAAATTGCCTGGCTGCGACTGGTCGTGATCTGGGTTTTCTGTAGCGCTTTTTTCTGGTGGGGAGTTCAATTTCTTCCCCAGATGGAAACCAGTACTCGTGCGATGTGGAAATTGTTTTTCATCATTCCGATGATGGCGATTGTGGCCTGGGAATTTCAGCAGATTGCCCTCCGTCGCGTCAGTTATCCGACGGTGCTTGCCGTGTTCACCGTCGGAGTGCTTTCGGTGATTTTTATCAGTGCATCGCGTGGGGATACACTCAGTCCGCAGATCTCAGCCCGTTTTTTACGCCAGCTAGTCACTCTTGGTTTATCGCTTGTGATGGTGCTCTGGTATAGCCATCGCTTCAAGAAAGAGCACGGTCATCGTGTAGTGGAAATAGCATTGGTGGTTGCGTTATCTGGTTTGCATGTTGTGTATGGCGTGTATTCTATTCCCAAGCCGAACCCGGCAGGGGAACGGTTATTGCAGTTCGAACATCAACTGCGGCTCACTCAAAACGTGACGAATTGTGTTCTGGTGAGTAAAACGGATCATCCTCCATTGGAGTTGACCTTTTTAATCTTCTATCTCTGGGGCGACATCGACTTCAAGCAGATTCAAGGGACAGTGCTTCCCCAGGATCTGGAGCTCCCGGCAACAGAGAAAACGGATCCCACTCAGGAAAAACAGGTGATTATCCGCTGGGGTGCTTCACCAGTTTCATTACGGAACCTAGTCAATGCCGGATTTGTTTTAAAACCGGTAGCCTCGCCTGACGTTTACAAGCAACAGGAACTGCAGGCAGATTTAATCACCAACTCTCCTCAGGGTTTTTAATTTTAGAATTTGATTGATTTTCAGTAAGTATTTTCTTCGGAGCAACAAAGATGAACCGCCTTGATATTACACGCAGTCGCGCGCAGCAATATTCTTTTCTGAAGCCAGGCTTGTTCCTGGTGGCCTGCCTCTTGTTTCTGGGAACGAACACGGATGCAGCAGACCCAGTTCAGTTGAAAGAGACGGACAATCAGAAATGGTACAAAGGGAACTTACACACGCACTCTCTTTGGAGTGATGGCGATGATTATCTGGAGATGATTGCCGACTGGTATAAATCTCGCGGATATGATTTCCTCTCTTTTACCGACCACAATGTACTTTCAACATCAGAGCGTTGGACGGTTCCCGAAAAAAATAAAGGCAAACTACATGCGTACCAGGAATTGAAAAAGCGTTTTCCGAACTGGATCGAAGAACGGAAAAACAAAGACGGTCAGATTGAAGTTCGTTTACGCACGTTTAAGGAAGTGTCGGACAAACTGGGGGAACCCGGAAAGTATCTGATGATTCAAAGTGAAGAAGTTACGGATCGCTATAAAAACCGGTCCGTACATATGAACGCTACCAACTTGCATTCACTGCTCACGCCCCTCGGTGGTAAGAGTGTATATGACGTGATGCAGAACAATACCAATGCTCTACTGGCACAACGGGAACGAACCGGGCAGTCCATGATGATTCATCTGAATCATCCTAATTTCGGCTATAGTGTTACGGCAGAAGAATTGATGAAGGTTGTCGGCGAAAACTTCTTTGAAGTTTACAACGGCCATCCCGGAGTGAACAACAAAGGAAACGAATCTTATGCCAGCACCGATCGGATCTGGGATATTATTCTGACCAAGAGACTGGCGGAGTTGAAGCTGCCTATCATGTACGGTCTGGGAACAGATGACGGGCATAGCTATCACAAAATTCCCAGTCGCGCGAGTGAACCAGGCAGGGGCTGGGTCGTTGTTTTATCCGAAAAACTGGAGCCCGAAGCACTGGTGGAAGCGATGGAAGCAGGACGCTTTTATGCCTCATCGGGCGTCAAACTGAAATCTGTTACTTATTCCGACAAAGGAATTCAGATTGAAATCGATCCGGAAGAGGGAGTGGAATATACCACCGATTTTATCGGAACGCTGGATGGTTACCCCAAAGCAGGAATGCCAGTATTGGACAAACGAGGGCAGGAATTGCATGCCACAAAACGGTACAGTAATAAAATTGGTGCTAACTTGAAGTCAGTCAAAGGGAACTCATCCAGCTATGACTTCAACGGCAAGGAAATTTATGTGCGGGCAGTGGTGCGATCAACAAAACTGCATCCCAATCCGGCACAACAGGGGGAAGTCGAACGTGCCTGGGTTCAACCGGTTGCAGGGGCCGCCGCTCCCAAACAGGAGTAGCTTACGGTTTCTCGATCGGCTTTGGTTCGATGAGGCCGCTGACTCTGGTGACGACTAGGGTCTGGCGGCTGAGAAGCTGGTTGTTTTTTGTGTTATAAACAGAAGTTTCCAGCTGCGCAATTCCAAAGGGGATCTGGTCTGAAATCCAGAGATCATTGCGATAGCGCAGTTTTTGCTCTGCTTCTGTCTGGGATGCAATTGTGACTGCGACTTGAGAAGCCGCCAGTTGGCAGCGGAACGCATCCTCGCGGAGTGGGGTAAATAAATGTCGGATCTTTCCCGGGTTATACTTCCGGCTGCGGGGCATTCCATAAAAAAATCGGTAAGCCGCATATTTTTCGGACTGACTGACTTCCGCATTCGGCCAGCGTAAGAACTCTTTTGGCCATTGACCCGCTTCGAAGGCAGGCACGTCAATCGTGTATTGTTTTGTTTCTACTTCTTCTGTGCCGAGGTAGTGTGAGACCTGTATTGTTCGCAAGTTATCATTTGCTTGCTCATTAGCAGGCTTCACAACACGGATTCTAAGTTTGATCAGGCGACCATCGTTAGCCGGGCCTGTGAATTCGACAAAGGGTTCTGGAATCTCCAGCGTTGGTTCAGGAATCGAAGCCAGCCAGGTTGTTAGCGGGCGTTCCATCGCAGGTGGACGTTGATCGTAATGAATCCAGCCAGATTGTTTTAAGGCTGTGAATAACCAGGGAGCCCGCCAGGGATTGTGCAATGGATGGTGGGCTGAAAATACCGATCCCAGCAGACAGACGACTCCCAGTACCTGTAGCCAGCGTTTGTGAGAAAACTCATCTAGGAGTGGGATCATGCTGATCAGCCAGAACGGCGTGAGCCACAACATCCAGCGAAGTGCGGCACTATTACCACCGTAGTTGTAGTTGCCCGTTCGAGACAGATAAAAGCCGAACACAATCAGACTTAAGCAGACACTGATCCATAACAGGGGTCGCAGAATATGGTCCTGTGTTTTTCTGATCCGCAAACAGGAAATTAAAGTCAGAAAATAAATCGGCGAGAGTGAGAAAATGCCGTGATGTCCCAGGGTGCAGTGGAACAGATACACCAGCGGCGAATCCAGATTCTGATCGAGTCCCTGGGGATTTTTCCAGTAGCTGGGGATGCCACGGTATTCGTATAAATATTTCTCCGTCCCATAATACATATAGAACGGTTTCCAGCCTCCCGTCGCCGCATAGTTGGTTACAAAAAATCCCATCAGAGGGACCAGCGCTGCAGGGGTGAAAACAAGGCACGTTAACCGCGGGTTTGCCTTGAACAGGAGCCCGAACACAATCAAACCGAATAATGCTGCCGGCAATTCATTGCAGCAGGTAAACATGGCAAAGAAACCCGCCAGCAGAAAGTAACGTTTCTTTTGTTCCTGATCGAGCAGGATTCTCATCAAAGGATACAACGTGAAAACCGCACTGGCGGCTGCAATCGAGTGATTGTTCAACGTTAACAGAAATGGTGTTAAGAGTGTCGCAAAGCAGGCTGCTGTGACGACGAAGTAGCGGGAGAACTCGGTTCGCGCATAACGTTCAACCATCTTACAGATCAAAATAAGGGCGATCAGCATCGGCAGCAGATTGACGATAATTAATATAATGTGTGCGACATCATAGAGATTCGAATTCAAGTTCATCCCGGTGGTCGTTTTAATCATCCAGTAGAGACCTGCCACCATCGTCGGGAAGAGGGGGGGCTTGGATGAATAAAAATGCTCGTTATGTCGAACCTTGTCGATACTGGACCAACTGGATCGCTCATTGATTGTATCGATCTGGAAGGTGCCTTCTTCTACCAATGACCAGACGGTGCACCAGCGCGAACGATCGTTGGCGCTTTGCAGAGGCACACTGTTGAGGATCGCAGCCAGGTTTTGGCCCATCGTAACCGTCAACAATAATACATAAACAAACCAGCGTAGTCGGGTCGAACTGATGCTTTGTTCCTCAGGGGAGAGCGATGGCGCGGCGGTAGAATTTGGCATATAATCAGAGACGTTTTCTGAAAGGACGCAGGTTGAAAATCAAAGAGAAAGACGAAAAACAGACGTGACACAAGGCAGAATGATTTCCGGATTCAACATGCAGATTATAAGATGCCACGAAAAAAGCAAACGGGGAACAGCCACCTTTGCAGCCTGTTTTTGATATTTTCACTAAATATGACTGGATAACAGGTCTGAAATAGCGATAGCCGAGCATTCTGATAAGTGGCTGCTGGCACGAATACTTAGAATAACTCGTGGATTGGTTCGCCATCTTCGATGGCAAAATTGGGGCGACCTTTTTCATCAATATACTGGGTATCCAAGGGAACTCCCATGTATTGATAGATCGTCGCTGCCAGGTCTCCCGGGCGAACGGGACGATGTTTGATCTCGGCACCATCGTGTTCACTGGCGCCAATCACCTGACCATGATTCATGCCACCACCGGCCAGACACATCGACATCACCACGGGCCAATGGTTGCGGCCATCGGTACTGCCCTGTGTGCCGGATATCGGAGAGCGACCGAATTCTCCCATCGCAATCACCAGCACCTGATCCAGGATCCCCCGTTCTTCCAGGTCCTGGACCAGCGTTGTCAGCAGATGGTCAAACAGTGGCAGTATGGGGCCAAGACCATTTTTGATACCACCGTACGGAGGGATATTATCGCCGTGATTGTCCCAGGTTCCGGAAGCCGTATGATAACTCAGATCAAGTGTAACGAAAGAGCTACCTGCTTCAACCAGGCGACGGGCGAGCAGCGCTTGTTGGCACCAGAGGTGTTTTCCATAGCGGTCTCGTGTGGCCAGTGATTCCTGATTCAGGTCGAACGCTTCTTGCACACGTTGACCAAGTACCATGTCATACGCACGTTGACTGTAACTGTCGACGGCTGACATCGAACCAGCCTGGTCAATATCACTCCGCAACTTATCAAACTGCTGCATTAAATCACGTCTGCTTTTCATCCGTTCGTAGGACAGTCCGGGGGCAAATTGAAACATTTTGCCCCCACTTGTTTTCCCGGAATCTTTGCCCACCATGTCATAGACAGGCAGGTCGGCTGCATCGTTCGCGATGAATGGATCGTATTGTTTTCCCAGGTGACCACCCCAGGCAATATGCGATTGATGTTTCATGAACGCGACATAGGGCGGCATGCCGGGATGGTTGGCGCCATGATGCTTAGCCACGATCGAAGCCATTGCAGGGTACTTGTCACCTTTGCGGTTAGTACGCGGGGTTGCGCGCAGGTTGGCAGTCTGCATCACCTGATTAGGCTGATGGCTGCTCATCTTAGGATCGACTGACCGGATTAAGGTGAAACGATCCATCATCGCGGCTTGCTTGGGCAGCCGATCAGTGATTGTGATACCTGGCACTGATGTTTGTGTGACTCCGAACGGCCCTCGGTTTTGAATCGGCCGATCTGGTTTGGGGTCCCAGGTATCAATGTGACTCGGTCCTCCCGTCATCCAGAGGAGAATCACACTTTTTTTTGACAGAGAAGATTGACCAGCAGCCTTGAGTTGATCGGAAGCTTGTAACAGTTTGGGGACCGACAGTCCTGCCAAGCCTGCCAGAGAGGCCTTGAGCATATTCCGCCGACTGCGTAACACCAGACCTTCAGGAACCAGCGGATTAAACGCGGTAAATGCATGTTGGGTGTGATTACGTGAGTGGTTTCTGGACTTCATTGCTGATTCCATTCCCCATGTTGGTTAACGAAGTGCGAGCGACAGCACGACTTAAATATTTAATCTTCTTAAATATATCGTCATTTGCTGATGCGTTCAATATCGATCTCACGTTGCTTGGGAAAAATAACCAGAAATTGGTTTGAGTCAGGAAACCTGGCTGGCGC
The DNA here is from genome assembly GCF_963976445.1 of uncultured Gimesia sp. Classification (GTDB taxonomy): domain Bacteria; phylum Planctomycetota; class Planctomycetia; order Planctomycetales; family Planctomycetaceae; genus Gimesia. The sequence goes on along the minus strand of NZ_CAXBKP010000016.1, from coordinate 146,598 downwards.
AGGCGTAATTCTTCAATATCGATCCTGTGCCAGGTGGATCCATCGGAAAATTCAGTTGAGAAAGCCGGCTTCACTTATTTCTTCGGGGGGGCTGGCTCGAATGCGACCCAGTTCAGACAGGTGTTCTTTCCAGCATTCGACTTACCAATCTCAATGGTCAATCGCTGGTCCGAGACAGTCACGCTCGTTTTCCGTTCCAGGAAAAAGCCGTCATTCGTTGCTTCGTCTTTGATGACCTGCTTTCCTTCAACGGTGACCCATTGTCCGGTTTGTTCGTGTCCTGAGTCTCCAACGCAAACGGTCACGAGCCATGTTCCATTCGGAACTTCACATTCCCAGATATCGTGATCTCGCGTAAATATAAAGGTATCGCGGTAGGTCTCGGGAACTTTTTTTCGGTGTCGCTGATTTTGACTGAGATCCCGCTGCCAGCCATATCCCCGTTTGGCGTCGTAGGCATAACCATGGTCTGATTCAAAATCGGAAAGAGGAGCCGCCTTCTTTCCCGTGAAATTGATTCGCCGGGCATATTTCGTTTTGTTTTTGCCCAACAACCCATCCTGGTCTGCAGTTGCTTTTTTTTTCTTCCACTGAATTTGTTCGCCCGGAGTAAACAGACTGGGGTCATCGATGTCTGGAATTCCATCGCCGTCAGCATCATTGGGTTTCACTCGAGAGTAGGGGCGTAGGGGCAACTCTTTCAGCGAATCCCATAACCGTTGGCAGTACTCGCCTCGACTGAGTCCCTCTTCCAGGAATATCGGCAGGTTGGCGACTTCAACGGTTTTGTAAGCGAGTTGTCGCGTTTTCTGGCGCCATTCCGTGGTCGCGAGTGCATCCGGTTGAAAATCAACCTTACGGACTTCCATCGGTAAAATACCCCGTGCTGCCAGTCGGTTGATGGCGACAAACGCCGGGTGCGATGGTGCTAAATCACGATAAGGCCAGATCAGTACTGCCACCCCTTCTTCCGAAGCACCACACAAAGCATGGCGGACCTGCTCCAGTCGCTCGCGATCGTAGGGGATGTCGCGGGCTGCGATGTCCTGTTGTAAAGAGATCGCTGCCGTTGCACCTGCGGCTTGTCCGAGTGTGACACATTGATCATGCAGACGAATCGCCGCGCTCACAATACTGCTATAGCCCACATTTTTCTGTGCGCCCATTAACCCATCCATGTCGATCGGAACCAGACTGCGTAATGGAAATACCGAGCGGTCGCTGACCAGCTTGGTGTTTCTTCCCGGTTTTTCAAAATCGATCCATGGCCCGGTGTTTCCCTCTGATTTTAAATACGCGCGTCCGGTGCGGTGAAAGTCATAATGAAACTGCCAGGCGAATAACCCGTCCGGATACATGACCCGTGAAAAACGCTCGCGCGCGAATTTCTTGGTCGGTCCATCCATATTTCGGCCATCCTGCTCGCGCATCATATACATGGCTTTCAGACGCAATGACTCTCGGATATAGGGTTTAGGAGGCAGTTGATCTGTCGTGCCAAATTCCTGACTCAACTGAAAGTGTCTGAAACTATTCGTTTTATCAGGGGCGTGTTCGTGCACAAAATTCTGCAGATGATAGAACAGGCATAATGAATGTCGTTTGGCGTCGTCAAAAATGATCTGTCGCTGACGACGATTCATCAACACAATGTTTTTCGTCGATGCGCCAGGCTCAGTTGCTTCCAGTGCGTCGACTACATGCTGGGGGAGTCGTTCCAGTGGGTAATCCTGCCCCAGCATATAATTCAGCAGGATGCTCGTTTTGTGATCTTTGCTGGTATAACCATCCACAATTCGACGTACGGTAAAAATTGAAAGCTGTCGCGGCGATGCTTTGCCAGCATCCGGCCAATGTGGAATGGATCCCAGTCTCGCCGGACGATCCCATTTCAGATGTTTCATCTCAGCCAGACTCAGTTTCGAGGTCCGCACAAAATTGCGATCATCATAGCGTTCCGGCTTTGAAATGGGAACCTCTTTGTCGGCTTCTTCAACGATCATCGCCCATGTGATCGGATTCATTTCATTGGCAGGATAATCATCAGTATTCAGTGGGGCACTCGGTTCGTTGTAACGCGAACGCGGATCGGCCCCGAATTCAAATTCCGCTCCCGCAACCTGGATTGCGTCGCCCCAGTCTGATGCATCAATTGTTAATTTCGCAGCAATGTGCAGGTCCGGCGTTTCTGAACCGACGGGGGCAAACCAGAGCCCCGTAAGCTGCGGCCTGGACGCATTCTGTTTTAGATCTGCTTTCACCGGATAATGTTGTGTGATCAGTCGCACCTGACCGTTATCGATATAGGGTTGCAACATTTCCCGGAAGATGGCCTGCGCTTCAGCGGGTCGAAATGTAGACGGACCATGATACGGACGGCCTGGCATGGGAGAGCCATACTTTTCAGTATTGAAAGCTTCAATGCGATCCATCAGTTCTTTGAATAGTCCGCTGCGATGAAACGAACGCTTCATCGGGTGCCAGTCGACTCCCCAGCCGACTTTGCCCGGCCCTTTGTTTTCATCGACGCAGGCCAACGCCTGTTCGGTGTATTGTCCGCCCAGCCATTCCCCGTCCAATACGAGTGTGATCGATTTTACTCCCAGCCGCGCGGCTTGAATCGTAGCCGCCCACCCCGATTCCGTTCCCCCGACGATTAATAAATCGGTTCTGGATTCCTTTACCTCCGCCTGGAGTGGGAAACAGATCGCGAAGATGGTCAAACAACAAGTGAGCGATTGTATTTTAGTCATCGACGTATCTTCTTATTCGAGGTGTGTTTTATGTCATTTGATGTAATATCAAAATTAAGAGTTGTATTTTCTTCGGGAAGTGATTGTTTCAACGTGTAGTCTACAAAGATTGGGGTGCCGTCGCCTAATTCTCCGGCATCCACCTTTCCATCAAATCCGGAGATGAATATTTTATAAGGGCCGCCCAGTAGGCCTTTTTCGGGTAACGTCTGATAGTAACCTTCACTTATTTTAGCCATGCTGCCGGGGCCAGGTTCAGAGTCTGGTTCAAATGAAATGTATCCGACAGGAACTGGCTTTCCATCAAAGGTAACGGTTCCTGAATAATGATATTTTTTGAGATCGGAACCTGATCCTCCACACCCTGCAGTGGAACAGAACAATAAAAGAATGACTAAGTCGCGGGATCCGTTCCATTTGAAATATTGAATGCTGCTCATCGTTCAAAGCCTCCCAGAGGGTAACCATCACCTCGGTCGGCGAGAGTTCGATAAGTCGTTAAATCCATGTTTTCGCTAAGGAAGTGAACTGAACCATCAGCCATACAGACATGGCAGCCGCCTTCATGAAAACTGCTAAAGGAACCATTCATTGCACCGCGATTACTGTATCCCGTGTCAGTCTTTGAACCATCTGAATCCAAGTAGTTTATTTGCCAGCGTGCTCCTATTTGGACGCCAGGGATTTCTCCTGGTGCCTGGTGACTGGAATCACTGGATGCCCAACCATAATGCGCATCGGCAGGGGTGCGACTTCCCGGACGAAGTTGGTACTTTGATTCAGCGACCATGAAAATGTTAGTCGAACCATCCGTTAAATCACGCATACGAATTTGGGAATCGGTGTGGAGTACTCCGTTTGTAAAAAACCAGCGATCGGTTTGAGTAGAGCATCTTCCGGATGCCGGTCCGGTTGCGCCGCCGTTCACACCAAAGTAACTGCTGTTATTGGCGCCCGTTTGAGAATTGATATCACTGGGACATTGGTACTTGGGGTTGCTTCTTAAAAATTCCGCATGGTTTGCAGCTGAGCCATGTGGGTGTGATCCCGTGGGAGCGTGATTCGCAAACCCCGTAAATGCCTCTTCGAAGATGAAGGAATTGTATCGATTACTTTCATCAAGAAAAGGTAATATCAAGACAGTCCAGGGAGCTCCATTTCTGACGTTCGTGCCGCTCGCTGGAAAATTGCACCAGCCCGTTTGTGGAAAAGAACTACCCATGACGGTTCCCGGGGGGAAGACACGATGCGTTTCGTGATAATTATGTAATGCCAGTCCTATTTGCTTTAAGCGGGTTTTGCAATCCGAACGTCTGGCTGCTTCACGTGCTTGTTGAACTGCTGGCAGCAGTAGTGCGATGAGGATTGCAATAATGGCGATCACAACCAGCAGTTCAATGAGAGTAAACCCCTTTCGGGCGAATCGAATCAGTTGCCGGTGATGTTTCCGTATCTGGGGTGATTTCAAATTGGAGTACCGAACTGACATGGTCTTTTGCTCCTTTGTTAATCATAAGTACGAATGGCAAAGCAGGTGTTAAAAGTTCGCGTATGAATTAATCGTTAGACAAATCCCATTCTCGCTGAAATTTCGCTGGCGTGTTTCATGACCAATGAACCCAGATTCTCAAATTTCAGATGGTTGATCCGGGTTTCAGGTCCTGTAATCCAGATTGCGGCGATGGGGTAACCGCTATGATCAAAAATAGGAGCGGCGACGCAGTTGATACCTTCCACTTCTTCTCCCCAATCAACGGCGTAGCCCAGTTTACGAGCTTTTTTGATCTCAGATTTGAATTTGCTCAAACTCGTAATCGTACGCTCGGTGTATTTCTTTAGCGTCAAACCAGAAAGCATTGCTTTCTGTTCCGCAGTCGGCAAATACGCGAGCATTGCTTTGGCGGGGGCTGCAACGTGTAACGGGAAACGCGTGCCTAATTCGACAAAGACCTTAATCGGATGATTGCTGCCAACTTGGCCCAGAACGACGCCCTCCTGGTCAATCAATCGGCCTACCAGCGTTGTCTCGCCGGATTCATCGCGCAGACGGCGTAGCACATCAAACGCATTTTCCAATAATTGCTCTGCCCCGGTCCCTTTGCTTCCCAGTCCCAGAAGTTTACCGCTGAGTCGAAATTTCTGCGTTTTCTCATCGCGCAACACATAGCCATGTGCCAGAAGCGTATTCAGAATTCGAAACGAACTGTTTTTCGGGATTTCCAGCGCAACGCTCACGTCACTCATGGTCACTCCTTCCAGTCGTTTTGACAGATATTCCAATATTTTGAGTGCCCGCTCAAGATTAGGCACATGGTATTTTTCGGTATTGATTTGAATGTCTTTTTTATTCATTGTTTGTCCAGTAGAAAGGTGTTTGGGATATGGTACATTGATATTGGCACCTGTCAATCAAAAATTAAGTCGATCAAAACAAATCAAGATTAACTAAAAAAGAAGGGGCATTGTTTGTGGCACAATCATTAGTGGGGAAGACAGCCGTTATTACAGGTGGCTCAAGAGGTTATGGAGCAGGGATTGCCAAAATTCTCAAAGAAGCGGGAGCGGATGTCTGGATTACTGGTCGTGATCCTGTGTCTCTTAACAAGACGGCTCAACTTCTGGGGGTGAAGCATCTGGCCGCAGATGTCGTTATTCCAGATGATTGGGATGTGCTGATCCAACGTGTTTTAGCAGACACAGGGAAGCTTGATATTTTAGTAAATAATGCCGGCTCAGCGGTTCGGATCAAACCACTTGACGAACAGACTGATAAGGAAATTATCGAATCCATCCAAGTTAATTTGATAGGGACAATGCTTGGCTGTCGGCGAGCTGCAAGCACGATGCGGAAACAAAATTCGGGAATGATTATCAACATTTCCAGTATCTGCCAGCAATTTGCCTGGCCTGGTTGGGCAGCCTATTCAGCAGCAAAAGCAGGCGTTGCGCAAATGTCTCGGTGTCTCTATGCAGAATTGCGAGCACATGGGATTCGGGTGACAACGGTGGTGCCTTCCTGGGGAGCCACTGATTTTACTTCAACGACAGAAGATCTAGCGGATGCACCTGCGTCTGATCCATTGATTCATCAGCAATGTATTCAGCCTGACGAATTGGGAGAAGTGGTCGCTCATATTTGCACGCTTCCTTCACACCTGGAAGTTCTGGAATATACGTTGCTCCCCCGAGTGCAAGAAATTATCCCTTTGTAAGAAACGATTCCTGTGACAGATTTCGTAGGTTTTTCAGAGACTGTATTACGAAAAATGGATGAGCTCGATTTTCCGTCGTCGGAAGAAGAATTTCACATCCGAGTTCTGTATGCCACTATTCTGCATCTGCTGGGGTTTGGCAGCACAAACACGATCACTCTGGAAATGAGAGTTTGATATGTACTTGTGTTGACTGGTTTGTTATGCTCAGATGAAGACAAGACAAGATCTGAAAAACAAGATCTGAATCAATGGCAAAGGGAGTGATTTTATGAAACCGAAAACCGCAGTACTTCTGATACTGACCACTTCGATATTCTTTGCTTGTGCAATCATTCTGGCAGACAAATTGCTGGAAGGCACGAAATATAATCAGATTGTGATGTATTCACTCATCGCTCTGTGGTGCGTTCCCTTTGCGTATTTGTCGGTTGCATCCAGACGCCCCAAGCAAACATCTTTTACTGGTACAAACAAATAACGCTTGCGTTAGAATGTTAAACTGACTGCGCCTGTTCGACTAGATCAACGCCCACCATCTCACTCCATGCCGCCAGCAGCTTCTTCGTGATCGGACCGACTTGGCCATCGCCAATCATGGTGCCATTAAACTTCGTCGTCGGCATGATGCAATAAGGCGTGCTGGTGAAAAAAGCTTCGTCCGCGGTGATCACGTCGTAGGGCAGTAGCTGGCATTCTTCGATGGGAATATTGAGCTTCTCGGCCAATAGAAAAATCGTTTGTCGACTGATTCCGTCCAGGCAGTTGATCGTACTCGGTGTGCGAATCCGGTTGTTCGTCACCAGGAAAAAGTTGCCTCCTTTGTTTTCCGAGATAAAACCATCGGTGTCGAGCAACAGGCTCTGGGCCAGCGGGTCAACCAGTTTCACTTCCGACTCAGCCAGCGTATACAGAAAACGGCTGCGGTTTTTGATCCGTGCGTCAAGCGATTGTGCTGGTTGAATTCGTGTAAAAGGAGTCACAGCATGACAGCCCACTTGATAGAAGTCGGCCCAATAGGATAAATCGAGTGGTAAAGTGACAATCATCACCGTTGGTTTTGACTCCGCCGGTTTTTGTCCGCTGGAAGGAACCCAGGTTCCGGGAGTGATATTGTGAATGATCCAGGCATCGGTACCTGTATCGTAATTTGGCTTGTTTTTCTCCCAGACTTCCAGTGTGAGTTGTTCCAATTCATCCGCCGTCATGCCTGCATCGAACCGGGCTGCTTTCAGACTGAGAAACAGGCGATTGATATGGTCACGCAAACGATACGGCTGATGTGCGAAGGTGCGCGTGGATTCGGTAACGGTCATTCCCAGGCTGATCGCGCCGTCAAAGATCGAAATCTTTGCTTCATTGGCAGGAACATATTCGCCATTCAGATACACCAGATTCTCAGACATGGAAGTTCCTCTCAAGATTCAATTCTGTTCCAGTTCATAACACGAAAAACAATTCGACTCGTATGATCTTAGTTGTCCCGCTTCGTGTCTGAGAATCAAACACGCGGTTCCCGGTTTTTTGTCAATCAGTTTGATTCCCTCTGCTGGGCCCAGTACGCTGACAGCAGAAGCCAGGCTGTCTGCTGTCACACCATCCGAGGCAATCACAGTGACGCGACTCTGATCGGTCAGTCCCAGGCCAGTGTGCGGATCAACAATATGCGAATATCGTTTGGCATTAATGACGACATGCTGCAGTGCATCGCCGGACGTCGCTACCGCCATATTGTGTAATCGAAGATATCGATCAATCTTCGCATTCGGGGCATCCGAAGAAGAGATGCCAATTTTCCAGCCGCACGTACCGGGGGGAGGATCACCCAGAACAATGTCACCGCTGGCATCGACCATTGCCCGAGTGATGCCATGCTCTTTCAAAACACTTAATGCGATATCAGCGGCATAACCTTTCGCGATGCCTCCCAGATCAAGGCGCATGTCCTGTTTAGTCAGTTCAACGGTCTGATTCTGAAGTGAAATCTTCATCAATCCCGAGCCTACTTTCGAACGGGCCGCCTGAAATCGTTCACTGTCAGGCAGTTTCATTTGACGGCGAGCCCGACGCCAGAGTCGCACTACAGGGCCGATCGTAACATCAAATGCCCCCTTTGTTTCCTGTGAGAGTGCTTGACTTTTTTTCAGTAGTTTTAACAAGTGAGGACTGACTTTGATTGGTTTTCCCGGTCCAGATAACCGACATAACTGATTTAACTCACTTTCCGGATCGTAATCGCTGAGTATTTTATTAAGTTCCTTTATACGGGCAAAAGCATTTTGAGAGGCTTTGTTTGCGATTGGTTTGTCAGTAGCATATAATACGATGCTCCACTGCACCCCCATATGTACTTCCTGAAATTCATACCGACTCAGAATTTCGCTATCCGTGCACTGTTGATTGCCTGACAAGGTGGAGAGCAGCAGGCATGTCTGAAAAACGTATGACATCATCAACCCTGATAAAAGACCGATTGAAGCTTACCGATACGGAGTAAACTAAGATGCTTAGCGTATGTCGATACAGTCTCTTAATGCAAGGCAAATACGCATTCCTTGCTGCAATCCTGTTTTCTGTTTCTCTGGCGAGTGCCGGGGAAAAAACCAAAGAGATGAAACCTTACACAGAAAAGATTGCGAATACCGATATTTCTTTCGACATGGTGCCCATTCCCAGCGGCGAATATATGATGGGCAGCCCTGCGAGTGAGAAGAATCGGGAAGAGGATGAAGGCCCACAGATCAAAGTCAAAATCGAACCTTTCTGGATGGGCAAGCACGAAGTCACCTGGAACGAATATGATATCTGGAGCTTCAATCTCGATATTCAACGTCGGAAACTGCTACGGGGAAAATCGGACGCAAAAGAAAAAGCCGCCGATGTAGTGACTCGTCCTACCAAGCCTTACACCGATATGACCTTTGATATGGGCCACGATGGCTATCCCGCCATTTGCATGACTCAGTTGGCTGCCAAGACCTATTGCAAATGGTTAAGTGAAAAAACAGGTCACTATTATCGTCTGCCGACAGAAGCAGAATGGGAATATGCGTGCCGTGCTGGTACGACGACCGCTTATTCATTCGGCGATAATCCGGAAAAGTTAGATGACTATGCCTGGCACTATGCCAACTGCGATGACACCTATCAGAAGGTCGGTAAGAAGAAACCAAATCCCTGGGGATTGTATGACATGCACGGCAATGTCTCCGAATGGGTGCTCGATCAGTATATTCCCGATGCTTACAAAAAATGGAGTGGCAAGGGGACACTCAACTTCCCGATCAACGTACCAAGCACCCTCTATCCTCGCGTTGCGAAAGGTGGGTCATGGGATGATGAACCAGAGGGACTGCGAAGCGCGAACCGAATCGCTTCCAGCGCCGACTGGAAAATTCAGGATCCACAGCTTCCACAAAGTATCTGGTATCACACCGATGCGATCATGGTGGGATTCCGAGTGGTGCGTCCTTTAAAAGTACCAACGGCTGAAGAACGCAAAAAATATGGTCTTGATCCAGCAATCCCTGAAGATGAAGGACGCTGATCGTAAGCCATTGTGAAGGAAATTATTGGAAAACAGATGCACTGGTAGAAAATCAACAAACGATTTGTCTTACTTAATGCATATGTAAATTAGGAAACGTATAACAGACCAAATCCACCTGCAGATTAGGGAAAGGCCTCTGATGACTCAATCTAACAATCAATCAACATCCAGACGTGACTTTTTGAAAACAACAACGGCAACTGCTGTTGGGACTGGAATTCTTTCCAGTCTAGGATCGACGGCTCATATCTATGCGGGCGGAGACGATAAAATCAAAGTCGGTCTGGTAGGCTGTGGGGGCCGCGGTACTGGTGCTGCTTCGCAAGCCTTGTCCACAGACGGCAACGTCAAACTGGAAGCCATGGGCGATGCGTTTAAGGATCGCATGGATAGCAGTCTGAGCAACCTGCAGAAACAATTCTCCGGCCGTCCCGAACGAGTTGACGTTGCCGAAGAGAAGAAATTCATCGGATTCGATGCCTACCAGGAAGTCCTCGACAGTGGTGTCGATGTTGTGATTCTCGCAACGCCTCCCGGTTTCCGTCCGATTCACTTTGAAGCCGCCGTCAATAAAGGCGTGCATATCTTCATGGAAAAACCGGTTGCCACTGATGTCACTGGTGTCAAAAAAGTCTTAGCTGCTGCTAAGAAAGCCAAAGCAAAGAACCTTGCTGTTGGTGTTGGTTTGCAGCGGCATCACCAGGCTCCTTATATCGAAACCATCAATCGCTTGAAAGACGGTGCGATTGGCGATATTACTTCAATGCGTTGCTACTGGAACAGTGGTGGAGTGTGGGAACCACGTCTGGCTCGCGAAGATGCCAAATCAGAAATGGAATACCAGATGCGAAACTGGTACTACTATAACTGGTTGTGTGGTGACCACATCAACGAGCAGCACATTCACAATATTGATGTCTGTAACTGGTTAAAAGATGATTTCCCCGTCAAAGCGTATGGCATGGGGGGACGTCAAGTTCGTAGCGACAAGAAGTATGGTGAAATCTATGACCACTTCGCTGTCGAATTCGTCTATGCAGATGGCACTCGGTTGAATAGCCAGTGTCGACACGTTCGCAACTGCTGGAACAGCGTGACTGAGCATGCTCAAGGAACCAAAGGTTCTTGCGATATCAGCGGTGCCAAGTACGAAACCGACGCCGGTTACAAGTGGAAATACAAAGGCAAGAAGGCCAACCCTTACCAGGTGGAACACGATGATTTGTTTGCTGCCATCCGTAAGGGGACACCTTACAACGAAGCGGAATATGGCGCCAAATCAACCATGACCTCCATTCTGGGACGTCTGGCAACCTATAGCGGAAAGCCAGTCACCTGGGACGAAGCCATGGCATCAAACGTCGATTTGATGCCGAAAGAGTTCTCTTGGGAAGGAACCCCCGTTACGGTTCCCGATGAAAATGGTTTCTACCCGATTCCAACACCGGGTGTAACCAAAGTTCTGTAAGATCTGTTAAATGTCTCTTCCAAAGCCGATTTGTTCTTCACGAGCGAATCGGCTTTTTTTATGTGAACGAGTTCAGTACACTCTTCCGTTGAATTCAGAATCTACTTCTTTCAACATACATTAAACGCACAAGTAAGATGCCTCTCCAGAATCAGATCACAGTCGTCACTCCCGCAGATTATCCCCGTGCCTTAGAAGTCTGGGAATCTTCCGTACGGGCTACGCATGATTTTCTGACGGAAGCAGACATACAATCGCTCAAGCCTCTGGTGCAAAACCATTGTTTGATGCGAATGTCTCTCTTTTGCATCCGTGACGAGACCGAAGCTGTGGTCGGTTTTCTGGGCGTGGATGCACCAAAAATTGAAGCACTGTTTGTCGATCCTGCCTGGCAGGGAAAAGGCGTAGGCCGCACATTGGTGGGGTATGCGATCAAGGACCTGGATGCGGATCTTGTCGATGTGAATGAGCAGAACGAACAGGCGCTCGGCTTTTATCTGCACTTGGGATTTGAAGTCGCGCATCGCTCTGAACAGGATGGTTTCGGGAAGCCGTTTCCCTTATTACATCTCAAGCTACCCGGCTAAGTGTTACTTAGTCAGAGAGCAGGCTCTTTCAATCAGATCAGTCCCTTTAATTCGCCGGTACTGTCTCCAAAGCGGTCTGCTTTGATACCCATTCGGTTCAGCATCGAAACGTAAAGGTTACATAACGGCGTATCCTTGGGAGCCGTCAGGCGACGGTTCGGACGAATGGTGCCACCCCCTTTGCCTGCGAGAATGACAGGCAGGTTATGCTCATCATGCCGGTTTCCATCCTTGATCGTGGAGCCGAACAGCAACATCGAATTATCGAGCAGTGTCGATTCTCCTTCACTTAAGGAACGCATTTTATCAATGACGTAAGCCAGTTGTTTGATGTGCCAGGTTCCGATGGATTCATACATGTCGCGTTCTTTTTGCTGTTCTCGATGATGTGACAGTTGATGGAAACTCCCTTTCACTCCATCCAGGAAGGAGAAGTTACGACCAGTCTGGGCATTACCAAACATGAATGTCGAAATCCGGGTGGTGTCGGTCCAGAACGCCAGCACCATGATATCCAGCATCAACCGTACGTGTTCCTCATGATTCTTTGGAATCCCCGGGCCGGGGCGGGGGACGTCAAAACGCCCTTCATTGATCCAGCGTTTTTGTGGTTTCATCGCCGATTCAATCCGGCGTTCAACGGACCGCACGGAATCCAGATACTCATCAATTTTGGCCCGATCATTAATCCCCACTTTCCGTTGCAGCGACTTCGCATCTTCGCGTACCAGATCCAGCACGCTGGTATCATCACGCTGTAGAGACTTCACAACCTGAGGCTGGTTCGGATTAAATCCCGAAACGACTGGGCCCGCAGAACTGGTCCGAAACAGGCGATCAAAGGCAAGCTGAGGAATGATTTCCTTGGGGACCGGCGAATGCGGATCACGCCAGGCGATATGCGAACCGTAGATGCGCGTAAAACCGCCGCCAATATTATCGACACCGTTGCGTGCAGGATCGACTCCTAGTTCGAATGTCGGCAGGGGAGTGCGATTTCCAATCTCACGTGACATCACCTGATCGAGCGAAATCCCGCCGGTATCCATATCCCGGCCCGATGTTCGAACCACAAATCCACCAGACAGAAACGCGGGAACTTTCGGCCAATGACCATTCCGGCCGACCGTCTGTTCGTTCCACAGATTTTCCAATAGCAGGAATTCTTCTTTGACTCCTGCCAGAGGTTTGAGCATCGGAGTCAAATCGAATTGATCGTTCTTATTATGAGGGGGATCCCAGTGCTTGGGAACGACGCCGTTGGGCATAAACAGGAAGGCGGTACGAACCGGAGGCCGGGAGAGACTTTCCGCAGCCCTGCTTCTGGAAGCCATTGCATCCAGCCAGGGCAAGGCCAATGCCGCGCCCATTCCATGTAACATGGTTCGTCTTGAGATTGGTAAAGCCATCTCTTGTCCTTCCTGTCTTTCGTATGACAGTATTAAAAACGAAACGTTATTTTGTACTTTTTGATTTTAACTCAGTCGCAGTTCCATCGCGATAGAGAAACGGCTTGCTTAAGACGATTTCACGAATCAGCGTCTGTGACTGGTAGCCGTTTTGTTCCAGTTGTTTGACAATCGTTTCAATGGTACAAGCGTCGGCGTCTTCCAGGCTGCGCCCCAATGCATAGCCCAGCATTTTGGCGGTGAAATGCCGCGACAGCTCATCTTTTCGCTTCAGTAGAATTTTCTTCAATTCAGCTGGACCTGCGAATTTTTCGCCCGAGGGAAATTCACCCGTCGCATCGACGGGTTGATCACGTTCCTTTTCTCTCCATCGGCCAAACAGGTCCTAATTTTCCAGCCCAAATCCAATGGGGTCGATAATATCATGGCAGGCGGCGCAAGTGGCATGTTCACGATGTGTTTCCAGAATCTGCCGAATGGATCGCTTTTTGTTTTTGCCGCTCTTTTCTTTGAGTGGGGGAACGCCCGGCGGCGGAGAAGGAACGGGCGTTCCGAGTAGTGTTTCCAGTACCCAGGCACCTCTTAAGACAGGGCTCGTACGCTTCGGATACGAGGTCAGCATATGCACGCCACCCAGCCCCAGCACACCTCCACGCCTGCCATCGGAGATCGAAACCTTACGAAACTGTCGTCCTTTGACCCCTTCGACTCCGTAATGTTTCGCGAGACGTTGCGTTAAAAAAGCATAGTCGGCGTCAATGATTTCCAGCAGACTTCGATTTTTCTGAAAAATGTAATCCATCATCTGAATCGCTTCTTCGCGAAAGTCCAGAGCCAACTCGGATGAATAGATTTCACGAAAGTTGCCGCCTACTGGTGAGACGCGACCTCCAACATCTTTGGTACCCAGCCATTGTTCGGTAAACAATTTGGATAACGCACGTGCTTTCGGATTGGCCAGCATTCGGGTGATTTGCTGATTCAACACAGCCTCTTTGTGTAATTGACCTTCGTCAGCCAATCGCATGAGTTCTTCATCCGGCGTACTGGCCCAGAAAAAGTATGACAGCCGCGTCGCCAGTTCAAAATCAGAAATCGGTTGCATCTCCGACTGCGCGCTGTTGGCTTCGGTACGAAATAAAAAGTGGGGAGAAACCAAGACTGCCTTGAGTGCCAGCTTGACGCGTTCTTCAAAAGGATCACCGCGGTCAGCGGCGCGGTCATAGAGCTGCATCAACTGCCCAAGTTCCTGCTCGCTCACCGGTCGCCGGTATGCTTTCTTTGCAATATGACGAATGATCTTCTGTGCGGAATCTCGATTTTGTGGCTGATCTTTTCCACCTACCTGAAAGATACGTTGATGAGCTTGTTTCTTCTCGATAAACGGCGTGCCTCGTTGCTCGATTAACTCCATCGACAGGACGTTCACGGCTGCGTCAGTTTTCGGGATAGCCAGGGTAATCGAATGTAAGCCGCGCATCAGACGCACATCCGTAGACAATGTTTGATTTGCTTTATTGCTGAGTTCGAATCGATGAGCCTTGATTCCGTCGATCTTTAACACGACATGCGTACTTTTTTTCTCGGGCACTTGCAGTTTGACTTTGACTGCATAGTCGCTGGTGAGATAAATGCCTTCGATAATCGCAATTTCTGCACCCGCAGGGATCGTGCGCGTCCCCGTTTGATTCTCTTTCAAGGCTGGCAGGAATTGAGAGGCTTGATATGTTTTCTTGATCGGGGGCGTGATAATGGCCGCATCCAGAATCTGCTGAGCTGTTTCCAGATAGCGTTCCATTAAGATCGGTGGTAGAAACAGGGTTTCGCCGTTGTTATCAAAGCCTTCACCTCCGGCACCATCGTTGGGAAATGTTTCCGAGAACTTCAGGTTCAGACCAAACAGATCCCGTATGGTATTATCATACTCGGTCCGATTCAGGCGACGTGGCAACACACGGCCCGCATACTGGCCGCGATCGCATGCGGTTTCACGCAGATAGGTCTCGATCCAGTTTGCAATCCGTAACCGCTCCTCTTCGGTCGGCTGAGGCTCATCGGCGGGGGGCATGGTCCGGTTTCGCAACTGGTGTGATGCACTGAGCCAGATCTTGCTCGATTCAGTGATTTCGTCTGCCGTTTTCGCTGTCAGGAGTCTGACGTCGCTTTTCGAATCTTCTGTATCGTGACAGTCTGCACAATACTTGACCAGGATCGGGCGAACGGATTTTTCAAAGTAGTCTGCGGGTTCCGGCTCGGCAGCAAACGTGCTACCACACAGCAGGCAGGCAATCTGACACCAGAAAACGATACGCATATTCAGACCTGTTCCAGGCTGGGAGGGAAATTTGTGCAAAGGCAGGCAGCGGGAGAATTCTCCCGGAGTGAACAGTCTCTCATTATAAACGGATCAGGAACCAGTGAAAAGCATTGATCCGATTACTTTCCCATTGCGTATATCACTCATATCCAAAAGATCTTTCTTGCCAGGTGAATCAGGTTGACCTCATCAAGGTATTTAGCACATAATCCCCTTCGCAACACGTCGTATCGTATTCAGCGTCTTAATCCTTGAAAGCTTCTCTATGTCTGATTCGAAACCTGCTCAAGAGACGAAACCAGAGACTTGGCGCGAGCGTCTCTATGAGATTATCTTTGAAGCAGATACACACGCCGGAAAACTGTTTGATGTCGTGCTGCTGATTGCGATCTTATTAAGTGTACTGGTCATCATGTTGGAGAGCGTGGAATCATTTGATGACCTTTATGATTTCCAATTTCATATTGCCGAATGGTTTTTCACGATTCTGTTTACCATCGAATATGTAGCGCGCATCATCTGTGCCCGTCGACCACTACGGTATGTCTTCAGCTTCTATGGTGTGGTGGACCTGCTTTCCATTTTACCTACGTATCTGATATTTATGGAATCAGATGAAATGCAGCGTCTGGGGGTCATTCGTGCCTTGCGGTTGCTGCGTGTATTCCGAATCTTCAAGTTGGGGCATATGCTGACCGGGGCATCTGAACTACGGCATGCCATCTGGACCAGTCGCTCAAAAATTATTGTGTTTTTGACAACAGTCCTCATTGCAGTTGTCATTGAAGGTGCTGCATTGCACTTAGTGGAAGGTTCTGTCGAAAGAGAACCCGGCGTAGAAAATGGCTTTGATTCGATTCCCCAAAGTATGTACTGGGCGATCGTCACAATGACAACTGTTGGCTACGGTGACGTCACACCAGTCACTCCTTTGGGAAAATGTCTGGCAGCAATGATTATGTTTTTTGGCTATAGCCTGATTATCGTCCCGACGGGAATTGTGACAGCAGAGTTAGCGCATTCCGGCTCAAAAATGGACCCATCACTAATATCGACCCAGGTCTGTCCGGAATGTATGAGAGAAGGGCACGATTCCAATGCGACCTTCTGTAAATTCTGCGGTTCACGCTTGAACTGAAATTCTGCCATTCGATCTTCATAAAAAAAGAAGTTCCTGAAATCGGTCAATTTTTGGGAACTTCTTTTTTGCGCTCGCCGTCCAATGAGCGGTGCTCAGTGTGAAGCACTTCATTTCTCAGTAATCCTGTACTATTTCAGGAGTAATTTCCATGCGCAAACTGTTTCGAGTTACGGCCTTAATTCTCTTTACTTTTTGTCTGTCGATCCAAATGAGCCAGGCAAAGGAAAAACCGCAGCCAGCAGAACCTTCACAGCCCTCAATTGAGTTGGCGATTCTACTTGATACCAGTGGCAGTATGAGCGGGTTGATCAATCAGGCACGCACACAACTCTGGAAGATCGTAAATGAGTTGGCTACCGCCAAACAAAACGGACAAATTCCCGTTATGAAAGTCGCTCTGTATGAATACGGGAAGAGCAGCCTGCCCGCCAGTGAAGGGTATTTGCGACAAATCGTACCGTTAACGGAAAACCTGGACCAGATTTCCGAAGAACTGTTCGCATTACAAACCAATGGTGGTGAAGAATATTGTGGCCAGGTAATCCAGGCAGCCACCAACGGACTCAAGTGGAGTGAAGACCATGACTGTCTGAAAATGATCTTCATCGCCGGCAATGAAGGATTTGATCAGGGAAAGGTAGACTTTAAAGTGGTCTGCCCGGCCGCCGTCCAGAAAGGGATCACTGTTAACACCATTTTCTGTGGGCCCGAACAAACGGGAATCCAGACGGGGTGGAAAGAGGGCGCATTACTGGCAGATGGTTCTTATCTGAGTATCAATCATGGACTGAAAATTGTCACTCCTCAAACACCCTACGATAAGAAACTGAATGAATTGAGCCGGGGAATCAACAAAACCTATCTCTTTTATGGATCTCGACAAGAACAGGAAAAATCCAGCAACAGCCAGTCAGCCGCCGATTCATTGTCACTAGAAGCAGCTCCCGCGTCCGGTGCCGAACGGGCGGCGTTTAAAGGCTCAGGCCGATATCGCGCCAAAGGAGATCTAGTCGAAGCCATTGCCGGAAAGAAAGTCAAACTGCAGGAACTGAAAGAAGAAGAGCTGCCCGCCGAACTGAAAAAACTATCTCCCAAGGAACGGACGGCATTGATCAGTGAAAAGCAGAAAGAGCGAAAAGAAATCCAACTGCAGATTCAAGAACTCACCAAAAAACGAAGTTTGTTCATAAAAGAAGCAATGAAGAAACAGAAAAACCAGTCAAAGGACAACACGTTTGATGCCGCTGTGATCCGAGCGATCAGAGTACAGGCACAGAAAAAGAAATTTCAGTTCCAGTCAGAATAAAACCGTTTTAGAGCAGCAGGTCGAATCTCTTTTAACCGGAACGCACTTTCATCAGAGGAGCACTGTCATGCCAGGTTGTCAGCGTATTTTGGGAATCGTCGGTGCTGCTATGCTGCTATCCAGTATCAGTACCATGTCGTACGCCTGTTTTATGCGGGCTCCTCAACCGGTTCAGGTCTGGCTGGATCATATCAATGTCGATATTCAAGACCAGGTCGCCGTGAAGACTTACCGTTGTGGTTTCAGAAATCCAAACGGTCGGGCCATTGTCGGGGGCATCTGTTACATGGAACTGGAGCCGGGCACGCAGGTGAATAACATGTCCGTGCTCGTCGATGGGAAGGAAATACAAGCGGAGATCCTGGATGTCGAAAAAGCGAACAAGGTATTCCAGGAGATCGTGAAAACAGGAGGCTCGCCTGCACTCTTGGAGTATTATGGCAACCAGCTTATTCAGACCAAAATCCCGCGGGTCGAAGCGGGGAAAACTGTGATGGTCAAACTGACTTACACGACGGTGTTGAAAAAACGGGGCGATCTGATTCGTCTGCAGATGCTCAATACGAACCCCAAAGCGTTAATGCAACCGCTCAAGGAAGCTTCGGTGACAGTCAATATTCGTAGCTCTGAACCGATCAAGAATATTTACAGTCCGACCCATCAAGTGAAACTGGTTGAGAAAAAAGACTGGGATGTTTCTGTCGAATGGAAGCAGAAAGATTATCTGCCCAAACATCCGTTTGTCCTTTATTATCAAACGAGTCCCGATGAAGTCGGTGCCAGTCTGATCGCACACCGGGAACCAGGTGAACCCGGTTATTTCATGATGATGCTCTCACCCACTCAAGGTCAGGGCGTCGGGAAGCTGACTGAAACGCAGGTCCTGTCGAAAGATGTGGTCTTCTGTGTCGATACCTCAGGTTCCATGCTACAACAGAAAAAGATGGATCAGGCCCGCGATGCGTTAAAGTATTGTATCAACCATCTGCGTCCCGGAGATCGGTTTAATATCATCGACTTCAGTACAATAGCACGGCATTTCAATCAAGAGGGGCTAATCGAGTTTGACGAGGAATCAAAGCAGAAAGCGCTGGCTTATGCCGATGCGATGACGGCCCGCGGAGCAACTGCGATTGAAGAAGCGTTGTTACTCTCTTTGAAGCATCTTAAAACTGAAAAATCAGCAACCAGTCAGCGACTGAAAATGATTGTTTTCTCTACCGATGGTTTCCCCACCGTTGGCGAACGCGATGCCCAGAAACTGTTGAAAACCATCTCGCAGCAGAATACGGAAGATGTCAGGCTGTTCGTCTTTGGTGAGGGATACGATGTGAATACGAAGCTGCTCGACTTTCTGGCCTTTGATCATCGTGGAGAGGCGGATTACATTTTGCCCGATGAAGACCTGACGAAAAAAATCAGTCAATTTTTCGACCGGGTCGGCAGCCCGATCATGACAGATGTGTCGATCGATTTTGCAGGTGTGGAAGTAATCGATGTCTATCCGCGACAGGTAAAAGATATCTTCAAAGGCGAACAATTATTGATTTATGGACGTTATGCAGGTTCAGGTTCGAAAACAATTCATCTGACAGGCACGATCAACGGCGCTAAAATGACGCAGTCCTATCAGCTGGAATTCCCCCTGGAATCAGCCGATGATAAAAACAGTTTTGTGCCTCGGCTCTGGGCAGGGCAGAAAGTTGATTATCTGATTGCGCAAATTCGCAATAACGGACAGGCGAAACCGGATCAGGAGTTGGTAGACGAAATTACCTTGCTCGCGAAACAACATGGCATTGTGACGCCCTATACGAGTTTCTTAATGGCCGATGATACCGTTTCCGGAAATCGTCCGATGCCATTATTGAGAACGTATCGTGAGAAATTGGAACAGAAACTCCAAAAAGAACTGGCCTATGATGGGTTCAAACGTCGGGCGAGTGAAAGTGTGCGGCAGGAACAGGTTCTTGATGCGCAAAGTTCCAACCGGGACCGATATGCAGCCGGTAAAAGTGGAAATGCGGCCCGCTTTTACGAACAGGCGGAACGTGAAATGAAGAAGTTCAATAAGAGTGGTTCGGCTTTAAATTCGATTCGCTATATCGGCAATCGCACATTCTATCAATCAACAGGACCGTTCTGGAATGAAAGCCTGTATGACCCACAGCTACATAAAGATCTCAAAATGATCGAAGTCGGATCGGTAGAATATTTCCAATTGCTTAAACAGGATCAGCGGCTCGCCAAATATCTGTCGCTGGGAAATGTGATTCTGCAAATTGATCAGCGCTGGTATCAGATATCCGAAAAGTCACGCTCGTAAAGGACGATTCAAACTAGACGGCCGGTTCGGGTTCATTCTCTTCTTGTTTTTTAAACAACCGAGGAGGGTGAGCTGACCAGACGGCGGCTGCTGCGACAAGTGGCATGACAGTGAATAAACACAAGACCGGGTTATACGATCCGAAATAATCGATCGACATTGCAACCGGCAAGGGGCCCAGCGCGGAAGCCAGAATCATCATTGACCAGGCAACGCCGCGGACAGCACCCTGATTCATGCGGCCGTAATAATTGATCCAGACGACTGTCGCCGTGCTGCGAAAAATACTGCCGGTCAGACCCAGTAAAAAAGAATAACCGACCACCATCCAGATGGCGGGCATTGTCAAAACGATTAGATTCGCGACAGATAAACAGAGCATAGAGAAACACAGGATATAGCGGCTGGGAAGTCGGTCGGTGACCCAGCCCGCGGGAAACATCAATACCGTCGCACAAATTGCCTGGAAGGACATCATTCTGATGGCCCAGTTTTCGGAAACACCATGACTGCCCAGTAATGAAATCTGATGGAATACCAGTCCGGTACCTACCAGGGCATGTGTAGTGATTACGGTTAACAGTTTCCAGAACGTAGGATCACGCAGCACTTCGCGCACAGTCCAGGATTCAATCGTGGCAGTGATTAATGGGCGTCTCGGTTTCTTTCCGGGGGTTTCTTCTTCTGGCTCTGGATCCGGTTCCTCAGCAGGATCGATGCCATCGGGATGCAGGCCCATGTCTTCCGGGCGGTTTCTGACGATAAGGATTCCAGGCACAATCAAACAGACGGCAACGGTGACAGCATGAAAGATCCAGCCGGTTTTCCATCCATAGTGAGTAATCAGCCAACTATTGAGTAACGGCACCGTCATGACGGAAAAGGCACTCCCAAAACCAGCCAGGGCAGTGGCGCGGCCTCTTTTTTTTTCGAACCACTCACCCACCATCCAGACCGAAATTAATGTGAGTGCCCCTTGTCCCAGGCTGCGCACCAGACTGAATCCGATATACAGTTCCGGGAGTGTGTGGATGCGGGACATGAAAAAGCAGGCCAAAGCCAGTCCCGTTGCCGTCACTGGTAAAATGATTCGTGCGCCCCAGCGATCCAGCATCCGACCGACAAAGGGGAGTAAGCAGGCGCTGACAATGGTGGCAAATCCGTAGGCTAAGGAGTACTGTGTTTCTGATAGCCCCAGCCCAGCTCGCATTGGGTCTTTGAAAACAGCGACGGAAAATGACTGGCCGGGAGCCGACAAAAATTGCGCCATCGCAGCAATTCCCAGCATCGTCCAGCCAGGAAAATATTTATGGGTGGTGGAGATTTCGTCGTGATCTTTTTTTGGTTCCGCGTCAGCACAGGCAGGCTGCGAATTCATTTCTCTTGTTTTCTTCCCTGGGATCATTAAACAGTCGACACGGGGCGCGCGACCGGTGGGCTGAGCCCAAATATAGCAGAAGCAGAAACGATCGCGTAGGGTATTGAGTGTTTGCTTTAAACAAAAGTAATTTCTTCATACAGTTCTCATCGAACGTGAATGAGTGGTTCCTCTACTTCCCACTGAACGAATCAGAACAAAGAGGCAGGCAAGGGGAACGCAATTGGTGATCAAGATGGCTGTTTTATCTTATTGAACGTAATAGACTTAACAGGTGTGGCGTCACAAAATAAATCTGGAAATGGCTTAGATTCCCAACCAGTTGTTAAACAGAAAATCGAGCCGCCCACTGAGCAAGGCAATTCGCCCCATCACCGTGTAGGCAAAGCTGGCGCCGAAGGTGACCATCAGGAACCAGATCCCCAGACGCGAAATATATTTCACCACTCCTTCATGTTCGATGGAGAAAAAGAAGTAGACCATACACGACAGCACACCCACAATCACAATCGAATTCCCCAAGGATTTGATCCATAGAAAAGATCCTGTGGAATCAAAGACGATGAATGGCATGATCGTATTTTGAATTTGTCCAACAAAATCCGCTTCGAGATAACTGATGAGACGAATTCCGGCTGTGGCGCCAATAAAGAACGCCAGCGGCCAGCGGGCGATCCAGTTACCCTTGGGAACCAGACGCCACAGGAGCAGGATACTGAGAACAAGGGGGACCAGATAAAGCCAACTGACCTGAGTCTCTTTATCCATATCAGGGAAAAAACTGATCCGCGCTAGAGCGGGTAAGAGCTTGGCAAATAGATTCGTCGCGATCTCGGTCCAGAACGCGACGACCATCGCGTAGGCAGCAGAGACTCCAACGAACACGGATTCCGTAAATTTGTAGAGTGGGTTATCACCATAGAGAAAGGAAAAGATGGCCAGCGTACAAAAAGCGGCCACCCACAATCCCAAGGTGCGCGACAGACTAAAGCTGACGCCCGGTTTGCCTTTTTCTGTCGTGGAAACCCGTTGGGATTTGGACCAGTGGTAAACTTGTTCCGGAGAGCCAGGCTGTGATGCTTTCGCTTCGACGGGAACTTCACGGACGTAAACTTCTCCTTTACCGCGGAATAATTGAACGGAGACCAGACCCAAACCACCAAATATCATCAGCAGTGTCCAGATAAGTGTTGACTGTTTCATTAAGCCGTTCCCTGCTTTCGTTCCCAGAAATAGATCACATTACCCAGAGCAATCAGACTGATCAGCAGCACGTGTGCCACCAATTGTGGCCCCATGCGTTTCAGTCCTTCTTTAGCATTTGGGTTCTTTTCGAGTTCGGGATAACCATTGATAATTGCCTGCTCGTATTCTGCCGCACCTTTGATAGCGGCGATCATGCCAATCATCTGCTGTGGTATATAAGGCAGCATTGTCGGTGCCTGCACCCCGGTGCAGCCGACGACGGTCGGAATATCAAACGGAGCCGATCCATACAGTACCCACTCTTTGGAGCCGGGATAACCGGCACTGACATTCGCTAACAGGTCAACCTGTTGAATGTTCTTGAGATTTTTGGTGAGCGGGATATTCTCAAGATCCGTGCCATTGATGTCAGAAGAATAGGTTTTTCTTAAATCTTCCACTACCAGTTTAATGACGCCTTCATTACCCGCACGAAAGCCCAGATTGACAAACTTGGTGCCATATTTTCCTTTGTAGGTTTTGGGGTATTCATTCTCCAGCAGCTCAATCGAGCGTTGAATCATCGGAATTCCCTGCGGCCAGAGTGTCATGAAATAGATATTATGTTTTTTCAAGGCACAATGCCGGGTAAACGCCGACGACATTGGTTGCAGCTCCCCCTCACTTGCTGGATCGTAATCCAAAGCGAGGACCACATTCGAACCGTCGGGGAGATTATCGATGGCATGAAAAACATCCATGATCTGGTCTGAAGGTTTTTCCGGAAACGTCGTACCCATGATGAGTGGTACGGAGACCGCGATAAACATCATTAAAAAGATCCAGCGACGATCCAGGTTTTGTAAAAATTCGAGCATCGTTTACGCCTCCTGATCTGATCCAAGGTAAGAACGGTCGACGCCTAACAGAACTTTCAGTGAAGTTGAAGCGACGCCTAAAGCGATCCCGATGGTGATCGCTCGCATTCCGGGAGTGGTAAAGTATTCCATAATAATTTCAGATAAATGGGGTAAATGAAAATCACTGTAAGTGATACCGCTGGAACCGAGAATGGGTTCATTTGGGAGCCAGCCGGTCAGCCAGACTCCCGCATAAGTACGTCCGAGTAAGACAATGACAGCGATTAGCAGCAAAATGGTCGCTTCCGTGTTTTTTGCACGGAACGCTCGAAAGGCAGCAGACGAAATATAAAACGCCAGTAAAGCAAACATCGTGGCTGAGAGGGGGTAGAAAATATATTCGAATAGCCACCAGAAGACGCTTCCCTCTTCAAGGTAATCTCCTGACCAGGCATATTCAGGAAAATTCACATTCGGATGTACGCCGACTTTAAAAAGTCCAACAACTAGTGTGATGAAAAATGCAATCAGCGTGATGGCTGAATATCCCCAGCCCGCCTGCTGCGCAGAAATTTTCTTCAGTTGCATTTTGAGCAGGTTACCACCGCCCAGAATAAATGCGAACGCGGCCAGGATATTAAACCAGGCCATCGCATCATTTCCCCAGTCCACAAATTTGGGGATGAACGCCGTGCCAATCAGCACAAATCCCGTGACTGCGGAAATCAACAGGGGGATTGTTCGTTTCATTATTTAAAACCTCCCTTACCGAGGATATTCTCTTTAAGATACGTCTGAGCGGACTGCAGGAACGTTTTGTTTTCTTCGTCCGGAGCGACACCCCGCGATTCATACGCGGAGAGCGTCATGATCAGGCAGCCGGCAATCAGCAGCAGACCTCCAATCAATTTACCGAAGTCCTGTCCTTTCAGACTGCCTATCTGCTGAGGTTCACCGGAAAGGTAAGCGGAAGCGGCGAAAAACTCTTCTCCAATCAGAGTAAAATCACAGGCAGCCACAAAAAACGGGAGCTGTGTGGGCATCGCGGTTCCAGCGATCTGGATCGCACCCACCGAATTGCCGGTCTCTGCCAGAATCAGAGACTCGGCATAAAATGCCCCCATGTAGAAACAGGCAGCCGGTTTGTCGCGAACCATTTTTCCCGTCACGCTGGCCACGTAACCAAACTGTTCGTCAGTGATATAGTAGATATCGTCTTCGTTGTATTCATCAGGGCGCCCCGCGGCGAGGTAGGCGGCTTCGACGGTATCTCGGGCTGTTGTCATGACCAGAGACCGCGATGTCGGAACTTCAATATGGGCGCGATAGTCGGCAGTCGTTTTGGCTACTTGAGCCAGTACCGTGATACCGGCGACAGTCTGAATATCGTTAATGTCCTGAATGCCGGGCACGAATAAACAGGATCGCCCCATTTCGGTAGCACGTCCAACCGCATCCGTAATGGCTTCCAGACCGGCGATTTTGCGCACTTTGAGTTTTTTTCCTTTGCGGGCCATTTCAATGAATACAATCACCGAACCACAGATTAGAACGACAAAAACTGCGAACCAGCTGCGTTCCAGATTAAACCACTGTAGTGAGGCAATCACGGGTTCGCTGATGACGACCGGTGTTGATGTCAGATTTTCCTGGCCGACCGCTTCAATGCGATACAGATAAGGTACATCGGTTTCGCAGTTGGAATCTCGGAAGGTATTCACGCGGTAAGTCGGTTCACCGATGTTTTCGTACTGGGTCTTCTCATCGCTGTCTGCTTCTTTGCGGGAGATCACATAACGTAAAACCTTGCGTGGTTTTGTATCTTCCTCGTCATCCGGGGAGAGTGTCCAGAATAGATCGATTCCAGTTCCTGCATCGCCGGGAACATCTTCGGCTCTGAAATCCGTCGGCGGAGCCGGCGGTTCCGCTGCGTGCGCATTCGGTAAACTTGCTATCAAGAGCAGGAGTGGAAGCATTGGTCTGGTAATGACATGTTTCCCTATATACATAACAATTTATCCTTCGATGAGTTCCACATTCGCGCGGGGAACAATCACTTTATTTCCTGAATGGAGAATCACCTCAAGCACCCGTGATTCGGAACCCGATTCCAGAGTTCGTAATTCCGTTGGCATCTCTCCTACTTCGCCGAGTAATCCGAAATAAGGTTCGCGAATCACTCGCACGGGAGCGCCTGTTTCTAAAAGACCCAGTGAAATTTCCTGTTTGGCTTCAGTTTGGTTAGAGGCCTGCATCTTTTCATCCAACGGGATGACGATTTCAGGCCGCATTACACCCGCACGAATTTGTGTGGTACCATTCACGGCGGCTTCAGCGCCTTCCCGTTCTTTGAGAATATTGAAGGTCCGATCCGCCATCGCAATATCACCAAAGCCTTCGGTGATGATTAGTGTTGTGCCAATATGTTCCGATCCGGTGACAGCGACTCCCAGGTCGTAGCCGAGAATTTCTTTCAAATCCTCGTCATCCATTCCACCAGAGATGATGGCTGCTACGCCAATTTCAACACCCCGCTTAACGGCTTCTCCCGTCATACGGGCACCGCCGATGACAATTTTTCCCTGCATCGATTCATCGAGCAGCGAGGAGACCAGCGGTTCCTCTTTATCTTGGCAGGCAAACTGAATGGTTCCATAGGTTTCCCCACCAATTCCCAGAATGCCCTGCAAGAATGTGACTTCTGATTCAATGACGACTCCCTGTTCTGGAATGACTTCTTTGATCGTGCCTGCTTGATAAGCGCGAACTTGAATCGGCAGGGGCGCCCCGCGCAGAAAAACCTGACCCGTTACATTTGAGATTGATTCAATCGTGCCAGCTGTTTTCGCCGTTGTTTCTGCTTTGAAGAAACCAAAAATCCCTTTGCTGCGGGCCAGGACGTCTCCCACATGAATTTCGTCTCCCACGGAAAAGAGCATGCTGCCAGGAACTTCAGAGGGGGCAACCGAAATTTGATTGGCGACATTGATCGGTGTGACGTCGCCGGGCATGAATGTTTGCGCGACAATCTGTTGAGACGTGACTTGTTCGCCGACCTTGACCAGCACATCACCCGGAATGGGGAGAATGCGCCGGCTGGAATGCAGCACTCGCTGACGGATTTGTAATCCTGGTGAATATGCCTTTGCCATAATAGTCACTTCTCTGAGGGTTTTATCGATGTTCCATCACATGAGTGTCAGGGTATAACTTCATTTCCTCGACCCAACTCGTCAATTCTCCCAAATGGTTCTTCTCGTCGGCGGGGACCATAAGCGGTCTGCCGCGTGCATCAAGAATCAGTCCAACCGTGCCGCCACGCGCCTGGAATTCCATTCGTTTGCCTGAACCCGCTCCAAAATCATAGCCGCGTTTTGGTTCCACGGTGACAGTGGCCGACTCATCATAGCCCAGCGGTAATAGTTTCATTTCACCGCAAGCCATTTCGCCAGTTTCGTTGAGCGACTTTCCAGTAATCTGATATCGAAAACAGGTTTTGCCAAGGCGATACAAGCCGCGTGGTGCGATACAGGTTCCCAGATAGACAAGGCAGTCCCGTTCAAAAACCTGTAAAGCGGCATGGGGATGTACCTGGGACAGCACTCCCAGATGTGGCATCATGAAGATACTGTCTTTGGCGAGTACGGTCATCCCTTCCGGCTCGAAGGCATCGACCATCATGGCTGCGGTCTGATTCATGTTCGGCGCGTGTGAGAGAACGCCACCGGAACCGACCAGGAGATTCAGTTTCATGTTATCCACAATTGATTGACCGCTGCTATTCTGGCTGAAGGTATCCCCTACTGTTCGTTGCTGCTGGACTCCTTTGAGTGTGGTTGCGAATTCCTTGTGTTGAATATAGGCCAGCCGTAACGCCTCACGCGCAACTGCCTGCTCGAAAACCAGACCTTCTTTCGTTTGAGGAATGGTAGTCGGGCGGATCATTTTGTTTTTGATGCGGTTCTGCAATTCGCGTGGATCCATCTCCAAATGCACCCAGCGTAAAATCATGGGGAGTGTCGCAGAAGCGCATACGTTGGAGATCGAGTAGCTCATTCCCAGGTTCGCACTCACGGTGCGGTTAAAGGTACCATCGAAGACACTGAAGACATCTGTCGTCGCACCACCAATATCAACCCCCAGTGCGTTAATGCCCTGGCGTTCCGCAATTGTTTGCAGAATGTTTCCAACCGCACCGGGAGTCGGCATGATTGGCGCATCGGCCCAGGAAATCAGTTTGTTGTAACCCGGGGCATGTGCCATCACATGTTCCAGAAACAGATCGTGAATTGCATCACGAGCGGGGGCCAGATTTTCCCGTTCCAGCACCGGGCGAACATTCGCCACAGATGTCAGTTTGACATCGTCATCAAAGGCGTCTTCAACCAGTTTCGTTGCTTCCTGATTGCCGGCGTAGATGATCGGCATTTTATAGGTGCCGCCAAAGCGTGGCTGAGGCTTGGCCGGCGCAATCAGTTCTGCTAGTTCGACGACATGTTTTTGAGTACCCCCATCGGTGCCGCCGGCGAGCAGGATCATATCAGGCCGCAATTCACGGATGCGTTGAATTTGTTCGTGAGGCAGGCGTTTGTCATTGGAGCAGAGCATGTCCATTACAATCGCCCCGGCACCCAGAGCGGCACGTTTGGCGCTGGCGGCTGACATTTCGCGTACGACGCCCGCCACCATCATTTGCAATCCACCACCCGCACTGGAAGTCGAAATATAAATGTCGCAGCCAGTATCACCTTGTGCAGGACGGATAATTTCTCCATTGTCATCAATCAGTTTGCGACCCGCCAATTCGCCCACTTCCGTCACGGCATTCACAACGCCGACCGTCACATCGGCGGCTGGCTCTTCCACCGTAGTAGGAGCTTCGCCTCGAAACGTCTGCCGGTATTCGCCATTTTTTTTCTCGATCAGAATCGCTTTGGTGGTCGTGCTACCACAGTCTGTGGCTAGGATCACATTAATTTGATCAGGATCTAATTTTTTATCTGCTGTCGAGTTCATATTCTGATTTGCCATCCGTGTAAATATGAAAGCGGGTGGGGCACGTTTCGGAAAGATTGATCGTAGTCAGGAATCATCCTGTTTGACTGTGATTTCTGAGTAAACCAGAGATTGATCCTGATTCGCAGACAGACTCTCGTTATCTGCGTGTGGTGAACTCAATGTTTCCAGACGCTGGCACAACCATTCGATGGAGCCTCGTTTTTCAAGAAAATCCGCGAAGATGTTTTGCGATTTGGGATCAACCAGGAAGGACAGGAAGGGAGCAAAAAAATGAATCGCCTGCGAACCGATATAATTCAAAGGGCGGCAGGTTTCTAATGAGAGAATCGCCAGCGTTACCATCTCCCGCCGAATAATTTCCCGGCAGATGCGGTCTGCAATCTGTTGTTGCTCTGCTGTGGGAGAAAAATCTTCAGGGCGTTCGACTGCGAAGGCGTGCGCGAGCCACTTTTTGATCATTACCATCCTAGTAATACCTGCTGTGGGTTCAATTGACGCAAGTTATTTCTATGACTCAACTAATTCTAACAATAGCAGGATTAGATAAAAATGAAAGTACCCTCTTCGAAGAAATGCAGATTCTGAAAGAATCTGCCTGAAGCAGTTTCAGGCGCTGAGGCGGCGCGGATGCTACTTGAGGCAAGTCAATTGGACGATGAGGCCGGCGCTGAGTCGATGTTGAATAGCGCTTTTGCATTCTGCGTCGTGATTTCTGCCATCTCTTCGGCTGTTTTGTCATGGAGTTCTGCCAGGCAAGCACAAGTGTGCTTTACAAACGCCGGTTCATTGCGTTTGCCACGCATTGGGACGGGCGCCAGATAAGGTGCGTCTGTTTCGACCAGCAGGCGATCCAATGGGATGTGACGAGCCGTTTCGCGCAGTTCATCATTTTTCTTGAAGGTTAACATGCCGGCAAAAGAGATATACAACCCCAGTTCCAGGCAGGCGGCGGCGGTTTCCGGGCTGCCGCAAAATGAGTGCATCAGCCCTTTGAGAGGAGCGTTCTTTCCTTCCTGCTGCAGTAACTCGACCACATCTGCTTCCGCTTCGCGGCAGTGGATGACAAACGGCAGGTTCAACTTTTGAGAGAGATGGATATGCTTACTGAAATATTCGCGTTGCAATTCGATGGGCGCATAATCCCAGTAGCGATCCAGGCCGGTTTCTCCAATCCCGACCACTTTGTCCGCGGTGGAGAGTGTTTCGATCAATTCCCAGTCGCCTGGTTTCATTTGCGCAACATAGTTGGGTTGAATTCCAACGACTGCGTAAACGTTGAAAAAGGTGGCTGCAAGATCAACGGCGCGCTGGCTGCTTTCGGCTGTAGTGCCGATGCTTAGGATTGTTTCGACGCCTGCTTCTATCGCACGTTCCACGGTTTCAGCCCGGTCAGGATGAAAGCTTTCTTCATCAAGGTGGGCATGGGTGTCAAATAATTTCATCGTGAGTCAATGATTTCAGTTTTGAGACGTGATCGATTTCTTTTTGGGGGCGATTTTATTCACGTCGGTGGCAAAATGAATGGAATTGAAGCCGGCAGCCAGGCAGGTATCATAGGTGCGAATCATTTCACCCAGAGGCACATTCTCTTCGATATCCAGGATCACGGGGATCTCTGGAGCCAGCTCTGCCAGTTCGACCAAGGTCTGTTTTAATTGATCGAACTGAGCATACTCGCGCTCATTCAATTCTACAATAGTCTGGTTGTCCTGACGTTTCAGTTTTAACCAGACTTCCCCTAATGGCTGTTCTTGTGGAACGGTTTCCGTAGATTCAATACTGCCTGTTGCCAGTTCTGTGGGGAGCAGAAATTCCCGAATCTGATTGGCTGAGGCGCTGATAAAAAAGATCAACAGCAGAAACACCACGTCGATCATCGGCGTCATGGTCGCCTGATCCTGAATGTCGGATCGCATATTGTGGTGAGAAGGAATTTTCATAACAGACAGGTTTACTCATTCAGAACAGCAAATTGAACATTGGAAATACCGGCACGGGCACAGCTGATAAGCACACGTTCGACAATCTGGTACGGAATCCGTTGATCGCCGCGAATACGAATTTCCGTTCCTTTTCGCTTGGAGTCATCAATTGACAGCAGTTGCGCGTCCAGTTCTTCAGCCGAAATTTCTTTACCACGCAGATGCAGCGTTTCATCTAAGGTGATCGTGATGATCATCCGCCGCGGTGCTTCTGCCGGTTCACGTTCATGCTGTGAAGCTTGCGGAAGCTCAACGGCTTCCAGCTTTTCATTTTGCGTTAAGTGAGTGGCTGCCAGAAAGAAGACGATCAGCAGAAATACAATATCAATCAACGGGGTAATATTAAAGCGGATTCCCTGCTGACGGGCGCGGGTTGGAATTCTCACGTTACTTCTCCTCCAGGGGGAGGCGTAGGACGGGTGGCCTGCTGAGTGGCGATTCGTTGCGCCAGTTCTTCTTCAGGCCGTTTGCGAAGCGGCTTTCCGGTTTGTTTTGCAGGAATCGCCATACTGTGTTTAAAGTCGGCAAACACATGTTCGGC
The DNA here is from genome assembly GCF_963976445.1 of uncultured Gimesia sp. Classification (GTDB taxonomy): domain Bacteria; phylum Planctomycetota; class Planctomycetia; order Planctomycetales; family Planctomycetaceae; genus Gimesia. Next base: position 115,564 of record NZ_CAXBKP010000016.1, on the reverse strand, counting down.
TAACAGCGAGGATTGTGCGACCAGCTCGTCAATGCGATTGCGAAAGAAGGCAAAGCTGGCTAGTGCGGGTACGGTTACACTTAAACCAAACAGTGTCGTGATTAAGGCTTTGGAAATTCCGGGGGCCAACTCGGCGACGTCCGGATTTGCTTTCGCGGTGAATTCAGAAAAGGCGAGGATCATGCCCCAGACCGTTCCCAGTAGACCGAGCATGGGAGACAGGGTTCCAATCACGGAGAGATATTCAATTTTACGATTTAAACGAGCCGACTGCTGCATGGCAGCGTCTTCCATGGCTTTCTCAACGGCGCCATAGCCCATCTGAACTTCCGCTAAACCAGCCGAGAGTATGTAAGACAAAAAACTCGGATTGGACTTACAGACCGAGTCGGCACTGCGGTATTGTTGCTGGATAATTAACGAATGAACCTCCTCAGCCAGACCGGGTGGCATCAGGGCATTACTGCGAATGCTGATGATGTGTTCGACAATCAGCGCGACCATCGCCACACTCAGCACAGCAATGATAATTCCAATAGCACCGGCGTCATCAACCAGTTGGCGGAGATCGATTTTTGCGGCACCTGTACCTTCGGCTCCCGCAGGCTCGTCAGCGGCTGAGCAGATTACAGGAGTTGCCAGACTGATGCTGAAGCAGACAAGACTCATCCAGGCAAATTTTAAAAGGGGTTTACTTCGGTCCATCAAATTATTCTTTTCCAGACTTGGTTGATTCAAATCAATTGGGGGCAGTCGGGGGACTGTTGTTGAAAGCATTGGGTTTTAAGAGTTGGTCAATCATCTGTTGTGCCATTTGTTCTGAAGAGGACTTGGGGTAGCGGGCGACTGTTTCCTGATAAAGCCGCAGGGCATTCGCCGTTTGGCCGAGTGCCAATAATGAGTCTGCCGCTTTCAGATTTGCCAAGGCAGATAATTGAGGGTTCGAGTCATAGGACAGTGGGACCCTGAGAAACGAGGCAGCCGCCTGGCCGTGGCGTTCCAGCATGGCATAGCCGGTTCCCAGCAGGAAATAAGGGCCTGCGCGCAAGTGCTCGGGCACCTGAAGCAGGTTTCGTTCCCAGCGCTGCAGTTCCCTATGGTTGATATCGCCCTCCCTTAGACGGAGACGCCAGAGTTGTGTGCGTGCCAGTTGTTGGATATTGACGTTCGTACTGGTAGCCAGCGATCGCATCGCGGCTTCGGCCTGCGCCTGATAATCAGGGGCAGTCAGCAAAATGCTTGCCCCCATCAATTGTTTGAGTTCATCCTTGTCTATCAGCCAACTCCGCGCGGCACTACGGGCTGGAGAAAGTGTTTCTTTGATGGACCAGTCCAGAGGAATCAGATCGAAGGAACGAGAGTCCGGTTCATTTTCCACCATGATCTGAAATCGCAGGGCTGCCTTCAGGTCGTCGCCCTGAGCTAACGCGGCTTTGATCATGAGCGCCAGTATTTCACGGCGTACCCAGGACCGGTTTTCGATATTCAACGCCTCGTTAAATGAGCTAATAGCTTTTTCGTACTGCCCGTTTTGCAGTTGTTCCAAACCCTGTTGGTGTTGCTCAGTTTGCGGGGTATGAACCTTAACGATTTGTGAGCTGGGGTAGGTTCGCACGTAACCGCTGGGAAGCAGTTTGACTTTAATGTTCGATTGCGTGAAATCCAGAATGGTGCAGGGGAGGGTTGCCTGGCCGACGTGATGATCGGGGCGAACTTCGATCTTATCCTGTGCACAGGTCGGGACTGTTTTCAGTAACAGAAAAACAGTGATCAAAATGACAAGAGCAAAAGTTCGCATAGTATTCTTTCGAAGTCAGCCGAATTGATTACTCCGTTGTAGAAGGAGTGGCCTGTTCCGCCGGAGACAATTCAACGTGGTTTCCTTTCTCCATTTGATCTTTGGTGAAAAACCACGATACCAGCATTAGCAGGGCGCCTCCCGTGATTGCCATGTCAGCGACATTAAAAATTCCCGTGCGTAACGGGCCGACGCCAATGTTGAGAAAATCAATTACAATGCCGTTCAGAAAGACACGATCGATTAAATTACCAATACCACCTGCGAGAAGCAGCGAAAGTGCAATGAATTGAACCAGCGGCATCTGCCAGCGAAAGATCAGCATGCCGCTGACAATGATTAAAAACGCTGCGTTGGCGATCACCAGCAGGAAAAACCGAACTGGTTTCGAAAGCCGACTGCCAACGCTAAGAAAGGCGCCGGTGTTTTCCGCATATTCCATGCGCAGTGTATTATTGAAATAGGTAATGGGTTGTTCATCTTTGAGCTTTTCAACGGCGATCTTTTTGGTGTATTGATCACAGCCTACGCAAAACAGCAAACAGGCTATTAACAAAGTATAGCGAGTTGCTTTGGATACCGTCGCAGACATGAATGATCGACTTTCTGAGGTGGTTGATGATGATTCGGAATCAAGTTGGCAAAACAGCAAAAGCTTAACGGTTTTTGATAAACTTGCGGACATTATAGTAACGGTAGCTGCCTCGGTTCTGTCGAGCGAGTTTGTCGAGCGAGTTTCCTTCTTTGACGGGAAAACCCTCGCCGAACTCAATACAATGAATCTTGGCTTTGCCACCATTGCGGACGCGAATTTCGTTTAAATCCGCGCTGGATAACTGGGGATGCTTGGCATCTGTCAGAAAGAATATGACATCCGGTTGAAAACTTAAAGCTCTCTTTATCGCCGGGAGGTGATCTGTGCCTCCATCTGGTTCGACACTTTGGATGAATTGACGGGCCAGGGTTCGGTTAATATCAGTCGCGTAAAGCAATCCGGCTGCTTTACCGCGCTGCTGCATTGCTCTTGTCGTCGTGTTATAAAAAATGATTTGAAACTGCTGCTGATGATTAAGACCAGCCAGGCTGGCAATCAGTTCTGAGCGGGCTTTTCGAATGGGGGCTCCTTGCGGCGCTGCCATACTTCCGGAACAATCGAGAACAAAGACAAACCGCTTTCCAGAATCCACGGCATCAAAAAAGTTGACATTGCCAGTGCCCATGACAGGGGGGGCGAGTGCCGTGCTCGGGGACATTAACTGGTCTGTTGTGAAATCAGTAGCAGGAGAATTAGGGATGCTGGGGGTCTGGGTTGGTCCTGCTCCCAGCAGTTTTGAATTCAATTCCGGGAGTCGAGTATCGACGGGGGGGTGATCCTGAACTTCTTTCACCTGGTCTTGAGGAGTCAGCTGGTTTTGAGTGGTTTCTTGCGATTCCTGATCTGATTCCTGAATTTGTTCGGCATCAGGCGACTGTTTCACATAAATCCCGACACTTCGTAGATCTCCGTCCTGACCTCCTGTTTGCCCACTATCACAACGATTGAGACTGGAGATCAGAATCAGCAGGATTAGAGAGTGGATGGCAAGCGAGGCAGCCCAGCTGGGAACCACATGCAGAGGAGAATTGCTCTGCCAACGTGATTTTTGCTGTTTAAGTTCTGTAAAGGCTGCCGGCATAGTTATTGTGATCCGATGATTGTGTTTCCGCGTTGAAACAGTGGCTCTTGGGTGTTCTGGTTTAAGTTGTTTTACAGTAGTGGTTTAAGGTGTGTAAGTCAGCTGGTTGAGAACTACGTACGGCTGCTGACGTTTCGAGACGCTTCTACTATTACGTATTTATTGCGTCAATTGTTTAAGATATTGATTCGTGATATCAACCGGAAAAACGCCATCAGGAGGTTCGTAGGTAAATTCAGTTGCTTCAATGGGGGCATTGAGAGTGACTTTCGAAAAGTTGAGGGTCACCATGCTTTCCAGAGACTCTTTGTTTTTTTTCAGATAGACAATTCTTCTGGGAAAAAGTGTTTGCGGATCCAGGTAGATTCTAACCCCATCTGGAACATAAGCGGGAAGCTGCACCGGGGCATTAGGGTCTCCCCCTTTCCATCGAGCCAGAAATTCGTCTTTCCAGGTCCCGTTTAAGACAGTCAATGTTTTCCCATTAACATTGCGTTCGGAGACGCTCTCCAGTTTCATGTTTTTCTGGATCGATGCTAACAGGCCGGGCAATCCACCCAGACCAAGCTCGGCGACAAGCATATTGGGCTGTGATTTCGGATTCAACTCGGCTTGTTGCAAGATCGCCTGCACATCACGGCGGGTGACTCGGGACGTCCCTTTGATATTGTGTTCCGTCCAAAGTACCTGTCCGTCGCAGATTTCTAATAACGTTCCGACAGGTTTTCCATTTTTCTTCTGGTTTTGCACCTGAAATTCAAGGCGGAGCTTCAAATCCAGTCCTTGCAGATAGCTTCCACTGATCACAAAGGGCTTCGGCCCGATTTCTACTTTTTCAGTGATGTGTGCTCTGATTGAGCTGTAGGTAAATAATTTTTGGCGTGCCTGTTTCAGCAATGCATTCGCCTGGCCCGGATTTTTTTTAAAATTCTTTTCTGACTCATCCGCAGGGGGTGCAGACGTATTTTGATCGGCATCCTGTCCTGCCCAAGCCAGCAGTCGCTGGGGGATACTTGTTGTATCCTCTTTGTTAGTAGGGTCTTGTGACGAGTCGGCCCAGGATGGGATTGTGAAAACGTCATTCAGGCCCGCGACAAGCAGGAGACAAACTGTCAGAGTTAAAATGCGTAACATGTTATAATTGTTCGGAAAAAAACGAATTTACCAAAGAATCGGACCACGATAGTCCGAAAACAGATGTATGAGGCCATCTATGTGCCTCTAGTTGGCTGGAGTATTTCAGTCAGCAGACCGTTTAAGCTCAGAGTGTAATCGTTGAAATATGGGACTCACTGTATTTTAACGAAAATTCGTGCTTGGGGTCGACCTGAAAACTGAGTCTTTTTTGAACCGAACGTCGACCGTTCCAGATTCCAGGGATCGACGTCTTAGTTTGTGATGGACGGTTCTTCATTTAACAAGTCGCATTATTCGTCGTGGTGTATTCGAACAAGGGGTCATGATGAAGTACTACTTCCTGGCTTTAGGAACTTTGGTTGTTGTTTGCGTTGGCTGTGCAGCTGACGGGCAACAAGTTATTAACAAAGGTGAGTACCATGCTCCACCCGCTGCGATGATGCAGCGTCCGGGGCCTATGGTAGATGGACCGGGGCCTGGCGTGTTGCCAATGCTGGCTCCCCCTCCAATGAGCGCATTTGCTGCTCGCACCTCACAAATTCGTTTTGTGGGACCAGCAGGTATGAAGGTTGGCTGGCAAGTCCCTGAAGGCTATGCCGAAAACCAGATCACTGCACCTGGACGCTACAATTTTCACCAGGGGGCAACCTACCGGTTAAAACTGTCGCACATTCCGGGGCGTGCGATTCCGGCATTGTATCCTTCGTTGCAGGTGTATCCTTCACACCCGACAACGGACGCTTATCTGTCTCATAACAGTATTCCTCTGGAAATCACTCCGGAAGATCTGGATCAGGTAGAAAGCAACAACTTTGTCACCAAAGTCATCTATCTACCAGATGAAAAATTCCAGGAACTGGCCATTGCCGGTGTGGAGACTTTGGTTTCAACACGTCTTGATCCCGGTGTAGACCCTGTCGCGGAAGCGGATCGTCGTGGTACGATTATGGCTGTGCTGCGAATGGGTAACATGGATCTGGAAATGCCAACTGAAGATGGCGGTAACCAAGGGGTTTCACAAGTTTCTTATGATGGTGATGCAGGAGCACACATGCCTCCGATGCCCATCCCTGGACATTCCATTGGTGTCGCTTCTGGTGTGCCTGCCCCCGCAATGATGGGTGGAATGGGAGCACCCGGACAACCTGCTTACAATCCGATTGCCGGTGTTGGACCGACTCCTGCCTGGGGTATGCCGATGACGGGAACACCAATCGGTCTGCCTGGACCACCTCACATTCCATTGGGGGGACCAGCCAGCTTGAAGTCCTACACTATGAGAAATCGGTCAAAGACCAATTTACCCAAACCAGTGGATCACTTCCTGGTGGATGTCAAACAGAATCCGGCACCAAGTCTGCCAAAACCTGTTAAGTATGTCCAATATTCAGAAAGCCACCCGGTTCATAGTCCCGGCCAGGTTTCTTATCCAAGAAACATGGCACCAGGATCAGGGTATTAAAAGACTCAGGACCCACGTTGCACTCCCTGCATTCTGTTGCAGGGAGTGCAACCCCTTGTCTTTTCGTGTTTCATTTCTTTACAGCAGTCGCTTCTCAATCAGCTAAATACTCTTCTGTCATCCTTCAGGACATTTGATCGTAGAAAAGCTTAGTCATGATGATATTCAAACGACAAAACCGATTACGCTTATTAACATTGCTGTTAATGACCATGATCGTTTTTGTCATGGAATTGCCTTCTGCCTGGTCTCAGCAAGTCGTTGGAGGCCGCAAGTACAATGCGGGGAATCAATTCTATCATCTTCTGAATCAACGCACGCCACCCGGAGTAGCCGGTCAATGGGCGGCTCTCTCTGGGCAGGTTCAAGCTGGTTACATTCAACCGATGAAATTGTCTCTCCCCTCAACAGGGGCAGTCACATTCTTTGCAGGTGGTCCGGAGCAGACGATTCCCAAAGCCTCGCCCGCTTCCATCGGATTTGCAGTCGGTTATGTGTATCGTGTCAAACTTAGTGGGATGCCCGAATTTCCGGGAGTCGAATTGTATCCAACGATTGAGTTGATTGATCGTTTGCATCCGCCTGCAGGGTTAGCAGAGCAGTATCCGATTCCGATCCGTTTTACTCAGGAAGATATTGAGTTGGCACTGTCTGGCAGAATGGTAACCAAGGTGATTTATTTGGAACGGCCTCAGACAGCCGTGCCCGCAAAATTTGAGCGACAACCAACACAGGCAATTACGGGTCAGAAAAACCTGATTGCCGAGGCAGACTTATTAGGTCGTCCGATGCTGATCCTGCGTCTGGGCGGACGCTTGCCCTCGACGCGGGGAGAAGACCCTGATTTTTATGGTGGTGGGGCACCTGTCGTTGAACTACAAAACTCGAACACAAAAAATTGATACTTAACTGATTGAAGGATACACCGTGGTGAATTTGTCGTACCGAATTCGAAGAGGAGCAATGCGAATGCAGCGTGTCTGCTCAGCGGTAGCGATCATGCTACTCGGCTTCAGTTGCGGGTGCTCCAGTTTATCACCAATCACCGTCTCGACGCCTTGGAATAAACCAATTCCCAAACAGGCGCAGGAACAATCGCCCGCCGTGCAACATGCCGACTTTGATACCAAAGTCGGGGCAGCCCGCCTTTCGGCTCCTGCCCAGGCTGTAGCTCCGGCATCACCGGTTCAGCAGGTGGCCTATCATCAGCCCGCTCCTGCGATGGCGCAACCGTGTCCCGATTATTGTGAATTCTCTCCTGCAGTCGCACGAGATTTCGTATTGCCTCCCGGTGCTGATCCAGCGGTCGTCCAAATGTACCCGGATGAATATCTGTTTGATGGTGGCGATCGGGAAAATCCAGTGCACTATGATGACTACAATCGTCTGGGTTTGGATACAGAAGATACGATTGTTGAATATCAAACCCACAAAGGGAAGCACGAAGTGAAAAAGTCAAATCGGGTTGCCGTTTATGCGCCCCGGTTTGCTGCGATTCGTTCGGCCAGCTCACCTTTGTCGGGAACGTCTGTTGATACTCTGGCTACAACCGAAGACACCGTGCATGGTGTCGGCATGGAAGCGCGTACGGTCATCACTCAGCATAAACAGCGCGAACAGCTGGAAGGCATTCGCATGCGTTCGCGTGCCAGTGGTGTCGAAACCGAAAGCCAACAGGGATCTGTGGGGCAGACTGCTTACGTTAGCGGTCATACCAAGTTGAACAACCTGTTCCAGGATACAGGCACAGAGTCCACCGGGCAGTTTGAACAATCGGATGAAGCCCGGATTGCTTATCAGATCCAGGCAGCGGCAATCTGGTCACGAACTCAGTTTCCCGTTATTGCGATTCGGGAACAATCGGCTCATGAATCCAAGCGAGCTATCAAGCCTGAAGAATATGTTGGCATCGAAGACAAACGAAAAACAGAGGGTAAACTGCAACTTGTCAAACTGGCAGATAAGAAAAATGCAGAACCCGGTGACGTGATTACCTTCACCATTAAATATCAAAATATCGGTGATTTCGATGTCGAAGGAATCAAGGTCGTGGACAACTTAACGCCTCGACTGGAATACATTCAAGATAGTGCGACTTCAGATCGCAAAGGGCGATTGGTTGTCGAGGATAACAATGAAGGCAGCTTGATTCTGACCTTTGAAGTCGATGAGACGGTCAAAGGACACGAGGGGGGCGTAGTCACCTTCCAAGCACGTGTTCGCTGAACAATACTTAAAACACTAAGTGGATTCCCGCGAATCCTAAGCCCGCTGTGCAATATTGCAGAGCGGGCTTTTTTAGTGGAGTGACGCGACTGTCCACCAGTAAATCAGCTGGTTCTCGCGAGTAGGAATAGGGGGCGGCTGCCTTAGAAAAAAGCAGAGGTGCCTTGGAAGACTGTTTCAAATTTTAACAGGGTGAGGCATTTTACTGCAGTCCGATAAAATGACGCGGTCGCGGCTGATTTCAGATCTGTCAGGGCGAGATTGCATAAACGATATGTATTAAACAACTTATGCTGTTGATGTTTGCTTTAAAAACAGTCGGCCTAGAATGTTTTGTATAGATGTTGTCGTTGGCACAGGAATTGCCAATGATAGTTCGCTGAATTGGAAACGAATTGCGAAGCTGCTTTGGGACTTTGTTGTATTTTATTTTCTTCTATTTGCTTCGCTTCATTTTCCCTTAAATAAAGGAATTGATTGTGATGACAGTTCAACAGGGAGGAATTCTCCAGGTCTATCATGCGGGCCCCCTCTGTGTGGCCGGATTTGGTGGCAGAGATATCCTTGATAGCTTCAGTGTCAAAGATATTCGGGATGAGTTACTGGAACTGGTCAAAGAGAACCATTGTGAAACACTCGCCATCGATTTAACGGGCGTGAAGTTGATTCCCAGTGGCATGCTCGGTTTACTGGCTTCCATGCGAGATCTCAATATCGAGATTCACCTTTACAATGCTTCTGACGATATTCGCGAAGTCTTGGAGATCACAAAATTGAATCAGTTCATGCGACTGCATGATGTAGAGATTCCCTATTAGTGGATGAACCGGAATTCATTGAGAAGCGAAGGTTGACCAGAATCGGCTTTCGCTTTTTTTATGCGCAGTCAGACAAACTCCTTTTCAAAACCGAGATGAGTGATTAGGCTGGAAACAGTTGTTACCACTCTTCTTCTACTCTGAATTGTATTGGCTGTAAGAATGCCTCAAATTAATGCGGAACGCTGGGACGCCGTTGAAAAACTGGTTGATCAGTTCTGTGACACAGATCAGGTGCCAGCGATCGCGCTGCAGGTCATGGTAGACGAGACATCTCGCTGTTATTTTAAAGGACGCCAGCAAGTCGGCAACGGAAGCGATCCCCTGCGCGAAGATGCCATTTTTTTGGTGGCTTCGATTACAAAACCGATTGTTGTGCTGGGAGCACTCAAACTGCTGGAAGCGGGAGAACTCTTGCTGGGTGATCGGGTGAAACAATTTATTCCCGAGTTCGGCTGTGCCGGCAAACATGGAGTCACAATCCGGCATCTGATGACGCATACCTCCGGACTACCTGATATGCTGCCCAATAACCGTGAACTCCGTGCTGCGAACGCACCGCTCTCTGAATTTGTCAAACAGATTTGCCAGCTCACTCCCGATGAACCACCCGGGAGAATGGTGCAATATCAAAGCGCGGGGATTGCGATTTTAGCCGAGGTGATTCAACGGATCACCGGTCAATCGTGTGCTGAGTTTTTAAAACAGTCTCTGTTTGAACCTCTGGGGATGCGCGATACCTCTCTGGGTGTTCCTGAGGAATGGACGACCGGCACTGATCCAAGGATCGAACGAATCGCAGAAATTCGCATACCGGAAGAATTAAATATCGAACCGCATTGGGATTGGAACAGTCCCTACTGGAAACGCTTTAGCGCACCCTGGGGCGGGTTGTTCACGACTCCCTCCGATTTGGCAAAGTTAGTCAAAATGCTGCAGCAGAGGGGGCGCTATCGGCAGCAGCAGATCTTTTCTTACCGGACACTTGAGGAGGCGACACGAAATCAATTGTGTGAAATCCCCGGCTTGTCAAAGGCGGCTCGACAGGGCAAGGGCTGGGGGCTGGGCTGGCAAATCGTGACAGCAGCCAACAGCGACTATTATGGAGACTTGCTTTCGTCTGCAGCATACGGGCATGGTGGTGCAACGGGGACCGTGTTGTGGATTGATCCTCTATTACAGGCGTCCGCCATTATCCTGACGACTCAGCCGCAAGAGCCGCACGGGCGTTTTCTGGCCCGCATTTCAAATACAATCGTTGCAACGATCGAGCAGTAGGTATTCGTGCGTGGTTTGCGAGAGTTAATGTTGCCTTATTTTTTTTGATGAGACTATAATTAGGCACAGCAAATCCTGTATTCCGTGTTTCGTATCTTACATCTTGTTTTGCATGAATCTTGATTATGAATCCAGAAGCAGCCGGCATCCTGACGCTCATTTTTTATGCATTAGTCGTATTAACGATTATTGTTTATCAAGCGGTGAAACTTCCAGACGGATGGCAGGCTTGGGTTTTATTTGTGATTGCGCGTGTTTATGCTCCGAGTATGTGGCACGTCAGAGCAAATCGTCGTTGTCCCTTTCCAGGCGATTCGGCCGCCATCATCGTTGCCAATCATCGCAGCCCTGCTGATCCGCTGATTCTGTGGTATAACTCTCATTTGGGAAATTCCAAGAAAATAAAACGCTGTATCAGTTTCTTGATGGCACGCGAATATTACGAACTTCCAGGTATCGTTGGCTGGATCTCCCGATCTATGCAATCGATTCCTGTTGACCGGAATGGTAAAGATGTCGCCCCTGTTCGCGAAGCACTTCGCAGGTTAAAGCAGGGGAAATTGATCGGCGTCTTTCCCGAGGGAGGCCTTCAGGAAGGACGCTCCATTGCACACGCGAACTCGGGGATTGCGTTTCTGGCATTGCGTTCCCGAGCCCCCGTGTATCCGGTTTATATTAATAATTCTCCCGGCGGTAAAAATATGATGGAACCGTTTTACTCGTTTACGAAGACATCTCTTGTTTACGGCGATCCAATTGATCTTTCAGCATATTATGACCTCCGTGCCTCGAAAGAAGTCCTGGAAGAAGTCACCACTCTCATGATGCAGAAACTTGCCGAACTTGGTGAAACCGAATATCTGGGAAGCCCTTCCTCTGACGAGAAAGAACAGCTTATCCAAATGCCAGCAGATCATTATCGTTCAGCGAACTGAAAAACTGATCGGATTTCTGAGAACGTTCCTGATTGTGATGAGCACGAACATTCTCGGCAGGTAGGCGGCGGATGCCGGGCGAGAGGGTCGGTTTCCTTACCCCAGACGATTCGTGTTGATGTCCCAGCTGGTGTTCTAATTCATGATAAATTGTCGTCAGTAGATCAATCCGCCGGGCAGCTTGCGAATTAGTGCGAGCCTTCCATTCTGATGCGCCTGAAGTATGAAATTCAGAGTGAGTCCATGGGGTGTTGTCCACAAACCATCCATGACCGGCTGCAGAGACATCAATCAGAATTGTACCCGGCATTGCTTTGGCTAAGGTCTTCCCGGGAAGATCTGCAAGTTCGATTTTTGTGTTCTTGAGTACCTGGTATTTCTCCGGTGAAACAGACTCCGAATAGGCTTGGATGGCTGCCTGCGCGGTCGAAGTCGCTTGTTCTATTGTGAGTGGCGTTGCCACTTGTTGTTGTAATTGAGGCATCGATCCCGCGATCAGGTTTTGTGAAATCCAGGCATTCGGGAAATTCGGAGGGAGTGTCACATTGGAATCGTTCGATTTCGATTTACCATAATTAGAGATCAACAAGACCAAATCTCTAAAATTTACGCTTCCCGACTGGTTATAATCCATGAGCCAGGCCTGCGGTACATTCGCATTGGAGCTACTTTTTCCATAGGCGTTTATGAGTACGAGCAGATCGCGAAAATTGATCGCATCATCATCGTTCGCATCATAGGGGACAGCCCAGAATTCTGCTTCCGCGACATTAACTGCTCCCATTTGGCTCCCGGTCTGATCGGTCAGTTGGAATTCCGGTTGCTCAATCGCAAAACCAGCCTGATAAGGACCAATGCTCTGGGTTTCGTCATCAATGCTGACCTGATCATTGTCGGTCGGCGTGAATTCAATCCGAACAAGCAATATAAACTGATCATCGCCGGCATCGCTCAGGTTTGTGCTGGCTGAGATGCCTCGAATCGTTCCGCTTGCATCATCAATTTCTCCCGACTGGCCTTCTGTAAATGCGGCACCATACTCAATACTTGTTGCCGTTGTGTATTCGGTATTGTAATTCAGATTGAAGTAAAACGTCTCAATGCCGGTGTCTGAGCCGGTGTCTGACGAATTCGAAATACTGCCCCAGACTTCGACCCAATACGTTTCCCATTCATGAAGAAAACTGGCACTTTCAGCTAGTGTGGGGGTTTCTCCATTCTCAGAGGTAGCACTGGGAGATTTGACAACGCTCAGATCATATTGTGTAAAGAGAAGCGGACTGACGTTTAATTGGAACGAACTGCTGGCTTCGAGACCTGCCAGATCTGTGGCTGTGATCACAATGTCGTAGATGCCAGCATCACCGATGCCGGGAGTCCCACTCAGTTGTCTTGTTTCGGCATTGAAAACAAGCCACTCTGGTAATACGGCGTCTCCGGACAGCATGGCAGCTAATGTGAGTTGATCTCCGTCGATTGCATTGGCATCAGAAAAGAGGTCGTTCACATTCAGTAAGAAGGGAGTCCCTTCTTGAATATCTTGATCCAAAATGGTCCCGGCGACGGGAGCAACATTGGTAAAATCGTTGTCGAGGATCAGGCCTGTCGCCAGGCTGACTTCTCCCAAAACGTAATGGTCATCATCCAGCAGCTGGATTTCGATGGATTCATCCTCTTCGTCGATGAGGTCTTCCAGAATACTGACGATGAGTGTCGTCGAAGTTTCATTGGCCAGGAACGTGATTTCACCCGTCAAATTATTAAAATCATCATCGGGTGTGGCTGTTCCAGAAATTTCATAGTTTACAGTCAGAGGTTGATCGAGTTGGTCTTCGCTACGAGTGAGTACGAATTCCAGAGTAGAGGTACCAAGTTCCTCCACCTCCGAAACAGGCGATTCAATATTGACTACCGGTACAACGTCGTTATCGTTAATAAAGTCGAGAATCGACTGGTATTCATAGGATTCTTCCAGGGGTTGGTCCATCGTATGTAACAAGCCCCAGTCACCCCAGCGAGCGGGTGCTCCACCGCCTGTGAAGGTAAATTGATTATATAGATCCACGCCAATTTGCTGTGAACCGTTTAACAGAGTCTGATAGACATCATACATTCGAGGACTGAGTGAAGCTTCATGGGCCGCATCCTGGGCAGGTGTGTTATAGGCACTGGGGTGAGAACCTCCTTCGTATGTCACCAGGTCAATCTCACGCCCCAATATCTCTGAGTACTGATTTGCTATAGCCTGATGTTCTGCCAGATGTCCCAGGCTCCAGGGGACAGATACTTCCAAAAGTGAATCAATGATATCGTCTGCTGTGGTAAATTCATCAAAAGTCGCGAGTTGATCCTGACGAAGACCCGCATATGCGGTTACCGAGATGGCGTCGAAATTCCCATCCATAGATGCTAATAGACTTGCCAGAACATTGGGGTTGGCCTGCTGGCCGGCGACAACCCGAACCAGTCGGTCTTCCTGCCCGGCGAAGACGTCCTCCCAGATGGCAAAATCTTCCTGTATCTGACTAGCCGAAAATTCAAATCGGTTCATTCCGGCGTTTTCCGGCAGCGTGAGTTGTTCCTGAATCCAACGACTGGCATCAAATCCATTGGCAAAGTTCCAGATTTCATTTGACCATTCAACATAAATCGTCAATTCCGGATCGAGAGTATCTCGTACCAGTTCTGCAAAATTACGTACGAAACTTTCATCAGCCTGATGAGGCATATTAAACCAGGCATTTGCATCCAGGGTATTAGAAAGCTCAATCATATATTCGGGAGCAATGCCATTATGGAAATCATCTCGATCACTACCAGCGAAATAGGTCGCATCAGAGAGTTGAGCACGATCGTCCCAGGTGACAACGTCAGAGAGGTTGGCCTCCATCCAGTCCATAAACCGAAGTGTTTCAAAAGGCTCTAGACGTTCCAGGAACAGGGGATGAAATGGTGAAAAAGACTCTCCCGGTTGCCAGTCCTGCCCGACAAAACTTTGTCCGTTATACTCAGGCATCCAGAGATTGAAGTTTCGGAAGTAATTGGCTGGATTGATGTCTAGAACTCGTAGTCGCGCATTCTGGTTTTCTGCTAAATCCAGCAATGCATAATTTCTCCCCTCGGGAGTCACTCCCTGTTCGATCACACCAGGTAGCAATACCAGTGCTTCACCATCCCATTCTGCACGGTAAATTCCGGCTGGATTTACATTTCCCGTAAGAATAGGAGAAATATACTGTTGGATAATCGTCTGACCTAACTCATTCACGGTCTGGTGAGTTTCCATCGGCCAGCCATTTTCATCTAATTCCAGATCGAACAGAGTTGATCCCGAGATTGATTCGTTGGTTTCCAGGTTCAGGCTGACATTATTCCAGGAACGCATGGTGTGAGCCATGTCTATAAAAGTCCAGGCGGAGTTCCAGTCTGCAATACTCGCCAGATTCATCCCGATCTCCATCGGAGAATCTGTGGTCGGGTTGATAGGGGCTGGGGAATTTACGTTGTCGCCCAGGAATGATAGTAATTGTGAATCAGAAGCGAGTAAGCCCAGATTTAATCCCTGTAAGGATTCCGGAATTTCAGGTCGATCAAACTGAATGTACTCGAATCCTGCGATCAGATCCGGCTGAAAGGGGACGTCTGGTGTCGGATCAAGCCCTCCCGGCTGCAGTATATTGTTGTTTTGGTCAAACGGGACATAGTCATTTGCTTTTTCCCAGTCAGTATAAGTTACCATGCCGACCTGAAGCGTTTCGGGTAAATCAGATCGAGGAATACGTCTATTAAGTACCCATTCCTCACCGGGAAATTGATAGAGCGTAAAGACAGTGTCCCCAATACGGGCGATCTGCAGGTTGATGATGGAATTGTTACCCATATCTTGCAGTACGAGATTAGAATCGCTGTTTCGAGTCGTTTTCGTTTCCATTTGAAATTGATCCCCCGAACTTCCCCAGCCGAGAGAAAGGAACACATAGTTCTCGCCATTATTGGTTCCGTCATCTGCCTGCGATCCCAAGCTCCAGTCTACTTCGGGGTTTACAATGTTCCGCGGGGTACGAATCATGAGCCCCGCGAGTGAAAACTGCGATCCGTCAGGTACATCGTCCAGATCGTTGTCACCAATATCGTCACGATCTCCGATTTGTACTTGTGTTGTAACGACAAAGTCACCTGTGAGTTCCTTGTAAACTAAGGGGCCGCGGTAATTTTCAAACCAGACAGTCGTATGAGGGGCAAGCACCATTTTTCCCTCTTGTGTGTCATCAATATTCCAGGTTTCCAGTTGGTCAGCATCCCAGCCTTCGGTTTCGTAGATTCGTTGCCAATTGGCAATCGTGGCGGCATCTTCAAAGTCATCGCTCAGGTCTGTCAAATCGTCGGCTGCCAATAATTGTCGCTCTTCCAGGTTTTCTGTTCGAACAATGGAATAACTCGCTGCTTTTCGGCTCCGCCGCACAGAACGGCTCGTATTCTGAAACAGGTTTTGGCAGTTACAGGTGATAAAACGCTGGTAGAATTTGCTGGATTTATTGAAAAACATGGGCATCTCACTGCTGAATTGAAGTTGCGAATCAGTTGGAAACAGGGAACTGGATACTTGATCCTTAAGTGATTCGTCAGTGAGTGCTAAAATGCGACAAAAGAGTTCCATTTAGTTTTGAAAATAAAATGATTGCCTGAGATTCCCGGAGTCCTGTTCTGGATATTCTCTCAAAAACCAATAATATATGTTTTATCCTTTTGAGATTTGTGAGAACTAATTTGGAGTTTGATTGTCGAGAAAGCGTGACTTCGTCTCATATTGTTCTCTGGTGAGTAATCTCGAACCCAATTCTGTTTAGAAAGAATATCTGCCATGCCAGGTCTGGGCGTTAATATTGATCATGTAGCCACCGTTCGACAGGCCCGTTTAACCTATGAACCGGACCCGGTATGGGCCGCAGTTCTGGCGGAATTAGGCGGCGCGGATGGCATTACGTTGCATCTCAGAGAAGATCGGCGTCACATACAGGATCACGATCTCTATACAATGAAGAAGACGGTTCAAGTGAAATTGAATCTGGAAATGGCAGCCGAAGAAGAGATGACCGCGATTGCACTGGAAGTGCGGCCTGATCAGGTTTCGCTGGTGCCGGAAAAGCGGGAAGAATTGACGACAGAAGGTGGTCTGGATGTCATCTCAAACCTGGAACGCGTCAAAGTATGCGTGCACAAACTGCAGGAAGTCGGCATCGAAGCCAGTCTGTTTATTGATCCTGATCTGGACCAGATTGCTGCCGCAAAAAAACTGGGCGTGCATGCGGTCGAGTTGCATACAGGCCGTTATGCAGACGCATCTTCGTCTGATGAGCAGCAGCAGGAATATGAAACACTCCTCAGGGCATCTGAGTTTACGGTTGAGCAAGGTCTGAAGCTGCATATGGGACATGGATTAACCTATCGCAATGTGACAAAGATTGCAGCGATCCCCAATGTATGTGAATTGAATATCGGGCACAGTATTATCTCTCGCGCTGTCTTGGTGGGAATGGAGCAGGCGGTGCGTGAGATGAAAGCATTGGTCTCAACGTAAGCAACTGCCAGAACAGGCGATGATCCGCAAATCGCGGCGCTTTTGTGCGATACCTGTTTTACCTGCGAAGGATTAGATCTGAGTTGTATTCGATCATTATAAAGCGACCTGTTTAACAGGGTTCGCTAATCGTTAATCCTCTCAAATTCTATTTGTTTGTCAGGAGTTAGGGAATCTCAAATCCGGCGAGGAGATTTATGATGAGAGAGCAGCCTGACAGTAGATTTCTGCTGATTTTTTCGTTACGGTAGTATTCTATCGAACAAGATGTACCGGCTGAGAATTCCGTCAAGATCGTGCGTGGCTGCATCTTGTGCCTATGGGTTTCAGTATGGTTGCGATCTCCTGCAATCGCTGTTGGTTCCAACCAATCTACTTTGACTCATGATGACTTTATGTGACCAGGGAAGTGTGAGTTTCATTTCTGAATTCACTTCATCGGATGAGGGATCTAGAGAGACTCATACGAATATCAGGTAAAGGAACGAGTGTTCTGAAGACGATGGCCGTTTTCAACAGCTTGCTTTTTCAGATACGGGAACAGGTTTATTTTCCGTCACTCACTTTACTTGGACTTATTGTAGATATGATCGGTTCTTCGCAGGACAGGGTATGACGGGCCTCTTTACCTGCTGTTTCACTCTGACATTTAAGAGGAGCAAATTGCGATGACTCCCAAAGACTTTTTTGCTTTTGCAGAAAAAAATGGCGCAAAGATGGTCGACTTAAAGTTTACCGACATCTTTGGTTCCTGGCAGCATTGTTCGTACCCCATCAGTACCTGGGACGAAGGTACCTTTGAAGATGGTGTCGGTTTTGACGGATCTTCGATTCGTGGCTGGCAGCCGATTGACAGTTCAGACATGCTGGCTGTACCGGATCCCTCGACGGTTAAACTGGATCCCTTTTTCAATAAACCGACCGTCAGTGTTTTGGCTGACATTGTCGATCCGATTACTAAAGAAGACTATAACAAAGACCCCCGTGGTGTCGCTAAAAAAGGTCTGGCTTACCTGAAGCAGACCGGGATCGCAGACTCCTGTTTTATCGGGCCGGAACCAGAATTCTTTATCTTTGATGACGTACGATATCTCTCAAATCAGAGAGGCGCCATGTATGAAATCGATTCTTCAGAAGCGGCCTGGAATACAGGTAAGTCTGAAGGGGGAAACCTGGGTCATAAAGTCGGATACAAAGGGGGCTATTTCCCTGTATCACCAATCGACAGCTATGGCGACCTGCGTGCTGAAATGGTTGAAGAACTGCAAAATGTCGGCATTGTGGTTGAAGCACATCACCACGAAGTGGCGACTGCCGGTCAGTGTGAAATTGATATGGAATTTTCACCACTGCTCCTGATGTCAGACCAGTTTATGTGGTACAAGTACATCATCAAGAATGTTGCCAAACGCAATGGCAAAACTGTGACCTTCATGCCGAAACCTGTTTTTGAAGACAATGGTTCCGGTATGCATACTCATATCTCTCTCTGGAAAGGTGGAGATACATTGATGTACGGCGATGGCTATGCAGGTTTGAGCGAACTGGCGCTGCATGCCATTGGTGGTATCCTCAAACACGGCCGCGCTTTGATTGCACTGTCGAACCCGACCGCCAACAGCTTCCACCGTCTGGTGCCAGGCTTTGAAGCTCCTGTGACCCTGGCAATGAGTCAGCGAAATCGGTCTGCTTCCTGCCGCATTCCCATGTATTCCAACAGCCCTAAAGCGAAGCGGGTTGAGTTCCGTTGTCCTGATCCCACTGCCAATGGTTATCTCAGCTTTACCGCTCTGATGATGGCGATGATTGACGGTATTCAGAATAAGGTTGACCCTGGTGAGCCATTGGATCGTGACATTTATGACATGACTCCAGAAGAGTTGGCCGAAACCAATGTTGCTCCCAAATCTTTGGATGAAGCATTGATTGCTCTGGAAGAAGACAGCGACTTCCTGACTGCTGGCGACGTCTTTAGCGAAGATTTGATCAGCTCCTTCATTAAGCATAAGCGAACTGAAGAGTTGGATCCGATTCGCTTACGCCCTCATCCTTATGAGTTTGATCTCTACTATAACGCGTAAGTGTGATTAGCTTAGCGTTCTTGAATACGCGATTTAACTCGCAGTAAATCAGTTGGTTTGCTGCGAGTTTTTTTACGTCTGGATAACGGTGGTGCCAAAATGGCACCTTCGCGGCAATCGGAGAGTGTGCCAAAACGGCATCTCTTTGAGGTGGTTTTGTGTTGCAGGGTAAATGGATCGAGTGTTTATTCGGACGGTAAGTTGTTTAATAGTAATTGATTATGGGGGAATTGTTTTTGTGGTTGCTAAATATGGCATGCTGTGTGCTATGTCATAGGTTACTCAGGACTGAGTGAGAAACAAAACTTGAGGCCTTGAAACTAAAATAATGTCGGCGATTATTCTAAGGAGCAAATTTCATGTTAAGAACACGTACACACAAATTAGGATTCCCTTTTTCTGCCAACCTTCGTTCTGATTTAGATGATGCGTTCGATCAATTGTTCGGAAAGTCATTTCCGGGTGTCGAAGGCGCTTATTCTCCCCTCTCGGTCTGGGAAGAGGATAGTAAGTATCATGTTGCTCTGGATGTGCCGGGGATGAATAAGGATGAGCTCTCATTGGATATTCAAGATGGTCATCTGATTCTGACAGGAGAAAGAAAGTCGGTCGAAGGCCGTGAATATCTGCATAATGAACGCCGCTATGGCAAGTTCAAACGTGTTGTCCAGCTACCAGACTGGGTCGATCCGGGTTCAGTGGCAGCAACACTGGATGCAGGTGTGTTGACTGTAGTCTTGGAGAAAAAGCTGGAAATGCAACCCAAGCGGATTGAGATCCAGGATGTAGCTAAGTCGGAATGATGTGGGAAGGCACTCTCCCATCTTGAAAAATTGTTGGTTGCGGCCTCGGTTGTCTAAGACTTAGACAGCCGGGGTTTTTTATTAGCGGGCTCTGGAAATCAGCCTGCCTGCTCTGTTTGTTCCCGCATCGGTTCGTGTCTATTTCCTGTGCAGCTTCGCTTAAATGCTAAGTCTATCGCGATGCGTGTGTGTGAGGTCTTGATAAAGATTTCATGGTTTTTAGATCAATCCTGATTACGAAGAAAACTAGAAACGTCAGATAGGCAAACGGGTTACGGATATGATGAAGCTTGTCTGATTGTGTCAGCGGATCAAGTCCGGCACAGCAATTGCGAAGTCCCTCTGGTATGTTTTGTTTTAAATGCGCTAAAACGCTTCAGCAGATGCAAATCAAAATGAATTGTTCTAATGGTCAATTTGGAGTTCAAAAATAGACAGCACCCTGGTCTGTAGTTAACAGACAGTCTTCCATGACCCGATTCAAACACTGAATCTTTCAGTGAGCGCTCCAGCATCTGAAGATATCCCACATGAGTTCCGACTCAAATTTTATTAATTCAAGGACCGAAAGCGATGTTACCAGGATACTTGATTGACATGGATGGTGTCATTTACAGAGGGACTGACCTGATTGCAGGGGCAGTCGATTTTATCAATGAATTAAAGAAGCGCGATCTGCCTTTTATTTTTTTAACGAATAACAGCCAGAGAACCCGCCGCGATGTAGTCACAAAATTGTCTCGCATGGGAATTACGGTTGGAGAAGAGCATATCTTTACCTGTGCCATGGCGACCGCTCGATTCCTGGCGCAGAGTAAACCCAACGGGACGGCATATGTCATCGGAGAGGGTGGCCTGTTACATGCACTCCACCGCAACGGATATTCGATCGTCGATCATGATCCCGATTATGTTGTCGTAGGCGAAGGCCGATCGATGAATTTTGAGATGATCGAAGCCGCGGTACGCATGATTGAAAACGGGGCAAAACTCATTGCCACAAATATGGACCCGAACTGTCCTACGCAAAATGGTCTCAGGCCAGGCTGTGGAGCGATTGTGGCTATGTTGGAAGCGGCTACGAAGAAAAAAGCCTTTAGTGTAGGAAAGCCGAGCCCCGTCATGATGCGAAGTGCTCGACAGGAATTGGGGATTTCTTCCGCTCAGACCACCATGATTGGCGACACAATGGAAACGGATATTCTGGGAGGCGTGGAAATGGGCTATCGTTCTGTGCTGGTGCTCTCAGGAGGAACTGCGCTGACTGATCTCAATTATTACGCCTATCAGCCAGATCTGGTGGTCGACAGCATTGCCGATCTGAACAAAGAGGAATTCTTTCAGCTGGAAGATTCTCGTTTTCCCAAGGTGGAACGTCTACTGGCCTGATTTTCCAACTGTCCTGAAACGGTTTGGAGTGAATCGTGATCAATTTCACCCTGTTTGAGCTAGAACCCGTTCTTGCGCGCATTGAGGTATTCTTGGTGGTTCGTTACAATTCCTGAAAATAATGTGGTCAAAGTCGATTTCGCACTACATTTGCAGGAATATGTTTCAAATTCAGCGATTTTCTCTTCGCATTAACGCTGGGGAAATATCGCAGCAGGAATACTTGAATGGCACGTCTGACTCAAGCCGATTTAGCAGATCTTAACGAAGCATTTGAAGAACGAACTCCTCTTGAGCTGATTCATTGGGCTCAGGAAATGTTTGGTACCAGACTGGCAGCATTGTCGTCAATGCAGCGTGCGGGTTGTGTCGTTGCTCATATGCTCAGCCAGATCAAAGCGGATCTTCCGATTCTGTTTGTCGATACCGGTGTCTTGTTTCAGGAAACTCTGGATACGCGAGATCGACTCGTCAAGGAGTACGGCTTAAAGATCGTCACTCTGGAACCAGCTCAGACCATACAGGAACAGACTGACGAACGGGGAGTCTTGTACCTTTCGGTTGAAGGTCAGGAGCAGTGCTGTGATTTGCGAAAGACACAACCACTGCTTCAGGTCGCCGACCAGTACGATGCGTTGATTGGCAGTCTGCGTCGTGCCGATGGAGGGCAGCGTGCCAATGTGCCGATTCTGGCGATTGATCCCGCCATGAATTGTCTGCGTGTGAATATCCTGGCAAGCTTATCCAAGGATGAATTTCAAGCCTATCTCAATGAGAATCAGGTCATCACAAATCCGCTTCATAAGCAAGGCTATCCAACCATCGGCTGCAATCGGTGCACGACGCCTGTCATGGAAAGCGAACCGAATCGCGCCGGGCGTTGGCGGCACCTGGGACCCTGGTCACAGTATTGTGGTATTAACCCGACTGATGTTTCCGGAAAACAGTCGCCCGCCATCGACTTATCTCAGGATCTGGTAGATCGAGTACTGGGACGCGAAACCGACTTTATGATTTGAGGCTTTTCATTCAGAATTGGCTTCCTGTGTCAGTTCCTCATGCAGCTTCATATTTGAACTTCCCCAGGCAGGAATGAACCCCGCAGCGCGGCTGTTCTGAAAGAATTGCTTCCGGTCAACTGCCGAGTCGGCATACCCTAACGTGAATACCGAAGTAAAACCGTTTTTTCGAATCTGGATCATGTCCCGTTCTTTACTGGCAATCCAGGCACTGGAATCAGTGTAGGCCCCCGACCAAAGTAATCCATCCGGGTTATTTGGGTGAAAATGTGCGAGATCCAGACCGGGGATAAAAACACCGGTGGCATCGCCCACGAAAACGTTTTTTCCAATCAAATTCAGGCCTCGGTTTTGCATGACAAATTTTTCTGGTGCCATTGCTTTGATCATTCGAATCAGACCGATCATCACTTTAACACTTTCCGCCCGTCTCGAAATCGGCCACTCCTTTCGGTTGATATACAGATCGCAGGTGTCCACAGCATCCAGAAACAGACCATCAACATTCTGATTATAGATACGTTTGATTCTTTGTATCAGAAATTCGCGCCAGATAGACTCCGTCACATCAATTCGCAAGGCTTCAAACTTTTGATTTTTCTCCAGGATCATGTTGTCCAATGTTTTGGAGACATTGCGATCTTTTAGATATTGTTCAAAATTCGCTCTTTCCAGATGTCCCAGTGCGCCAATGCTAATGTAGGCAAGGACTTTGGAACCTGCCTGACGGCTGCTGTTTACAATTGCGGAAATTTGTTCCTTACTCAGGTTGCGCAATTCAATCACGACAACCTGACCTTTTCGCATTCGCTGTTGCATCGTGTCCAGAATTTTGGAATCGTTACCATAGTAAAGTTGAAGCCCGGTCGGCGTGAATGCTTTTTCTTCAGCTCTCAAGCTTGATTCGGTCATCGTTGTGTTCAAACTGCATATGATGATCAACAAGAGGTGTAAAACAAGTTTCATTAAGGCGGCCCTTGAGTCAGTGAATTGTGTTTCCTTGAGTGTGTTTGTTATTCTAAAGGAAGTGATCAATGTACTAAAGCTATTTTCTATTATTTCACCAAGAAGACCAGCTATGAATCGAGATCAGATGCAACAGAGTAGTCGTCAAATTGTCAGGGGTCTGTCACTGGTATTGAGTTTCTGGCTACTGTCAAGCCTCTGCTTGAGTGCTGCAGAAGCACCTCCCAACATTGTATTGATCGTCAGTGATGACCAGGGATATCAAGATTTGGGTTGCTTCGGCAGTCAGGAAGTCATCACGCCCCATCTCGACCGGTTAGCAAAAGAAGGTGCCAAGCTCACCAACTTCTATGTCACCTGGCCAGCCTGTACACCCAGTCGAGGCAGTTTGTTGACAGGCCGCTATCCACAGCGAAATGGTGTTTACGACATGATTCGCAACGAAGCACCCGACTACGGCTACAAGTACAAACCTGAAGAGTACGAGGTCAGCTTCGAACGCATTGGTGGTATGGATGTGCGTGAAAAATTGTTGCCTCAGTTATTAAAACAGGCCGGCTATGTCAGCGGAATTTATGGCAAGTGGGATCTGGGTGTGCATAAACGCTTCCTGCCTCTGGCACGGGGCTTCGATGACTTCTACGGATTCAGTAATACCGGCGTCGATTATTTTACGCACGAGCGTTACGGCGTGCCTTCCATGTTTCGCAACAATCAACCGACCGAAGAGGATAAAGGCACCTATTGCACTTACCTGTTTCAACGAGAAGCCGTTCGGTTTGTGAAAGAGAATCATCAAAAGCCATTCTTTCTCTATCTGCCGTTCAACGCACCGCATGGTGCATCCAGTCTCGATCCCCGTATCCGCGGCGGTGCTCAGGCTCCGGAGAAATACAAAAAGATGTATCCGCATTTAAAGGATACACTGGTTAAGAAGAAAAAAACGGGTCGCTATGAATATCGGGAAACTCCCAAGGGACCGGCCATCAAGCAAGGCGTTTCTCCCAGTAAACGACGACTGGAATACGTCGCCTCCATCACCTGCATGGATGATGCGATTGGCGAGGTTCTGGATCTGCTCGACGAATATAAAATCGCCGACAATACCATTGTCGTTTTCTTTTCCGATAATGGAGGCGGAGGTGGTTCCGATAATTCGCCGCTTACAGGCAAAAAAGGGATGATGTTCGAAGGCGGAATCCGTGTTCCCTGTCTCGTACGTTACCCGAAAAAAATCAAAGCAGGCACCGTCAACGAAGGCCTGCTGACTTCGCTGGAACTGGTTCCGACCTTCCTCAAAGAAGCCAATTTGCCGCTGCCCAAAGACATTGTCATTGACGGTTACGATATGCTGCCGACACTGATGGGGCAGGCTGATTCTCCACGAAAAGAAATGTACTGGCAACGCCGGGCTGATATAGCCGCGCGGGTCGGCAACTGGAAGTGGTTGGAATCGGCAAAAGGAAATGGCCTGTTTGATCTTTCAAAGGATGTGAGTGAAAAGCATGATCTTTCCAAAACACATCCCGAAAAACTGAAGCAAATGAAAGCCCACTTTGCTAACTGGAAAAAAGAGATGGCAGAGTCGGAACCGCGTGGTCCCTTCCGTGATTTTTAATCGACCACGGAATTACTCTTTTCTGAGTAATTCCGGTTTTCGGTTCGGTAACTCTACAAGCGTGTCCAAAGGCAGGCTGTTCTTGACCAGTTCTACACCACAAATCAGAGGTGTTCCTGCGCTGGCGGTAAAAGTCAGGTTCAGGTTTCCACTCAGCGAGATCTGAGGGAACTCGCGCACCAGGATCTTTTGTTGTGAATTTGTTTCGCGAAAAATATCGAGGTCTTTGATGAGCGGCTTCCCATCTAAGTTCACGCTGAAGACCCGTTTTTTCGGCGTAGAGAACTCAGGTTCTCGGAAATAAAGTCGCAGTGTGTAATCATCGGGTTTGATATTCTTCAGAGTGATCTGATCAACTCCGGTGATTCCAGATGCACCCACCCAAGGCCAGCCACGTCCCCCTTCGATCCACAAGGCATGTTCATAAAACGGCTGGATCGTTTTGGGTTGGGCAGCCAGTTCCAGTTCTGGGGAAGGACCACCGACACTGGGGACATCCAGCCAGAGTGTGCCTCGATGGGTCATGCGATCGCCGGGGGCACCAAAATTTAATCCGACTCGCTGCAGATCTTTGACCTCACTTTTGCCCCAGACCATCCATTGCTCGTGCGTCTCCGGCAATGAAATCAGCGAGAGGCCGACGGGGAGCGGATAACTACACGTGCATCCCTGAAAATAATAGGGGACGTTTAGCAGTCCGTTCGCAGGCACAATACTGTTCGTGCAGCCAGAGCGCGGGCCACTGATGTGGATCGTCCCACTCTCCACGCGTTTGTCATAAAAGGCAGCGGTTCCCGATCGCATGGTATAGAGGTAGCTGTAATCAACGCCGCCATCGCAACCATAACTTTTGGGAAACGCGCGGGGCTCTGATTTTCCTGTTAGCGGATTGGTGCGTTCTCCAATCACGGGTGGGGCAGGGCTCCAGTCATTTTTCTGATACGGGGGCCGATATTGGCTTGGTTGTTTTTGGTCTCGGTCCAGCGTCGGTAAATCTGCGACTAACGTTTTCGCCTCTGTTTCATTTAACTTTCTGCCAGTATAGACATCGGAAAATTGAGGCGCGAGCAGTTTATAGGGGGGACGGATTCCAGCCGGGTAACCCTGCCAGTACTTGGAATGGGAAATCATGACGCCGTCTACAAACTGTGGTTGGGGGGCGCGTTTAAAGTTGCCGACACTGTCGTCGTACCACAGAACACCCACCGGTGCTTTCACCAGTTCATCCGGACTCGACCAGCCGCCGGTATAGTTCGATGAGCCTGGAAGCGCGCCCACTTTCTCAAAAACCGTATATCCTTCTTTGCGGGAGATCCGTGCCTGAGATAAATTTTTGAATTCCTCTGCCAGTTTAGAGTGTGCTTGCTCCGTGCATTTTATCAGCAGACAGCCTCCATAAGGGCGGAGTGAGGGATAGAGTTTTGAAACCAGTTGTGAACAAGAATCGCTGCCTGACTGTTGTGGTTCCGAAGTGATGATCAGTTGCGCAAAATATGCCGGCAGTGCAAAGTCGTTCAAAGTGCCCGGAAGAAATGAGAGTTCCGAAGCCGACCTGCCTTTTGCATGATAAGCCTGGCGAAGCGTCGCGATTCGATCAGCGTTGGTATCCAATCCAATGACTTGCAGGCTCTTATGGCCAAGCAATCCTTGCATCAGCGTTTCATCAGGAATGCCTGCGAGGAAGACGTAACCGCCGGCAGCAAGACGATCCGAAATCACGGCTGGTGTGCCGGTAGATGTCGGAGCCGGATTACGTTTTTTAGGGTCAGTAATGGGAGAAATATAGGTCTGAGGTGCTTTTTTATCCGGGCCTAAACAGTAGAGACTTCCTTCCAGTGTGACAACGAATAATCGGTTCGCTGCCACGAGCAGGGAGTGGACTTTTCCGGTCACTCCCGGAATTGGTTTGTCATAAGCGAGCTGT
Source organism: uncultured Gimesia sp. (assembly GCF_963976445.1). GTDB lineage: Bacteria > Planctomycetota > Planctomycetia > Planctomycetales > Planctomycetaceae > Gimesia. The sequence goes on along the minus strand of NZ_CAXBKP010000016.1, from coordinate 88,856 downwards.
TTTTGACCTGCCTGGATTTGTTGACGCAGGCCTCGTTTCCCATCAGGACCATAGTTTTGTCCGTTTTCATGGCGCGCGGAATTTACATCCCGGTCAAAGAGCAGTTCTGTTTTCTCAAGCTTCGTCTCACCGCGACGGGCTGCTTTGCCTGCAGTGGTGAACCATCCGCCAGGTGTGCGTCCTGGTTTCGGGAGCTCGAACTGAATGAGTTCTCCGGTCGCTTTATTGAGTCGGGCGGGGAACGCCGTTCCGCAGGGGACAATCAATTCATTTTCGGAAATCACGAGATAACCCTGAGGAGTCACCCCCCCAAACGCCTCGGCGGCATGCGGGTGTTGTCCATAAATAAAGCCCAGCCGATCATTGACCCACTTCGTGGCGCCCGTCTTTGTATCCAAAGCATAGATGAAGACGCCTTCAAACGGCCAGACCCCTGCTGCGAAATAAATGGTGTCGTTTTCAATGACAGGACCCCCGCGGACCGGCCAGACCGAAGTCAGACGACGGTTGCCGAGAATCAGTCGATTTGAAGGGACCGCTCGGAATTTCCATTGCAGTTTTCCCGTTTTTGCTGCAATCGAATACAGGCACCCATCGTCTGATCCAAAGTAGACCGAGTCGTTCCAGGCAACGGGAGCCAGACGAACGGGGCCATCAGTAAAGAACCGCCAGAGTTCCTTGCCAGATGCAACATCAATGGCCGTGACCGAATTGGAACTCGATGATCCATAAAACAGGATCCCGTTTTTAACGACGGGTTCATAGCCGATATCAAACTGCAACCGCGCATTCTTAAACGCTGGTTCAAGCGGAGGGAGTTGATGCACCCATTGAACATAAAGTGATTTTGGAAGGGTTTCTGTTGTGTGTGCCGATCGTTGTGGATTCATGCGCCACATCGGCCAATCACTGGCTTCGGCTGATCCCAACGGGAACTGGGTCAGCAGCAAGACGAACAGGATGATCGGGCGTAAACAGAGGTCGGACATTGGTCGCACCTTTTTCAGGTTTTGAGATCAACGGCTAGAGAGTATTTTCAACTCGCGCATACTATCAAGCTACCATGAGGCCGGAGGGCATTCAACTCACCGTTTCATCCTGGCCCTGATCGGTGGGGGATTCCGGCTCCGGTTTTGCAACTTGTAGGCTCGCCCAGATTGCTGCCAGGCAACAGAAAATGAGTTCCAGTAGCCAGAAGAGTTGAGGCCAGGGAGATTTCAGCTTGGCGATCGGAGAAATACGATGCTGCAGGTAAGAGGAAATTTCAAGCAGTTGCTGTTCTTTCTCTCTACGTTCTGCTTTCGCCTTTTGAAACTGTTCGACGACCTGTTCATACTCTTTGCGTGCCTTGGGATCCTCTGGTGGCTCTCCTGTCCTTAGCATCCGTTCAATGACTATTGATGTCTGATCCGCTTGAAACTGCCTCTGGGTGGCTTCCTGATAGCGCTGATGTGATAAATACAGGATCAGCGACTGTCCGAAAATCGTCAAACAGACAATGGAAAGAATGAGTGTTCGTTTGACAGGTATGTCCAGTTTGATGGCTAAGGTTGTCAATGCGCCACCGGAGATCAATCCATACACCACAGCATAGACCAGCAGTAGCTTCAGTCGATCGGGAAGATGAACCGCCAGCAGAGACAGTGCCGTGATCAGAATCAATGATATGATGAGCCATTGAACATAACCGGCAGTAGAATGCCGCTGAGCAGGTTGAGAAGCTAAAGGCTGGTCCGGCATAAGATTCATTTCGATAAATGAGTTGAACCCAGCCCGCAGGCTGCTTGAACCCGGTCCAGCACTTCCTTGCCTTTTTCCCTGGCCTGGCGGGCTCCCTCCGCAAGAATATCGTTGAGGGTATCCGTATCTGCCGCTAATTGTTCTCGGCGTTCGCGGGCAGCTCCGAAGTATTCCAGCGCCGCATCATGCACCGCCTGTTTCGCGTCGCCGTAGCCCATGCCCCCCGCTCGATAGCGTTGTGCTAACTCTGCTTGCTGTGTTTCATCCGCAAACAGTTTGTATAAGGCGAACACAGCGCAGTTATCCGGGTCTTTGGGATCTTCCAACGTTGCCGAATCAGTTTTGATCGACATGACTCTTTTGCGTTGCCTTGTGGGAGCCTCAAAGATCTCAATCACATTTTTATAACTTTTTGACATTTTCTCGCCGTCAATTCCCGGTACTTTGGCTGAGGTATCCAGGACTTGGGATTTCGGAAGTGTCAGAGTTTCTCCAAACAGGGTATTGAAACGCTGTGCCAGATCGCGTGTGACTTCGACATGTTGAACCTGATCTTGGCCGACAGGAACCATGTCGCTGTCATAAAGTAAAATATCGGCTGCCATCAAAACCGGGTAGGTAAACAGCCCTGCATCCGCGGCGATGCCTTTTGCTTTTTTATCCTTGTAGGCATGACATTTTTCCAGCAGACTCATTTGAGTGATTGTCATCAGGATCCAGGTCAAACTGGTGATTTCAGGCACATCAGACTGGCGGAACAGCGTCGCCCGTTTGGGGTCCAGTCCCAACGCCAGCAAATCGATGGCGGCTTCCTGGGTATTCTGTCGCAGTCGCTCCGCATTGCGAAGTGTGGTCAGCGCATGTAAATCAGCGATGAAGTAGAACGCCTGCTCATTATCCTGCAGGTCGATGTACTGCTTGATCGCCCCGAAATAATTGCCCCAATGAAAACGGCCCGTTGGCTGGATTCCTGATAACACTCGCATGCGCTGATTCTCTTTATCGTTGTAAAATCTGTTGAAAGTGGAAATAGAGTTACTGAAAGGGGCTGGAGTTGTTGGTGAATTATTTTTCTGGATATACCAGCGCGCCTACAAGTTCACTCACATGGGAACATTTTTCTTCGAGAACAATCTGTTCCAGCTCTCCAACGAGTTGCGTCGCCAAGCCGGGATTGTAGAAGTTTGCCGTCCCGATTTGAACCGCTGAAGCGCCTGCGACCAGGAATTCCATCACGTCATCGATATTAGAAATACCGCCGACGCCGATGATTGGAATCTCAACCGCCCGCGCGACCTGACAGACGACTCGCAAGGCGACCGGTTTAATTGCAGGTCCGCTGAGACCTCCAAAAACCCCTCCCAGAATGGGCTTTCTGCGTCGCCAGTCGATGGCGGTCCCCTGTACCGTATTGATCAGCGAGACGGCATCGGCTCCACCGGAAGCAGCCGCTTGTGCGATGTCCACGACACTCGTTACATTCGGCGTCAGTTTGGCAATGATCGGCAACTGGCAGCTTTCGGTGACTTGTTTGAGCATCTTTTCCGTCAGCTCGGGTTGCGTTCCATAATCGACGCCCCCGCTGACATTCGGGCAGGAAATGTTCAATTCCAGCGCGGCGATCTGATCTCCAAATACGTCAAGCCGGGACGCCATGACGGCCATTTCGTCTATGCTGCGTCCTGCGATGTTGACAATCAAAGCGGTTTCCAGCGAAGCAAGATAGTCCAGATGCTTTTCCAGAAACAGATCGATGCCGTCATTATCCAGGCCAATTGAGTTTAAGAGACCGGCACTGGTTTCTATCGTACGTGGTGGCGGATTTCCGATCCGTGGTTCTGTAGTGATCGTCTTGGGGATAATGCCGCCCAGCTTGGAAAAATCGAGAAAGGGCTGCATTTCGCGCGCGTAGCCGAATGTTCCCGATGCGACCAGAATCGGGTTTTTCAAAGTAAGACGGTTCAGTGTAACTGATAATAGATCCGTTTGTGTCGGGGCATTCATCGAATAATCGTCCGCGTTGCAGCTAAAGCCTGCATGATCGTTCTTTTATTTAGTTATTGAAAGAAGTGCCCTGCCAATCGCCGCATAGGGAAGTCGGTTCTTGAATCATTGGCACTGTGAAGGGGATCTAACGGCCCCAGACGCTCATCTTAGCGTTCTGATAGTGTGAGGACCAGTAAGTGTGCCCTTGAAAACACGATCCTTAAACGCAGAACAGCTGCCGAAAACGAATGTTCGGCAGCTGTGAATGATTTTATCGATTTCGATTGTTCAAATGAATCGGGAGCGAATTGAACAGACCGGTAAGGTCATGCGCTTAACCAGTAACGTATTTTAAATCACGCCACCGTGAGTTCGATAGGGCGTCGCAACATCAGGCATATCGAGCCCCCAGATCCGTTCCCAGATTTTGGGGATATGTCGCATGCTTTCTGATTGGAAAATTAATTGACGAGCACGATCATCTCGTGAGGATGAGTAGATAGGAACCACACATCCAACCTGAGTGAGTGAAATTGCAATTAACATGCTGGCCAATAGGAACTTACGCATTTTTTTCTCCATGATATGGTCGTGCCATATTTGTGCTGGTCTTGATCCCAGGCAACGATCCCTTAATTCAAACCATTGAATGAAAGGCATCAAACCAATATCGAAGGGGTTAAAGTGCTGAAATGTAATTCGAGGAGAGAGGCGGGATTATAAATACCACCTTTAATTTCCTCTAGTTCGTTTTATCGACAATCAGATCAGGAGACTTTGGTAAAAAATACGGATTATTCCAATTATTGTGGTAAATCGGTTTATCAGGCATGAAATGGGAGACTAACGTTGGAAACAAAGCCGTTTACGGAACAAATATTCATTATTGTTGATCCAACGTCGGTATAAGTTGAGGTGATTCCCCTTTGCTTGGACTTAAAAGGGAAAGGTGGGGACCATCAGGTATTGGCGATGGTTGTCAAGAAATGCAGGTGGCTGAAGCAATAAAAAAACCGGTCTGTTTCGGTACAATCAAAACAGGCCGGCTATGAGAAAGTTCATACCAGTTCTTTCAGCAGTAAAGTCTTTAGCAAACAGGTTTAAGGCGTATGCTGAGTTCCCGAAGGATAAGAACCGTTATTATAAGTTCCTACTTGTGGGGTTCCCTGTGTTGAACCTGGAGTTTGCTGAGCCGCTGGTGGTGTCTGCTGAGGCTGTAATGCCGCAGGAGCACTCACCTGAGGTTGAGAAGCAGCAGCCTTAAGTCGTGCCGCTTCTTCTTCCAGGTTTCGCACACGCTTTTCCATTTCCTTGCCAGGCTTAAACGTTACGACGTATTTTTCTTCTACGTCGACACGATCACCTGTGCGAGGATTCCTTGCCTTTCGTGCTGCCCGCTTTTTGACTTCAAATACGCCAAAGTTGCGGAGCTCAATGCGTTTGTCTGTGACCAGTGTGTCAACAATCGCATCAAACGTTTTTTGCACAATTTCTTTTGTCTTGAGCTGTGTCAAACCAATCTCTTCCGAAATCACTTTGACTATTTCTTTTTTCGTCACGACTGGGTTCTCCCAATTTTGAGAAGCCGTCGGACAGCTATGCCCTTCCGCTGGGCACTCATGAGCCGTCTCAACTGTAATGGGTTACACGACTTAGTGTCATGATAGATTATTTCCCACAATTGAACAGTAAGTCAAGACCGATCTTTGGCAAGGCACTGGAAACAGACTGATGTTATACGAAATTACACCAGATGACGGTAATTCTTACACACTCATTTCTTGTCTGATTTTTATGGCGTCAAGGGTTTCTGATATTGTGTAACTCATTTGAAATCAGTTAGATAGAGTTTTTTGTATTCTGTGGATTATTAGACAATTCAAACATTCGTAGTCTTGTTAGACTCCCTAGTTGAAGCCGCGAGGATTTTTTTACAAACTTCTCACTAAATTTGAAAAAAGCGCGCTGGAGAGTGACTTTTGCAGTAATCGAGAGCTACAAATCCTTTATGAATCGATACTTATTTAACGGCGAATCATCGCCTCTGTCACACGCTTCAAGGCAGTTCAAACGATATTTCGACGTCGTAAGTTGAGTCAGAAGGATGGAGAAATGAAAAGCGATTCGAAATAACGGGTCTGCTTAGCATCATCAAAAGCAAAGCAAAATCAGAAACTATAAGTCTGTTTGTGTGGCTCGCTTTTGGATGTCTTCAAAACTGACAAACGCGCCTTTGCCTGCACCTGGACAGCCGGGTGAGAGAGAGTCCCAACTTGCTTTATTCTTAAGGTTTGAGTTCCAGAACGGCCAGGTACGGCACTGTGTGGGGCGCGCTTCATAAATGGTGCAGCCTCGTTTCTCTGGATCGAAAAAAGTACAGTCGCCGTTTGCAAATTCTGTTAATGAACGCCGCCCTGCGTACAGTCGGGTATGCATCAATAAGATTTCCCCCTTTGATTTACCCGTTACTTCTGCAATGGCTTCGATTTCTGAATCATCGACCCACACGACACCGGGATCTCCCGTGCAACAATTACCGCATTGAGTACAGGTAAATTGTAATCCATCTTGATACCAGGGGCCTTGTTCAGAATTCTGATCACTCATTTTTCAGATCGTTTCTCTGTATTGTGTTAAACTGCTGTTTTCGAATCCTTTTTGTAAGTTACCTGCGGGAATATGTCAAACTCAAACGAAGAAATGAAGATCGGCGGCATCATTCTCTGTGGAGGAGAAAGTTCTCGCATGAATTATCCTAAGGCGTTATTGCCAGTGGGAAATGAACTCATGTTACAACGAGTTGTACGAATTGTTTCTTCCGTTGTCTCCCCTCTGATTGTGATCGCCTCCCGAGAGCAGGAGCTACCCGCGCTGTCGAAATCAGTCACCATCGTTTATGATCGGGAAACAGCAGCTGGCCCGCTGTCCGCCATTGGACACGGGCTGGAAGTCTTGAAAGATCAATGTGATGCCGCATACGTCACTGGCTGTGATACCCCTTTGATCCAAGCTGAGTTCATGCAAATGATCATTTCCCGGTTGGGAAAAAATCAGCTGGCAATGGTCCGGGAAGGAAAATGGGTTCATCCTCTGGCTGCCGTTTATCGGACATCCCTGGTCGAATTGATTCAGCAATTATTAAGCGAAAACAAACGCCGGCCCCTCGATCTGGCTGAGACTGTGGAAACCTGTTTTCTGGATGTTGAGGAACTTCGCGAAGTTGATCCTGAATTGCAGGGACTGCAAAATATTAATACACGCGAGCAATATCTGAATCTGCTGCGAGAGATGGAGCTGGATACATCAACCGACTTACCGTTTGAATAACTTCAGACCGACAGATTAGTCGATGGGAAGTCCCCTCTGAACCCGGCTTATCGCTGTTTGCCAGCGAATCACATCTTCGGGCTTGAGTTCATAAACATTGATCGAATATCCCAGGCGTGCCTTTGGTTTGAAGAATCGGAAGTAACCGAGCGCGTCATTGCCAAGGTTATGCCGGCTGCCATCCAGTTTGCGAATGGAATAGGGGCGTCCCTGCAAAAGACTGGCACTGATGGCATAGGTCCCCGGTTCAGGATGGAACTCGGGCGGCACGCGATAGGGGATGCCCAGTGTAGAAGGAGGCACGGTGCCAAAATAAGCCAGCCCGAGGTCGTCCACCTTGTGCTGTTGCAGATAGTCTTTCAGCCGATACAAGTCTTGCCCCCAATCAAGATTCGAATCGATCAGGTGTATGCCGCCATTTTCAGGTCCGCCAGACAGTTCATTAAAATACGCCAGGTGATCTGGAGCAAATCGAAGTGAGAAAGGTAGCGTCAGAACGGCGACAATGATCGCGTAGGAAAAGACCTTGTGCTTCTCAAGATCCAGTTGTTCTGCCAGTGGGGCAATCAATAAAAACAGGAACGGAAACACGGGCAGAATGTATCGCAGGCCCAGTTGATTGTTCGAAAAACTGGCGATACCGACCAATAACACCACGGGCGTGACCAGCATTCCCAGAGTTCGGGGCGACATGCAGTCAGGTTGATTCCGCTGTTTGATCCATTGGAAAATCGCCAGCAGCAGCAAAAACTGAATGCCGTGAGGCAGCTTGTAAATCAGAGCGTAAAGGTAATAGCTGTGAAACCCGGTCAGCGTCCATTCGGAATCTAGAAACGTAGGATGCGACTGCTGCATGATAAAGCGTTGTAGGTCAAATCCCAGAAGGTAGTCCCGAGGGAGCGGCAAGGGGATGTTTTGCAGTAGCAGAGGGAGCTGGTTCAAAACTTTGAGCTCGGAACTCTGAAACTGATACGCGTTGATCGGCTGAAAACTGCCCTGAAACAGATAGCCCGCATTCAACACAAAACAACTTACCAGCAGGAGTGTACCCCATCTGGCGAGGATCATTTTTCGAGGAAGTTCATGTTTGATTTCGGGATTTTTCACCCGCAGCAGAAACCATTGTATGATCAGAATCGGCACCAGCAGGATCGCCGTATATTTGGTGACTTGTGCCAGCCCCAACACCAGACCAGTGATCCAGGCCCATTTCCAGGAAGGGGCTCGCGCAAACTTCCAACCACAGTAGACCGTTGCCAGAAAGAATCCGGCAATCGCGAGGTCTTGTGTACCGAGTGCCGCGTTTGCCAGGATATTCGGACTCATCGTCCAGAGCAGGATCGCCAGATAGGCTGCAGTTAATCCAAACAGCTCCCGCGCCCACACAGCCAGCAGCAGACCTGACGCCACGGAAAGTAGGAGCATCGGAATCCGCCCGAGCGCATAATACTGATGGTAATGTTTCGGGTTGGCTTGGAGAAAGGCGTCTCCGTAATCCGCGGGATCAGCCAAGTGTGCTGGGTTACCAGTTTCCGCTGAAGTGCATAACAGAGGCAGAGCACACCAGGTTCGAATCAGGGGAGGATTCAAGCGATCGTAGTCAAATTTTCCCGTTTCCCAGCCGAGTAAACCAACGGGCAGATGCCAATACTCGTCGTGGGTCACCGTCAATTTTTGAGCGGAATACAATCCCAGGCAGAATTGAATCAGCAGGAGCATGCCAATCACAGACCAGAATCCTTTACTCGTTTGTAATCGATTCTGGGTAGGATTCATGACTGTCCGGGCTCAGTTTGAAGAAACAGGGGTGTCTTGTCAGACATGTTGTTTCGATGATAGCCGGAGTATCTGGGACGCGGAAGAGAGATTTGGATAGAGAGGCGATCTGCTTACTGAAAATTCGCATCCGACTCAGCTGATTTGAGGGGAAGAGAGTCATCCAAGTATGGCTATCCCTCCAGCCAATATTAAGACGGGCGTCATCACTTTGGCTGGAGGGAAGCCTACTTGATCTTTTCGGAACAATGATGATGACAGGCTTATATTTACTCGCTGCAATGTGTGTGCCAGTGATGACTTAACAGCAATATTCCTCAAGATTCTCGTCTGGAAGCTGGAAAACAGGGCGCAAGGTGAAGTAGGAGAGCGCAGTCGTAAATTGAAATGAGACAGCGGTGTCGGCTTGAGCGACGTCCCTGTCGACGAGTTCGACACACGGTTGGCGGGGACTTTCGTTTGTAGTCTGCTACTCCTGCCACGTCTTGAGATCGCGTTTGACATTGCGCATGATAATTGTCTGTTCGGGAATCGCCTGGTAAAAATGCAATTCGGCCTGCTCGTATTGGTTCAGATCCATGTTCTCAGAGGCAATTTCCAGAATCCGATCAGCCATGTTCTGGATAGCGGCGTCATTCTCATTTGGATTGAAGGGAACCGCCAGCGTGACACGAAAGGTGGGCGGGTTTTCCGGTTTGCCTTTGAGTCGGCCCCCTTCCACGCGCGGTCGGGATTCAGGGAATTCTCTCGCCAGGGCATTTTGAGTATCTGCAAAGTGAAACGTATTCACAGCCTGGAATACATACAGCGATCCTGACATCAGCAGACCAAAGATCAGCAGGCTTAGAACAATCGTTCTACCTTTGAAACTCTTGGTCTGTGATTCAGGATCGTCGGTTGTCATTTCTGACTCATCTTTGGGTGAAGAAAGTATTCTCAGTTTTCCAGTTTGGCGGCTGCCTTGTTGATCGCCTGCAGATAGGCTTTGGCACTGGACTCAATGATGTCTGTGCTCACACTGCGGCCGGTAAATATTTCCCCGTTAATGCGGACTTCCACACGAACTTCACCTTGCGCATCTTTTCCACTGGAAACACTACCAACATGGTATTGCTCCAAAATCCCTGTGATTCCGGAAATCCGTTCCAGTGCTCGAAACACTGCGTCAACCGGGCCGTCGCCGGTCGCGGCATCACATTGAATTTCCCCGTTTTCATCCGCCAGTTCAATCGTCGCGGTGGCAATCGTGCCTGTTCCGGCAGATGTGTGGAAGCGGACGATTTTCCATTTTTCCGGCGTGTCTGTCACCTGATTCTCAATTAAAGCGACAATATCGGAATCATAGATTTCTTTTTTCTTGTCTGCCAACACGATGAATTCTTTGAAGATCCGTTCGAATGTTTCATCATCCAACGTGTGCCCCAATGTCTGGATCCGATCACGGAACGCATGGCGTCCGCTATGCTTACCAAGCACAAGATTCGAGCCTACGTAACCGACATCATCCGGATGCATGATTTCGTAAGTCGTCCGTTCCTGAAGGATGCCATGCTGGTGAATGCCTGCCTCATGTGCAAATGCATTCTTCCCCACGATGGCTTTGTTCCGTTGCACGGTCATTCCGGTGACTGTTGAAACAAGGTGGCTGATCGGATACAGCCGCTTGGTGTTGATATTGGTATGCACGCCGTAATAATCGTGACGCGTCTTCAATGCCATCACGACTTCTTCCAGAGCACAGTTTCCTGCACGTTCGCCTAAGCCGTTAATCGTACATTCAATCTGTCGTGCGCCCGCTTCAACAGCGGCCAGACTATTGGCAACCGCGAGTCCGAGGTCGTTGTGACAGTGGGTGCTGATAACGGCGCGGTCGATGTTTGGCACGTTCTTCTTCAGTGTTGCGATCACATCGTGAAAATGAGCCGGCGTCGCGTAGCCAACAGTATCAGGGATGTTAACGGTCGTCGCCCCGGCGTCAATTGCTTTTTCGACAACTTCACACAGGAAGTCTTTTTCGGTACGGGCAGCATCTTCAGGTGAGAATTCAATATCAGGACAATAATCGCGGGCCCGTTTCACCATTTCGACGGCCGTCTCTACGATTTGTTCCTTGTTCATTTTTAATTTATGTTCGCGGTGGATCGAGCTGGTCGCGAGGAACACGTGAATACGCGATTTTTCGGCTTCTTTCAAAGCTTCCCAGGCCCGGTCGATGTCTTCTTTGCGACAGCGGGCCAATCCGCAAATCGTGGTCTGGCTGCCGAATTCATTGGCAATTTTCTGGACCGCTTCGAAATCGCCGGGCGAGGCGATCGGGAAACCGGCTTCAATGATATCCACGCCCAGTTTCACAAGTTCCTTCGCCACTTTCATCTTTTCGGCGGTTGTCATGCTGCAACCAGGCGATTGTTCACCGTCTCTCAATGTGGTGTCAAAAATCTTTACTGTGTCATCGGACATTGGTTTTCTCCATGAATCAATTTCCGCTCCCGATCAGGGGAGCTAATGAGAGACCAGAATAGTACCAGTGGGTAAAATAAAAAACCCTGAGGCCAATCTGGTCTCAGGGTTTCGCTGTTTTTGATTAACAATCGTACAAAGAACCTAAGACCTGGCTTGGAATAGCAGGTTTAGTAGTAGGTTCTGGTTTAGCCGATTGTGAATTTGCATTGGGTTTTTAACTTAAAATACCGTTGGTCTCGGCAGCAGGACTGCCTGATTGTGCAGATAATCTACCTGCTGAATCACTCATGGTCAACCCGTTCCGGATTGATTTTGTCAAAATGGTGGACAGCCTCGCCGGTAAAAGGTTCAGCAAAATGTCTAGAAATGGCTTCGAATGTTATTTCGCCGCCAGCCCTGCTTTTTCCTGCAACGCATCCTTACCGATCCGATGGCAGAAATCTCCGAATAATTCGCCAGCCTCACGGGCTTCTTTGTAGTATTCCAATAGAGGCGAGAGCCGGCTTGTGATTTCACCCATCGGAACCAGATCGTCATAGATGAATGACAGGCGATTCCCCAGAGAATTGCCACCTAGATACAGCGTGTATTTTCCAACTGCTTTACCAACCAGCCCGATATCGGGAACATAAGGGCGGGCACAGCCATTCGGGCAGCCGGTCATGTTGACTGAGATTTGCTCGTCCTCTAGTCCCAGACGCGTCAGTTCTTGTTCAAACTCGGTAATGAGATCCGGCAGGACGCGTTCTGATTCCGTCACCGACAGACCACACATCGGCAGGGCAGGGCACGCCATTGACAGACGGCGAATCACAGACAGTTCATCGGCGCGTTTCATGCCATGCTCTGCCAGAATCTTCTCGATGTCTTCCTTGTCGGCAGGATCAATATCACAGAAAATGATACTCTGCTTCGCGGTGATACGAGCCTCGAATTGATATGTCTCCAGGATCTTGCGGAGACCTGTCTTGATCTTGAGGTTACCGTCATCCTTGATGCGGCCGTTTTCGATATTCACGCCGAGGAACAGTTTGCCATCCCCCTGGTCGTGCCAGCCCATGTGGTCATCGATTCCAGTCACTTCAATATCACGGGGAGCAGCCACGGGGGCGCCCAGGTATTCGGCGACGGTTTCCCGGAACTTTTCGATGCCCCAGTTATTGACCAGATATTTCATGCGTGCCTGTTTGCGGTCTTCCCGGTTCCCAAAGTCACGTTGGACTTTCAGCACCGCTTCCGCAACAGCGAGGACCTGATCGTTTTCCACGAAGCCCAGCGGCTTAGCCAGGGCAGGATAGGTCTTTTTATTACTGGGAGTGACTCCCATGCCGCCACCGACGTAGAAGTTGTAACCGATGATTTCATCGTTCTCGACAATCGCCAGCAGGCCAATATCCTGCGTGTAAATGTCGACACAGTTGTCTTCGGGCAGCGCAATGCCAATTTTGAACTTTCGAGGCAGATAGACTTTACCATAGATCGGTTCTTCGACCGGCTGGAACTCTGCCTCGTTGGTTTTGTTGCCATCTTCGTCCGTGATCCACAAATCGAAGTACGATGTGGTTTGCGGCCGCAAATGTTCTGCGAGTGCATACGCCATGTCCTGCATGGAGTCGAAGATCGCATTGTTTTTATAAGGGGCAGGGCACGCCATCACGTTTCGGTTCACGTCACCGCAGGCAGCCAGGGTCGTCAGTTTGGAATCATTGATTCCTTTAATCGCTGCGCGCAGGTTGCCTTTAATTACACCATGCAACTGGAAGCCCTGACGTGTTGTCAGACGCACGGTGCCATCGCCGTATTGATCGCATAAATCCAACTCGGCCAGAAATTGTTCCGCGGTCGCTTTACCGCCGGGAACCCGCGTGCGGATCATGCAGCTATACGCTTTTCCCTTGCGGGTTCCATCCGGATTCTTGGCTTTTCTGAGATCACGGTCATCCTGTTGATAGGTGCCGTGGTGTTTCAGAAGCTGTGTTGAATCGCCGGTGAACTCATCGCTGTCATTCAATAGTTCTTCAGCAATAGTACCACGAAGCTGGCGACTGCCTTCTTTGAGAAGTTCCAGTTTGGAAAGCTTAGGGCCTTCTTGGGATGTCATATCTTCAATCCTGATTGGTATGATCGTAATGACATTCAGAATTCAGCTTCACAGGAAGAGTTTCTGAATGGCTGGGTAGGTTTAGTTTGAATCCAATTGGCAATCTCTGGTCATTCAGGTACGATTCATGACTTTGAAAGACGGGATCACTCAGAATTGTAGAGATTAATCTCTACAGTAACAGCTCACTTTATAAAAGCGGTTTGTTCATTTGTACCCGGGAAAATCGCTTCCAGGTAGAGTATAAACGACTTCGATTATCTTGAATAGTGACTTTTTCCTGTCCTGCACAGCAGAGAATTTGCTGATCGAATATTTATCATTAATGAGAAACATCAAAAAGCAATCCATTCTGCTGTTCGCTACCGGGCTGGGAATCGGCCTGATTCCCAAGGCGCCCGGCACATTCGGCAGCCTGTTAGGGCCCCCGCTGGTTTTGGGGATGCTGTGGCTCAATCTTTCTTTGCCCGTTTATCTTCTGGTCTCTGCAGTGCTGTTTCTGGTGGGCGTTTACCTTTGTGATCGGGGCTCCCAAATTATCGGGCGGGACGACCCCGGCTGTATCGTTTTCGACGAAATTGGTGCATTTACCGTTGTATTGCTGCCCGTCTTTTACTTGCCCCTCGATCTGCGGTTTTTTTGGTATTCGGTGATTGGGTTTCTCTGGTTCCGTCTGTTTGACATCTGGAAACCGTGGCCGGTTCGATATTTTGATCGGATTCATGGAGGCTGGGGAATTATGTCGGACGACTATGTAGCTGCTGTGATGGCCGCGATTTGCCTTTACCTCACATTAATTCTATTGGGGTGGTTTTAGATTTTCGGCTGATGCGTTATGTTGTGGGCGAACTGACAATCTCGGAAGTTTTTTTCAAGGAATTGACAGCGTGTCCGCAGATATTATTGATGGCAAAGCCCTCTCCGCTTCGTTTCGTGAACAGATCGCTCAGGAAGTGGCGCAACTCAAAGCGGAATCGCAGATTGTCCCGCATTTGACGGCGGTTCTGGTCGGCGACGATCCGGCAAGTGCTGTTTATGTTCGCAATAAAGAGCGTGCTTGTGAAAAAGCAGGCATCCAAAGTACCCTGAAGCGGTTGCCCGCCGAGACGACTGAAGCCGCATTGATTGAGCTGGTGCAGGAATTGAACGCCGACCCGGGCGTGCATGGCATCCTGGTTCAGCTTCCTTTGCCGAAGCATATCAACGAAACGGCGATTCTGGACATCGTGAATCCATTGAAAGATGTCGATGCCTTTCATCCCGAAAACGTCGGCTTGATTGTTCAGGGCCGTCCCCGTTATCTGCCTTGTACTCCCTATGGGATTCAGCAGATGATTCTCTCTACCAAGATGGAGACAGCGGGAAAGCATGCGGTTATTTTAGGACGCAGCGAGATTGTGGGAAAACCAATGGCCATGCTGCTGATTCAGCGCGGCGTCGGCGCGGATGCTACCGTCACCATCTGTCACAGTCGTACTCAGAATCTGAAAGAGATCGTACGCTCGGCAGATATTATTATTGCCGCCATCGGCCAGCCGGAATTTGTCACTGCTGACATGGTCAAGCCCGGAGCGATTGTAATTGATGTCGGCATCAATCGCGTTGAGGGCAAGCTGGTGGGAGACGTCGCGTTTGATTCTGTGAAAGAGGTTGCTTCAGCGATTACACCGGTTCCCGGCGGAGTGGGGCCGATGACGATTGCCATGCTCTTGAAAAATACGCTGGCGGCTGCTCGCATTCTCTCAGAGAATCACTCCAATTGAAATGGGCCTCGTCCGCATGGCAAAAGCAGGCTCTCTAAAGAAGCCAAATGAAAAAAGCTCTCCCGAATGATCAGGAGAGCTTTTTGTTTATCACACAGAAGTGGATAGAAACCGTTGATTATGGTTTCTTTTCTTCTGGTTTGGCTTCAGGCTTTGCTTCTGGTTTTGCTTCTTCAGGCTTCGCTTCAGGTTTAGCTTCTTCTGGCTTAGCAGCTTCACCTTCAGGTTTAGCGGCACCGCCTTCTTCTGGAGCGGCTGGTGTTTCAGTTGTTTCGGCAGCGGGAGTTTCAGCAGGTGCTGGTGTCTCAGTAGGCTTGGTGCAACCAGTTGCAAACAGTGTCAGTCCCAACAGTGTGAAAAGTGTCGACAGTAATTTCATCTCGGTTCTCCGTTTTCTCAATGGAATATCTGATTTGCAAGTATGAGAATCTCACAAACCGGGTTTGATTCAGTCATTTTTGAAGGAAACCCTGTTTTCAGGCCTGTTCTCGATAATCAAACAAGACCTCCCTATCGCCTAATAAGAGGCTCGATCTCACTACTTTATTCCATAGAATTCTGAAGAATTCAAATTTTATTCAAATACCCGAGAATCGGTGTTTCCCGCTCAGGACTCCTCAGATCAAATAGTTCCGATCCGACTGAATTGATACAGAAACAAGGCAGGCATCTGTTGTTTGTCTATTTTAACCGTCTTATTTAACCGTCTTACTTACTTTTTGTTGACATATACAAAATACAGACCTATCTTGACTAGGTAGACCGGACAATGATTGTTCGCGCAAATTTTGTAAGGAGGCTCCCACCCTATTCATCTGCAGTTCAGGCATTTTGAAATTGGATGTCTGTCTTGGGGAGCAAAGTTATGAAGCTGTCTGTGTGTCTCGCGCTGATTCTCTCTCTCTCAGTCGCCGCTGATATTTTTTCCGATGACTCCGTCTCTAAAGTATCCAGCGACTCAACTTCTGAACTGTCTGCCCTCAAGGTGGCGAATAAGGCGTTTGTGAAAGCCTTTAACCATCGTGATGCGAATGCCATCGCCGAAATGTGGGATGAAGACGGCGATTACATCGATGAAACCGGCACACATTACGTGGGCCGTGATGCGATTCATGCCGAGTTCGAGAACTACTTCCATTCCAGTTACGGACGCAAAATTAAAGTGCATGCGAATTCTATTCGTTTTCTCCGTCCTGATATCGTGCTGATAGACGGTACCTCAGAAGTCGACCCTGCACCGGAAGGCAAACCGGTCATGGGACGTTTCTCTGCGATTCGCATCAAGAAAGACGGAAAGTGGTTACTGACTTCCGTACGTGAGTCGGCAGAAGAAGTCCCTTCGAATTATGAGCATTTAAAACCTTTGGAATGGATGATTGGTGAATGGGTGGATCAGGAAGATTCCACCAGCATTTATACATCAGCCGTCTGGAGTAAGAATAAAAATTTCATTCTCCGAAAATTCAAAGTCAATTTGAAAGGCCGGGTTCTACTCTCTGGTACACAGCGTGTTGGCTGGGATCCGATCAGAAAACAGATCAAAAGCTGGACCTTCGATACCGACGGGGGAATGGCAGAAGGATACTGGTCGCGGCAGGGGAATCACTGGGTAGTAAAGAAAGTCGGTGTACTCCAGGATGGCACACGTGCGACAGCGACGAATACATACACATTAGACGAAAACGACGAAGACCGTTTTCTCTGGAAATCTCAAAACAGAATTGTCGGAAACGTACACGAACCAGATATTGATCAAGTGAAAGTGATTCGCTTACCTCCCGCACTTGACTCTAAATAAATCAATTGATGACATGCCTCCTCTTTCTTGATTGAACAGGCTGAACTGATGAAACAGATAACTGTAGTAACGATGACTTTTCTCGCAATGATGTTTATCTGCGAGCTCGATTGTTTCGCCCAAAGAGGGGGACGCGGCGGTGGAGGACGAGGAGGTGGCGCTTCCCGCGGAGGCGGCAGCCGTGGTGGCGCATCACGTTCGTCACGTCCGGCTCCCTCCCGAGGTTCATCCTCGAGTTCGAGACGCAGTCCGTCCATGAGTCGCCCGAGCACACCATCACGATCTGTCAAGCGGCCCTCTTCAAGTAGACCGTCTGCGCGACCTTCCAAACCAGCATCAAAACCGGGGAAAACACTCGATTTCTCAAATCGTAAACCCGGTTCTTCACGACCTTCAACACGACCAGGAAGCGGCTCGGGGAATCCCGGATTACGACCTGGAAGTGGAAACCGACCCGGAAGTCGGCCTGGATCAAACAGACCAGGAACGAAACCGGGAACCAAGCCTGGTGGAGGTAAACCGGGGTTATCTCCCGGCAACGGAAATCGTCCGGGTAGTGGAAACCGGCCCGGCAGCGGGAATCGTCCCGGTGGCGGAAAACCAGGACTCAAGCCAGGTGATCGTCCCGGCAACGGTCCTGGAAATCGACCGGGGAACGGTAATCGTCCTGGAAATGGAAACCGACCAGGCGGCGGGAAACCAGGATTGAAACCAGGCGGTGGCAAGCCACCTGGATACAGACCACCAGGAAATCGACCCGGAAACCGGCCCGGCTATGGAAATAAACCTTACTACCCACCCGGATACTGGCACGGACATCGTCCCGGGTACCGATACAACCCATACCAGCATTATCACAGATATGGTTACCGGCCCTGGGCCTGGGCAACCTATGGAGGCATCGCAGCCTGGATCGGTTATAGCGCAGCGACACCTGTCGTTTATAACTATACCGTTGACGATGGCTACGTTTACAACGACGGCGTTCAAGTCGCCTCCGTGAGTGATTACGAAACGCAAGCCGATCAAATCGCAGAGAGTGTACCACCACCCGATGATGCCTCGGAATGGATGTCTGTCGGCGTGTTCGCGATCCTTCCACAAGGCACCGAAGAAGTCGATGTGACGGTGCAACTGGCGGTTGGGAAAAATGGTGCCGTCGCAGGAACCTACTACAAGAAAGACGGCGACATCACGCTGTCGCTCAAGGGGGCCGTTGATGAAAAGAATCAGCGCGTCGCCTGGAAAGTCGGCGAAGAAGATGCCATCACGATGGAAACCGGGCTAGATAGTCTCACCAAAGATCAATCCAAAGTGATTATCTATTTCAGTGAAGGTGTTTCGGAAACCTGGAATATGCAGCGCATTGATGAGGAAACCGCCAAGCTGGCACAGCAGGAAATTCACAACGAAGATCTGAAGAGCCAGTTAGTCACCTCCTATCAGGAACTAGAAAGTAATTTGGATGATGCCTGGAAAGACTATCTGGCATTGCCCGACAGTATGTATTCTGAAACGGCTGTTCCCACGAAAACCGAATTGGAAACCGTGATTAAGCACTATCAGCAAATTCAGACTAATTCCAAATATCAGGTTCTGACAAAACGTCCTGAATTTCAGAAGACCTATCAATTGCTCAATGATTATCTCAAAGATCTGGAGCAGCAACCTGAAATGCCGGCACCGCCACCAGCGGCTGCGACATCATAAAAAGTTAACACAGGTTGACCTGTGCCAAAATCTTGAAGCTCACAAAAATGCCCTGGAAACAGGGCGTTTTTTATTGGTACCTGTCAAGATTTAGTCGTAGAAACCGTCAATGATCGAGCTTGAAGGCTGTAGTAGAGACTAAGGATGGATTCAACAGAGTTCGATCGAGGTTACTCGCATTTTAAGTGAAAATCGATCGGCAGTCCGTTTTTCGATTATCAAAAATAAGGGTTCCTTGAAACTTTCAGAGACTTGATATGACAGGTGTCTGATGAAAAAATTCATTTTCCCCAACTTATGATTTCTCCGCCAAATCAGGAGATTATACCTATGAATAAAGAGATTTGTGAACCTGTTCGAGCTCGGATCTATTTCACTAAAGGGGACGGCTGGCTTACTTCACGTTGACTTTTTCAATTTTACTACATATCGTGAATACGTAAGCAGGACAAGGATCGTTCAACAACTCATCAGGACGTTCCCCACGAATGCAACTACGATACAGATACTGTTAGGAACGGCGTCTGCTCTCGAGAGCAACAGTAAGAAACATAGTGTGTTTCTTATGCTGTTTGTTATGTTCTTTCGCCTCCAACGTCGTTACTAATGAAACTCAAACACAACCGTCCGGTAATGCCAGTGCGGTTCACCTTGCCCCACAAGGTTGATTGTTGATTGACGGAGTCTCGCAAGTTGATGCTGCTCCTGTAGGCAAATACGCCCCAAGATGGTTTTCAGCACTGGGATTTAAAAGAGGTCCCGTGTCTGAAAGCTTTGATACGAAATCCGCTCAATGAGTCTCGTGTCATTCTGAATGTATAAGACATGGGGAGTGTCTGTTTGCTGGTCAGATTCAAATTGCGAAGTGCTTCAGTTCTCGGCAGCAACTGATCTGCTTTTGCAGAGCAACCGTTATGATTCATGACAATTTTCTTTTGGGCCTCTCAAAACAGAATTGTTGACAACAATTATTAAAGCGGATGCCGAGCAGGTGAAATCAGTCTTTTCCCTCTCGTGACAGACGCGAATCAGGTCGATCAGTCATTCTCTCTCTCTGATCGAACAGGTGAGGAAAATGAGACAGTTTACGATTACATTTTTAGCATTGCTCTCGGTAATATTTGTCTGCGAGCTTGATTGTTTTGCACAGCGCGGTGGTGGACAACGCAGCGGCGGCGGCGGAAGTCGCGGCGGTATGTCGCGCGGTGGCGGTGGACATCATAGTGGAAGGTCCGCGGGGCGTAGTACGTCTCGCAGTAGTGGGCGCTCGGGCGGGAACTCTCGCTCTACTCCATCCAGAGGACAGTCGTCCTCACGCAGTAGTTCTTCAGCACGGAGGAGTTCCCCTTCACGGTCGGTAAGCCCGTCACGATCGGTCAGATCGTCTTCGAGCCGAAGTACAAGATCAGCTATGCGGCCGGGGAATTCGACTAACTCATCCAGAAGCAACCAGACCAGAAGCAACCAGACCAGAAGCAACCAGACCAGAAGCAACCAGACGGGATCTTCCAGAAATTCGAATTCATCACGACAGCGAAACAGTATCGGCAATCCGGGATTACGTCCTGGAAGCAGCAGCCGATCCCGATCCAGCTTCTCAAACTTAAATTCAGGTTCCAGGAACAGTGGTAGAAGTCCAGGCCTGAGCCCGAGAGGAAGCCGAAACGGGACTGGAAATCAGAACGTTGGTCGAAGCTCAGGTCTGAGTCCGAGAGGAAGCCGAAACGGGACTGGAAACCAGAACGTTGGTAGAAGCTCAGGTCTGAGTCCGAGAGGAAGCCGAAACGGGACTGGAAACCAGAACGTTGGTAGAAGCTCAGGTCTGAGTCCGAGGGGAAGCCGAAACGGGACTGGAAACCAGAACGTTGGTAGAAGCTCAGGATTGAGTTCAAGAGGAAACCATCACGCCCATCGGAGTCCCGGTTTGAAATCGGGAGGAAATCGGAGGGGGGGATTGAACAGGCCCGGTTATGCGAACAACAGGTCTTACCATTATCGACCCGGCTACTGGTCAGGTTATCGATCAAACTACGGATTTGGATTAGGCTATGGTTCCTCCGGTTACAGACGCTATGGCTACTATCCCCGTTATCATTATCGCAGATATGCATATCGTCCCTGGGTCTGGACTACGTTCGGCGGAGTCAGTGCCTGGATTGGATATAACAGTCTGGCTCCCGTCGTCTATAACTATTCGGTCAGTGATGGGTATATCTATAACAACGGCGATCAAGTCGCTCCCGTAACGGTCTATGAATCACAGGCAGATCAAATTGCTGACAGTGTTCCTCCGCCGGAAGATGCGGCTGAGTGGATGCCCGCAGGCGTGTTCGCCATTGTTCCACAGGGAACCAAAGACGTCGATGTGACGGTCCAATTGGCGGTCGGAAAAAATGGTGCGATCGCGGGTACCTATTTCAAAAAAGAGGGCAATATTACATTGCCGCTCCAGGGCGCAATTGATGAAGCAAAGCAGCGCGTCGCCTGGAAAATTGGCGAAGAAGATCCCATCACGATGGAAACCGGACTGGATAGTTTGACCAGAGATAAATCAACGGTCATTATCTACTTCAGTGACGGCGTTTCTGAAATCTGGGACATGTTACGAGTGGATCAGGAGACCGCCAGACTGGCCCAGCAGGAACTGAATCAAGACGAATTAAAGAATGAATTGCTGGGTTCGCATCAGGAACTCAATCAAATTGTGAATGATGTCTGGAAAGATTATCTGGAACTGCCCGAAAGTATGTCTTCGAATACTTCAATCGTGGAACTGGAAACTGTGATCAAGAATTATCAGCAGATACAGCTTGATTCAAAATACCATATGGTGACCAATCGTCCGGAATTTCAACAGACGTTTCAATTGCTGCAGGAGTATCTCAAAGAGTTGCAGCAGCAGAAAGTTCAGGAGTTGCAGCAAAAATTACCGGCACCACCGGCAGCAGCGCAACCGGAATTAGTGGCTCCGAAACCAGCGACTGCAGCACGTGAATCGAATTAACTCCGGTTTTGCACTGGTCCGATTGCGGATGTCGTAATTCGGGTCGCTATCAAAATTGGTTGACCCATTCAGAAATATTGAAACTCACATAAATGCCCTGGAAACAGGGCGTTTTTTACGCCTTGACGCTCCCGTGCCGACTCGTAACATGCTGAGCTTGCGTCGGGCACGCGAGTGAAACTCAAAACATAGTACATGCATCGGCACCCTAACAAAATCAACACCAGCATAAAGCCCTTGTTTGAAACGGGTTTTGACAGATCTGCTCTCAATGCTTCACTTTGGGCAGATGATTTTCGTGACGCTTCAAACGACTTCATTCCGCAATCAAAGAGTATCGCAAGGACATCAATGGGGGATGATAGGTTATCACATCCGGATCGCAGCTTGACCTCTTCTCGCTGATCTGTACGATTCTGTTTCTGACTGACGAACTCAGAAACTTCAGCAGAACGAAGACGTAGATCCACAGAGATTTGTTTCATGAAAACGGTTCCTATTGACGGTTCCCATTGAAAGAAGAAAACGATCAGACGCACGCTCGCTGATCAAGTTGGCTCGTGGATATTACCCGATACCATCGCCGGCACGCAGATGAAAATTCCACAGTAGTGCGAATCCGTTTTCTGGGAAATGAGTCTTCCGTTATTCCGCTGGCTGCTGCTGGAGCTGTTTGGCAACCTTTTCTGCTTCTCGTAGCACACGCATCAGGTTTTGTCCCATGATCTGTTTGATCTGCTGATCCGTGTATCCTCGGTCTAATAATGCCTGGGTAATCAGCGGGTAGGTTGCGACGTCTTCCAGTTGCTTCGGGAGTGAGGAAACGCCGTCGAAATCTGAGCCGATTCCCACATGTTCCACGCCTGCCACTTTCGCGATATGGTCAATATGATCGACGACATCATGAATCGTTCCCGGTTTCATTTTGTGACTGCTTTTCCAGCGATTGTATTCCCGGTTGAATTCTGATTCTTTTGGATATTTCTGTTTCAGTTCACGGCGTACATTAAACATCTCAGTCATTTGGCGGGCTGATTCGGGAACCACAAAACCAGAGAAGTAATTTACCATTACCACGCCGCCGTTCTGTTTGATTTTGAGCAGAATGTCATCGGGAACATTCCGGGCGTGATCGGCGATCGCCCGCGCCGAAGAATGCGAGGCAATAATCGGTGCTTTGCTCACACGGAGCACGTCATCCATCGTTTCCGGCGAAACGTGCGAAATGTCAACCAGCATCCCCAGCCGGTTCATTGTGAGCACGACTTCTTCACCAAAGGGGGAGAGCCCTTTGTTTTTTGCGTCATCTGTCGCCGAGTCGGCCCAGTCGAGCGAGTCGGAATGCGTCAGCGTCATGTAACGAACGCCGAGTCCATAAAACACGCGTAGCAGGGATAGCGAATTTTCAATTGAATGCCCGCCTTCGACGCCGATCATTGAGGCGATTTTTCCCGACTTGTGAATTCGCTCAATATCATCTGCGGTCGACGCCATTTCAAATGTTTCAGGATAACGCTTGATCATCCGATGAATCAGGTCAATCTGCTCCAGCGTATTATGGGCGGCACGGCGTTCGAGACGCGTTTCAGAGGGAACATAAGCAGACCAGAACTGGGCCCCCACATTTCCTTTTCTGAGTCGGGGGATGTCCGTATGAAACTTTGGCTGAGGCTGTGAAATGTCGGCCTGTTTGAATGAAGAAGCCGCCTTTTGTCGCATTGCCCAGGGAAGATCATTGTGTCCGTCAATCACCAGGCATTCTTGATGCAGCTTGCGGGCACGCTCCGTTAGGACTACTGGCTTTCGATCCGGCTGCTCGGCCGGCAGTAAACCGGGAGTGAGAATCAGGGAGAAAGCGAGCGTCAGGAGCACACGTTTTGCCCAGTTTATAGCGGATAAGGAATGGGATTTCATAACGTCCCTTTTTTCTGTGGGAAAATTCTGTGGGAAAATATGGAATGGCGCCGTCCTACAGAGTATCGCCGGGCTATACTGGTTTACAAGGATGAAATGAGACTCTGTCTCTTTGTAAGGGATCAGACGGCAAGAACGGAAAACAGTATTGAAGAAAATACGGTTTCCGGTTAGCTTGAACAGATGCAAAACGGAATTGTGACTGACTGTTGAGCGCTCCATGTATCCAACGTGATAACATGGACGGTTTGTCTTAAGGAAAATATCGATGAGCGAAAGCCTGGAAACAGTGTACTCTACCACAAACGTGATGGAAGCGGAATTTATTAAGCTGACGCTGGAAGGGGAAGGAATTCGCTGCATGCTCGAAAATGAACTTCAGGCAGGTCTTACCGGTGTCTTTGAAGTCAAAGTCGATGTCATGTCGACCGACGTGGATCGCGCCCGCCAGATTCTAAAAGAGATACGCGAATCTACAGAAACTGCAGAAGATGGGTTTGAAGAAGACGCTTCCAAAGAAGAATAAGTGTCCGCTACACACGCCCGCGCTTTTTAACCACAAACAGCCGCGGTGCGCTTGTTGATTCTGATCGCGCATGAATTACCTCGGATTCATAGCCACTCGTTTCCAGTTGGCTGAATCGTTCTGCCACTGCCTGTGATTCTGAATCACCACCCGGATGACCGGGATACGCCAGCACTGTCAGAATGCCGCCCGGACGTAACAGCAGCAATGCCGCTTCAATCGCAGCCAGAGTCGAATCCGTTTTTGTGATTTGACAATGATCCCCTCCCGGCAGATATCCCAGATTGAACATAATCGTGCCAATGCGTTCCAGGTACGTTTCCGGAATGATATTCCCGAGCGAACTATGGTCGCAACAAATCAATTCACCGTTGGAAATTCCAGCCTGTTGTAGTAACTCGGCTGCCTGATCCAGAGCCGCCTGTTGAATGTCGAGCGCAAAAACCTTGCCCGTTTGACCAACGGTCTGACACAGAAACAACGTATCGTGGCCATTTCCCGCTGTCGCATCGATGGCGGTTTCTCCCGGCTGTAACACCGCGGCAATCAGTTCATGGGCTTGGTCGGTTAAGCGTGTCATTAGGAGAGATCTAGTTTTCGGCTGAGGTCCAGTTGTTTATCCATCGTCTGTTTGCCTTCCAGAACGTTTACGAAATAATCGGCCATCCATGGAGTCTGCAGGCTCCCCTTCGAAGCGAAGCCGTTAAAAAATCCGACGCGAGGTTCGGTGGGATGCAAACCCATAATTGGTAAGCGGCCCCGAATCACCGGCCGGACTGCCGCACGATGGTCAACGACTTCAAACGGCAGCTTGAGATATTCAGCAAGTCGCGCACAGATTTCCTCGCGGCCAGCGGCCGTCGGTTCACAGTCAAGATGTTCGCGATCATAGGTTGAACCGGCACGATACAGATCCTCTTTCCAATGTGCCAGCCAGACTCCCCGATGCACCACGCGTCTCTCATTCAGTCCCGGTATTTTCAAGGTGAGGATTTCTCCTTTCGCTCCTTCAAAGGGCACTGATTTAAACCAGGGATTCTGTTGGCCGTGGATACCTTCACAGAAAATGATTCTGTCAGTAGCAACCTTCCAGCGCGGCAGTATCACACAGTCTGATTCAAACACAAGATCGCTGGCCGGATCGATGTTTGCTTCCAGAAAACAATCCTGTTTTAAAAAGTGCGTGCGGGAGAGACTGAGATAGGTCGGCACATCCAGTTGACCGCCCTGCGTCATTTCAAAGCCTCCCCGACTCATCTCAAACGCACTCTCATCGGCCAGAGGCTGCGGTACCGAAATCAGCTCCGGGAAGTGAGTCTGCGAACGTTGTCGATATTGTTCCTGCTCCTGTTCGGAAGAAAACAGCCGCAGCATCGGCTTCAGTTCAAAAAAGGATGCGTCCGTTTCTTGTTCAATGCGACGATAAAATTCGGTCGCGAACGGCAGGAATTCATCAAGTCGCCACGAAACAACCAGCCGCATACCGGTGATGGGGGTGATCAGTCCCGCCGCGATTTGTGAAGACGTTGTCGGTTCACAACGGTCAATCAACAGCACCCGATATCCACGCTGCAGCAACGTCCAACCCAGCGCCGTTCCCGCCAGTCCTTGTCCCACAAGGATAAGGTCAAATTCAGTTTGCTGAGGCATATGATACGTTTTCGTAAGATTGAATGAAATTAATACTTAGGGGCCTGGGTGGGGTTTGAGGCAGAACTGATGCCATTCTTATTTATGGTCTTTACGAGTCAGGTGCATGATATCGGAAGAGGGTCATTCGTTTCCAGCCTGTGGCGAGTTCCTTTGCGGCCTCGATTTCTTCTAGTGCAGGTGCGTTGCCTTTGATTAGAAGTCGTTCACTCTCTTGTGTCGTCAATGTGATCAGGTCATCCGCAAAGGCATGGAGAACGACTTCAAAGTAATGGGAATTGACGCCCAGTTGAGGGCAAGCCGTTATCTGCTGAAAGAGTGTATCAATAGTCTGTTCAGCAGATCGCAGAAGCCAGTCTGCTTCACATGAAACAACCCACCAGTCATTCACTCTGAAGGCAGAGGCTTTTGCTCCCGTTAACGACAGTGCCTCATCTACCAAAATCGCCACAATACTGCTGGCCCTCAGATTCCCGAAAGGGAGAAACATCTCCTGGTGCGAGCGGATGAATTCAAGAGGATCTTCGAGAGGTATGATATCGGCTTCTGTGTACTTCATTCTGAGGAGTTCTTTTTTTCAGAGCGATAGCACAACTCGTCCCATTCAAACACGCCGATCCATTCATCGTGAACGCGGTCATACTCAATCACGGCTTCGACTTCCAGGCAATCTGGTGTCCCCGTTTCATCGACGTCGTCCGGCATATACAGCACCACTTCCAGCCCGGGAGCTAACTTCAACTGCAGTTCTTGCAGATCTTTCTTAGTTCCCAGGCAGGTCAGAATGGCGCTTCTGTTTTGATCCAGTTTATTGAAGTCAGCGTACAGTCTTGGTTTCATGATTATTATCAGATCATTCTGACAGTGATACTCACAAGAATAATGCGATGCTCACTCTCCAATGCAGTACAGAAATTCCTGACGCTTACCGGACGCGCGATTGGCGGCGCGATGAAAAATTTGATCACCGCAGATGGCCGGTGTCGCGAAGCCTTCGTCGCCGAGTTGGTTTTCTGCCAGCAGTTCGAATTTTTCAGGATTCGCTTTGAAGACGAACGTTTTTCCCTGCTCATTGGTCAGATAGATGTTACCGTTAGCCAGAATCGGCGAAGAAGAGACTTTCCCGCCCAGACGGCTTTTCCACTGCTCTTTTCCCGTCTGGGCATTCCAGCAATACGCGATGCCGTTATCGTCGACCGCGTAGAGAAAACCCTGAAAGGCCAGCATCGATTGCTCATAACATTTCACCCGATTCGTCCAGACGACTTTTCCAGAACCATCGGCTTTGACGGCCATTGTCCCTTTTAAGGGAAATCCGCCACTGGTGAAGACCAGATCCTTATCCCAGACCATCGTCCCGCAACTGACGATCCACATCGCCGGAGCTGACCAGAGGTCGCGGCCGGTCTTCGGATCAAAGCTGGCCACTTTGGCATTGCCACTAAGCAGCAACTGGTCGCGGCCTGCGATCCGCGCCACAATCGGAGTGGAGAAGTTCATCTTCTCCGGCCGTTTCGTTCGCCAGACTTCGCGCCCCGTTTGTTGATCAAAGGCGGCGATAAAACCATTCTTCTCGTATTCTGAAGTGACGATCACGTTCCCCTCGAACAGCAGGGGAGAGGGGGCGTAGCCAAACTGATACGCGAGTGGCAGATAACCGCCGGCTTTAATCTGCCACCGCTGTTTCCCATTCAGATCCAGCGCTGTTAACTGAATCTGATCGAACTGTGGAAAAACAGCGAAAATGGTTTCTCCATTCGAAGCCAGTGTTGGCGAGGCATGCGTATTCTTCTGGTGAATTTTCGGAGCAAAATCACCTTGACTGACATCGGTTTTCCAGAGCTGCTGCCCCGTCGCACGATCAAAGCAGATTACCGATTGAATTTGTTTCTGTTCATCTGCAGTGGAAATCAGAACACGGTCATTCACTACAATCGGCGAGCTATGTCCCCGGCCGGACAGAGGGGCCTTCCAGCGGATTTTTTGCGATTCGCTCCATTTGACGGGAGGTGTTTCGCCGTCGGCTGCGATGTTATTCGCATTTGGACCTCGCCAGACACGCCAGTCATCTTCAGCAGCAGCAAAATTAGTGATCAGGCACAGCATCAGAATGCAGTTAAACCAGTAGCGGGGAATCGGTAGGCTCATCGTATGACCTTTTCGAGTTCGGAACGAGCGTAGATTTTGAAAGTCGGAGTTTAGTAATGCTACTTTATTGTGGTCGAGGTGGCGACCCGGTGCAAGGCGATTCAGCAGCCTTCTTTCACTCCTGGAAAAATGAGGACCTGATACAAAAATGTTCAAACGATTCAAGAAGATTTTATCCTGATTCTTTGCCGATTATTGAGAGGGGGCATTTTTAGTACGTGACAGACTGACCTTGAGTTTGCTAGAATGGTCTGGTTCGAGGACACGTTGAGTATGCGCCAGCATTTCTAATCACATTTCTCGTGATATCAACGTATTTGAAGCAGGCAAATCCTTCAAATCTATTTTATTGTCGTGACGACACCTGTTTTATCAAGAATGGTGGCATTCATTGAAAAGACAGGACGCATAGGTTGCGCTTCACGTGTCAGATGAGAACAAGGGGCGGGCCAGCATGATTCTTGTTAAAGATCTCACGCGGATATTCGAAGCCGGAAATCAGGATGTTCTGGCCGTCGATCATGTCTCGTTCGAAGTGCAACAAGGGGAAGTCTATGGTTTGCTGGGGCCCAACGGTGCCGGTAAAACCACGACGCTCCGCATGGTTCTCGGACTGTTGAAACCAACTAGTGGCGATGCGGAAGTCGAAGGTTTTCTGGTCTCAAGCCACCCCGATGAAATCAAACGGCGGGTTGGTCTGGTCTCGACCAGTGCGGGCCTCTATCAATGGCTAACGCCGCGCGAAATTCTCTCCTTCTTTGCCGACGTGTATGGCGTTCCCCGCGTCCAGGCGGAAGACCGGATCGAAAAGCTGTCTCGTTTGTTTGGCATTGATCCTTTCCTGGATCGTCGTTCCGCCACCTTAAGTACCGGACAAAAACAACGCGTCAATCTGGCACGATCATTAATTCACGATCCCCCCGTGATGCTGATGGATGAACCGACGCGCGGTCTGGATGTCGTAGGCAGTAAGGTGATTTTTGATTACATCGATCTGTTACGCGATGAAGGCAAAGCTGTGATTGTCTGCACTCATCGACTGGATGAAGCAGAGCAACTCTGTGACCGGTTTGGATTGCTATACAAAGGCAAAAAATGTTACGAAGGGACCTTGGCTGAATTACAGCAGTGCACGTCCTGCCAAACATTGACACAAATCTTCCTGCAGCTGCTCGATGCACCGGTTGAATCTGCTCGGCCGATTCCCAATGCGCAAGGGGAGTTCATTTCATGACGTCCCCGTATGACCAGGATTCTGATGACCGCATCTACACACCCACTCGCACGTTTCGGTTTTCAGGACTGCTGCAAAAAGAGCTGCGGGAAATACTTCGTGATCGTCGGACGGTCATCACTCTGATTTTAATGCCGTTGCTCGTCTATCCTCTACTCGGCTTAATGCTGCAGAAGTTTTTGCTGACACAGGTGACCCAGGTAAGTGAAATCGAATATCTCATTGTGCTTTCCAATGATCCGGAAGCACAGTTGTTTCGCGCCCTGTTTAATCAGGGGGAAGAGATCCTTGCTGAGAAAGAGAAATCAAAGACGGCAGAGGCTGCGGCATCGGCGGGTGAACCTAACGCAACGAAGAACGCACTGGCAGCCTTCCAGCAGGTGAAGCCCGTCATCAAGTTTATGATTGCTGACGAGGCCGGGGATAATTCGAGTATTGACAAGCTGATCAGCGAAGGGGCCGTCGATGTTGGCGTACGCTACTCTCCTCTGGAAACAAAGAACAAAAACTCGCTACAGGAACAGACCAGCGGCCGATTTGAAATCACTTACGGCGCACAATCGGCACACAGCCGGCGTGCGGCGGAATATGTAGAAGAACGTTTACAGGCGGTTCGTTGGGATTATCGGGATCAATTGCTCAATAATATGGGAGAAAGCGAACTCGTTCCCTTTGAAACCACGGTTTCGACTGTGAAATCAGAAATGGGACAAGCCTATTCCCTGGTGACGATCGTCCCCTTGATTTTAATCTTGATGACGATGACCGGCGCCGTTTACCCCGCCATCGATCTCACTGCCGGCGAACGGGAACGTGGCACACTGGAAACATTGATTGCAGCCCCACTCCCGCGGATGTGGATTCTCAGTGCCAAGTTTTTTACGGTCCTCGTGGTGGCGATTCTGACCGCGCTGGTCAATATGACGGCGATGCTGGCAACCGCTTATGCGAACGGACTGGAAACGGTTCTGTTCGGCGAGGGAATGACGCTGTTGATCTTGCTGGAAATCTTGTTGTTGTTGGTGATTTTTGCCGCCTTCTTTTCTGCAGTCCTGCTGTGTATCACCAGCTTTGCCCGCAGTTTTAAGGAAGCCCAGGCCTATCTGATTCCGTTGATGTTGATTTCCATGGCACCCGGCATCTTGGGAATGGTCCCCGATTTAAAAATGACGCTGGTCTGGGCGGTGGTCCCACTGGCGAATATTGTGCTGCTCAGCCGCGATTTTCTGCTGCACGATGCCCAGCCGCTCCTGTTTTTTGTGTCCGTGTTTTCCACCCTGTTTTATGGGGTGGTTGCACTGAGTCTCGCTGCACGGATTTTTGGTACCGATACGATTTTGTATCAAACGGAAACATCCTGGTCTGACTTTTTCAAGCGGTCGAAAAAAACACATCTCGAACCCGCTTTGAGCAATGCCATGCTCTGTCTGGCCGTCATGTTTCCGGTGTTTATTCTCTCTGCGGCATTCGTGGGGCGTTTGAGTGGCATTACATTCTCACAACGCCTACTGGTTTCGGGAACACTCACGTTTTGTCTGTTTTTCATGATCCCACTCTTGTTTGCCTGGCTGGGAGGCGTGAAACTGAAAACCGGGTTCCGCTGGTTTCGGCCGAAGGTGTTATCCTGTCTGGTTGCTATTTTACTCGGCTTTACACTCTGGCCGTTCGCTTATGAAATCGAAATTATGGCGCTCACCGATCATCGGATCGAATCGCTTTCCAAAATATTCGAATCCATGAAACTTGAGCTTTCAGCCATCCCTTTATGGGTCAAGCTGGTCTCGCTGGCAGTATTACCGGCGGTGTGTGAAGAACTGTTTTTTCGAGGGTATCTGTTAAGTGCATTCCTGAATCGCTTTTCATCGACGGGAGCCATTCTGGCTTCGTCGTTTCTGTTTGCGCTATTCCATGTAATCGTGCGCGATTCTCTGTTTATCGAACGCTTCTTTCCCAGTTTCTTCATGGGCCTGTGTCTGGGTTATGTGAATGTGATCTCTCGCAGTGTGATTCCCGGCATCTTGCTTCACATGATTCACAATGGTCTATTAATCACCATCGCCAGTTATCAGGAATCGCTTTCCCGTTTGGAACTCAACCTGGAAAATCAGAAGCATCTCCCCATCGCCTGGCTGGGAGGCTCGCTGTTGATGGTGGTCGTCGGCTTTGGTTTGATTTATATCAGCAATCGCAGACAGCCGACTCCGGCAACAGATCCTTCCGCGGCTTGAATTTGCAGCAGGAACTCCAGATTGGCAAGCGACTCAGGATTCTGAGGATGTTTCCGTGTCTGTTTCATCCGCCTCAATCCGATTGGCGCGTTTGATGGATTCCGTTCCAAAGCGGTTTGCGATCTGATCTTTGACCTGATCCAAACGCGAATGTTTCTGCTGGTCCTCTTCGTCGAACAGAGAACGCTGCTGCCGGGTTCCCGAGTCAAATCCGCTTACGCCAACGCCAATGAGGCGGATCGATAAAGGGCGTTCGGGAAGTCTCTGTTCCAGCAGGAGTAAGGCGGCTGCTTCGATTTCTCTGGTAATGTTCGTCGGCTGATTGACCGTGAGTGCGCGGGTAAACGTAGCAAAATCATCGTAGCGAATTTTGAGTTGAATGGTTCGGCCACGCAGTTCATTTTTACGGAGTCGGCGGGCGACGTCTTCCACCAGTTCAATCAAAACGCTTTTCAGAATTTCCAGATCGGTCACATCCAATGAAAATGTCGTCTCGCGTGATATCGATTTCGCCTGTCGTTCGGGAACGACCGGACGATCATCAATTCCCTGTGACAGTTCCCATAAATGCTGTCCCTGTTCGCCGAACAGTTCCGTTAATAATCCAGGGTCAAGGGTCCTCAGTTGAGAAATCGTGTTGATGCCCAGTTTAGAAAAACGCTTGGTGGCGACTTTTCCAATGCCCCAGACACGGGAAATGGGCAGGGGATCAAGAAAGGCGTAGATGCCATTCGGCTCGACAATCACTAGTCCGTCCGGTTTGTCGGCGTCACTAGCAATTTTGGCCAGAAATTTATTGGGAGCGATGCCGACGGAGGCAATCAGGTTGAGTGACTCTTTAATCTCACGTTTGATGGCGACCGCAATTTCCTGTCCGGTGCCGAATAACAGATGGCTGCCGGTCACATCCAGAAACGCTTCATCCAGAGAAAGCGGCTCCACCAGCGGAGTGTACTTACGAAAAACTTGTTGAATCGACCGCGAGATCTTCGCGTACTCTTCCATGCGGACCGGAAAAAAGTGCGCCTGCGGGCACCGTTGCCGTGCGGTTTTCATGGGCATCGCACTATGGACTCCGTACTCGCGCGCTTTGTAATTGGCCGCGGAAACCACACCCCGATGTTCTGCACGACCGCCAACAATGATTGGCTGCCCTTTCAATTCCGGGTGTTCCCGTTCTTCAATCGACGCATAAAACGCGTCCATGTCTACGTGCAGGATTGTGCGCATCGGATCAATCGTTTGTCGGATCTATTTATTAACTTCGCTAAAAAAGAGCTCGTTTTGTATTTTGGGCTGCTTTACGCTGATTAAATTGTGTTCTGGTCTCTCGATTTCCAGTTTTGGTTTTTATTTTCCGCTTTCATCTTAGCATGAAACACTTGAGAGACGTACAAAAAAGAATAGAGCGCAAAACAGATATAAAGGCCGCTTGATCTTTGCAAAGCCGTTTCTCAGTTCACTATAATGACTGATCACGATTAATCTTCCTGCAACTATACGATTCGTTTCGCCGAATCGTCCTGCACCATTCTTTGTTGATAAGGAGTCTTCAGTGAGTAATCAAAAGCAGAATCGTCGCGACTTTTTGAAAACATCCGCTGCCGCCGTTGCTGGTGGCAGTATGCCTTTCTGGTTCGATATTGACCCCGCCAGCGCTTACAAATTCAAAGCAGCCAATGATCGTCCGGTTGTCGGTTGTATCGGAACCGGGAGTCGCTGGGGCGCGGTTGGTCCTAACGCCATGAAATACGGCGATGTGATTGCCGTCTGTGATGTCGATGCCACTCATTTGAACAATGCCCGTAACCGGGTGAAAGACATTCAGGGCAAAAAAGGGAACAACAAAGAAGTTGCCATTTTTGAAGACTATCGGAAAGTTCTTGAAAATCCCGAAATTGATATCGTGACGATCGTTACCACCGATCACTGGCATACGAAAATTGCCATCGAAGCCATGAAAGCCGGCAAAGACGTTTACTGTGAAAAGCCGCTGACATTGACGATCGATGAAGGCAAGCAGATCATTAAAACATTGAAAGAAACCGGCCGTGTGTTCCAAGTGGGGACTCAACAGCGTAGTGAAATGGGACAGCGGTTCCTGAATGCGTTGGGGGTCATTAAGGAAGGTCGGCTGGGTGATATCACTGAAGTCGAATGTGTGATTGGCGGGATTGCTCCCAGTGGCCCCATTCCGGTAGCGGAAGTTCCCAAATCATTGAACTGGGAAAAATGGCTCGGACAGGCTCCTGTTACGGACTATCGTTGGAAAAAGGATGGTGGACATGCAAAAACTCGTGGCCATTATGAATTCCGCTGGTGGTATGAGTATTCCGGCGGCAAAATGACTGACTGGGGCGCACACCATGTTGATATCGCCCAGTGGGGAATTGGCATGGATCACTCCGGTCCGACTCAGGTCGTGCCGATTTCTGCAGAGCATCCGATTCCTCTGAAAGATGGCATGCCTACCAAGGACGACGGCTATAACGTGGCTTCCAAGTTCGAAGTGCAATGTACCTTCCCGAACGAAGTCAAAATGACGATTAAAAGTGATGGTCGTAACGGGATTCTGTTTACCGGTACGAAAGGGCGAATGTTCGTCAGCCGTGGCGATTTGACCGGAAAACCGGTGGAAGACCTGAAAACGAACCCGCTTTCCAGTGATACGATCACAAAGCTCTACAAAGGGCGAAAGCCTGGCGATCACATGCGCAACTTCTATGAATGTGTCGATGCACGGGAACAGCCGATTTCCGATGTGATGACCCATCATCGCGCGATTACGACCTGCCACCTGGCAAATATTGCCATTCGTTTGAACCGTTCTTTGGAATGGAATCCCGAAACAGAGCAGATTATCGGCGACGATGATGCCAACCAGTGGCAATCACGAGAACAACGAAAAGGCTACGAAATCAACGCGTAGTCAGTTCGTTTTAACCATGAATCAAAGCCTGAAGGAAGCGAATTTCCTTCAGGCTTTTTTTAGCGATTGTCAGTAGCGATAAGACTGATCGGCGATGAGACTCATCCATTAGCCATCAAACGTTTTCAAACCGGCTTACATCCAGAGCTGTAGGCGCTCTTGTAACTCAGCAGGCAACCGTTTTTTGACGGCGTTCATGACCTGGTTATCGTGATACCGCGTACTGAAGTGTGCGAGGATGATCAATTCGTTTTGAAATCGTTCCGCACGCTCGACAATATCATCCAGGTGCATGTGTCCGAATTTATGAATCTTTTCCCGCCGGTGTTCGGGGCGGTAAAACGTCATTTCTGTAATCAGAACTTTCGATTGATACGCCGTCTCGAAATGATCCAGGCCCGCGGGGGCGGTATCGCCGGTGTAACAAACCAGGGGTACGCGGATCTCTTCACTGACTTCAATTCCCGTCATCCGGGCATCACGGATTTCCGTTTCCGGTTTACCCATGTATTCGGGTTTCAGTTTTTTGCGACAGTCCCAAACCTGAAACCCGAGCGAAGGTACCGTATGCTTGGTGCGAAATGCGGTCACGGCGTGTTCGCGAGAAAGCTGGATTTCTTCTCCATCTTTCATGCCAACCAAGTCGCATTCCATCCGCCCGCGATCTAGTTTCTGCCAGCTTTTGAGCATGTTCCACACCGGGTCCACGACTTCTTCGGGCATATAGATCGTGGGGGGGCTCATTTTCATCATCCGTCGCCGGGCAACGTACGCGGGTAGTGCCGCCATATGATCCAGATGCGCGTGTGAGATAAAATAGACCGCGGTCCCCATAAACGACCAGGGGCTGCCCCCCATATCGAAACCCAACTTGAGTTCGGGAACTCTCCAATAGCTCTGAACGGCTGCGCGGGAATAGCCCTCGATCGTCAGTCCTTTGTATTTCACGGATTGGAGAGGTAGATTTTCAAGCATGGTCATCACGTTATCAGGAGATCAAGGAGTCTTATATTTGACCCGAATTTAGGGTTGGAATCGTGTTTTAGCGCCCTTCGGACTGTCCGCGATGGACTTTGAGCGGTTTCCGGTTTCGACGAAAGTGGTCTCGAAGAACGCCAGATTACCCCAATTCTTCCAGCATACCAATAAACAGGCCGCCGTATTTCGAGAACCGTTCGAGATTCGGCGGTCTGATTGTGGAAAAGGTCACTTTACAAAGTCAAAGGACACTTATTTGACCGGAATGGATCGCCCCGAATGGATACTTTTTGCTTCAGCATAGCAAATTTTCAGGGCATCTCTTGCCAGGGCGCCGGAGAGTGCCTCTGGTTCGACGCCCGATTCCAGGGCATTAACGGCCGCTTGTAACTCGAGGGTAAATGCGGCACACCAGGCATCGCCCCCCTTGAGTTTGGGGTGCTTTAACTGGCCTTTATTTGTAATCAAAGTCAAAGGCTGGCTAACGACCCACTCTTTTTGCTTTCCAACACCCATGGTCCCGGCGCCGAACAGAACTGTCGCATCTTCAAAGTAGAGTTCGTAGCCATGTGCAAACTCCAAACCACGCGCCGCGATGCCGCCGCTGACACAGCTGACCGCCAGGTTCGGGTCTTCGAAGTCATAAACAGTATGAACATGGTTCACGTAGCCTTTGTTTTCAATGCCGCGCGACGTGACTTTACTCGGCACGCCGCACATCAGGCTAATCAGATGGTTGTCGTGGATGTGCAGGTCGATTCCCCAGCCGCCCAGTTTCTGGAAGTCTTCAATGTTTTCAGACCATTTTGGAGGCGCCATGACACGACGGAAGTGGGCTGCCAGCAGTTTTCCGTATTTATTGCTCCGTACACATTCGACGGCGAATTGAAACTCCGGAAAAAAGGGGAGTACCTGGGCGACCATGAATTGGACCCCCGCTTTTTCAGCGGCCTTTACCATTTTATTGGCGGCTTTGAGGTCGATGGCAATCGGTTTCTCGACAAGAGTATGCTTGCCTGCCTTAATGGAATCGAGGGCCACCTGTTCATGCATCTGTGTCGGCAGGCAGATATCTACCAGATCGATATCGGGGTCAGCCAGCAAATCATGGTAATCGTGATATTGTTTAACTTTTGAGAGGTCCTCCTGGCCTCCGCGCGGACCGAAGTTTCCTTCGATACTGCTCCAGTCACCCGACAGTTTTTTAGTATCGCGGGTTGATATAGCTGTAACTTTGGCTCCCTTGAGTTTTTTGGCTCCCTCGTAATGAGCCATTCCCATAAAACCAACTCCGATAATCCCAATACGAATCATGATGTTCCCCTGCTGTTGAGGCAGAAATTCTGAGTGAGCCCGAATTCGTTTTGTAACGTCTCACAGGCCGAGTTTCGATAATGATGGACCGCTACCATTTTCTAAAACGTACATTTGCGAAGGCTGTTGCTTAAGACTGACGATCCTGATGGAAATCGTCAAGCGGTTGCTAAGCGGTTTTCCAGCTTCTTTTTTTATCTTGTACAAATCCCAATCGTGATTTGCGTTTTGCACAATTTGAATTGATTGCTGAGAGTTTGCCAGCATGCAGAAATCTGAAGCGGCTGACCGTTTCCGGTATACTGGAAACGGGGCCCGAGTACGATACGCGCTGTTCAATCAGGAAAAAGAGGGGCAAAAATGCCGCTAAAACGACTTTGGCGTGCCTGTGGGTTGCCTTTTTTTTGTGCATCGGACGCGGTGCGCGATTTTTGTGCACGAAAGTGGGTCGGGTGGTGGAAATAGGGGCGTGTTATGGCGTTTTTTTGGGTTGGTTTGATATTTACGGGTCTGGGGTAGACACGTTTTGCCGAAAGGTGTTATCATACTGATGTCGACATCGTAGTGATGGCAGTTTGCTGAGTCGTATAGATTGTTTTCAGCAGGCTGTTGAGATGAGTACTCTTGAATGACCCTCATCCTGCATTTTGCTTCAACCTTTGAAAGAAGGTTACAAGGAAGTATGAGGGAACAGATAACGAAGGATTCGAAAAGAAATGCTTGTATTATCACGTAAGCCCGGCGAGCGAATTCGGATTGGCGATGATGTAACTCTAACAATCGTTCGCATTGGTCCCAATTCTGTCCGACTGGGCATTGATGCCCCCCGAAGTATGAGTATTGTTCGCGAAGAGTTGTGTATCGACTTTTCTGAGCTGCCTGAGATTGAGCAGCTCCCTAAAGAAACGACTTCTCCTTAGCGCGAACTGCTTTTAAACTTCTCACCTCAAGACTCAAGTCATTCTTGATCGTCGATCGAGCCTCTATTAATTCGTTGACCATTTCTATTACACAAGAGAAGCCATCCATGTGCGCTGGTTCTCAGCAATCTGATTCATCGGCGGACGTCGTTTGTCTGCGCGCCATTTTTCAGGGACGCGTCCAGGGCGTCGGGTTTCGTTACCGTACCTCAAGGCTTGCGCAGCAGTATCCCATCACTGGCTTTGTTAAAAATTTGTCGGATGGAACAGTTGAACTGGTAGCCCAGGCGAGTAGCAAGTCGATTCTCGACCAGTTTTTCGAAGACATGATGCTGATGTTTGCAGCGAATGTAACAGATGTATCGATTCAGGAAGCAACGCCCAACCCTGCCTGGTCCCAATTCGAGATCAAACGCTAACCCTATGCAATTGAGCAGGTTCAGGTTGGCATCAAACCAATTTGGCAAGTTATAGCGAACGCCCATCCCAGATTGGGGAAAACAGCGACCGAAGTGCCTTGCTTTCTTTACTTTGACCACCTTTTCTCGGTAAAGTAGCTCTTGCTCGATAAAAGTTGGTTCAAACGCCTGAAATCTCTTTGTTTTCAGAACTTTGTTTTCGGAAATCGAAAAATAAAACCAACGTTCGAAGCACTCAGGTTCGTAAGAGGTGAGAGTGATTCTGCGCCTGGAATCGCCGGGTGACGAGTATGACCTTTAATTTTCGCAATTCATAATAGTTTTTGTTATTTGATTGGTGAATGAACGATGGAAAGCCTCTTGGTTTTTTCTGCTGAAACCGCTGACCTGACTGTGCAATGGTGGATTACCGGTGCAGGGGTCGTACTCTATTTTATTCTTTTGTTTGGCGTGAGTGCCTTCACGCAGGCAGGGGTGATTGCCCGAGCCACTACGAAAGAAGCCATTCGCCAGCCGGTCTTTTTGCTCCTGATGGCATTGGGATTGATTCTGCTGTTGTTGAATACGTTTCTCCCGTTCTTTTCGATGGGCGATGATGTCAAAATGTTAATGGACTGCGGTCTGGCGACGATTTTGATTTGCAGTCTGTTGCTGGCGGTCTGGTCGGCCAGTACCAGTATCGCAGATGAAATTGAAGGTAAGACGGCAATGACATTGCTGTCCAAGCCGATCAATCGAAGGCAGTTTATTGTGGGGAAATACCTGGGTATTCTGAAAGCCGTTGTCTGGCTGATGTTGCCCCTGGTGATTACCTTCCTGTTACTCGTCTATTTTAAAGTGGGTTATGACGCACGGGAAGCCTCTAAAGATGTCCCCAGCCATGCAGAAAAAATGGCCGCCGTCTGGCTGATCCTGCCCGGGATTCTTTTGATCTATATGGAAGTCGCCATTCTGGCCGCCATCAGCGTCGCGATTTCCACACGACTGCCGATGATGGTGAACATGATTATTTGTTTTGGTATCTACATCATCGGACACTTGACTCCGAACCTGGTGCAGGCGAAAGCAGAAGGGCTGGAGTTTGTGAAATTCACAGGGCAGTTGATCGCCACCATTCTGCCTAATCTGGACAACTTTAATATGTCACCCGCGGTCGCAACGGGAACAGTGGTTCCACCAATTTATATCGGCTATTCCGCCTTAAGCTGTCTGCTCTATTCCGGAATCGCGATTCTGGTTGCCTTTATCCTTTTTGAAGACCGTGACCTTGCCTGACGCACAGAGAGCAGTCTTCGTTTCTCAATAATTTAATACAGATTCGGTGGGTCCTGTGTCAAATCGTCAGCCCAACGCATTCCACCGCGCGTTTCCTGCGCGGGAATTCTTTCGGGGTTCCGCCAGATCCGTCTTGTTCTGGTCATTGTTAAATTGCCTGTTGCTGGCCTGCTTATTGGTCGATTTATTTCTGATTGTCGACTTGCTCAATCATCGCGGAAGGATCACAGTCCGCGGTGAGCAGAATGTCCAGGTACTGCAGGAAATCAGAAATGTGCTTCCGCTGGCGAGTCAGCTGGCAGAAGAAAAGGGCGAAAAACCAGCTGAACCCCCGGCAGAAGGGGCTGCAGAGAAAAAACAGCCAGAACCAGATGCAAAGCAGCCGGAACCCAAGCCGGAACCCAAGCCGGAACCTAAGCCGGAACCTAAGCCAGTAGAGAACCAGCTTGCAGCGCCTGCTCCCGTTGTCTCAAACAGGATCACGTTGACTGACTCAGGTATTCTCCCCTCCGTCTGGTGGTTGCATTCCAAATATCAATGGGGAATCATGTCGCGGATATATCAGCGATTTCCCGTACTGCAGGAAAACCAGACGGCTCTATTTACTCTAATCCTGGTCGCACTGGTGCTTGCCAGCATCCGGGTTCTGATCCGCTGGAGAGCACGGCAACGCAGTCTAAAAAATTCGCATCATATTTCGATGACCTTACGTAATATGATTCATCGGCAGGCATTGCGGCTGAGCCCCAGTGATTTATCCGGCAAAGAAACGGAGCATGCATTTCAACTATTCATCAAGGATGTCGGAACGGTTCAGAATGGCGTTTTTGAGTGGGTCTATCAACTCGGACGACATCCCTGTTCACTGCTTGTTATGTTGTTGTTCGCGATCTCAATCGATTGGAGATTAACATTACAGTGCCTGATTCCACTATCGGCGGCCTGGTACTTTTTATTGCAGCATCGAAAAAATCATGAACAGCAACACGCAAAAACGCTGGTCACGATTGATTCGGAACTCGCTCTGCTCGCAGAAAATTTACGCAGTACGCGACTGGTGCGTGGATATGGAATGGAAACAGCAGAGCATGAACAGTTCCAGAAGCATCTCGAAAAATATACAGACAACCTCGATAAGCTGAAACGCGTTGAAGGCTGGGGGCATCGGATTGCCCGCGGTCTGGCGGTATTCTGTTCCTGTCTGGTTCTGTTTCTGGTCGGCTATAAGGTGCTGGTCAATCCGGAAAGCCTGCCGCTCTCGGCAGCAATCTTAATCGTCGGCATCTTCGCCTTCTTCTATCTGCCCGTCAACGGGTTGTATAATCTGATGCAGATTCGCAACGATGCCAGTATCGCCGCCAGTTCCATCTATCGGTATTTGAATCTGATTCCAGAAGTCAGTCAGGCCGTCGGTGCTAAGTTTCAGGAACCCTTATCACAATCACTCCAGTTCGAAAATGTCAGCTATAGCCAGTCAGCCAATACCCCGAAAATTCTCAATGGCTTTGATTTGAAAATTCCGGCGGGAACCAGCACGGCGCTGGTGTCGCTGGAAACGCTGGCACCGCGGGCGGTAAGTTATCTCGTTCCCCGGTTCATTGAACCAAAGTCGGGGCGGGTTTTGATTGATGGCGAAGACAGTGCCTGGGTGACATTAGAATCACTCAGGGCGGAAGCCATTTATGTCAGCGGGAATGATCCCTGTTTAACGGGGACCGTCAAGGAGAATCTTCGTTGCGGCGATGAACGTTATTCCCTGCAGCAGATTATCGCCGCTTCAAAAGAAGCACACGCACATCAGTTTATCCAGAATTTGCCACAAGGTTATGAAACCTCGCTGGGGCAGAATGGTGAAGAGCTGACGTCAGGCGAATGCTTTCGCTTAGGGTTGGCGCGGGCCTTACTGCGAAAACCAGCGTTGATGATTATTGAAGAACCGGAAGAATCGCTCGACGACGATACCAAAACACTGCTGGAAGATGCCTATACTCGAATTTTTCAGAATCGCACGATTCTGATCATTCCTTCCCGGGTCGCGACGCTCCGCCGAGTCGATCAGGTCGTTTTGATCCATGAAGGAAAGGTGGAAGCCGTTGACAATCAATCGAATCTGTTGAAGAAATCGGCCCTCTATCGCCATTGGGAGTACACGCGATTCAATCAGTTCAGACACACTTAAGAATCTTCACACGAACGTTGAACCAAAGAAACAGGCATGGAACCACTTCACTCTCCCGTATTCGAACATGCGGTCCGGCTGGCCGCTGTGGCGCATAAGTCTCAAAAACGAAAATCGTCTGGAGTTCCCTATATCGCTCATCCGATGAGTGTCTGCCTGATTTTGATCAAGGCCGGTTTTCATGAAGAGTCGATTCTTGCCGCAGCAGTTCTGCATGATGTTGTCGAGGATACGGAACTGACGATCGAAGAACTGGCAGAACTTTTCTCGGCCGATGTCGTTCAGTACGTCAAAGAAATGACGGAAGAAAAAGAGACCCGCGAAGGGAAAAAACGGAGCTGGCGGGATCGCAAGCAGGATCATATTCAAGTTATGCAGGGTGCGACGCTGGGGGCTCGAGCGATCGAGTTGGCCGACAAGTTGCATAACCTGGAAGCGATGCTGTTTGATCTGCAAATCGAAAACAAAGAGGAGTTCTGGGGACACTTTGGCGCGAGCCCCGAAGCAATCGTGCAATACTATCACTCCATGATCGAAGCCGCCGGTCAGTCTGACCCGCAACTGGAATTGCTCGTCAGGAATTGCAATGCGCGGCTCGAAGAATTGAAAAAACACCTGCCTTAGCCGCTCGATCTTTGAATCGCACTTTCAAATTTGCCTTTACTATAGTAGTTTAATACTAATCAGGAACTGGGCGTATCGACAGGATCCCAAGGGAAGGCAGAACCCGCGCTCAACGACAGTCGGAAATAGTTGCTTGAAGGGAAAGTGAGTGCGCGATGCAAGATGAAAACGAGTATCCTAACTGGTTTCTCTGGTTGTGTGAAAACTGGATCGGGCTGTTATTTCTACTGGGAATAATCAGTCTGGTCACGATCAGCGCAGTCGTTTATCTCGATAACCGGTTTGCGAAGTTTGAAGATCGAATCAAATACGTGCCACCGCGCAGTTATCAACCACCGGACCTCGGCCTCTACCTGGCAGGTGATATCAATGGGGAGAAATTTTCCCGCCGTGGTTCGATGTATATTCCCAGCTACTCACACATCTATTATCACGGCGGATCTCCGTTACTGCTGGAAACGACATTGAGTATTCGTAACATCGATTCGGATCAACCCGTCTATCTGAATTCGATTGATTACTTTAACACGGATGGCAAACTGGTTGAATCTTATCTGGACCGTACGATCAAACTGGAACCATTTCAGACAATCGAATTTCTGGTGGAAGAACGTGACAGTAGTGGTGGGTCCGGAGCAAACTTCCTGGTGAATTGGACTTCAGAAGAGACTGCAGACAAGCCGCTCATGGAAGCGGTGATGATCGGGACCGCTGGTTCGCGGGCCATCGCCTTTAGCAGGTCCGGGGTTGAGATGACTCCCTCAAAGCAGAATCCAGCCGGGAAAAAATAACGATTTGAAACCCGTTCAAATTCAGGAACGGTTTTCGAACACCTACGCATCGGAATCTGCGTCGCGTGAATGTTGTGGCGGATTTGGATTCGCAGGCATGCTTTCAAACGGTTTCAGTTTGATTTCGTCATCATCCGCATTGATCCACCAGATCTGTCGACCGGCAAAGTGCTTGATCAGCCTTTGATTTTCTTTCTCGTCTAAAATATGTGCCCAGATCACCTCAGCGTTATCGATGTCTGCCCGATTGTAAATCCATTCAAAATGAGGATCATGATTGGAGTCATATTGAACAAACACAAGATCTTTTCCGGGTTGCCGCTGCAGTTGTTCCAGCAGCTCTGATCGTTGAAATGCGATCTTGTACTGCGATGGCAGACTGAGGTCGGTCGTGAAGAGCCAGACACGCGTGAAACTCATGGCGATAAAGATCAGACACAGGCCGGCGACGAATACGGGGCCCCGGTGGCAATCTTTCCATTTGGCAACACGCCAGTGCCGTGCCCCCTGAATGAAAATGAAAAAGAGCAGGGGAATCACCGGCGCCAGATAATGCGGTTGAAAAAATGTCGTACCCAACAGATTTATCAGACAGATCAATGATGTGACTGACACAGCCACGCGTCCCCAGTGCGCTTTGATGATCCAGGGAACCATCAGTAAGAGAATGCCAAGGGGAAATACGATCAGATTTCCTACCAGCCGGGATAGCTTGAGTAAAACCATATCAAGATAGCCTCTTAGGTTCTGCTGCTTCTGGTAGGCGTCAAGTGACCATCCTGTATAAAATTGTCCCAAGTGAGGATTTGCAATGGTTACCTGACGTGGCGTTCCCCAAATGAACAGCGGGGTGGGCGAATACGTTTTTTCATGCACCTGATAGGGGAACTGTGTAGGATTTCCGGTCACACGATCATTGTAAAACAAAAGCACGCCTGCGATACAGAAGCCAGCAATTCCCAAAGGTAAGAGTACAGAGCGAAATAAAATGCGATTGGGAAATTGCGATTGTCTGACCATCCAGATTACCAGCAATCCTGATGCTGAAGCAGCGGTCAAAAATCCTTCGAACGGTCGGCTGACTGCCAGTAGAAACAGTCCCAGCCCATAGAGCAACGCAGTGCCTGCATGAGGTTGTTTGATCAAACGACGCAAGGCGCCAAATAAAAGTGCCCCACCAAGCACGGCAACAGCGCCGCCCCAGAAATTCTGCCCCCAAAGTATGATGAGCGGATGGAGCGTCGACATCAGCCCTCCGGCGAAGGCCCAGCGTGGCGGGACCCAGGCTTGCAACATCCAGCAGATCGCCGCACACGCCAGCGCGACACTCAGCCAGGCTCCGACAATCGGTCGCCCGGTCAGTACTTGACCGACAGCCAGAAATAGTCCCTGTCCGGGGGGATATTTGGAAGCATAAGAGGGTTGGTGGAAGATGTGGAACGATTCAAAGTGTTTCCAGAACGGGTGCGTTGGGTTTGTGAGCCTGCCTTGCGAAAACGTATCGGCTGCTAATAGATAGCTGAATTCATCATGAATTCGGGGAACCGGTTTTTTGAACTGTGAGATACCAGCCGAAAGCACAAAACTGAGAATAAACATGGTCACC
This sequence comes from uncultured Gimesia sp., assembly GCF_963976445.1. Classification (GTDB taxonomy): domain Bacteria; phylum Planctomycetota; class Planctomycetia; order Planctomycetales; family Planctomycetaceae; genus Gimesia. Next base: position 44,453 of record NZ_CAXBKP010000016.1, on the reverse strand, counting down.
ACAGATACGCGGGGAGTGCACAGGAAATGAATCTTCCTCCGCAGCGGCTTCAAGATTTTGAAACGAATGAATTGCGTGGGGATCACTCTCGTGAGCAGCACCAACGCGGCGAAGACATAACAGGTTAATAGAATCAGAGTTATTTTCATGAATCAATCGTTGTTCTGACGAGCCGGGTGAGTCAGGTTGATGCCCGTTTGCAGCAACTCAGTTCAACTGGAATGAGCTGTAAAATTGGCATTTCTGTATTATCGACCACGGTTCAGAAGCTCGGAATGGCAAAATATTGTTGGCCATTCCCCTTAAAGCTCCCTATTATACATTTCTTGCTATTTTAAAGACGAGTCGTCTCTGCCACCGCTTCAGTCTAAACTCTTTAGATGGTTTTGTAGAACCAGCACATTCACGTCAATAGGAATGAGTCGTAAAGTATGGATTATAAATGGCTTACAGTTGTCATTCCCGCTTTAAACGAACAGGATGCCATCGGTGCCACGATTGTCCGATGCCTGGACGCCCGGGAAGAGATAATCCATTCATCGGGCTTAGAGGGCATGGAAATTATTGTGGTCAGCGATGGATCGACCGATCGGACTGTGGAAATTGCGCAAAGCTTTGACGAGATTCAGGTTATCGTTTTTGAAAAAAATCAGGGTTATGGAGCGGCCATTAAAGAGGGGTGGAGGCAGGGACGCGGTGATCTGGTCGGGTTTCTGGATGCGGACGGGACGTGTGACCCACGTTTCTTTTCCCAACTCTGTCAGACGGCGATTTCCGAACATGCTGATGTCACACTTGGCTCACGTCTGGGGCCCGACTCACAAATGCCGGCAATTCGCAGGGCAGGCAACCGAATCTTTGCGTTTCTATTAGGGCTGTTATGTGGTCGAAAAGTGACGGATACTGCCAGCGGAATGCGGGTCGTCCGTCGGCAGTCACTCAAACATCTGTATCCGCTGCCGGATGGATTGCATTTCACCCCGGCAATGAGTGCGCGTGCATTAATGAATCACTTGCGCATCATTGAGATCCCCATGAAATATGAGGAACGCATCGGTGAGAGCAAGCTGAGCGCACTGTGGGACGGAATTCGTTTTCTCAAAGTCATCAGTGAAGGTGTACTCTGCTATCGGCCAGAAAAAATCTTTCTGGCAGGATTTTCCTTCTGTGTGTTATTCATCCTGCTACTGGCGGCCTATCCGACTGAGTTCTACTTCCAGCACCGCAGGCTGGAAGAATGGATGATCTATCGATTTGTCGTCTGCCAGTTGGTGGGTTCTTTGGGAATGATGTTACTGCTGGCTTCGGCTCTGACCAACCGGATGGCGCAATTCAGTGCGCGTCGTGAGGAATCGGTCGGCTTCTGGTCATCGATCGTGGTCAGTCTGTTTACCGGGAAACCGTTGGCGGTGATTGTTGGCCTGTTTACCTTCCTGGGAATTGGGTTCCTCTGGCCTGGCATTGTTGAGTTTGTGACAACGGGTACGATTACCCTGCATTGGTCACGCTTGATTGCAGGCGCATTTACTCTGTTCACGGTGATGCAGACACTCATTTTCTTCGTACTCATGAAAGTTGTCGCTATTTGGAGTTTTGAACAGAGTGCCGCCGAAAAAAATATCCTTGAATCAATATCGAATGAATCGAGTGATCTTAGAAACGTAAACTATCAAAAAATCACTCCGACGGTTGAAACTTCGCGACACATAATGAAATGAAAATGCTCCAGCAAATCCATTCTCACGCGGTCCACAGCCGACGTGTTGAATCACTAACCAGACACCTTGCACCATTATTGCCCCCGGATGGTCTGGTGCTGGATATTGGTTGTGGTGATGGTCTATTGGGAAGCTGTCTGGCTGAGTCCAACCCGAGTCTGAAGCTCAAAGGCCTCGATGTACTCGTAAGGTCGGATACCAGAATTCCGGTCACCGCATTTGATGGAACAACAATTCCTTTTGAGAATAACAGCGTTGATTCAGTTCTATTGATCGACGTCTTGCACCACACGGTCGATCCCACTGTGATTTTGAAGGAAGCAAAACGGGTTGCGCGAAAATCGATTCTCATTAAAGATCATACCCGAAACGGACTGTTTGCGAGATCAACTCTCCGCTTCATGGACTGGGTGGGGAATGCAAGTTATGGTGTCGCTCTGCCGTACAACTATTTGTCTTATGAGGAGTGGCAGCAGATGTTCTCCACATTGAATTTAGAGGTCACTGACTGGGAAAGCAATCTTCATCTCTACCCCAGACCGGCAGACTACCTCTTTGGCCGATCGCTGCATTTCGTTGCTAAAATTCGAGTGAGCCATGAACATACAGCAGAATGAGCCAGCCTTGCAGATTGAATATTGGCAGCCGGGAATGGAATGCTGTGATGAGATCTGGGAATCCGCCTATCGCCGTTTCGAGACGCCGGAACAGGAATGCCATAAATTCCTGAAACGACTTCAGCAACTGGGCGTTGATCAGTGGGACAAAAATTTGCGTGTCGTCGAGTTGTTTTGCGGGCAGGGGACCGGGTTGCATGCGCTGCTTGAACTGGGATTTCATTCGGTGGAAGGCGTCGATCTGTCACCTCATCTACTCAAGCAATATCAGGGTGCCGCACAATTGTATGTGGGGGATTGTCGAGAGTTGAAATTCGAAGATCATAGCCGGGACGTCTTAATCGTGCAGGGGGGACTGCATCACCTGCCGATTCTCCCGGCAGATCTAGAACAGACCTTAAGCGAGATGCAGCGTGTGCTCCGGCCGGGAGGCTGTGTGGTCATCGTAGAACCCTGGTTGACACCGTTTTTGCGTTTTGTGCATGCGGTCTGCAAAATTCAGGTATTGAGAAAACTGTGGCCGAAATTAGATGCTCTGGCGACGATGATCGAGCAGGAGATCACGACCTACGAACAGTGGCTCAGTCAGCCCGAAGACATTCTCGCTTTGCTCAACAGCTACTTTCAATCCGAGCAGCAGAAAGTAGCTTTCGGGAAACTGATGTATGTTGGACAGAAAACCTGATGCGAATTCGGACTGAGAAAATAGAGCGTTATTCGTAGATCCGGCTCGCTGCTTGTATTACCATAAAGCTTTCTATCCCTATTCGACTTTTATCGTTTCAACTCACAGTGAGAATCACCATGCGCCGCTGTTTCCTGATGCTGTTTCTGATCACGCTACTGGGGTATGCAAATAGACAAACGTTTGCTGAAACGCCGAATGTAATTGTGATTATGGCCGATGACCTGGGCTACGGCGATGTTTCCTGTTACGGTGCGACGGAACTCAAAACGCCGCACATTGATCAGCTGGCATCAGAAGGCCTGCGGTTCACAAACGGCTACTGCTCTGCTTCGACTTGCACACCAACTCGCTACTCACTGCTGACTGGGACCTATGCCTTTCGCGGCGAACGAACGGGAATCGCGCCACCAAACGCACCAGCGATTATCAAACCGGGCACGGAAACAGTCGCATCGATTTTGAATCGCGCTGGATATGCCACAGCGGTCATCGGAAAATGGCACCTTGGGCTCGGCGGCACGAAAGGACCGGACTGGAATGGTCAGTTAAAACCCGGACCCCTTGAAATCGGCTTCGATACCTGCTTTTTGCTGCCGACCACCAATGATCGTGTACCACAGGTTTATGTGCAGGATCATCGGGTGCTCAATCTCGATTCCGCCGATCCATTATGGGTGGGGAATAAAAAACCGAGCCCTGATCATCCCACGGGCTTAACACATCGTGACACGCTGAAAATGGACTGGTCGCACGGGCACAATTCCACCATTCACAACGGCATCAGTCGCATCGGCTTTTATACCGGCGGCCACGCGGCCCGATTCCGCGATGAAGATCTGGCCGATAAGTGGGTCGAGAAATCGGTGGCCTTTATCGAGCAGCACAAAGACGAGCCGTTCTTTCTGTTCTTTTCGTCGCACGATATCCATGTCCCGCGTATGCCGCACGAGCGGTTTCAGGGGAAGACATCACTCGGTTTTCGCGGCGATTCGATCGTGCAGCTTGACTGGTGTGTCGGTGAATTGATGAAGACACTCGATCGACTGAAGCTGGCAGAAAATACGCTGGTCGTGTTCTGTTCCGATAATGGTCCGGTGCTTGACGATGGCTATAAGGATGGTGCACTGGAAAAAATCGGGAAACACCGCGCTGCGGGCCCTTATTCCGGTGGCAAATACAGTGTCTACGAAGGGGGAACGCGAACACCGTTTATCACTCGCTGGAAAGGCCGCATCCAGCCGGGGTTGAGCGATGCGCTTGTCTGCACCATCGATCTGCCAGCCAGTCTGGCTTCCCTGACGAAACAGAGTCTGCCTCCCAACGATTGTCGTGACAGTTTCAACGTGCTCAATGCTTTGTTAGGTAAAGACAAGGCACAGGGCCGCGGCCATCTTGTGCAACAGAATAATGGCAATAACGGGACCTATGCACTGCGCGTCGGCGATTGGAAACTACATCGCTACGATAGAAAGACCGCTCGCAACGTGGTGGTCGAGCAGCAGTTGGCAAATACCAAGGTGCCGCAGTTCCAGCTCTTCAATCTGGCCAAAGATCCTGCAGAAAAAACAGACGTCTCTGCTGAGCAGCCTGCGGTAACACAGCGACTAAAACAGCAGCTTGCCCGAATCATCAAGCAGGGAAGCAGCCGACCGGGCGCAGAAGTGGCTCGACAAGACTAAACCGACTGTTATCGAAAGAGCGCCGGTTTCATTTGTGCGTTGAGTTCATTCCAACGGGATTTTAACTCGTTCAATTTTTCGGCTTGCTGTAAAGCCAGATTTTGTTTCTCGGACAGATCATCGGCGATGTTGAACAGTTCCCAGGCAGGCTCTTTTCGATGTCCGCGATGATTCACAATTTTCCAGTTACCTTTTCTGAGTGCCGCTCTGTTTCCCTGTCGCCAGAAAAACTCCTCGTGTGGCGATCCTGTTTTCTGTTTCAAAAGATAAGGCATCAGATCGCGACCGTCCTGGTTTGGTGGCACCTTTGCGCCGGCCAGCACTGCTGATGTGCTGAAGATGTCCATGCTGCTGATCGGATGAGGAAATGTCTGCTGCCGTTTCAAGGTGCCCGTCCAGCGCATCAGAAACGGCACCCGCAACCCCCCTTCATTCATTGATCCTTTCCCACCACGCAGGGGAAGATTGCTGGAAGTCAGTTCGCGTGTGGGGCCGCCGTTATCACTCAAGAAAATGACCAGCGTTTTCTGATCGAGCTGTGACTTACTTAGCTGTTTGAGGATTTTTCCAACGCTGTCATCTAGAGAGACCAGCATTGCAGCAAAGATGCGGCGCTGCACATCTTTGATCTGTTTGAAACGCTGCATATCTTTTACTTTGCCCTGCAACGGACTATGCACTGCATTGTACGCCAGATAGAGAAAGAACGGTTTGTCCTGATGACGATCGATAAAGCTGACGGCTTCGCGCGTAAACGCATCGGTCAGGTATTCTGTTTCTACTACCGGCTGCCCACCGCGAATGATCGGGTTGTTGGCGTCGTAGTCGGGCTCATTGTGTCCCATATGGGTTGAGTAAATCAGGTTGTCACTAACCCAGCGTCCCTGACTACGACCGGGAAGTGTCTTGCGCCGCAGCATTGTTGTCACACCCTGGTAAGGGGGCGGGACGAAGTAATGTCCCTCGTGCACAAAGCCGAAGAACTCGTCAAAGCCATGTCGGTAAGGATGATAATCGGCAGCGCCACCCAGATGCCATTTGCCAATCAGCCCCGTGGTGTAGCCTTGATCGTGCAACAATTCGGCAAGTGTTTGTTCGGCGGGGGGCAGGCCCGTTCCCGGATCTTCATTCCGCGCGCCAATGGGATTGAACTCGTAACCAAAGCGAGTCGGAATCTTACCCGTTAGTAGGCCGGCCCGCGATGGGCTGCAATTCGGTGCGGTGACGTACGCTTGCGTGAAGCGGATTCCGTTCTCTGCGATTGAGTCGATATGCGGCGTCGGAATTTGCGGATTTCCCTGACAACCGAGTTCACCATAACCGAGATCATCGGCCAGTAGCACAATGATATTCGGCTGATCCGCCGCGTGAAGCATGTTTGTCGTCAAACACAAAGTGAGAAACAGCGAGCACAATTTGATTGAAGCCATGATTCGTCCGGCACCATTAGAAAAAACAGAGATCGCCTGACTCAGCAGGTGAATGGAATTGCGAAATCAGATCGATTGTAACTGTAAACCAGAAAAGTTCCCACGAAATTCAATACAATCCACGGGGAATTTCTCACGCATTGTAGTGGCTGGAGGGGGCAGGGCAGACAAACTATAATGTTCCCGAATGTCGGAACTCATTAAATATTTCTTTTCAGTTTACTGGATTTGATACATGCCGTTACTGGGAGCACATCAGTCTATTGCTGGTGGATACTATAAAGCCGTTGATACCGCCGCCAAATTCGAAATGGATTGCGTGCAGATCTTTACCAAAAATAATAATCAATGGCGGGCTAAGACGCTGACTGACAAAGACGTCAGTCTGTTTCAGGAGCGGCTGGAAGCAACGGGAATTACGCATCCCTGCTCGCATATGAGTTATTTGATCAATCTGGCGAGCCCAAAAGAGGAATTGTGGAATAAATCGATCGATGCGGTTGTGATCGAACTGGAGCGGGCCGAGGCACTGGGGCTGGTCGGTGCCGTCATGCATCCGGGGAGTTATGTAACATCGAGTGAAGAAGAAGGACTCGACCGGATTGTGGCCGCCCTTGATCGCATTCATCAGCAGACGGAAGGGTTTGCAACACAAATCTGGCTGGAAACGACGGCTGGGCAGGGTTCGAATCTCGGATTTCGGTTTGAACAGTTGGCTTATATTCTGCAGCAGGTGCAGGACGGGGAGCGATTGGGGATTTGTGTTGATACCTGTCATATCTTTGCCGCCGGTTATCCCTTGATTAAAAAATCAGAATATAAGAAGACCATGGCCGAGCTGGATGAAGTGATCGGCTACGATCGCATTCGCGCCTTTCATCTAAATGACAGCAAATGCGAATTCGGCAGTCGTAAAGATCGGCACGAAGGTATCGGCCAGGGCTTTCTGGGACTGGAACCGTTTCGGCATTTGATGAATGATCCGACATTTCAAGATCGGCCGATGTATCTGGAGACGCCCAAAGAGGGAGGAGACGACGTTCCACTGGATCAGGTCAATATGGAAACGTTACGAAAGCTCTGCAAGAAATAAGCTATTTTCTTAAAGACGATCAAAATCCAAAATACCCTCTCATGCCATCAATTCAGCCTAGTCGATAAAAGATCACAGGCATTTCGTCGGGTGCGGTTGCGCGCCTGCGAATGATGCGTCCTGAACCTCAAGTCCCCATTGAGGTTACTTCCCGCTACCTAAGCAGAGAATCGAAGTTCCGTTTTGACCTCTGTATGCAGATGACAGGATTTGTGGTTGTGAAGACCGGTCAAGTAAAACGAAATGTGACAACGGTTTGTTTGCTGTTGATTGTGAGCTGTTATTTCACGGTGGGGTGTTTGCGCCAGCCCTCTGATGTGATTTCGCAATCCAGTAAGAAAAAGTCCGAAGATGCGCTGATTGCTTCCAAAAGTAGTTCCAACTTTAACTTTTTTGGTTCGAAGAAGAATAATTCAGATAAAGAATCTGTCGCCAAGGTTAAAGTCAGCGGATCTTCCCCCAATATCAATCGAATTGATCTTGGAGCAGAAGGGCAGCCACCCGGCATCGAGATCGCAGAGAATTCGTTGAACAACGACAGAGATTCCTCAGGACGTTTGAATAAGCCAAACAGGAAAACTGTTGAAGCACCGCTTGAGAACTGGCGGTCTAAATCGCTGGTTGAATCCGCTAAGAAATATCCTGCAAAGGTAGCGGAAACATATCATCGGAAAATGGACCGTATCAAACTGGCATCAAGTTCGGTAAATCAGAAGCATACAAACGGAATTCAGCGTGTCTCTAATGCGATTCCGGCTGCCGAATCGCAACAGGCGGAACCTAAAGCGTCAGCTCCTGCTTCGCAGTCTGAGTTAGCAGAAGAGGCAATGCCTTTCCGTACGGAACAACTCAGCCGCTCTTTAGATCAGGTACCGGATCAGAAAAAACAATCAAAGCTTCCGCAAATGAGCGAAGTTCTCAAGCAGAATGTGAAGCAGATGCAGCCTACGATTGACGACGTGAATCAGGAAATGCGGCGTTTACAGATTGATTCCGTCATGGGGCGAGCGAAACGCGAACTGAAACAAAAAAACTATGAATACGCAGAGTTTTTGGCAGAACAGGCGCTTGAAGCCAGTTACCGCGGGCATGTTGCTTTTGGTATCGAAGAACAATCGCCTCAAATGTTACTGCAGCAGATAGAGAGTTCGAAGCCCGCTCTGCAAGCATCGAACGTACAGGCCGTTGAACATGCTCAGCCCCGTGTGGAGACCAACAGCGGCCAGAAGGTACACAATTTTCAGTTTCAACCGTCACGCGTTCACCCGCTGAAACGACGCGCGGTCGCAAAGCCGAAATCACCAGAAGCCCCAAGAACGCAATCGCGTCCGTCTACAGGCTCAGAGGAACTGCCGCTGATCGTTCCGCGCAACATGGGGAACGAACCACAGACAATTACAATTCAGCCCAGACGACGACAAAGTGACGTCTGGAGTCAGAAAAAACAGTCTGGTGGAATCGGATTGGGGGCACCAACGTTCGAAGAGAAAGCAGAAGAGCCATTAGAGATTCCGTTCCCGAAAAAAACAGTTCAGCCTGAAACCAGTTCTGTTCCCAGTCCCTCTCTCGGTCTGGAAGAAGTTCCAGAAGAACCACCGGCCAGAATCAGGTTAAGTGGGCCAGAGCCTGCTCAGCAGGAACCGATTCAACAAAAGTCGATTAAAGCAGTAGAAAAAGCAGAGGCGTCCTCTGCACCGGGGCCAAGGTTAATGCTGCCCAGGCTGCCTGGAGATTTGACTTCACAAAACAGCGAGTCTCAGGGACAATCGGCAACGATGCTGAATCATTCCGGGGGAAAACAGGGTTTTCAGACAGCGCCTGTGAAGTTCCAGTCGAAGATTCAGGAACGACGAGAGAAGGGGCGCGTGTTGAATGGAGAGAATCGTAATGGTCCTCTTGCTGAAACCAGTTTAGTGCTGGATGAGATCGAATGGGATCTGGATGGGAATAAACGTCCCCAGCTCAGAAACGCGTGGTCAGGAATGACGACACTGTTGCTGATTGTGGGCGGGGTGATCATCCTGTTGCTGTTGATGATCATTGTCATCCTGCTACGGCGGGGCAATCCTTCGCCCTGATCCTTCCGTTTGCATGTTCAGCCACGTTGATCTGTCAGATTAGTCTTGTGGCTTGGTCAAAAATTCTCCGCCGCTGATAAACATGCCGTTGTCGCAAGGCGTACACCACATGATTTTGACACGATACTCAAATTCGCGTGTTTCGCTTGCCAGTTTGACGGTCACTTCACCCGGGTTTAACATGCCTTTGTGCAGCATGCCCAGTCCCTGACGACTGATTTCTCGAGTCATCGCGGGGATGGTATTTCCACGTGCTGTTTTTATCTCGGCGGGAACAGAAAGTTCCAGTCGGTCAACTTCTCTGATGTTGACGGCATCGCTGTTTCCAAAACTTTCCAAGACGTGTTTGAGATCCTCAATCGAGGGACGGCTCCACGGGGTCTCTGACATTGAATTTACTCCTGAGTTTGAAGTCATTTCTGAAAGTCTACCAAGTCTCTAATCCATAGCTGATATTGAAATATAGGCTATAAAAATAATGCGGGTTTGACTTTCGTTTCAAATTGAATTCGGTGCGGCGTTTCCGATGATTCTGGACGCCGCGAGAGCAACTTCGAGTAGGGAGAACCCTTGATACTGTTAAACACTAACAATTATAACGTCCGCCAAAACAGTAGAAGCAGATCGATTTCTGCATGTTATAACGATTATCCGCACCCCGTTGGCGCGTGTTGTATCAGTCATTCCAAAGACTCCACCAAATTCTGCTATAACGTTTGTTGTTTATAAAATCCTCATGACGTCAATCTCGAAATTGGTTCGATACCAAATTGGGGTGCTTCCGATAAAAAACGGGAAATACCTCCAATACTAAATAGTTCAAGAACAATTCAACGGACGGTCCTCCTTCAGAGCGGCAGTCTGAAGATGCCCATTTTCTCAATGAATTTCTTTGTTGAGAGAACTTGAACTGGCTCAAACAAGAGAAAGCAGATTGATCTACCAATACTTATGATGATCTCTTCTTTTTATAAAAAATATAGCAGGCAACTCATCTGGGGCGTTTTTTGTACGCTGCCAATTCTGACATTTCTAGCGGAATTGCTGCCATCCAATAACGACATCGAAACCTGGTTACCCAAAGATTCCGATGTGCGAATTGTGTACGATCGATTCAAGGCAGAATTCGGTGCGGAAGAAGTTGTCTTAATCGCAGTACAGCAAGGTCTAGACCAGCCGTTACTGATCGAATCAACGGCCAGCAGGATTGAAACACTGCCAACAGTCAGGCAATGCTGGACACCCGGTCGGCTCACAAAGATTCTCAATGAATTCAATGTTGAAAAAGAAGAAATCAATCACAGGTTGAATGGCCTGTTAATCAATTCGGAAAAGAACGTAGCCGGTATCGTTGTTTTGCTGTCAGATGTCGGAATTAAAGACCGCGCTGGCACGGTAGCAGGCATCCGTGCGCAGTTGGAATACAATCAGTTAACGGGCAATGAAGTTCAACTGGCAGGAGCCCCGGTTGTGATTGCCGAACTGGACCGACTTGGCAGTCAGAAAAGTAATAAGAAGTTCTTTATCATCACGCTGCTGATCAGTCTGGGATTATTATATTACTCTTTCCGGGAATGGAAAAAAACGCTGGCGACACTCGGCTTGACCGTCTGGGCAATCAACCTGACGACCGCCTTGATCTATCTGGGGGGCGGGGAAATGAATTTCATCCTCGGTGCCCTGTCGGTGATGGTCATGGTCTTCACCCTGGCGATTTCGATCCACGTTCATCATTACGTTGCCAGCTGTATTGACGAAGAAGATCCCATTACGGCCGCTCTGAAAATTGCCTGGAAGCCCTGCTTTCTGGCAACCTTGACCACGACGATTGGTCTGTTTTCATTGACGGTCAGTCAAATTGGTCCGGTGGTTCAGTTTGGGTATGCCGCCTCGATTGGAACATTCGTGTCGTTAATTACCGGTCTCGGACTAACGCCGGCTGTGTTAACGCTCTGGCCCATTGACCCCAAAATGGTACATGCGGGAGAAAGTCGCTGGGATTTCAAACGCTGTGCCAACTGGCTGATCGATCATTCCGGTCGTGTTTCTATCGCGACGATTGTCCTCGTGATGATTACCGGGGTCGGTCTGTTTAACCTCAGAACTAAAATCGATCCGCTCGATTTTCTGCCGGCTAAAGGCAGAGTGCTTCAGGACGTGCGTGCGGTACAGAATGACCTGACTGAATTGGATTCTGTTGAAGTGATTGTCGATTTTGGCGATGAAGAAATTCCCTTCATTCAGAAAATCGACCGGGTTCGTAAGCTGGAAGAAAAGATCAAACAGCATCCCGCGGTCCGGCATACCATGTCTCTGGGCAGTTTTTTCCCGAAACAGTTTCCAGATAGCCCGTTCGAGACAGCTCGCCTGTTATCACATGCACAAGCGACCCATGGTGAGAATGATTTTGTTTCCGATGGTGAACGACTCTGGCGAATTTCCGCCCGAATCAGCAGTGGTGCCGATCTGCCTCAAGATATGATCTATGACCAACTGACGGAGATGATAGATGATCCAGATGTGATTCTGACTGGTGTCGCCCCCTTATTGAGACGGGCACAAAACCAGATCTTTATCGGATTCTGGGAAAGCTTCTCGATGGCGTTTCTGATCATCACCGTGATTATGATTGTTTCGCTGCGTTCCATCAATGCCGGTTTGGTGGCGATGGTACCTAACCTGACCCCGATTTGTATCGTGTTCGGGATTTTGGGCTGGTATCAGATTCCCATTGATATCGGAATTATGATGACGGCCAGTATCGCATTGGGGATTGCCGTCGATGGAACATTCCACTTCCTGGTACGCTATCAGAGCCAATATCGACTGACGAAGAATTCGGCAGAGTCTTCTCGTGATTCACTGCTGATGACTGGAGAGCCGATTTTCACAGCGGCTGTGATTACCGGCGCTGGGATGCTCGCTTTGACGTTGAGCAATTTTGTGCCCACCGCACGGTTCGGATATATGATGACATCTCTATTGGTGGCAGCTTTAGTGGGCGACTTGATCTTACTTCCTTGTCTGCTGGCATTACGACCGCAGAAATCAGATGAGAGTGAAAGTACTGATCACAATGACAGAGACGAGCTGCTTGAGAGCCAGCATCCTCGTGTCCCGCATTTCCTCAAGCAGGATCGTCATGGAACGAAAGATCAATCAGAGAAAGCAGTTGCATAGAGCGAATTCCTGAAAACAAGGCATTTGCTCCTGCAAACTCTCGGCTTTTCGGTACCCCTTGATTGATATATGAAGCCAGTTCATTATCATTGATGCTCCCCAGCTCAATCGGCGTCCCCTTTTGCTTCTTTCCAGGCTGAATCTGCCTCGACACGATGTGCAATAGACGAATTATCTGAGCGAACTGGTAGAACAACAAATTATAGGTATGAAACGACCTTAACTTTTTTATTTATTGAAAACACAGCGGAATTCAACATGGGATATCTTCTGATAACGGGTGCCACAGGATTACTGGGACGCTATTTAATTCGGGACTTAGCTTCTGCGGGAGTCCCGTTGGCCGTTCTGGTCCGTCCTACAAGACGGATGACGGTTGACCAGCGCATCGACATGATCATGGGCTTCTGGGATGATCAGTTAGGTCGCGAATTGCCACGGCCCATTGTTCTGGAAGGTAACATCAATGAGGAAAATCTGGGGTTGAGTCCGGAGCATCTTGAATGGGCTACAGAGAATGTAGACCGCATTCTTCACTCTGCAGCCAGCCTTTCTTTTTATAGCACCAGTCAGGAAAGCGAACCCTGGCGTTCGAATGTTGGCGGTGTGAAAAAAGTTCTCGATTTCTGTAAAACAGCGGAAATCAAAAAATTAGACCATGTCTCAACGGCGTACATTTGTGGTTTGCGCTCGGACCGAATTATGGAGTCCGATGTGGATGTCGGGCAGGAATCGGGTAACGATTATGAACGCAGTAAACTCGAAGCTGAGATGCTGGTACGGAGTGCCGAGCATATTGAATCGCTGACAGTTTTTCGGCCTGCGATTATTATTGGCGACTCGAAAACCGGATTTACAAATACATTTCATGGGTTTTATGCCGCCTTGCAGCTGGGGCATACTTTAACGCAAATGCAAACCCCCGATGAAACGGGACGGCTCTATGCTAACTCCCGCTTTACTCTTGATGGAACGGAATCAAAAAATCTGATTCCCGTGGATTGGGTTTCTGCTGTGATGTCCTACATCATTACGCATCCCAAACATCATGAGAAAACGTATCATCTGACCCCCTTGCATCCTGTTCAGTCCAGGTTGGTACATGATGTCTTGGAAGAAACCTGTAATTTCTACGGTTCCATCTTTGTCGGCGGCGGTGTTGAGCTGACAGATCCAACCGAAGCAGAGCGGCTGTTTTATGATCACATCCGCGTTTACAATTCCTATTGGCGCGATGATCCAGTGTTCGACAGCACGAATACCCAGACGGCAGCACCACATTTACCCTGCCCGCATATCGACCGCGAATTATTAATGCGACTTTCGCAGGCTGCTATCGATATGAATTTCAGCTGGAATGACCGCACGCCACATCGATTTGGCGTTAAGTAGCCGCGTTAAGTAGCCCAGGGGTTCTTCGACTTGCGATAGGGAGACGGCGAGCGGGGTGCCATTTCGTCTTTGGCGGGTGCTTCTTCTTCTGCTTCCGGCTCCTGCATTTCAGGTGGGGCCGGCGCGGGTTGCTCCTCTGGAGGTACTTCGGGCGCTGTCGGTTGATGCAGCAGCTTATCGAGAATGCCATTCACAAACTGAGAAGAGTTGGCACTGCCGAATTCACGGGCCAGTTCCACTGCTTCGTCGATGACGACTGCCGACGGAGTATCGGTGTGGTATAATTCATAAGCACCCAGTCTGAGGATGTTACGATCCGTCACCGCCATCCGTTTCAGAGACCAGTTTTCAGCGACGCGAATAATTTGCTCATCGATCTGTGGTTTATACTCCATCACGCCGGTAAATAATTGCCACGCAAATTCGCGGGTTGTTTTATTACGCCCATGTTCGTCAATCATACGACGAACATCCCCTGCGACAATATCGGGGTTAAGATCAATTTGATAGAGCATTTGCACGACTAAAGTTCGCGCCTGTTTTCGGAGAGACATGAGGGCATCACTAACACGGTTGGAGAATATATAGAAATCAGAGTTTCAATCACTCTGGTTGTGGCTTAACAGCGCACTTATGAAGGATTTTTATCAATCGATTGTAACAGATTGATCATCTCAATCGCAGCCAGCACTGCTTCACTCCCTTTATTGCCAACTTTTCCGCCGGCGCGATCTAGCGCCTGTTCCATTGTTTCACAGGTCAGAACGCCAAACAAGACGGGAACGCCACTTTCCTGACTGCTTCGCATGATGCCGGCTGCTACCTGATGATTAATGTAATCGTGGTGCATCGTACTTCCCTGAATGACGGCACCCAGGCAACAGACAGCCTGATAACGACCACTTTTTGCCAGACGATCCGCAATCAGAGGTAATTCGAATGAACCGGGGACCCAGACGACAGAAACATTTTCTTCCGAACCACCATGACGACGGACTGTTTCAAGCGCCCCGTCCAGCAGCCGGCGGGTAATCAGTTCGTTCCAGCGGGAAACAACGATGGCAAATTTTGCATCGCGGGCCAGTAAATCGCCTTCAATCAGTTTGTGGTTCATCGAAGTAGTAACTTAATCTAAATGGGAAACAAAAAAACAGACCAGTGGGTTGTTCACTTATCATTTGGCTGAGTGAATCACGGGGATTGCATCTCTGAATCAATTTGGTTTGATTCAAGAACGTTTTGAACCTGCGGGGCAGATCTTAGCGATGATTACCCCAAGTTCATACTTAGTAAAAATTCTTCATTGGTTTTGGTTCGACTCATTCGGTTTACCAGAAGCTCCATCGCATCCACGGGGTTCATGTCGTTGAGCACGCGTCTGAGGATCCAGACTCTGCGGAGTTCTTCTTCGTCCATCAACAATTCTTCACGTCGTGTTCCAGATTTATTCACGTCAATCGCAGGCCAGATTCGTTTTTCGACCATTCGGCGATCCAGGTGCAGTTCCGTATTACCGGTTCCTTTGAATTCTTCAAAGATCACTTCATCCATACGACTGCCTGTATCAACCAATGCGGTGGCGACAATCGTCAGGCTGCCCCCTTCTTCCACATTTCGGGCGGCACCGAAGAATCGTTTGGGGTGTTGCAGTGCGTTGGCATCGACACCACCAGACAGAATTTTACCGGAATGCGGAACTTCCGTATTCCAGGCACGCGCCAGTCGAGTAATCGAATCCAAAAAGATCACGACATCTTCGCCGTATTCGACCATTCGCTTGGCTTTTTCAATCACCATTTCGGAAACCTGAATATGGCGGCTCGGTGGCTCGTCAAACGTACTGCTGACGACTTCGCAACGATCTCCGCCGACCTGGCGTTCCATATCGGTGACTTCTTCAGGTCGTTCGTCAATCAACAGGATAAACACATAAGCTTCGGGATGACTGCCCAGTACGCATTTTGCCATTTCCTGCAGCATCACGGTTTTACCGGCACGTGGTGGAGAAACGATCAAACCACGTTGTCCCATTCCGACGGGAGCCACGAGATCGACAATCCGGGTACTCAAATTGCCGGCGGTGGATGAAAGTCGAAGACGTTCTTTGGGGTGGAGCGGCGTCAGATCGTCAAAGAAGACCTTGGTGGTCAGGATCTCGGGATCACAGCCGTTGACGGCTTCGACGCGGAGTAACGCAAAGTACCGTTCGTTTTCTTTGGGAGGTCGAATCTGGCCGGCCACAATCGCACCAGTCCGTAAGCCAAAGCGACGGATCTGGCTGGGAGAGACATAAATATCATCCGGGCAGGGCAGATAGTGGTAATCGGGGCTGCGTAAAAATCCAAATCCGTCCGGAAGAATCTCCAGCGTGCCTTCCCCAAACATCAGACCGTTGACTTTGGTGCGTTCTTTCAGAATCTTGAAAATCAGATCCTGTTTTTTCAGCCCCGTGTATTCGGTCAGATTTTCTTCTTTGGCCAACTGCATGAGATCTTTCATTGTCAGCCGTTGCAGGTCGGCGATATGAATGTCACTCTGCTTGATTTTCTCATAGCGTTCATCGGCGGCTCTGGTAATCGCCGATTCGCGTTGATGACGCGTTTCGACTTTTTCCCGCTTTGACTTGGGGTCTAACTCTTCGATATTTTTTGAAGCCACAGGTCCGTCATTTTCAGAAGTCTGAAGTTTAATGGATTTGGCCATGGTGATAACTTTCCGAATTACAAAAATAGTGAGATGAAATAGCGTGGAGTTCTTGAAACAAATGAGATGGGTTGAACGCGAAGATCAAATAACCTTTGGAAAGGTTGTCAATAAAGTGAAAAGCATCAGTGGATGTTTATGATACGGTCTGGGAGGTGCCTGCTACGAATTTATCTGCGAGACTCAAACATGTTGGTGAAACATCAGGAGTCCGGTTATTTGTCTAATTGATTTCGTTTTAGTAAGTCATCGATAAATCTGGATAATGCGAGTCCGGCAGCATCCAGGTCCTGGTCATTGTGAATCACACCGTTCGCCATTTTTCGTTTTTCAGAGAGAGGCAACTGATGTTTTTCCCGTTTAGTCAATTCTGCTGACGACCAGCCTCGGTTCTGAGTGACCCTGTTGAACCGTTGTTCGAAAGGACATTCAATAAATACGATCTGATCGCACAAATCTTTCCAGCCCGCTTCCAAAATCACAGCTGCGTCAACCAGGATTGCATCGACCTGCCCTTGGGACCGGGCCAACAAAATTTCCTGTTCAAGTCTCCGATGGATCTCGGGGTGGACTATTGCTTCCAGTTTCTCTAATGCTTCGTGATGTTGTTTCTCGTCTCCAAAAACAAGTTTGGCAAGGTTGGAACGGACGATCTTCCCTTGTTCATTGAACACCGCAGTTCCAAACTGCTCTCGAATTTTCTGCTGAATTACAGGAAAATCAAGTATCTCATGACCGATTTGATCGGCATCAATGACTGTTACAGATCGCAACGTTTTGACTTTATTAGCTACCGCACTTTTGCCAGACCCGATCCCTCCGATCAGTGCAATTGTGGGAATGAATGTATGACAAGACACAAGATGGTTAAAACAACTTGCAATGGTGGAAAATGGTTTTCTTACACATTCCTTCGCAACAGAAACTTACCACACAGGAGGTTTATGATTGCTGAATCCCTTAGCAACTGGTAGATGAGACACATGGGCGTGCATTAATATGGTTACCGATAGCATGCTGGATGTCAACAAAAAAAAGGAAACTTCGCTGTTTTCCCCTTAAAATTATGCTTTTCAGCTTAGGGACTCTCACTCAAATATCAGAAGAGTTTGATCTATGAGCGCGCCGGATACGGATTTTTGACCTAATCGTCACAGGTTCAGGCTTTGGGGACCTCCAGCGGAGTCTGTTCGAGCCAGTTTGAACCGGATGAGATATCGACAATCAGCGGGACATCCAATTCCATCGCCGATTCCATTTCGACTCGTACCAGTTGACTTAGTGACTCCAGTTCCGCGACCGGTACGTCAAACACCAGTTCATCATGAATCTGCATCAGTAGTCTGCCTGGATGTTGTTCCTGTTTCAGCCGGGCACTCAAATTGATCATCGCCTGTTTAATCAGGTCGGCCGCCGATCCCTGAATCACGGTATTGATGGCGGTTCGTTCGGGCATATTTAACTGCTTCTGAATGCCTGTACGCACTCCTTGGATATCTCGCCTTCGGCCACAGATTGTTCGCACAAAATGATTCTTCGCACAGTCTTCCAGGATCTGATCCAGGAATTCCCGAACACCGCTGTAACGATTAAAATAATCATCAATAAAACCAGCTGCTTCGGATTGCGGGATACCGATCGCTTCGGAGAGACCAAAAGGGCTTTGTCCATAGATCACACCAAAGTTGACTGCTTTGGCGGTGCGTCGCATGTCACGATCGACTTCGTCATGAGAAACACAAAAGATGTCCGATGCGACGGCCGTATGAATGTCGGCCCCTTCACGGAATGCCTGGCTCAACGCTTCGTCCTGACTCAGGTGCGCCAGAACCCGTAATTCGATTTGTGAATAATCAGCACACAATAATCGCCAGTCTTCGTTCTCCGGAATAAAGGCTTTGCGGATTTGCCGCCCTTCTTCTGTTCGGATGGGGATGTTCTGCAGATTTGGATCGCTGGAACTTAATCGGCCTGTTGCCGCGACCACCTGATTAAAGCTGGCATGAATCCGCCCCGTTTCCGGATTCACGAGATCAGGCAAGGCATCCAGATAAGTGCTTTTCAGTTTCGAGATGTGTCGATGCTCGGTGATCTTAGCCGGTAGTTCATGCAACGGCGCTAATTTTTCGAGAACACTCTGGTCGGTGCTGGGGCCGGTTTTTGTTTTCTTGAAGACAGGCAAATTTAATTCTTCAAATAAAACGGTGCGGAGCTGCAGCGGCGAAGCGATATTGAATTCATGGCCGGCAATTTCGTAGATCTCGCCAATCAGTTCGGTCAGGCGTTCCTGAAGCTGCTCGCTTTGCTGCTTTAATTCGGCTTTATCCACCTTGATGCCTGTGAATTCCATCTCTGCCAGAATCGGAATCAGTGGGCGTTCCAGGTCCCAGTACAGCTCCCACAGGTCATTCTGTTTGAGTTCTTCTTTGAGAATGCGAGAGAGCTGCCAGGCGATATCGGCGTCTTCCACCGCATATTCGGCCACTTTCTCAACATCAACTTCAAACATTCTTTTCTGCTGTTTTCCTGAGCCGATCAAATCCGAGATCGGAATCATCGTATGCTGCAGATAGCGTTCGGAGAGTTTATCCAGGCTGTGTCCACGTTCGCCGGCACTCAGCAGATAGCTGGCGACCATCGGGTCAATGCTGACTCCCTGCAGAAACACGCCGACGCGCATCAGTACGACCATGTCGTATTTGATATTCTGATTGGTAATCTGAATGTCTGGGTCTTCCAGAAGCGGCTTGATGTGTTCGAGAACATACTCTGGATCAAGGGCTTTTTGACCGGCGGGGCCTTCGACGGGAATGTAATAGCCCTGGTTTTTCTGCCAACTGATGGCCCAGCCCACGATTTCTGCCTCGGCTGGTTTCAAGCCGGTGGTTTCCAGATCGACGCAGAATTCTTCCTGCTGCTTCAACAGCGTCATGAATTTTTCGAACGCCGGTTTGGTGTCGACCGTTTCCTGGATTCGTTTTTCGGTAATCTTTGGCTCGCTCTTTTTGGTAAAGTTTTCCTGCATATCGTCGGCAAAACGACGGAAACCAAATTCCAGAAACAGTTCGCGCAACCGTTCGCGATCGGGGTGCGTTAAACGCGAGTCCTCCCAGTCGACTTCCAATTCCAGATCGATTTTCAGTGTCACCAGTTCACGCGACATACGTGCCTGATCGGCAAATTCTTTCAGGTTTTGCTGCAGTTTGGGGCCTTTCGCCTGATCAGCATTGGCCAGCACTTCTTCCAGCGTGCCGAATTGCTCAATTAAAGTCTGTGCTTTTTTCGGACCGACCAGGGGAACGCCCGGAATGTTATCGACGCTGTCGCCTACCAGTGATTGAAAATCGATCACCTGCTCGGGGCGAATGCCCCAATCCTCTACGACGGCATCTGCGTCCATGAAGCTGTTTTTGCGAATGTTATAGAGCCGCACGGCGTCATTGATCAGCTGCCGGGCATCTTTATCATTAGTCACAATAATGGTTTCAAGTCCCTTTTCCTTCGCCTTGTGCGCGATGGTGGCGAAAATGTCATCCGCTTCCCAGCCCGGGCAATCAATGACTGGCACCTGAAATCCCTTGATCACTTCCATGATATTCGGAATCTGGGGTTTGAGATCTTCGGGCATCTCGCTGCGGTTTGCCTTATATTCCGGGTAGATCTCTTTTCTGGTTCCCGGCCCACTCGAATCCATGGCAAAGATCAGATAGTCGGGAGAATGGGTTTTAATGATATTAAGGATATCGCGGGTGATACCAAAAATGGCATTGGTAGGCTGCCCGGTGGGGCTGGTCATGGGCGGTACAGCATGAAAAACCTGAAATACCAGAGAAAACGTATCAATGATGTAAAGTGTTTCTTTCATAAAGATTTAGCTTTACCTGAAATTCTGAAAAGAGATTGCCGAAATTGGAAACATGGGGAGGCTAACACCACAGTATGACTGCAGGGTCAGGCTCATTATTGAAGAGACAAGCCGGGATCGCCATCGACAGGCTTGTCGAACTCAAAACTCGTTGAAATCTTTTATCAGTCCTGGCTGCTATGGTCGTATAACTGATAGTTTGTGTACTTTTTTGAAGAGGTCAACCCTGCCAGCAAGCGTAAAACCAATTGTCAGCACACGACATAGAATGAGAAAGCTTCTTGACACTGCTTTTTCAGCATTTAAAATGGATAGAAGGCAGGATGCTGGTTCTTCAGAATTTTCAGATTCATTTCATCTGTCTTTCCTGTAGTGAGTCAAGGCTGATCCAGAGCGACGCGAAATTGGTTTTACACATCAGACGATTACCGTCACGGTGCAAGCCGCACCTGATTGTCACTTAGAAATCCTTAAGGTTTAAAAACATGGCTGCCAGTAAACCAACTGCTGTTCACATCTCATTAATCTTTTTTGTGATGACCACACTGATTGCGGGCGTTGCCGCGTATCTGGGTTATAAAGATCTGGGAGAATCGAACGTCAAATTGGATCAGGCCCAGAAGGATTCACAGCGGGATGGTGCCGCGGTCCGCAAGCTGGACGAAGAACTGCAGGCGCTGAAAAAACTGATCGGCAATGAGCAGGACGATATCGGCCTGGATAACAAAACTCCCAATACCGTGATTGGGGCCACCGAGTTGGATATCAAAACTCATGCCGCCGTTCTGGCTGAGCCAACCATTAAGAACACACTCATCAAAATGTCGGGTCAGTTGAATCAGACCAAAAGCCAACTCGCACAGGAACAAACGGCCAAAAATGAACTGGAAGCAAGGTTCCTGGCCTTAAAAGGAGAGTTGGACAAAGTCGTCGATCAGCATAAAATGGCCCGAGACAGTTCTGAAAGCGATTTAGCGGATACTCAGAAAATCAAAGAAGAAGAGGTTTCTGCCAAGGATCAGCAAATCGCAGCCCTCCAGAAAGAAAATGAAGAGATCCTGATTGAACTGGATCAATTGCGTGAAACAGACGCCAAAAAGATTAAAGATCTCGAAAACAAAAGTGTTCGATATGCCAGCCTGATTGATACACTTCGCAGCCGTCTGGATCAGGTGCAGAAAGTCAGTTTCGAAAAGCCCGATGGCGTGATCCGCACGGTTGATAACAGTACGGGCGTCGTCTGGATCAACCTGGGAGAAGCCGATCGCCTTCCCAAACGAATGACATTCAGTGTTTACCGCAAATCCCATCAGGGGATTGGTCGTGGTGAAGAAGATATCATCGGTGCCATTGAAGTGACCAAAATCTTGGGACCGCATCTTGCGGAAGCCCGTATTGTTGGCGATGACATTTACCAGCCCATCAGTCCCGGCGACCCGATTTATACGCCACTCTGGGGAATTGGTCGGCCAGAAACATTTGCCATTGCCGGTATCATCGATCTGGATGGGGACGGAAAATCGGACATGGATCTGCTGCGTGGGATCATTGAAAATGCCAATGCCAAGATCGACAATCAAGTCACAGAAAACGGGGAACGGCTCGGAGACGGATTATCCGTCCATACCAAATTCCTCGTGATTGGTGAGACTCCAGATGTGGACTCAGCCAAGACCGATGAGCAACGTGACAAGATGCTGGAGCTGATCGGCAAGATGAAAGAGATCAAGGAAGAAGCACGTCTGAAAGCAGTACGCGTGGTTGGGATTAACGACTTCTTGAGCTACATCGGTTATAAGCCACAACGTCGTCTGTTTGTGCCTGGGTCCGGTGTGCCTTCGAAAATCAAGTTAGGGGCCAAGAAAACAGGCGTGAATGCGTCATCCTCAGGGGCTGTTTCACAGGTCTTCACTCGCAACAAACGACTCAAGCAACAGACTTCTTCAGGCCAGACAAGTAAGGCTTTTGGAAGCAATAAATAATAGCGACGATAAAAACAAAAACCGCGGTCGTGAATCACGACCGCGGTTTTTTTTATGGTCTGGTCAAAGCGGCAAACAACAGGAATCAAACCCGTGGTTGTTTGTGCTTAGGCTTACCTTTGAAGCGTTTTCGTTTGGCAGATGCGTCCGCTTGTTCGAATCGCGAAATCCCTAGCTGCTGGCCAGAGACCCAGACGGTTTTTAAAGCCTGGAAAATATCCCGAGGCATGCCTTCCGGCAGGTCAACCGTACTGTAGTCATCAAAGATATTGATCCGGCCAATATGTTGGCTATCAAGTTCGGCCTCATTGGCAATCGCACCAACAATGTTGCCCGGTTTGACGCCATGGCTGTGGCCCACCTGAATGCGGAACCGTTCCATGCCTTCTTCGGGGACATTTTCGGGATTGCGAGTGCGAGGAGGACGTTCTTTATCTTTCTGGAAACGACTCTCTGGACGTTCAGAGCGTTCCGGACGTGCAGAACGCTCTGGGCGTTCCGAACGGAATTGATTTCTTCCCGGACCAGCCGATGTTTCCCGTTGCGGTCTGGGGGGGGCCTCGGTTAAAAACAACGGACGTTTCCCCTGATACATACAGGCCAATGCGGCTGCAATCTGAAGTTCCGTGTTGCCAGATTCGGTCTGATGTTCGGCCAGCATCTTCTGAAACAGTTCGAAATCAGGGCCCTTCATGGCCTTCGTGATCGATTCTTTGAAACGCTCTTGGCGGCGTTCATTGATCTTACTGATCGCGGGCAGATCCATCCGTTCGATTTTATGCTTGATGGCACGTTCGATAGTTTGCAGTGAACGTGTTTCGCGGGGAGAAACGAAAGTGATTGCTTCACCCGTTCGACCTGCACGACCAGTACGACCGATACGATGCACATAGGCTTCTGAGTCGCCGGGTAGATCGTAGTTGATCACATGGCTGATGCGATTCACGTCTAACCCACGGGCCGCGACATCGGTTGCGATGACAATATTCACATGGCCGGCTTTAAGGCGACCCACGGTCCGTTCCCGTTGTTTCTGGGGAATATCACCATTTAAAGGAGCTGCAAGAAAACCACGCGATTCGAGTTTTTCCGACAGTTCCGTGGTCACTGTTTTTGTTCGCACAAAAACCAGTACGCCATCGATTTCTTCTGCTTCCAGAATGCGAGTCAGTGCATCCAGCTTATGATGACCTTTTGCCAGCCAGTAGCGCTGGTTAATGGTATCTGCTGTTCTGGTCTTATCTTTGACGGTGATTTGTTCAGGCGATTTCAGGTGGTTGACAGCGATGCGGCGGATTACTGCGGGCATTGTAGCTGAAAACAGGGCGGTTTGATGGTTTTCTGGCATCTGTTCCAGAATCCATTCCACATCATCAATAAAGCCCATACGCAGCATTTCGTCGGCTTCATCCAGAACGAGACAACGCAAGTTGTCCATTTTGAGTGTACCGCGACGCATGTGGTCCATCACACGACCGGGAGTTCCTACCACCACGTGCACACCCCGTTTTAAAGGCAGCAACTGGCCTTTGAAATCAGCTCCCCCGTAAATCGGAAGTACTTGCAGGCCTTTGAGTTTGGAACCGTATTTTTTGAATGATTCGGCAACCTGAATTGCCAGTTCCCGGGTAGGGGCAAGCACTAAAAGCTGCGGTGCTTTGACATCCAGATCGATTCTTGAGAGTAAAGGCAGTGCAAATGCGGCTGTTTTACCTGTTCCTGTTTGGGCCTGCCCAACCAGGTCACGTCCTTCGAGTAAGTGGGGAATTGTCTGTGTCTGAATCGGTGTCGGGATATGGTATTCAAGCTCTTCCAGCGAATCCAAGATGGGCTGACTGAGCGCTAAATCCGTAAATTTTGCCTGTGATGGGGCATCTGTTGACATACGTTGAACCTTTCGACGAACCTTCAGCCGGGAGGCTGGGCGTATACGTCGTGTTAAAAATAGAAGTTGCTCGTGCAAAAAAAGATACAGGTGAGAGTCGGCCATTCCGGACTCAGGGATTCATTTTCAGGTTATGACCTGAAAAGAGCTCTCCTCGAAGCTCTGCTTCGTATCACCCAACTGCTACCCTTGATAACGGAATTCCTATTAGGAAATTCGGCAAAAAGTAGCCAAAACAACACGAAAGAACCGCAAACAGCGTGTTCTTTAAAAAAGAGTTTCTGGAGATCAGTCAAAATTGAATCAGGTTTTTTTCTATAAACCGGATGTTTTTTGACTACTCAACGTTGGGGATTATACCACTGCCCCTATTTAATTGCACGTCTCCTTTTCAGTATTTCAAAGAATATCTGATTTCCCGGGCGGTTCTTCAGAAAAATATGACAAATTTGTTCTGATCTCTTAAGACAGATTCAAGTTTTCATCTACAATGAATGCAGACTTGATCATAAGCCCCTACTCAATCGGAGTTTAACCATGGATTCACTGGATCGTCCTTCGGAGGAAAACGCAAATCAGGAAGAGTCATTGCTCTGGCTGGAAGAGATTGAGGGGAAACAGGCTCTAGACTGGGTCAGGAAACAGAATGATGCGACATTAAAGGTCCTCACCAGTGATCCGCGGTATCAAGAATATGAGCAGGAAGCACTGCAGATTCTGACCGCCTCCGACCGTATTACTTATGGATCTCTGCGCGGCGATTTTGTTTATAACTTCTGGCGGGACAAAGATCACGTACGTGGCATCTGGCGGCGCACGAGTCTCGCCCAATTCAAAAGCAAGCAGCGAAACTGGGAAACACTGCTCGATGTTGACAAGCTGGCGAAAGACGAAAACGAGAACTGGATTTATAAAGGCGTCGACTGTCTGGGGCCCGATTATGATCGCTGTATCATCGAGCTCGCTCCCGGCGGAACTGATACCGCCGTCTATCGTGAATTTGATGTACCGTCCCAGTCATTCGTCAAAGATGGTTTTGAGGTACCTCTGGCGAAAACGAATCTCTGCTGGGAGAACCGGGATCAATTACTGATCGCCACCGATTGGGGCGAAGGCAGTATGAATACATCCGGTTATGCCCGCATTCTCAAACGCTGGAAGCGGGGGACGCCTCTCTCAGAAGCCGAAACGCTGCTGGAAACAGGAATGGAGGAAACCTTCACTCATCCCGTTAATCTCGAACACGGAGAACGGCAGGTCTGTTTTGTTCTGCGTGGGCACGACTTTTATCATTTCAGTTTCTATCTTGTTGCAGAGACCGGGGAGTTAAAACAACTGCCGCTTCCGCAGAAGTCCAGTATATCAGGTCTGTTTCAGGATCAGGTGCTGGTCGAATTAAAAGAAGAATGGCGCGGCTTCAAGCCCGGGGCTCTGGTCAGTTTTTCGTTGACCGATTTTCAACAGACGGGCAAGATCAATCAGGTGCTGCCGCTGTTTGATCCAGGGCTATCGGGCACCGTCTCACAGGTACGGTGTGCGAAGGATGCGGTCTATATCACCGATATCGAACATGTTTCCAGCCAGATCCGGGAATTCAAGTTTGCAGACAATAAGTGGCAGGGACGACTGATTCCCTGGGGAGACAATGATGTCATTTCCATCAACTCTTCTGACAGTAACAGCAATCATCTGCTCATATCCCGAGATGGGTTTCTGCAACCAAGCACCCTGTATTACGTCGATTTTTCAAAAGGCGTCGAAGAACCGATTCAATCTACTCCCGCCCGCTTCGATACCAGCGGTTTGAAGGTCGAGAAAAATTTTGCCATCAGCAAGGACGGAACCGACGTCCCTTATTTCATTGTTTACCGGGAAGACATCAAACTCGATCATACGACTCCGGTTTTGCAGTACGGCTACGGCGGCTTTGAAATTTCGATTATGCCGCATTACAGCCCGCTGTTGGGTAAACTCTGGCTGGAAAAAGGGGGCGCGTATGTGCTGGCCAATATTCGAGGTGGCGGCGAATATGGCCCTCGCTGGCACGATGCGGCTCTGCTGGAAAATCGTCAGCGCGCGTTTGATGATTTTTACGCGGTTGCCGAAGCCGTCCAGAGCCGCGGCTTCAGTTCCCCCAGGCATTATGGAGCGATGGGCCGCAGTAATGGAGGCCTGCTGATGGGAGTCGCATTTACACAACGTCCGGAATTGTTCAATGCGATTGTCTGCGGCGTCCCTCTACTCGACATGAAACGCTTTAATAAACTTCTGGCCGGCGCCAGTTGGATGGCGGAATACGGGAACCCCGATCTGCCCGAACAATGGGCCTATCTGCAGAAGTATTCGCCGTTGCAGAATTTGAAAGAGGGGCAGGCGTACCCCAAAGTCTATTTCTTTACCTCGACCAAAGATGATCGCGTGCATCCGGGGCATGCTCGCAAAATGGCAGCCCGCATGGAACAGATGGGGCACGATTTTTACTATTACGAAAATATCGAAGGGGGCCACAAAGGGACCGCAAACCAGAAACAGGAAGCCATGCTCAATTCGCTGGAGTATTTGTATTTAATGCAGCAGCTCACATAGCGTACGGCTCCAGGGGATCGCGATCACAGGCCTTTGATTGACACCGTTTGCTGACCTTGTTCAGATGAAGGTAAATGAAAAGAGGTTTCGTTTGCTGCGCACTCCTTCATGTACATGACACTTTGTCTGAACCGTTAAGAGGATCTTCGATGCACCGCCGCTTGTTTTCCTGCTTGATCGTGGTTTTTTTGTTCGCTGTGCTTTCTCTTTCGCCACTTTCGGCGAATGAAAAACAGAATTCGAAGCGACCTAATATTTTGCTGATCACGGCCGACAATCTAGGTTACGGCGACCTGGGTTGCTACGGTAATGACGTGATAAAAACGCCGCAACTGGATCAACTGGCGAAGCAGGGAGTGAAACTCACCGATTTTTATACCGCCTCGCCGACGTGTACTGTCTCCCGGGCCACATTGATGACGGGCCGCTATCCGCAACGGATTGGTTTGAATCACCAGTTAAGCGCGGATGAAAATTATGCGGATGGCTTACGCCAGAGTGAATTGCTGATTCCGGCCTATCTGAAGCAGCAGGGTTATCGGACCGCCTGTTTTGGAAAATGGAATATCGGTTTTTCGCCGGGGAGTCGTCCGACAGAGCGGGGCTTCGATGAGTTTTTTGGTTTCGCGGCGGGCAATATAGATTATTACCACCATTACTATGCGGGACGGCACGATTTGTGGCGTGGTTTAAAAGAAGTGTTCGTGGAAGGTTACTCCACCGATTTATTTGCCGATGAAGCCTGCAAGTTCATCGCCGCTAATCGACAGCATCCGTTTTTTCTCTATCTGCCCTTTAATGCGCCGCACTTTCCCAGCAAACGCAATAAGCGACCGGGACAAGGAAATGAATGGCAGGCACCGGACAGCGCGTTTGAAGCCTACGGCTATTCGCCGCAAACCAAAAATCCGCAAGAACGCTATCGTGCAGTCGTCACTGCCCTGGATACCGCCCTCGGTCGGGTTTTGAAGCAACTGGAGCAAAGTGGACTCAGCGAGAATACGATTGTGATCTGGTATTCGGACAACGGCGCCTTCATGCTCAAGGAGCGCGGCTTGGAAGTGGCCAGCAACAAACCGTTACGCGACGGAGGCGTCACATTATGGGAAGGGGGAATTCGGGTTCCCGCAATCGTGCGTTATCCGGGCCACATCAAACCGGGGACGGTGAATGATGCCCCACTCATCAGTCTGGATATACTACCCACTTTGGTCTCGTTGACAGGAGGTACGCTTCCCTCCGATCGGATTCTGGACGGTCAGAACATGCTGCCCGTTTTGGAAGCACCAGACACCGCGTCACCTAGGACGTTCTTTTTTCAGTATCGCAAGTATATCGCGGTCCGCAGAGGTAAATGGAAACTGCTGCGTACGAAACCACAGCAGCCTTTCATGCTCTTTAACCTCGAACAGGACTTGGGGGAAACAACGAACGTAGCGTCACAGCACCCGCAGATCGTGAAGGATTTAACGCACGCGTATACAGAATGGGAGCGCGAAGCGACTACGAATTAAAGCAGGAAGGGTTCGTGCCTGACGTTGATTACATCAGTGGCTCATCGCTGTTTTCGTTATCACGATTCAACGATTCTTCAAACAGCACCTGACGTTCAGAAAAGCCTTCATCCAGCGTATGCCAGTGAGACACTTCTTCTTCTCCCAGTTTCCAGCAGAGATAAATTTCTTTGCCGTCACGCAGGGCAGGGAAGTTCACGACACCCAG
Source organism: uncultured Gimesia sp. (assembly GCF_963976445.1). Lineage (GTDB taxonomy): Bacteria > Planctomycetota > Planctomycetia > Planctomycetales > Planctomycetaceae > Gimesia. The sequence goes on along the minus strand of NZ_CAXBKP010000016.1, from coordinate 15,835 downwards.
CGCCGGGTCTTCCAGTTCGACACCCAGTTCCAAGAGCTCGGTGACGAAACCTTTGAGTTGTTCCATATCGTTTTCGATATCCAACTCGGCCTGGATAAGTTCTTCGCTGTAGGCAGACTCTTCATCCCGAGCGGACGCACCGGGTAGCCGTTTGATTTCGGTAATTCGTTCCTGGCGGTCGTGCAGATTTTGATACAACTCAACGATGTCTTTGACAATCGCCTGCACGAGTGGTAAACGAAGATTGGCCTCTTCAGGTGTGAAAATCAGCTTGCGTTGTGCTTCAGCATTCATGATGAGACCTTTATTTCTTTTTGACAGAAACAAATCAATTGAGCAGCGACTTTTCGCTTTTGAATGTTCCTGTTTGAATTGTCATAGTTTTGAAGAATTATAAGAGGCTGTTCAGATTCGGCAAGTCAATACAAACGAAGAGACGCGCATTTTCCTGGGACCTGACAGAAATCCCGAATATTCATTCTCCTTATATTTTACTGGTAAACTCGATGAGATGTTTGAGTTTTTCGAATACTTTTCCTGTATCGATCAATTGTGAGACATTTTGAACAGCTTGCTCCAAATTTGTAGCCTTTTCCGCTGCCAATAAGGCAGCCGCAGCATTTGCTACGACCATATCCCGCGCGGGTCCCTGTTCACCTTGAAAGACACCCAGAATGATTTGAGCACTTTGCTCTGAGGACTCGACAACCAAATGACTTACGTCACATTCCGATAATCCGAAATCAGCGGCTGTCCATTCAAAATACCGTAATTCGGAGCCAGTAATTTCATAAACGGCTGTTTTTCCCCAGAGACTAACCTCATCCAGTTCTCCATTCCCACAGACAACCAATGCATGTTTTCGACCTAATTTTAATAGGGCTTGAGCTATTTTTTCCGCAGCCTGATCTGAGTTTGCTCCTAATAACTGGTGTTCAGCACTCGCGGGATTCGTTAAAGGCCCGAGGTAATTGAAGATGGTGCGAATTCCCAGTTCCCGACGGACGGGAGCCACATATTTCATCGCCGAATGTAACAGGGGAGCAAAACAGAAGCCTATCCCTGTTGTTTCCAGGCAGAGACTTATTTGTTCAGGTGTCAGGTCCAGGCGTACCCCTAAGGCTTCTAGGACATCTGAAGAACCGCTGGAACTGGAAACACTCCGATTTCCATGTTTGGCCACCGGAATTCCGGCAGCAGCCGCAACAATCGCGACTGCAGTACTGATATTAAACGTATGGAGTTGATCTCCTCCTGTTCCACACGTATCCAGGAGGCCGGTGGTTTTGGTGGGAATCGCCAGAGCCCGTTCATGCATCGCTCGGGCTGCACCGACGAGCTCGTCAGAGGTCTCCCCTTTCATCCGCAGTGCGGTCAGTAACGCTGCGATTTGTATTTCGCTGCACTCGCCACGCATGATCGATGCAATCGCCTCGTAAGCGGCTTCAGTCTCCAGGCTTTCGCCTTGAAGTAATCGATCCAGTGTTTCCCTGAGAACTGTAGACATCTGCGTAAATCCAAACACTCAAAAGCGGTTTATCTGGTATTAGACTGAAATTATAACAAGACCACAGATAACATTCAGCCAAAGTTCCCGGGTTAAATACAGGAAGTTAATATTATTTAAACAGAGAGCCATTCTTGTTTTCCAGACTTGAATCAAGCACAAGTTTCCTGTCATACTTGTCGGTACTGATTTCAGATTGGTACAATCCAACCTCGTATTACGTTCGATTTCACACTGATCCTCCTGCCTTCAGAGGATCATTCCGATAACTTCGAAGAATCTCAGGAGACTCCCATGATGCGAAGCCGTTTTCTACTCTGCCTCATGTTCCTTTTCAGTTCGCTGGCGACTCTTCAGGCGAACGATGTAGAGCAAGACATTGCACAAATTAAACAGGTTCAAAAAGAAGGTCAGGGAAATCTCGCTGCTTCGAAAGCGGTGAAGCAACTTTCCCAGGCAGACGCGTCGGCTTTGATTCCGATCCTGTCCAGCTTTGAAGGCGCCAATCCACTGGCCGTCAACTGGCTGCGTGGTGCGTTTGAAACCATCGCGGCTAACGCCATTCAGCAGAAAAAACTCCCCGTCGACCAATTGGAAAAATTCATTCTGGATAAATCTCAGAATCCGCGCGCACGACGGCTGGCTTATGAAACGCTGATCAAAGTTGATCCGAAAGCAGAAGACCGGTTGATTCCCGGCATGATTAACGACCCCAGCGTCACGCTTCGTCGCGACGCCGTGCAACGTTTGATTGATGAAGCAAAAAATCTGGAGAAAGCTGGCAAGAAAGATCAGGCTAAGAAAATCTATCAGCAGGCACTCACCGGTGCGACTGATGGGGATCAGGTCAAAGCGATCGTCAAGCCGTTAAGAACCCTCGGCCAGAAAATTGATCTGCAGAAACATTTTGGGTTCCTGTCTGATTGGATGATTGTCGGCCCCTTCGATAACAGTGACAAAAAAGGTTACGACACAGCTTACACACCGGAAGCAAAAATAGATTTCACGTCAGCCGTGGAAGGCAAAGAGGGCAAAGTTGAATGGAAGTCGGTGAATACCGAAGATGACTACGGCATCTTTGATATTGCCAAGTCGATTTCGGCTTACAAGGGAGCGGTCATGTACTGTTCCGCTGATTTCTACAGCCCGGAAGAACAGTCGCTGGAGATTCGTCTGGGCACACCCAACGCCTGGAAAATCTGGGTGAATGGCAAACTTCTGTTTGCCCGCAACGAATATCACCGTGGAATGGTGCTCGATCAATACATTGTGCCCGTAACATTCAAGCCCGGCAAAAATGTGATCCTGCTCAAGCTTTGCCAGAACGAACAAAAGGAAAGCTGGGCACAACGTTATCAGTTTCAGCTTCGCATCGCACGTCCTTCAGGAACGGGTGTGCTTTCACAAAAGCCAGAGGCGACGACTCAACTCAGCCCATAACGTGCGTTCTTATCTCAAATCATTGATTGATACGCTTCTTTCCTGAAAAGGATGAACTGATGAAAAACGAATCATTTAAATTGCTGCTGCCGCTGATCGCCATTGGTTTGTGTTGCGGAGCCGACTGGCCCCAGTTTCGAGGGCCATTGACTAATAATGTGGCGACCTCAGACGCACCACCTTCAAAAGTAGATCAGGAGAGCATCGCCTGGACTGCCGATTTAGAGGGGCGCGGCGCTTCGGGCCCTATCGTCGTCGGCGATAAAGTCTTTATCACCAGCACGACAGGATTCAAGGAAGATCAACTGCACGTGCTCTGTTTCGATCTCAAAACCGGCAAGCGTCTCTGGGAACGACAGTTCTGGGCGACAGGCCGCACGCAGTGCCACACGAAGATGTGTGTCGCGACGCCGACTCCGGCCAGCGATGGTAAACGGATCTTTGCGACCTTTTCCAGTAACGATGTCGTTTGCCTCGATCTGGATGGCAATCTGCTCTGGATTCGGGGACTGTCTCACGATTTTCCGAATGCCAGTAATAGCCTGGGAATGGCTTCATCACCGATTGTAGTCGGGGAAACCTTAATTGTGCCTGTTGAAAATGATGATGATTCCTTCACGACAGGCCTGGATGTCAAAACCGGCATCGCCCGCTGGAAGATCAAACGTCCCCGCGTGGCGAACTGGACTTCCCCCTCCATCCTCAAGTCTTCCGGTGAAGGTGAAACACTGGTATTGCTGCAGTCGAATGATGGTGTTGATGCCATTTATCCTCAAACGGGTGAAACGGCCTGGCAGTACGAAGAAGGCGCTAGTCGCATTCCTTCAACAACAGTGGGCGATAATGTGCTGTATATTCCCTCTAAAGGACTGACTGCACTAGTGCCCGGTTCCAGCAGCGAACCGCCGAAAGTGCTCTGGTCGGAACAGAAGTTGTCTCCCTCCACTGCCAGTCCGCTCGTTTATCAGAAACGGATCTTCACGGTAAATCGTGCGGGAGTTTTAACGTGTGGGAATCCGGAGAACGGCGAAGTCGTCTGGCGACTGCGTTTGAAAGGCCCCTTCAGTGCGACACCAATTGCCGCCGCCAATCATCTCTATCTGGTCAGTGAAAAAGGACTGCTGCAGGTTGTCCAACTGGGAGAAGAGAAGGGCGAAGTGACGGGAGAAATTGATTTGAAAGAAACGATTCTGGCAACGCCGGCGATTGCAGACAATTCACTCTTCCTTCGTAGCGATAAACATCTCTGGAAAATATCTTCCAAGTAAAACGCTGCTCACGATGCGCGTCAATCATGACTGAGTAAAGGACTGATTTGTGTCACAATTGCTGGCTGTCGGGTTAGGAGGCTTTGTCGGTGCGATTGCGCGATACAGCATAACGGAATTCGTGTCGCGCAGGTACCCGGGGTTTCCTGCGGGGACTTTAGTGGTGAATGCCGCCGGTTGTCTGTTGATCGGTATTCTGATGGCGATCATCACGCATAAACAGCTTCATCCCTCTCTCCGCGTTCACGAACATGCAAGCCTGTTCCTGGTATCTGGTTTTCTGGGATCGCTCACTACATTCTCGACCTTCGGTCACGATACAGTCAGTTTGATGCGAAACTCTGAGATGCAGCAGGCGTTTCTCAACATCTCCGGAAATCTGATTGTTGGTTTGTTTGCTGTCTGGCTGGGCTGGGCTTCGGTCATGTTCTATCTGGAAAAGTAAGTCGAGTTATTTTCCTCCAATATGCCGCAAGCATCGGACTTTACTGATCCCTTTCTTATTCCGGGCCACATTCCGCGCTGACAGATGGGGAATTTGTGAATGTTAAGATTTTCTGGTTATATCAATTAAGGAGAACACGAACTCGGACCGATAAAACAACGTATCGGGGGGGATTCTGCCTGACCTTCTCAGGCGGGCAGAATTATTTTTTCCATCCCTCACTCCAGAAATAGAGCGGAGTTCGTCTCGACATGTCTTATTGGCTTCGATCTCTGCGATTTCTTGCGAGCGCTCTCAGTGGCGCTGCCTCACCCCGCCAGTTGGCCCTTGGGTTCAGTATGGGCATGGTGATAGGTCTGGTTCCGAAAGAGAACTTGATTGCGGTTGTCCTGCTATTCATTCTGGCCGGCTCCAAGGTCAATCTCTGTTCAGCTTCTTTGTCGACGATTCTGTTCTCCTGGCTCTCCTTGCTGTTTGATCCCTTAAGCCATCTGATTGGTCGCGGCGTGTTGCTGGCATCTTCGTTACAGGGTTTCTGGCAGTCGGTGTATGAACTGCCTCTGGCACCTTGGACTGACTTTAACAATACCATCGTGATGGGCAGCCTGATTCTGGGACTGTTGCTGTTTTACCCGGTGTATTACTTCACAAAACCTCAGTTTGAAAAATACACGCCGCTCGTGGCTGAGAAACTGAAAAAATATCGTATTGTGAAAATTCTCTGGGGGACGCAAGTGGGCGCGATTGTCGGGGAAGTCTCATGAAGTGGAATTACCTGCTCCCTCGGTTTGCGCTAGCTACCATTCTCTGGGTCTTTTTTGCCTTTGCCTTTGATCCGCTCGTACGAACGGGGTTGGTGCAGGTGGGAGAATCACTGACTGGAACGAAAGTGGAGGTCGTGAGCCTCGAGACCGGATTCTTTCCTCCGTCAATCAAGACCGGCCCTGTCGCAATTGCCAGTCGTTCGAGTAAACGTTATCTGGCTACTTTCGATCAACTTGAAATGAAACTGTCGGGTAAACCGTTACTGTACCGCAATCTGATTGTTGAAGAAGCAACCATCTCTGGGATGGAATTTGATACACCTCGCACAGCAACCGATGAATTGTCGGAGCACGCAGCTGATCAACCGGGGACCGGTTTCTTTGTAGACTCCCGTCGTTTTCGTGAAAAATCAAAGGAGCTGGGGAAATCCTGGCTGAGTATTTTAAAAGATTCGGCCGCAGAACAACTCGATCCGAATCGACTGCAGACCGTTCGGGTTTCCAAGACAATTCAACAGGAATGGAAACAGCGGTTTGACCAGTATGAAACGCGTCTGCAGCAGGTCAAACTGGAAATTGATTCGGTTGAAAATAGAGTAAAGACGGCTGATGGAAAAACGATTGATAAAATCAAGACCTATGCTGAGTCAGCCGAGCGCGTAGATTTACTTGTCAGAGAAGGCAAGCAGATTCGCAGCGAACTGAATTCGCTTCCCCAAATTGCTCAACAGGATTATCAGAGAATCGAACGGGCCAAAGAACAGGATCTGGCAAACCTCGATCAACTGGTAGAGTCTGTCTCGCCCGATCCACAGAAAATTCTGCATGCGATCATCGGCGAGGAGTTGTCTCAACAACTGGAACAGGTTTCCGGCTGGTCCGGCATGATCTTTGAAACTGTCAAAACGCTACGGGATGAGCAGGAACCGGAACGGATACAAGGGGAATGGATCGATTTTCGTCGCGATACGGCTCTGCCAAAGGTTCTATTCAAAAAGATTCGCTTAAGTGGAAACGCACGCGTTGATCAGCAGATGTATCCTTTCGTCGGCCTGATCAAAGAACTTTCCTCCTCGCCTTCAATGTATCGGCAGCCGATTCAACTTCAGGCTCAGGTCGAAGCAGACGCCGAGATCAAGTTTGCCGGAGATCTCAAGTTTTATGAATCAGTACCTACGCATGATTTTGTCGTCCTGTTTCAATTGCCCCATCAGAAAAAAATCAGACTCGAAGATTCAGACAAGCTGACACTCGACCTGATTGCCGACCAGACCGAATGCAAATCGTATGTCACATTACGAGAGCACGATTTTCAATGCCGCCTTGAATTTAATCAGAGTCCGGTCCGGTTTGAGGTCTCTACATCTGAGTCCGGAAATCAAATCATGGCGGACATCGTGCAGCAGACGCTTTCTTCAGTAGAGACTATCTCGGCGACATTGCATTGTGCCGGTTCTTATGAGCGACCGGAAGTCAGACTGGAATCGGAACTAGGAGAGAAAATTGCCCAGGGCTTGAAGCTTGCGTTCCAGTCGCAATTGGTGAAACAAAAACAGAATATGGCTCAGCAGATTGAGCAACGGGCGGGGCAGGAACGGGAACAGCTGGTTCAAAAACTGAATCGCCAGTATTCCGAGGTCATCGCACACCTCGAACAAGAGGAATCCAAAGTTCAGGCGGTGATACAAAAAGTCTCAAACCGACCTTTAGATATTCGCAGACTCCTCCGCTGACGGGTACGCGCATTCACTGAAAAACAGTGAAAATCTCCTCAGTTTATCGCAGAGAAGCGATTCGTTCTGATAAATTCCCCTTGATTTCTCTCACATTGTGATATGATTAATAATCAGGGAACGGAGCGCGATGCAGGATGCTTTTATTCGCCTTTATATTGCCTGTTCTGTCTGCACCATCCTGTCCACTAGGTCATCGTAATTCACATCTTTACTTTTCAAATATTCTGGCTTGGAACAGCCGAATAGATGAGATCGTAGCGACAATTGAGACGAAACTTGGCTTTCTTCGTTGGGATCAACGAGAAACGCTTGACTTCAACAAATATCAATACAAAACTCATTAATGAGATCAGTATTCAAACATGCGATTTTCAAAGGGTCTGTGCGTGTATTTGAGATGTCGTTTGTAATATTCGAGTCGGGAGTCTTTTATGACCATCGTGGCAGTCAATGCAAATGCACCTATCTCTTCTGGAGAAATTCCCACGACCGATCCACGACGTGCAACCGATGTTGACTACAAACAGCAACAGATCATCGACTTTCTGGAACAGAATCAACTCGATGCCTTGCTCCTGCAGTCTCCTGAAAATATCGCCTGGTTTACCTCTGGGGCCGATTTGACCCGCTCTGGATCTGGAGAGAGTTGTGCTGCGGTTTTCATCACTCAGGATGCCCGGCTGATTGCCTGCAGCAATGTCGATGCAAACCAGATCTTCGACCGCGCGATTCCCGGACTCGGTTTTCAAATTAAAACCCGTCCCTGGTACGAGCCATTATCCCAGTTGATCAAAGATCTCTGTAAGGGAAGAAAAGTTGCCAGTGATACAGGCGTGGAACAGACACAGAATGTTTCCGCGGAGTTAAAAGGGTTTCGTGTTCCTTTCACCGAACTGGAAGGCGAACGCATACGGGCTCTGGGGAAAATTGTCTCCCACGCTGTTGAGGCGACTGCCCGCAGAGTGGAACGCAGCCAGACAGAACAGGAGATCGCAGGCTGCCTGTCGCATCGGTTATTGAAACATGGCGTGAATCCCAAGCGGTTGCAGGTCATGGTCGATGGCCAGAGTATTCGCTATCGCCACTGGGGCTACGGCGAAGACCGTTTGGAACGCTATTGTGTCATCTCGGCCGTTGGCTCGCAAAATGGATTGCATGCGGCAGCGACGCGAACCGTTTCGCTGGGTAAACCGCCCTCCAGTTTTATCAAGTCCCATCATCAGGCTTTGTTAATGCAGGCAACAGGCATCTATTTTTCCAAACCGGACTGGGCTTTGTTCGACACCTGGAATCGTGTCAAACGCATTTATGAGAAGTATGATTGCCCTGACGAATGGCAGCACGCTGATCAGGCTGATATCATTGGCTACCTGCCCGCGGAAACGTCCATTCTGCTGAATAGTGACTTCAAATTCGCCCCCGGCATGGCTGCATTCTGGCACCCTTCCGTTGGACCCGCGATGACCGGGGATACCATTCTGATTGAACAGGACCAGACGATCCTGATTACCCCGATGGAACAGTGGCCGACCGCAAAGATTAAGGTCAAAGAGCAGCAAATGTCATTGCCCGACATTCTGATTCTGCCCGAGTGAGACTGCTGAATGCGTATCGTCACTATTGGAGACGCTAAAAAGTGGAGACGATAAAAAGCATAAAGTTTAGTTCATTCGGCTGCGTTCGCTCTTGTCAAAATTCCTGATTCGAATCAAGATGATCCCTGCAATAGAGTCAGTCGAGTCACGGGGCGAGTAAGGTTTGAGCCCTGACTTCTTATCATTAGATGTGTTAGCACTCTCATGGCAGCTTCCGATTCATCTGGGAATCCCGATTTACCGCCTCAGACTCCTGTGCTGGATGTCTTTCCGGATGCACTCACATTATCGGATGATGTGAATCGCATTCGCCGCCGAAGAACAGCGCGCTTGATGAAAGTAGCCTGGCTGGGAATTTCGGTTCGCCTGTTTGTGATCGTGATGGAACTGGTCGGTCTCTGGTTTCTGGGGCATTCCGTGCTGCTGGTCGATGCGCTGGCAAGCAGTGCCGATGTCTTTACTTCACTGGCGATTTTATTTGCCATCCGTCTGGCAGAACAACCTCCCGATGAAGATCACCCCTTTGGCCACGGTCGCTATGAACCTCTGGCCGGATTTCAATTGGGAATTCTGATACTGCTTGTGGGGACCGGAACGTTCGGATATCAGTTGTTTGCGGCCATCAGCCATACGCAGTCTGAAGTGATTGGCTGGGTCAGTTGGACGATTCCCCTGTTTGCAGCGATTCTTCTAGAGCTTACCTGTGGCGTTGTGTTGAGGATGGCGCAACAGGAACAGAGCTCAGCGATGATTGCGGAAGCCTATCATTATCGCGTTGATGCCATTACCAGTTTTGTGGCTGCTTTTGGTTTGCTGATTGCCAGCCAGATTCCCGGCTACGGGCATTTGATCGATCACATCACAGCGATGATTCTGGCCGTGATCATGGTATATCTGGGTTGGATTGCCGCCAGAGAGAACCTGAATGAACTGACGGATAAAATTCCCCATCAGAAATATTTCGATCAGGTCAAAGCATCTGCGATGAAGGTCGCAGGCGTCTTGGATGTGGAAAAGGTCCGCATTCAGACTGCCGGTCCTGACGCACACGTGAATATTGATATTGAAGTCAATCCCAACGAAACCGTCGATCAGGCCCACTTAACGGCTCAGCAGGTGCGACGCCAGATACAACTGGACTGGCCTACTGTCAGGGAAGTCGTAGTGCATGTCGAACCCTACTATGAAGCCGACCATTAAAACGAGCCGACATCGCAACTGCCGTCAATGACACCAGTAGTTGAAGCCATGGTACCTTCAAGTACGATTAGAACCGAATAATCACATCACCACCCAGCAAGATCTGATAGTCTTCCTGGAAGTCATTATAAGGGCCTTGTACGTTGAATAACGGGGAGCTGGTGTCAGACCAGTCGAAACGTAGTTCCGGTCGGACTGTCACGCAGGGATGAGGACGCCAGTTGGCACCCAGGGTTAATTCATAGTAGTTGCCGCCTGTGGCATTTGAGGCCGGCAACTGGAGTACCCGCGAGAATTCCTGATCGCGGAACCATTCGAAGCGGGCTCCCCAGGCAAGAGTCTCTGAGACATCATAGTACAGATATTGATTGATCGAATACCATTTGGCGGGGACAACCTGAAATTGATTATTGAGCGCTCCGTTGTCCTGAATCCCGAAGTCACTCTGGAAGACATAGGTCAGGCATTCACTGAATTGATGCGACAGGACAAAGCTGATAATGGTGCGGTTGGCACTGGCACTGGCATTGTTATCCTGATCTCCAGAGGACAAAGCCACGTTAATGTTTGTCTCTTTATTACTGCTGACCCAGCCGATTCCCGCCAGTAATTCGGCGTCATCATCGGGATCTTCCCACGTATCCCAGCCGCGTGCGACACCAGCCAACAGTTGCAATTGCTCATTGACCTGGAAGGTTGCCAGCATACCGGTATGAGTAAATGGTTCCCCATACTGCATGGAATAAGAGTGTGAATAGAAGAAGTTATCTGGTGCGGTTACTTTTTCGTACCCGATTGGCGTATAAAAGTGACCAGCTTTGATACTGACACCAGAGAGCCAGGGAATATAGAGTTCTGCATACAGTTGAGGCATTGCAAGGCCATACATGGCGTAAGAATCACCGCCGTTAGCTCGGGGGCCATTGCCACTGTTCCAGTGGGCCGAACCGTCGTTGTGTGTTTCGAGCCCGGTCGCGGTGGTGAAAAAGTAATCAGTACCGTAGAGCAGATCGGCGCGGAAACCCCAGTCCAGTTCATCGCCACCAAAATCGACAGCTCGTTCCATGAACAGGTAAAGCTGGTTCATCTGATATTCGTTGGATCGATCATTGAACGTCACGGGCAAGTTGAAATTGTTGTTAGGCTTCTGAAAGTTCCCGGTAAAGCCCTGATCAATCCAGCCACCCATGTGAATCCGTTTTGACTTCATTGAGGGATAAATGGGAGAATGACTCATCAGAAACTGATCGAGAAAATTGCAACACTGGCATTCGGGCAGGCACATCTCATTCACACAACTCTCTGCACGCGCCTGATCGGGGCTGCAGGCAGGTGCCTCTGCGTAATTCATAGAAATGGGTTCGTACAAAGATGGTTCTTCGCCCGGCACGGATTCATGAATGAGCGTTTCCGCCAGTTGAGTTTCCTGTCCGTGAGCCAGACAAGGCGTACAAATAGCAACTACAACCACAATCCATTGTGAGATTTTATTTATTTGCATCTTATTCCAACTTTTGTGATAGCTCGGCTGAGGAACGATAATCCTGTCGTGTCCACCCTGTGCCTGAACAATTAAGTGATCAAGACATCAGAGGATTGGATTCCTCTGTCTGTTTTGTCTGAATTGATAGCTATAAGTTATTTAAAAAGAAGTATTTCTCTTGCCTGCCTGATTCAAAAGAACATGACGCCTTCTTCGTGGCAAAATAGCTCTTCTTCTCCTTTTTTCGGTTTAGATGGTCCAACAGGCAGAAACTAATTATTTGTTAAGTGACGTCTTAACAGTGATTTCCCGCAGCAAACGTTAACTTCGGCTCTGAATTACCTATGTTATCGGACAAGAATTTGGCGCAGTGAGCACAGCGAATAGGGAGCATGGTTTGAGATGAATTCATTCGCCAGCGATATCTGATTCAGATCAATCAGTTTGTACAGAAGACTTAACATTTACGTTTTCTAAGTTGAACAATCATGTTGCTTTAAAGCAACAGCTCTCCTCATCCCGCCTACTGAACAGGACTCTTACTTTTGGGACGACCTTTATGATGGTCCTACAACCTGAACAAGATTGCCTAAACGACGTAGAATCTCTTTTTATTAATTGCAATTCGTTCGCGCGTCGGCAAAGATATTCCATAATGCGTATTAATATCTGCATTCTTGAGCCAAATATGCGTACACAAAAAAGAATTTCCTTTTATTGAACGCTTGGCTGGCTGTTAGATTTAATTCGCTTAATCGTCAAATTAAGTGACTATTTTGACAGTAAATACCCTCGCGACCATACCATTTGTGAATCAACCACTATTCAATCAGTTACGAGTAAAAACACTATGAAGAGCCTGAAGAGATTGTTTGGCCGTAAATCTACTCGAAAAGTAAACCGTCGTTCCCCATTTCGGATCTCGCGTCCGATTGGATATGCGAGTCACGTCGAACGACTCGAAGACCGGACCTTGCTTGCTAGTAATATCCTGGCTTCGCTCGAAAGTTCAGTGAATCAACCGAACGACTCTACGGAACTGCTCTTGAATGTGGGAGCCGGCAGCTCTCCGACGCTTGGGTTTGAGGTTCGAGCGGCGGCGAACTCTTCCTTTAATCCGGCAGCAATTCAAATCTTAAATGCGAATACCAATGCGGTTATTGAGTTGACTCTTGCTGAGAATGATCATAATGGCCTGAATTCGCTAGTCTTAGCGACACTGAATCCAGGGGAATACAAGATCCTGGTCAACGGTCAAACTGCCGAAACGGGTGGTTTCATTGTCGACGTCTTCCTGCCCGGTGATAAGGACGGCAGTGGATCGGTTTCTGATCCTGAATACCAGCACGCGCTGGCTGCCAGCTACCATTATCTCTTTGGCTATAATCACTATACGACTCAGTTAATGCAACAGTTGGGGCTGGATCCGAGCACAGATCTTTATTCAGAAGAGCTGGACAGCGATAAAGATGGTGACATCGACGATGCCGATATGCGAGCATTGAGTTCCAACCGAAATATTCCACCGATCCAGTTGGAACTGATCGGAGATCAGGACGCACCTGCTGTGGTCGCAGGGTTGCAGATTGATTCTGGTGTGTCTAATTCAGACGGCGTGACCAACGATTTAACCATCGTCGGGAATGTGTCTGACGAAAGCCTGATCACTCAGTTTAAAGTTGCCCTGGATGGGGGCAGTTTTGTTGATATCTTCGGAATGATTTCCGGCGGCGCGAGCGGCGGTTCCTTCACCTTGACGCGTGGCTGGTTGGAAACCAATCTGAATGGCAGCATGTCTCTAGAAGGGGGCGCTCATACGCTGCACTTCATGACAGAGGATGAACACGGCAATCTGAACTCGCCCGGTGACTTCGATGTCAGTTTCGAATTGGATGTTACCCCTCCTATCTTTTTGTTAAGTATCTCAGATCAAGCGGGGGCTGAAGATTTTGGTAGCTTGAATTTGGGTTCACTCTCCACTTACTTCGATCAGAATGGAGGAACGGAAGTCGCCTTTCGTGTTCAAAGCATCTCAAATGATGGTCTTGTTCAACTTGATTTCTCTACCGGTGACTTGGTTTTGAATTCGATCTTGAATGCGACTGGATCGACAAGTATTGTAATCGAAGCATTTGATCTTGCGTGCAATACTGTTCAGTCTAATCTGTTTACCATCGATGTCAGTGCTATCAACGATGCACCGGTCGCCGTCGATGACGCTGTTGTGACAGATGAGGACACCGTTCTGATGAACGGCGACGTGCTGGCTGCGAATCCCACCACTGCCGACTCGGATGTGGATATGGACGCGCTGACGATTTCAGCCGTGAATGGCAATGCAGGTGATGTCGGAGCTTCGATTTCCATAGGGGCGGGTGGTCTTCTGACTTTAAACGCCAACGGTAGTTTCGCATTTGATCCTAACGGAGCCTATGAGGCTCTGGCGAACGGTGAGTCAACCACCGAAACATTTACCTACACGATTGATGACAGTAACGGCGGCACGGATACCGCGACTGTGACCATCACGATCCATGGTGTGAACGATGCTCCGACTGTGAGTGCCGCGGTAACGACGACCGCGACGGAAGACGATATGAGCTTCAGCCTGGACTTGCTGACCAGCACCAGCGATATTGACGCGACTGATGTGCTGAATGTGGATGGCTTGACTCTGAATATTGGTGACGATAGTGGTGTGACGGTCAACGGAAACCAGTTGGATATTGATCCGAGTGCTTACAATTATTTAGCCGTGGGTGAATCTGCGGTCATAACCTATACCTACAATGTGATCGATGGCGAAGGGGGCAGTGTGGCTCAGACTGCTACCATCACGATCACCGGCGTGAATGATGCCCCAGCCGTGAGTGCTGCGGTAACTTCAACGGTGACGGAAGACGATGCGAGCTTCAGCCTGAACCTGCTGACCAACGCCAGTGATCCTGATGCGACTGATGTGTTAAATATCAGTGGATTGACGCTGGACAGTGGCGACGATAGTGGTGTTACGATCAACGGAAACCAGCTGGACATCGACCCGAGTGCGTATAACGATCTGGCCGTTGGTGAATCCGCGGTCATCGTTTATTCTTTTAATGTGGTTGATGGCGAAGGGGGCATTGTTGCCCAGACTGCGACGATTACGATCACCGGTGTGAATGATGCTCCCGCCGTGAGTGCCGCTGTCACAACGACCGCGACGGAAGATGACGTCAGCTTCAGTCTGGACCTGCTGACCAATGCCAGCGATGTTGACGCGACAGATCTGCTGAATGTGGATGCTCTGGTTCTGGACAGTGGTGACAATAGTGGGGTTACTCTTAACGGTAACCAGCTGGACATTGATCCGAGTGCCTACAATTATCTGGCCGTGGGTGAGTCCGCAGTCATCGTTTACTCTTATAATGTGATCGACGGCGAAGGGGGCTCAGTGGCTCAGACCGCGACGATTACGATTACGGGTGTGAATGATGCTCCCGCCGTGAGTGCTGCGGTAACTTCAACGGTGACGGAAGACGATGCGAGTTTCAGCTTGGATCTGCTGACCAACGCCAGTGATCCTGATACGACCGACGTATTGAATGTGGATAGTCTAACGCTGGACAGTGGTGACGACAGCGGCATCACGATTAACGGTAACCAGTTGGATATCGATCCGAGTGCCTACACTTATCTGGCCGTTGGTGAGTCCGCGGTCATCGTTTATTCTTACAATGTGATCGATGGCGAAGGGGGCAGTGTGGCTCAGACTGCTACCATCACGATCACCGGCGTGAATGATGCACCCGCAGTGAGTGCGGCTGTGACTTCAACTGCGACGGAAGATGATATGAGCTTCAGTCTGGACCTGCTGACGGGTGCCAGTGATCCCGATACGACGGACCTGTTGAGTGTGGACAGTCTGACGCTGGACAGCGGCGACGCCAGCGGAATTACGATCAACGGAAACCAACTGGATATTACTCCGAGTGCGTACAACGATCTGGCGGTGGGTGAATCCGCCGTGATTACCTATAGCTATAACGTGATTGATAGCGAAGGTGGCTCAGTTGCTCAAACGGCGACCATCACAATTACGGGCGTGAATGATGCACCCGCAGTGAGTGCGGCTGTGACTTCAACTGCGACGGAAGATGATATGAGCTTCAGTCTGGACCTGCTGACGGGTGCCAGTGATCCCGATACGACGGACCTGTTGAGTGTGGACGGTCTGACGCTGGACAGCGGCGACGCCAGTGGCGTCACCATCAACGGAAACCAGCTGGATATTACCCCGAGTGCTTACAACGATCTGGCGGTGGGTGAATCCGCCGTGATTACCTATAGCTATAACGTGATTGATAGCGAAGGTGGCTCAGTTGCTCAAACGGCGACCATCACAATTACGGGCGTGA
>NZ_CAXBKP010000015.1:0-171652 GCF_963976445.1 uncultured Gimesia sp. | reverse complement strand
CGCGGCCGATACCAGAAATGTGAATCCTATTGAATCACGCGACATTTCGCGCCAACCTTCTTTTAATATTTGCTTGAACAACGTAGTAGTCAATCAGAGGCGCGAAGACATTCCCGAACAGAATGGCCAACATAATTCCCTCTGGATACGCCGGATTGATGACCCGAATCAGGATCGTCATTCCACCAATCAATATCCCGTAAATCCATCGTCCTGTATCAGTCATCGCCGCAGAAACCGGATCGGTTGCCATGAAGACTAAGCCAAAGGCCAGTCCACCCACAACGAGATGCCAATGTGGAGACATGGAGAACATGGCATTTGTACTGCTGCCAGCCAACCACAGAAACAGGGCGAAGCCCATCGAGCCTGCCAATACGCCAGCCATGACACGCCAGGAACCGATGCCGGCGAAAATCAGAAAGCCAGCACCCAGTAGGCAGGCAAAGGTGGATGTTTCACCCATGGATCCTTGAATCTGTCCCATGAAAGCCTGCATCCAGGAAATCCCCAGACCACCATCGGCGATTGGGTTGGTAATTGCTTTCATGCCGACTTCCGGGCTGGCGACCGCCAGTTGACCGAGTGAAGTCGCACCACTGAAACCATCAACGGCGGTCCAGACAGTATCACCCACGATTTGTGCGGGGTAAGCGAAGTACAGAAAAGCACGTGCTGTTAAAGCGGGGTTCAGGAAGTTCTTTCCGGTTCCTCCAAAAATTTCTTTTCCGACGACAACACCAAAGCTGATCGCCAAAGCCACCTGCCAGAGTGGAATTGTGGGTGGCAGTGTTAACGGAAACAGCATCCCGGTGACCAGGAAGCCTTCGTTAATTTCATGTCGACGAACAATACAAAACAGGCCTTCCCAGAGTCCCCCCACGGCCATACAGACAATATAGACCGGGAAGAAATAGAGACCGCCGTGAACCAGATTCGAGAGCATGCTGTTCGCATCGGGGGCAACGCCCAGAGATGCCATCACAGCACCGCGCCAACCGGGTACCGATTCAATGCCCATGGAACTCATGGCGGCATTGGCCTGAAAGCCCGTGTTGTAAAGTGCCATAAATACACAGGGGAGCAGAGCGACAATCACCATGCTCATCATGCGCTTTAAATCGATGGAATCACGCACATGAGACGCTTCGTGTGTCACTTCACCCGGAGTGTAGAGAAACGTATCTTGCGCTTCATAGAGCGGGTAAAGCTTCTCGAACTTTCCCCCTTTATCGAACAGGGGGTGAATTTTATCAAGAAGATTTCGTAACGGCTTCATTTCGTGGTTTATCTTTCTTGTTTGATGACCCCCGAAACATAGTCAATCAGGCCACCACCGACCTTGACTACTTTTATCGATTGTCAGCCGAAACAAATCGGTTTTGACTGACAACAAGGGTTAACGACTTTCAACAATGTATATTTATCAGGCTAACAATCACACACTCGCAGATATCACTCTTACACAAGCATTGGCCCTTCCCGGGCACACGTCTCGCCTTAACCTTCAATTTCAATTTTTGTCAAACTATCACGCAGTAACGATCCGTAGTTATATTTCCCCGGACAGACAAAGGTGCATAACGACAAGTCTTCTTCATCCAACTCCAGGCACCCCAGTTCTTTTGCCTGCTCGGTGTCTGCGGTGATTAAAGCCCGCAACAGAAACGTTGGCAGAATATCCAGAGGCATGACTTTTTCATAGGTCCCAATCGGAATCATCGCCCGCTTGCTACCTTCAGTTGATGTGGTGAAGGGAAACTTTTTCCCTGCTCCCAGCCAGGAAGAGGCAAACACGGGAACGACGGAGAATTTTTCGAACCCCGGTCCCATCCAACCCAGAAAGTCGCGGTGATTGCCTTCTTTCAAAACTGTTACCTGCAATGCATAACGACCGAGGTAAGCAAAAGGGCCTTTCGCTGCGCATCCGGAAAGAGCCGAACCGGAAATAACACGATTTTCGCCTTCTTCCAGATTCCCCTCTGTCAAATCCTCAAGACTGGCTCCCATGATCGTTCTGACCAGTTTGGGGGTCTTAACTACGGGGCCGGCAATCGAAATGACACGTTCAGAGCAAAGCTTGCCGGTCGCGAATAATTTCCCGATGGCGATCACGTCCTGGTAATTGATGGTCCAGACTGTTTTCTTCTCACTAACCGGATCCAAGAAGTGGATATGAGTCCCAGGCAGACCGGCAGGATGTGGTCCGCCAAATTCTTCGACCGAGACAAAATCCAGATCGCAACCAGGTAGATTGGTTCCAGGTGCTTTACAGAGAAAGAGCTTACCCGAAGTCAGGGTACGCAATACTTGTAACCCCTGAGTAAACGCGCGGGGCTCTTCACTAAGAATTACTTCTGGCGGTGGTGCTAAAGGGCTGGTGTCGATCGCCGTCACAAAAATCGAATGTGGCTCTGAACCGGGAGCGGGCACACGACTATAAGGGCGTGTTCGCAGACTGGTCCATAAACCGGATTGCAACAGATTCTCTTGAACCTGTTCCCGCGTCAGATTGGAGAGATCACCCTCGCCGTAAGAGGTGAACGTTTCCTCGTCATCCCCCTGCACTTCAACCACCATCGATTGAAAGGCTCGCTTGGCACCGCGATTGATTTCGGTGACTTTCCCAGCAGCAGGAGACGTATAAATGACGCCTTCGGTCTTCTTATCACTGAAAAGCAGCTGGCCTTTTTTGACGGTATCGCCGACTTCAACAGCCAGAGTTGGCTTCATGCCAACATAATCAGGGCCAATCAGAGCAACCGATCGAACTTCCGGCCCGTTTTCGATCAAAGCAGAAGGCTCGCCTGCGATCGGCAGATCCAGCCCTTTTTTTATTGTAATCATTAAATTATGAACCTGAAAACAACGAGTTTTACTAACCGACTCGCCTGATGTGGTTTAAAAACCATCTGAATGCTGTACAAAACCGACAGCTACTTTTCTGCTGTGCTTTGACTTCTTTATAGGCGAAAGAGCACCGATGCCTATTATTTCGCGGTCATTTTACACACATCCACCTCTTTTTGTAGTGAAAGCAGCGAACAAATTGAATCATTTTCCATTCTGTTTCAGAAAAACCGGATTCGCTGCCGCATCCCGCCGTGATTTCAAAAATTCCCTGGTGCAAAAAAAACAGAGTGCGGCCTTTAGGAAAAGCCTGGTTCACATACAACAGAATAAATCTCTCTGGTTTCACCAGCTGCTCTCATCGCGTTCGTTGTATATAAAAAAAGCCATCTGAAAGCGGTATTCCTCTCAGATGGCTGGCAACTTATGTGATCACGTTAAGTTTAAGCTTCGGCTTAAAGCGCTTTCAACTTTACATTCTTGTACCAGACTTTATGGCCGTGATCCTGAAAGCCAAGGTATCCCTTGCGAGGGAAGTCTTTGACAGCAGCTTTGAATTTGTGCTTGGAACCGTCCAGCCGTTTACCTGGTTCGGTCCACTCGTCCGCATTGAGGCTGGCTACAACTTTGCCATTCACGGCGACACTGATGTGAGGTCCTTTGCAGGTGATCTCAATATTCGTCCATTCGCCCGGTGCACTGGCCTGGTTGACTGCAGGAGCGACCAGATCGTAAATGGCACCAAAATCGTGCATACCAGTCCCTTTACCGCTGAGCACCTGTGCTTCATAGCCGGTCTGGACTGGGTTTTTCAGGTCACCAACGCGGAAGAAAATCCCGGAGTTACATTCTTCCGGCATTTTGACATCACATTTGAATTTGAAATCGCTGAACGGTTTGTCATAGACAATCAGGTAGCCGCCCGACTTATAAGGAACCAGCGAACCATCTTCGATGGGAGCGGCGATCGCCTTGCCATTATTACACTTCCAGCCTTTGTAGTTCTTGCCGTTAAATAGCAATTTCCAGCCAGCCGCTTTCTCTGCAGCGGTCAACTTATTGTCGGTGGCGGCAGATCCACTGTCAGCCAAATCGAGCTTCGCCAGTTTTTTGTGTGCTTCTGTTTTGGCTTTATCGAGTACGCTGGCCAGAGAGACTTCGGCGCCTCCCTGTCGTTTACTTTCGTCAGCAGCTTCCATGAAGCTGTAGATTTCCAGTGTTTCTGCTTCACTGACCGGTGGTTTTCCAGAGCGGAAGAACTTTGCGATTTCAACTAACAGCGGCTTATAGCCGTCATATCCTCCGACGGCCACTTCGCCATTCTTTCCGACAGCCGTTCCGCCATAACCTTTGGGAGTCCCTTTACGCACACCCGAAAATTGACCTTCTCGGCCTCCCAACCACTTGCCGACGACTTCATCCCGGTCAGCGTTACTGACGGTCCGCTTGGCAGTTTGACACCCTGGTCCCATCACGGTGAACAGCGTTTCGACGCCATGAATCCCGTACCAGAATAGATCGGGATGTGTGGCTTCCAGAGAACAGGGGCTATGCGTGCTGCATTTGGTGATCTTGCCTTCTTCGCCATTTCTCAGACGCTGTGCGCCTTTTGCAAACCGGAGCGAAGATGAGGAAAACATCGGTGTATTGTATTTGCGTGACAATTCGAAAATCGCAACGGCATCGGTCAACGAACCTGCGATCGGTTTGTCAATAAAAACAGGCTTCCCTGCTTGCAGAACCGGAAGCACCTGCTCCAGGTGAGGCCGACCGTCATTCGTTTCCAAAAAGACCACGTCGACTTTTTTCAGCAACTCATCGATCGAGTCGACAATCTCGACGCCCATCTCTTTGACTTGCTTTGTATAACCGGGAACGCGCGAGACGCTGGATTCAATATCCTTACTCCCCTGCGGGTAAGCGGCGACGACTCGAATGCCGGCCAGATCCCCTTCGGGTTTTCCCGTATTGAGCATTTTAGTGAAGGCAATCGCGTGAGACGTATCCAGCCCGATAATCCCAGCCCGCAATTCCTGCTTTGATTCCCAAGCCATCAAGGGGCGGGTGAGTGCCACCGTCAGTATCAATAACAAAAGTGTCGCCTGGCAAAATAGCCGTTTGAAGGGTTCCGGATTCATAATGTTCCTCAAATCAAGTGTGACAGGTGGGCAAGGGGGAAACTGGCAGGTAAAGCAGCCTCTTATATAGTAAGAAACGGCCGCGATTTCCTAATGAATGTTTATAAATTCGATTATTGCAAACTCAACGCATGAAATGCAATCAAACAATCCGTTCGAGTCTGAATTTTCGCGTATTCCATTTCTAATGGCTTTGAGACAAGTGATAACAACCGATCAGTCAGCGTAATCTTTCCCATTCAGACTATCGACCACCGACTCCTGCCAGCCTTTTAAGCCCGCTTTCATCTTTTTAAGCCGCGTAGGATCTTCTTTGGACAGGTCCTGCTGCTCTGCTTTATCTTGTGACAGGTGATACAGCGCGTATTTTGGTGCTCCTTTTTTGGAGACCGATTTCAACAGCTTATAATCTCCGTCAATCCAGGCGGCTGCTCCCGGCAGGTCCTCTTTTGAGTAATGCGTTGCCAGACTGGAAGCGTCCGCATCAGGAACCGGTCCTTTGGGGTTGATCTGCTGAGGTGTCTGTTTCTCCTTGAGATCAAGTAAGATTTGCGTGCTGCGTTTTGGATGCCCTTTTGACGGGTAAGTCCAGAACCCCATGGGGTGGGCACGCGCCGTCATCTGTCCTTCCATCAGCGGTAACAGGCTGACGCCGTCCAGGTGAGGCTGGTGTGACACTTTCGCGCCGGTAATCTGCAAAACGGTCGGGTAAATATCAATCGTTCCGCAAGGCACATTGGTCGTTTCCGGTTTTTTGATGACAGCCGGCCACTCGACGATGGAGGGCACTCGAATGCCCCCTTCCCAGAGATTGCCTTTCCAACCTGCCAGACCGCCGGTCGCCTGAGATCGTGACTCTTCGTTTTTAAAACGGGGAGGACGCGGTCCATTATCGCTGGTAAACCAGAGCAAGGTGTTTTCTGCAATCCCCAGATCCCTCAACTGTCGTCGCAAATGCCCCATGGCACGATCAACGCCGGTGATTTCGCCGAAATAGTTTTGAAAGCTGGCATCCTGTTTGGGATAGAGAGCCTTCAGTTCTGAAACTGCTTCATGAGGTGTGTGGGGGTTTCCAAACCAGATCACAGCCAAGAATGGTTTTTCTTGCTTGTCAGCCTGTTTGATGAAATCCAATGCGGCATCCACGGTCGCTCGCGAACTCTCGCCTTTAAGCTGTTCTACCACACCATTGTGGCTCATCCAGGGATCGTTCTCATAAAAGTTCGGGCTCGAAACCCATTCGTCAAAGCCACTGTTGCCGGGAGAGACCGGGCTGTTTGCCTGAACCGATCCCAAATGCCATTTCCCGAAGTGGCCAGTTGTGTACCCGGCCGATTTGACGGCTTCCGCCACGGTCACTTCCTGTGGCCTTAATGTATGCCCCCAACTAAAGCAGGCAAAGCGATTTGGATGCCGGCCGGTGAGGAAACTGCCACGTGTCGGAGAACAGACGGGGGCCGCTGCATAAAAGCGGTCAAAACGCAGCCCACTGGCGGCCATATCATCCAAGTGCGGTGTTTTCAGAATAGGATGTCCATTAAAGCCGGTTTCTCCCCAACCCTGGTCATCGGTCATGCACAGTATAATGTTCGGGCGGGGGGACTGTTTCTCTGCGGCACTTTCTGTGGCACTTAATGAAGAGGGGGTGAAGCCGGTGCAACAAAAAGCCAGTAGAACAGCTATAAGTCGATAGTCAAAAATCATTTCATGCCTCGAGGTTGAACGATAGCGGCTGAGCAATACGGAATGTCTGAACCGTTTCATCCTGTCCCAAATGATGTAGGGCGCCAAGGATTTTCGCCGTCTCGGTTCGGATTTTCCGGAAAGTTCTCTCGGTTTGCGATGGCGGTGACCAGTGCCCATTGGCCTGATTCACGGGTTGTTTGCCTGATTCTTGATTGCATCACTCCTACCTGCTCGGCTATACTTCGACGTGTGCTCCTGGCCTTCCTCTGTTCAGACGTCGATCAACGTAACTCCGTTTTAGATCACGCTGAGTCTGCAGGCAAAATCGAGGATTTGCCTTGTATGAATTTGGTCAGACGACTGCAGTTTTCCAAAACCCTGATTCGAATAGAGGAACTACTCGTAATATGAAACCGACAAAAGATACCGGGCCCTATTTTGTCGGCGTTGATATTGGTGGTACGAATGTCAAAGTTGGCATTGTCGATGACGCGGGACAGACACTGGCTTTCAGCCAGGCAAAAACAGAAGTTGCCAAAGGCGTTGAAGCAGGCTTGCAGAATATTTATCAGGCAATCGACGATGTATTGACTGACTGTCAGTTTACGATGGACGACATTAAGGCCATCGGAATTGCCACACCGGGTACAATGGACATCCCCGGCGGGAAACTGGTAGACCCTCCCAATCTTCCCACTTGGAAGGGATTTCCCATCCGTCAGGTGATCAGTGATCATTATTCGGGGAAAAAGACGATCTATCAGAATGACGCGAATGCAGCCGCTTATGGAGAATACTGGGTCGGAGGCGCACGCGAAGCACGCAGTCTGGTACTCTGGACTCTGGGCACAGGCATTGGATGTGGTATTATTATAGATGAGATGATCATCGAAGGCCGCCATTCACACGGGGGTGAATGTGGCCACATCATCATTCAAATGACGAATGGCCGATTGTGTGACTCGGGACAATATGGAACGCTCGAAGCTTATTCCGGTGGCAAATCGCTGGTCCGTCACTGTCAGGAACTATTGGACACAGGACGCCCCTCGTTATTAAATGAAATGTTACAGGAGGGGAATAAACTAAGTCCGCTCTTAATCGCCCAGGCAGCAGAACGAGATGACGAATTGTCAAACGACTTGATCATGGAATCAGCCATGTGTCTGGGAGTCGGCACCACGAGTCTGATGCATACCATTGATCCGGACATGATTTTGTTTGGAGGTGCTGTGACATTTGGAGGCAAAGACTCTGTGCTGGGGCAGCGGTTTATGAATCGAATTCGGCAGGAAGCAAAAACGCGGGCGTTCCAAGTCCCTTATGAAAATACCATCATCGACTTTGCCGAACTCGGCTCAGATGCCGGTTACATCGGCGTCGCCGGGTGTGCTCGACTGGCGTGCCTCAAAGCCGAGAAATAATAATTATCTAACCAGGTCAGCTTTGCCCCTGGTTTTCTTAAATGAGAAAATGAGATCCATTCAATGGCTACAGAGGCCCGTTTAATTCGAAACTTTTCGATTGTCGCACATATTGACCATGGTAAGAGTACGCTCGCCGATCAATTGCTGCTTAAAACCGGTGCCATCACGGAGCGGGAATTTAAAAACCAGATTCTGGATGACTTGCAGATTGAACAGGAACGCGGCATTACCGTCAAAGCACGGACAGTGGTCATCTATCATCAGTACAAAGGTGAAACCTATGAACTGAATCTGATTGATACCCCCGGCCACGTTGATTTTCATTACGAAGTCTCCCGCAGTCTGGCAGCCTGTGAAGGTGCCTTGCTGTTGGTCGATGCGTTTCAAGGTGTGCAGGCACAGACTGTGGCAAATGCGTACGCCAGCATCAATGCTGACCTGACGATCATTCCTGTTGTCAATAAAATTGATTTACCAGTAACCCGCATTGATGAAGTTCTGGAAGAAGTCGAAACCATTATCGGCCTCGACCCGGAAGACGCTTTGATGGTGAGCGCCAAAAATGGGATCGGCATTGAAGGAGTTCTGGACGCCATCGTCGAACGCATCCCCCCTCCGCAGGGTGAAGTCGAGGCACCATTGCAGGCGCTCGTGTTTGACAGCAAATACGACCATTACCGCGGCGTAGTGACTTACGTGCGTGTGGTTCAGGGAACCATCGAAAAAGGTCAAACCGTGGTCCTGATGCGCGGCGGTGCTAAGCTCGACATCATTGAAATCGGTCAGTTTTCCCCCCTCATGAAGCCGACTTCAATCCTGGGCCCCGGCCAGGTAGGTTATCTGGTCAGCGGTGCGAAAGAACTGGATCAGGTTCACGTAGGGGATACGATTGCCAATCCCAGAAACCTGCCGCCCGAACCCCTGCCCGGTTATCTGACACCACAACAGATGGTGTTCTGCGGTATGTATCCGATAGAAGCAACCGACTTCGAAAAGCTGCGGGCGGAATTGCAGAAACTGAGTTTGAACGATGCCAGTTTCAGTTTTGTTCCCGAAACCAGTGATGCACTCGGCTTTGGTTTCCGTTGCGGATTTCTAGGCATGCTGCATATGGAAATTATTCAGCAGCGTCTGGAACAGGAATTCAATATCGACCTGCTGCAGACAGCCCCCAACGTCACCTACGAGATCCTGGAGCGTAACGGAAATGTACTGCTGATTGATAATCCGCAGGACGTTCCCGATGGCGGCCGTATCGAAGAATTCCGCGAACCGATTGCTCTCGTCACGTTCATCCTACCGTCAGAAAATATCGGCACAATGATGCAGCTGTGCGCGGACCGACGGGGAATCTATAAGAACACCGAATACCTGGGGACGAATCGGGCGCAACTGATTTACGAATTGCCGTTAGCGGAAATTGTGTACGATATGTACGACCGTCTGAAGAGTGCGACCCGCGGGTATGGCACGATGGACTACGATATCATTGGTTTTCGACCGGCAGATCTGGTGAAAATGGACATACTCGTCAAAGGCGAAAATGTCGACGCGCTTTCCACCATCGTGCACCGCACACAGTCCGAACGTCGAGGCCGGGCGCTGGTAAAACGTCTGAAAGAAGAGATCTCAAAGCATCAGTTTGAAATCCCGATTCAGGCTGCCATCGGCGGTAAGGTCATTGCCCGCGAAACGATTAAAGCACTGCGGAAGAACGTGACGGCGAAATGTTACGGCGGCGATATCACCCGTAAACGCAAACTGTGGGAAAAACAGAAAGAGGGCAAAAAACGGCTCAAGCAATTTGGCCAGGTTGAAATCCCACAGAAAGCGTTCCTGGCAGTTCTGGATGCGACCAAAGACGAGTAGGACTCTGTCTCTCTGCGCGGTCAAATGAAAACGGTAACACGCGAGCGTGGGGAGTTATTCCACCTGTTGCAGCAACTCTTCCAACTCTTTGGTGCAAGCTTTCATCGAAATCACAGCCTGCTCAAAATTCGTATGCGAGGAGGCATCGGGCGCTTCCATTGCAAATTGATCGGTGGCTTTTCGCAGTTTGCTGATTTTTTTTCGCAACATTTTCAGATACGCATCGGGATCATCAACGCGTGTTTCCAAAGCCCGCGATGCATCAAACACGGCACGCGCGATATGCATCAACTCCGGAAAATCCTCACCTTCATCACTGTGTTTGACAAACGTGCGCACCATCCACGCATGTGATAAAATAATCTGGCTGCGATCAACGGCTTCCTGTTTGGTATAGGTCATCTTTTGTCTGCACTCTGAAATTCAACGACACCTGTGGCAACACATTGTGTGCTGACTCTGTCCCTGAAAATTAACTGCTCAGCGAGGGACTTGCAAGAGCTCAGAATGAAAACAACCGCACGATTTGTCTGACAATCTCACGCATTAAATGGAATGTGTGAAATCGTCGCCACGATAATACTCGTAAAACAGGCGACCAATTTCATCGCTCAAACGCGAGAGATACTCTTTCTTAAATTTAGAGAACGTTACTTCCGATGTCGCACGAGGCGCTCGTAGAGGGTAGAACGAAGTGATTTCCTTACTGTAAAGTTTTTCGCCTTCGCCGTTCTCATCCATTTCATAAACCGTCACCATACCTTCTGCGCGGCCGCGGTAAAGATCGGAACTGTTTTCCTCATACAGGCTGTATTCATGCAGCTCGACATGAATCACATACGTCACATCGAACGCTTCCCCAATTTCTTCCGGCTTATCCCAATCAGGGTTTTCATCCAACCAGGCGCGAATTCGATCCGGGTTCACGACTTTCACACCATGGCTGTGCAGGCGAAATGTGGTGTACTTGGCCAGATCGTTATGGATCCCATCAAAGTTGTATTGTAGTTCCAAAGGGGCATAGCAGACGATCGCCACCGTGACCTCTTTGTCCGTCATCGACTTCTGGGTTTGTGCATCGAAGTCTGGCTCAATGGAAGGGGGACCACCAATCAGATAACCCAGCAGAATAAAATAATTGCAGCCTGACATCGTCGTCCACATCACCAGCATCAGCGCCAGTTTTGTGACTGCGTTGAAGAAACGTTTATGAGTACGTTGTCCGAACGGAAAAATTGTCATCGTGTGATCCTTCACAACTCCGAATGAAATGTTGGTGCTGCCTCTGAAAGTTGAATGGAAGAACTAAAAATCTTCTCCCGTATGATAATTGTAGAAGAAGCGACCAATTTGATCGGCTATGCGATCCAGATATTTTTTTCTGAAGACTTTGGGGGATTCTGACTCAATTGAAACTGGTAAATGGGTTGGGTATTCTGAGGTGTATTCACTGGAAAATACTTCCAGAGCCCGTCTGAGACCATCCACTTCTACGACTTCATATGCCGAAACATTTCCGAAGGCTTTCCCACGCAGCAAATTGGGGCTGTTGGGTTCGCGATAATCGAAGTCATCGATATCAACATGAATGATATAGTCGGCTTCAAAATTTTCGGCCAGCTCATCGACGTCGTTCCAGACACCGCCATTATCGTCCAGCCAGGTCGCGACATCACCTGTGTCCATTACTTCAACATCGTGACGACGCAGACGGTAGGTAATCTGCTCCAGCAGATCATAATTCAATGAGGGATAATCCGAACGGATCGATTCTGGAGTCGAACAGATCACCAGAACTTGTTTCTTATCTTCCGCCAGATCAACCTTGGTGCGGCTGGTAAATTCGCACGTAACGAGTGGGTCACCAAAAAACATTTTGCCAACCATGACGCCCAATGAGCATCCACTGGAACTTAAGCAGACCAGCGTTAACAACAGCACGGAAAAACAGCGCTGATTGAAAAAATGGGCGTTCTGGATGTGTAACGCATATCGCATATTGTCTGCCATCCTTGGCATGAACCGAATAATAGATTTTGTCAGGAAATGATTTGAAGACGGGACTTGTATTTAATTCCGGATCAACCGGAGTGTCGCTGATTTTAAAAGGTCAGCCGCACTGCCCACTCCATCACGGTGATCATGACCAGACCACACATGAGCCAGAGCAGACAAATTTCAGGATTGGAGACCAGCCAGAGTCGCTTGCGATACACACTGATCCAGGACCAGGGAATCATGACAAGACAGACGATTGCCAGAACCAACCCAGCGGTATTGGCCTCGGCAGACTGACGGATCTGACCTCGAACAAAATGTGAAAAGGAAGTTGTCATCCCACAACTGGGACAAGGAATGGATAGTTGATTTCGTATAACGCAAGGTGCAAAACCAAGTCGTTGATGGGTACCAAATCCACGTGGATCCGGTTTTGTTTGAATCGCAATGGTAAACCCGGCAATCAGGAACAGACTCCAGCCGATTAACAGCAATTGCAGTTTCCAGCCTATGGGGTGTCCCGGACTGAAAGGAAGCAGCGCTGAAAACAGATCATTGCCTGTCGAATTGGTTGTAGGTTTTGGATTGAAATTCATAGTGAGAATGAGAGAAGCCGTTGTTTATCAGTTCTATTATTTTACTGCAAGATCATTTCAAAGAAATGTCCCGTCAGCCATGATTCTTCCCGATCATTGTGGTCCCGTCCAGATCCCTTCATACACTTCGACGGCAGGCCCCGTCATGAAGACTTCATCTGAGTCAGCCCATTCCAGGCGTAAGTCACCACCTGGCAAGTGGATAAGCACATTTCGTTCGGAACGACCTGTCAACACGCCGGCGACCGCAGAAGCGCAGGCTCCGGTTCCACAGGCCTGTGTTTCTCCCGAACCCCGTTCCCAGACCCGCATCTTGAGCTCGGCGGGAGAGATCACTTCAATGAATTCAGCGTTCACTCGATTGGGGAACATCGAATGCACTTCGACCTGAGGCCCGATTTGATGCACCCAATGATCATTGACCTCTTCCACAAACGTGATGCAGTGCGGATTGCCCATTGAGATACAGGTGACCTCCAGCTTTTGTTCCCCCAGATCCAGCTCTGCGTTCACAGGAGGATCGCCGGGAAGTAGTGTAGGAATCTCGGCACTGGTTAAAATGGGTTTCCCCATATTCACGCGCACCTGACTGACTTTCTTGCCGGTGAATTCGAGGTCAAGATTTAGAATGCCAGCCCCGGTTTCGATCTTCAAATGATCCTGTGGGGCAATCCCATGGTCATAAACATACTTGGCCACGCAGCGAATGCCATTGCCGCACATTTCCGATTCGCTGCCGTCTGAGTTAAACATCCGCATCTGCGCATCGGCTGTTTCCGAAGGGCAAATCAAAATCAGGCCATCTGAGCCAATTCCCTTATGGCGATCACTCACCTGGATCGCCAGGCTGGCAATATCTTGAGGCAGTCTCTCTTCAAAACAGTTGACGTAGACATAATCGTTGCCCGCGCCGTGCATCTTGGTAAATTTCATCGTTGTGTTTCTAGATCGTCAATTGATTTATGGTTGTGATTCAGGGGGCGTGAAATCGTTCATTCGGGCGATTTCAATCCCAGGAAAATACTTCTACGTAAGGCATTATCACGACTGGAAAACTCATCTTCATTACTGGGCAAGATATTTTCCAGTGTCGCCGCCATCATATGGAACTTGGCATCAATGTCATCCGCATAATGGACCAGCAACGCTTCCGGCGTGTGCGGTGCAATCGGCGAACCCCACTCCGGTAAATTCTGATGTGAAACAATCATATGTTCCAGCCGTAATAACGTTTCTGGGTCGAGATCGTCAAACTTTCGGGCATGTTCCCGTACCAGATCCCGCCCCAGCAGGATATGGCCGATGAGCCGTCCCGCCGGCGTATAGCTGGAAGCATGCGGTTTGTATTCCAGCTCGGTTAGCTTTCCGATGTCATGCAAAATGGCCCCGGCGATGACCAGTGATTTATTCAAAGGGGGCTGCATTTTTTGGTAATAGGCCACATATTTGTCTGCCAGATAACCAGCAGTCCGCGTCACAGACAGAACATGCTCTAGAAAACCGCCCGTAAATGCATGATGATTCTTACTGGCGGCGGCGATTGTTTTGATCTGGTCTGCATACTGTTCCAGTATGTCCAGTACCAGGTTGCGTAATGGCACTTCTTCGATTTGTTCAGTGGCGATCTCCGTCAGTTCCTGAAACATGTCCTCGCTCGAAAAGCGGGAGCGTTTAAAGTACAGACTGGGATCAAAACCATCGGCGGTATCATCATCGACGACCGCGCGAATGCGATCTATGTCTAGCTGGGGGCCATATTTATTTTCATCATAGCGGGCTCGGACTTTATAAAACTCCCCTTCTGACCACTGGGACTCACAATCTTCAAACCAGGTGGTGTCACTCCAGATCATGGCAGTTGCCGTCACACTATGGTCGCGGAATTGAACACGATAATACGGTTTCTTATCCCGCGTCGTGGATTTCTCTTTGGAAATCAGCAGCACAAAGCTGTCCGCGAACTGTCCCGGTTCCATTTCGCTTAATAACAATACTTGTTGAGGTGAATTCATCGGCCCCGCCTTGGGAGTTCAAAATAGAAAAAGAAACATGGTCCCATTCTAACCTGTATCCAGGTTTATTGTAGGGTCTCCACGGTCAATCGGACCGACGATCGTCGTTTGGTGGACGTGAATGTGAAACAGGGTTGCGGGGTGAATTGCCACTATCGTAAATGGAACCGTACACTAGCTCGCCTTGATTTAAGACAATCCAGTCCATTTTAGGCTCGCTTTTTTAATGCTATCTAAAATTCAATGTACAAGCAGAATTCAAGCCAGATTTTGTCGTTACTAAACCAGAAAATCTCCGTAAGGGGCTATATTAAAATAACTTACAAAAAACAGCAAGTTTAGTGAGAACTCAGTAAAAACCATCTCGGAAAAAATAAAGCTCCTGCTATAATAGTAAAAGCGAGCAAGCGTAATAGAAGCTCGTGCTTCCCCCGAAATCGCACTTTGATTTTGGGCGTATTTTCGCCGACATCAACCTGATTTCAGGTTATGAAACTTAACTATATTTTAAAGCGGAGATGTTGTTCCATGGCAGTCACAATTACTGAAAATGCTTCCAAAGAGCTTAAACGATTCATTGAGGACCAGAATATGGGTGAAGGTTCTCTGTTAAGAATCGGAATCGTTTCTGGTGGTTGTAGTGGATTCCAGTACGATTTCAAATTCGTAGACGAGTTTGATGAAGAAAACGATACGGTCTCCGAACAACACGGCGTGAAAGTGGTCGTCGACAAGAAGAGCGGTCTCTATCTCGATGGAACGACCGTTGATTTCTACGAAAGCCTTGAAAAACGTGGATTTACCTTCGAGAATCCCAATGCCGTCAAATCCTGTGGATGCGGCAGCAGTTTCTCTGCCTGATTTGTCAATGATCACCTGAATCGGATCGATCCCGAAGCAATTAAAAATTCCAAAGATTTTGCCGAGGAGCAGAGAATGCTCCTCGGTTTTCTTTGTTTTCAGGCGGCAGTTGTTTACAGTTTACCCTTGGTTGAATCAGTTTCCCGGATTCCAGTTTCTGTATTGAAACGTGCTCATTGATAGAGGTGCCACCAATTTAATCAGCCCTGAAGACGCTTTTGGATCGCCAGCGCCCCGAGAAGTGTTTTCCTCAGGCACGGCTGACGTCTCCTGTCATTGGTGCGACTACCACTAAGGGAATCAGATCGCTATAACTAAGTCCAAGCCCACAGTGGTTTTGAATCAAAACAAATCGCATAGTACTCTATTAACGCTACAATTAATGAAGGAACAAGGACAATGAAGCTGGAAGGTCGAAATGCGCTCGTGACTGGCGCCTCCCGGGGAATTGGTCGGGGATGCGCAATCGAAATGGCGAGAGCAGGGGCAAACGTTGCGATTAATTATCGATCTCATCCCGAAGAAGCTGAAGCAGCCGCAGAAGAAGCACGCGCTTTCGGTGTAAAAGCAATCACAATTCAGGCTGATGTTTCCGATCAGGAATCTGTCGAAGCAGCCGTTTCGAAAGTTGCAGAAGAATTCGGCAGTCTCGACCTGTTTGTTTCTAATTCCGCCTACAGCGACCGCGAACTGATTTTGGAAGCCGACATGGAAGGCTTCAAACGAACCATTGATGTCACGATGTGGGGGGCTTTTTTTGGTGTTCGTGCTGCAGCCAGCCAAATGACCAAACAGGGAAAAGGTGGCTCGATCGTTGTCATCAGTTCTCCGCACGCCATCATTGCGATTCCTACGTCCGCAGCCTACAACATGGCCAAGGCGGCCATCGACCATATGGCGCGAACAGCGGCCATCGAATTCGCGGAACATAAGATTCGTGTCAACACCGTTCATCCCGGCTGGATTGATACTCCGGGAGAACGCAAATTCTTTACAGACGAACAACTTCAGGCCGGTGCAGAAAATATTCCCTGGAAGCGACTGGGAAGCCCGAATGAAGTCGGCAAGCTTGTGACATTTCTCTCCAGTTCAGATGCAGACTACATGACCGGAGGCACCACTACGATTGATGGGGGAATCGGTCTTCCCTGGTGGTCAAATCGAGCAGAAGGGGGACAATAAGCCTGGAAGAAGTCAGGGCAATTCTCCAGTCTGATTCTGTGCTAAATCAAATGCCTCAACTCTTGATATAGCAAAGACTTCAGGTTGGCCTAGCCCTTAAGTGCTTCGTCAAGTATGCTTTTGTTCCCTGTTAAATTAGTGCCAGGATTTGTATTGAAAGAGAGTGCTCTTCTGATCTGGTAGCTTTACGACTAAGATTTACCGCTGGGAAGCGAAATACATTGACTTATTCTTTACAGCGGAAGTCCCTGAGGATCCAGAAATGACTGACAGTCAGAATAAAATTGAGTTGAAAAATCCGGTGATCGCCGCAATTTTAGCGTTTTTGATTCCCGGCGCCGGCCACTTCTATCAGGGGCGAACCTTTAAAGCGGCCATCTACTGTTTCTGCATTCTGAGCACTTTTTTTTGTGGCATGGCATTAGGCGACTGGAAAACAGTGTACTACCAGTCACAGCCAGGAAAACGGACTCTCGGTTATTTTGCACAAGTTGGTGTGGGGTTACCCGCGATTCCGGCACTGGTTCAGACATCACGCTATAATAAGTTGGTCTCGCCCTCAAATCTCGCACGAAATGATGTTGATTCCAACTACTTTGAATCGCACCCGTATCGCATGGAAATGCCTTTGGAAGCACCTTTCAAAGGGACACTGCTGGATCGAGGCGATGATGGTAAAAACATCAGCGGCGAGCTGGAAGGCTATATCAAGCTAAAAACCGTTCCCAGTGATTTCGGTACCGCAATTACCGGCACCTTCGAAGGGACTTTGGACAACAAACCCATTTCCCCTCTGAATCTTTCGGATCCGGTCGGTATTGGCTTACCACTAGGTGGAGACAAAGAACGGGCACTGGAATGTGCTGTCGTGCGTGAAGTGAATGGACGGGAAACTGACACCGGTCATATTGAAGGTTCGATTCCCAGGCCCTTTCTAAACTGGTTTGAAATGCCTTTGAGCAATCGAGAGCTTGATGATATCAATAAAAAACTTGGAAAGCGGTATGAATTTGCCGTCGTTTTTACCTGGATCGCCGGACTGTTAAATCTGCTTGTGATCTGGGATGCATTTGAAGGTCCCGCCTATGGGAGAGGTGATGAGGAAGAAGCCACCCCTCAGAAAAAACCGGTGGCAGACCCAAAACCTTAAGTAAACCGATCCCCTTTGAAGCACACACTATTCGTCCCCCCTTTGATCAGTTAAAGGCCCTACATCATGTTGATCCCACTTCTATTAGCGAATCAGGTTAATGCCGTAGTTTACCTGATTCCGCTCCTGGCGGTGATCAGCCTGGTCTATAACGCCACACGTTACGAAATCCCACAGGTGATTATTCGGCGTTCGATCCGTTTTTTCTTCACGGCGATTATTATCATGGGCGGACTCATGACCCTATTGGCGTTACTCTCCTGGAACCTCTGAACAATTTGACACATCGCAATATCGTTAATGATGTGAGAAACTATCTGACCGTGTCCCTTTATTTTGACTTATTAATATTTTATTCTCATTTATTTCTATTCAATTGCACTTTAGGTAAATGTTGCACATACTCAGACGATTGCGGGGTTTTGGATTCCCTTTCTGCAATAGTTAGGTTGGGATTAATTTATGCAGAATAATGGACTTGCACTAACGGAGTTAGTAGATCTGGCGGATCATACTGACCTGTTTGAGCTATTGGATAATGAGAGTGTTTACGCACTATCTCATCAGGGGGTCTCTGCGGGCTTTTCTAGCGTCAAAGCGATTAGCCGTTCAACTGGGATCGAGACACGTCGACTGCTTCAGTTAGACCTCTCACCAATTGATATCGCGACTGCCATCGCCGAGAAACTTCAGTTGACGGTTGGCTTTGACTGGGCTGAATGCCCGGCAATTCTGCTCTGTCATTCTCATACGAACAATCAGTCGGCCCGCCAGTTATGTGATCAGCTCGCCGAGAAGCTGGGTATTCCACCAGAAAAATTTATTGCGTTAAGCTATGGGTGTGTCGGTTTCGTCGAACTTCTGAACCGCGCGACGCAACTCCTGGAAGATCAACCAGAGGGTGTGCACATCCCCTTGCTGACTGTGGAAACACCCGAACACTGGCATGACTCTTCTGACAAGGCATTCTGTGGAATTGTTTCAGCAGGTGCCACCGGCACAACGCTCTGGCGTGGTCCCGGTCACTCTCTGCTACATGTAGAAACAGCGACCGAATATATTCCCGCCGAACGCAGAAAAGAAGACGTTCCATTATTCTGGACCGAACAGGGAGACATGTACGACTTCCGAGGTCAGCCCGAGCATAAGCTGGTCATGCACATGGATGGTGAGTCCGTTTTCCTGAATGGCGTTGACCTGATGCTCGAAGCGTGTCTCAAATCGTATGAGCAAGTTGCAGGCACCGCAGACCGGATCCTGATTGCCCCGCATCAGCCAAGTGGCAAATTGTTAAAAGCCATGATTGCAGCGGCACGGCAAATTCCAATTCAGGCTGATTTTCTCAACAATCTGCCGAATTACGGTAACTCCATTTCATCAACGATTCCCACAATTCTGGCCCGGTTGGACGAAGTCGTTGAAGAAAACGGTTATGCTCCCGTGGAGGAAGGCGCCCTGATTCTACTGCCGGCTGCTGGCATCTGTATGGATCGTCTGACCGATTCGATGTGTATCGGAAGAGCGGCCCTCAAATGGCAACCCGGGCGTTATCGAAGCGAATCCTAAGCGGCATCCCGTTCAGTAGCACGGGTTCCAAAGGCTTCACGCCCTTCGATAATGGACCCTTTGTCAAACCGCTTACCAAAGTACAACGCTTGCGCCGATTCATCGCTGAGTACCGTCTCTGCATCGCCGCTGACGAGTACCTGCCCAGCGCTGATGATGTAACTGCGGTCGGTAATCGTTAATGTCTCACGCTCGCGGTGGTCTGTTAACAGAATGGAAATACCACTATCACGCAAATCGGCAATGATGTCTTGGATATCATGAATCGTGACTGGGTCAATACCGGTAAATGGTTCATCCAGTAAAATTAGTTCAGGAGAACTGGCCAGGCAGCGGGCAATCTCCAACCGTCGTCGCTCTCCCCCTGAGAGGGTCGAGGCAATCTGCTTCCGCTTCGCCGTCAAACCAAACTGATCGAGCAGATGGTCAACGGTCTCGTGTCTCTGTTTGCGAGACAGGTCAAGGAATTCGAGAATGGCGTAGATGTTCTGTTCAATCGAAAGCTTGACAAACACGCTTTCATCCTGGGGCAGATAGCCCATACCCTGCCGTGCCCGTTTATACATCGGCCAGCTGGTGACATCGGTCCCTTCAAGATAGACACGCCCTTTTGTCGGAGCAACCATGCCGCATGCCATCCGGAACGTGGTTGTTTTGCCTGCCCCGTTAGGTCCTAGCAGACCGACGATTTCGCCGCGTTCCACATAAAAATCAACACCATCTACGGCGCGTTTTCCGGGGTAATCTTTGACCAGGCCCACACATTCCAGCAATGCCATCGTATACGTCCTCCTTGACGAATCCGTTTTCTTGAAGACTCATTAAGTGTATTCTAGCAAAATCAATGAATCTGCTTAAGATCGATTTTGCCATCCCATTCCAGCAGAATAGGCGACTATCGAATCCGTTTCATCCTGGAAAAGTTAGGATAGAAGGGAACAGCCAGCTTGGCATAGGGATCTTTGGGGTAGTGCCCTGGTGAGGTCTGATGATAGAAAAACTTCTTTAACGGCCCCGCATTGGGCGAGTAACCATGGCCATCATTCATAAACGGAATTCCATGTGGCCAGTAAATCATGAACGCTTTCCCGACCAGTGCGGAACGGGGTACTGCATGCCGTCGCTCGGCCTCGCGATCATTACCCCACAGGCGGCTGTCGGCACTGCGGGCAGAATTGTCTCCCAGCACAAAAAATTCCTCGTCCGACATTTTCGCGAATCGAACCTGCTGCCGATGGTCTTCATATTGACGACTCCAGGCAGCCGGTTCCGAAAGTAACTCCCACAGGTGCCGCCGATCTCCGGAATACTCCTGGTTCTGATAATACTCATCTGCGCGGTAATAAATATCGCGCTGTAGATACAAATGCGAAATCACAAAATCAGCCCCGCGGCCCGTCACTCCAGCGGGAGCCAGGTCCCCATCTCGAGGTGCGGGCGAAACAGGCGGCTGGTATTGAGACATGGTTCCCAGATCAAGGGCGGTCCCATCAACCCAGAGACAGAGCCTCTGATCCACGTTCGCGAACATCAGGGAGTACGAGCCTTTGCCTCTCACTTCTGTCTCAATCGATGTCAATTCAGTTTCTACCGGCTCCGGGTTCGGAAAGTCTTCCACGTAATATAGTTTTGCGAGACCTGTCTTCAGATCAAAGCGGACCCGATAGTGGCGGTCCCCACGCATCAGTTCGACAAAGAATTCTCCCCCTTCTGTTAGGAACTCGACATCGAAATTGAGTGTCAAATCACCAACCCAGAACGCAGCATCGTACATAAATGAACCGTTCGGAGATCCTCCCGAATAATTATTGTAAGCAGTGTAATCGCCGATTAAGCGTGGTTGTGGCGGTGAGGATGCCATCGTCTGTTTGAATAATTCTGGATTCTCCTGCAGCAACGCCCACTCCGATTGACGAGGAACCAAATGCTGATATCGCAGCCATTCCAGTTTTTGTTCATCTGCCGCCACAGCACTCCCCTGATACTGATACGCACGCGACTCACGATCTATTTCCCAGGCCGACTCGTTCAAGCCCTCAAATTTTGTCTCATTTGGGGCGACCTGGCGCATGGGAGACCAGCGTTCTGGCCAGTCAAACTGCAGGATCTCGCGCGGCGGATAGTCATCATCATAGACCAGTTGTTGAACGGTCAGTTGTTTCTCCAGATTATCCTTCCGGAGGATGACAAACGGATCCTTCTCGTTTTTTCTAGCATATACATCGCCCCGGGAAATCTGGAGCTCTTCGCCGGGCAATCCGACCAGCCGTTTGATGTAGTTTGTTTGTGACGCTTCTGGGTATTTGAAGACGATCACGTCCCAGCGATTGGGGTCACCAAAATCAAAGGGAAACTTATTCACAATAATCCGATCGCCGGTGAATGGCATCGCCTCTCGCAGATCAGTGAAATAGCGGCAGTTCGGGCAGTACGCGCCGGTCACTTTATTGGACGGAATATAGTAGTCCGATTTTTCCACCAGCTCATCACTGGCCCCCACGGCATATTTCACACCACACTCAGCACAGTGTAATTCTTTATGGCGACCATACAGCGTTGGTGCCATCGAGCCGGTCGGAATCACAAAGGCTTCGGCTGAATAGGCGCGAAAGACAAACGCAA
Organism: uncultured Gimesia sp.; assembly: GCF_963976445.1. Classification (GTDB taxonomy): domain Bacteria; phylum Planctomycetota; class Planctomycetia; order Planctomycetales; family Planctomycetaceae; genus Gimesia. Next base: position 149,695 of record NZ_CAXBKP010000015.1, on the reverse strand, counting down.
AAACCAGTGCGATGATGATCGACTCGATCGTATCCCGCAGTTCATTGTGCCGCCCCGGGGTCTGCTCTTTCTCCACCTTCGCAGGTTCCGTCTGTTTGGTCAGATCTTTTTTACTTTTTGTCTTATCTGCTTTTTTTGTCATAACAAACAACCTGCCAAGAATTCCTAGTCAGTCTGAAAACCAGTCCCGATGCATGTCGGCCCGTTCTGGTGATTCGCTGCCTGGATTGATTTATGAAATTCTTTCCTCAATTTTGGAAAGATCTTCTGCAAATAGTAAAATTTGATATTAATGAATATAGCGAATCCGGGAGAAATCTGGAATGCGTATGTGACCCACATGACTGCCGATTTTCACTTCCCCCTGCCTCGATGGTAAATGCACTAGAAAAGGCTTTCCCAGTAAGTATTTACATTCGACTTTCCCGTCCGCCCAACTCCGACTGTCCAGGGAAACCGGGCTGTTATCACCCAGTACAAAATAGCTTTGCTGATCAAGCTCATAAGGTTCTTCCACGCCGTGCAGGCCTTTCCCGCGCGTATAATGAATGTCACGATAAAGTTTCAACTGGGTCACTTCAAAATACCCACCATTCGCACCGAACCGAACGGGACCCCGAATCGCTTCCCGTGGCTCAGACGTCTCACTGAATAACAGAGGTTGATAGATCAATTGACCATTGATGGCGAACAAAACCTGACGATCCATAATCGACATCTCAAGCTGCATCGATTCCTCTTGCAGCGTTTTGTTCAGGCCGCCTGTGCGCACAGGCTGATCCTGGTCATCCACAAATAGACTGACCTGTCTAGACTTGAAATCGATCAGGTTCCGAAATCGATGATGGCCATCGAACATCTCAATGGCAAACTGCCCCTGTCCGGATCGAGCATTCAAATCGCATTCAAACAGACAATCGTGAACGGGAATCGCTTCCTGATTTTCCAACCCTGAATTGTAGGCATAATGATCGAGCACCGGAGCCACGTGAGATTTCTCATACAGCAACGCAACCGCATAACGGAAATCATCATCTTCGGACTGATCCAGAAAACGGTGGCAGTCCTCAGATGTCATTGCGCCTCGACAGCTTAATTGTTTTTTTTCCGGATCAAACTGAATGGGTCCCAGGACAGGCTCCGGCGGTTCAATCTCTTCAGGCCACGCTTCCAGTGACACCGTTGTGAGATACCGTCCCCCCTGCCGCATCCAGTGTTGATATTTCACCCACGACCATTGCTGCGGAGTCGCTGAACTCATTGGATCGCCACCACTGGCATCATACACAAAACCCTCTGATTCAGGCATCCAGGGTTGATGATTGCTGCGTGCCTGCTCATTCTCTTCAATCGGCTCTTCAACCGGAATAAACCGGGGTAGAAAGAAATCATCGTGCTTTGGTTGATAGTGGTGGTCATGCACGAGCAAGCGTACGGCGCGTTGTGTTTGTAAGTTCTTGCGCTGAATCTTGCCATCGATATACAGGTCTCCCTGCTTGACCTGCACGGCTTCACCGGGCAAACCGACGACGCGTTTGACATACGCCTGAGTTGGTTTAATAGGATTCAGAAAAACGGCGACGTCCCATCGCTGGGGACCTTTCAAATAGTAAGCGTGCTTGAAGACCAGTAGCTGGTCCCCTTCATTTCGTGGAACGTTCGCTAAATCGATGGAGTGAGTATTGCAGTTAGGGCAGGTTGCATAGTGACCGGATTGATGCAGAGCCTCGCCGTGGGAATGTCCCTGTGGTTGAAACCGATTCCCCGAAACAGAATCATCATAGGCCACGCCGTAGGTGAAGGAAAAATCGCAGCGGGGGCATTTCACCTGTTTATGATAACCCAATAGAGAAGGCGCCATGGAGCCCGTTGAAATCATGTAACCTTCCGCCTGAAAGGTCCTGAAAAGAATCACGGCGATCGCCAGTGAAACCACAGATTCCAGCACCATGCGGAACAGGCTGGAGCGACGTTCCACCTCTTCTGATTGGGATTCGAGTTGACGGGGGGAGTGGTGCATCACAACAAACAAAAGAAGAAACAGAACTTTTCCTGAAATGATTTTTCAGAAAGCAAAATGCTCAGGGCTCTATTTTAATAAATCCCGGTAACCTGAGGAAATAGAGAATCCCGCGCTAGATCAGAATTGGTGAAAGCATTCAGATCTCAAGAGGAAGAATTAAGGCGTAACGCTTTTTAGAGAAACAACTTATCCCACAAAGCAGAAAAGCAGCAACATGCAAACCCAAACCACACCTAGAAAATGCCAGACGATCGAACAGGCATGCACGCCCCAATGATATTCATGATCGTACTGATACAGATACGCCTTATAGATCACGAACCCCAGTATGCCGAAGGCGACCACAAAATGTAGCGCGTGCAGCAACACAAAGGAAAACAGCACGCCATAACTGCTGGGATAGTGATACGCATTTTTGGCCTGGTCCAGCACAAGCATCACTTCAGAGTGCTGGCGTAACACGTGAATCAGTCCCAATGTCTGAATGACAAAAAACGCGCCACCCAGCAAAAACGTGAGATTCAGGCAATTCCGAAACTGCTGCTGTTTTTCCTGACGGACAAAAGACAAGGCCCGATGAATGGAAAGGCTTCCCAAAGCCAGCAGCACGGTACTTAACCAGAGAGCCGAAGGAATGACGAGCGCCGTTGGTTCATACGTCTTCGCCAGGTTTGATCGCACGATGACATAGGCGATCAAGCCCCCGACAAACAGGACCGACAGGGTAAACAGGAAAATCGCCAGGCCAAAATCTCTCTGGCTTAACCGATCCCGGGATGTAAATAACATCGCGAGTCGATCTCGAATTGTGCGGCTCCGGAAGGTAGACATCATAACCTGCCAACGTACTAAGCGCAGAAACATGTACTGAGAAATATCGAATCAGGCAATTAAGCTGACTGTTCTATTTTCGCCGAACACGCCACCAGATTCAACATTATTTCTTAGCAGGTGCTGCCGCCGGTGGAGAAGCCGGTGCTACCGTGGGCGTTTTATCCTGCTGGAATCCCTTCACGTAATTATCATACGCATGGGAGTCCAATAAAATCATGCACAGAAAAAAAGCGGCGAAGACTATTGAGAAAAAGAACATAATCCGGTTGAGTGGTTTGTCGTACCAGAGGTGCATGAAGATGAAGACCACAAGTGATGCTTTGACTGTGGCAATCGCCATCGAGACAATCACATCGACGTCCCCGACATCATACTTAGCTGCTTCAACAGTGACGATAGTCAAAACAACCAAGGCGAGAAACACGCCGATCAGAACTTTTATCGGCACAATATGCACGTGGCAGCTTTGCGGGTTTTCTGTCTGAACACCACTTTCAGCATGATCTGACATGATGAATTCTTTCGTCTCTTTATTTTAAAACTGCTGGAAGCTCAAAGGCCTCGCTAATAGATGGAAATCAAACTGATACCGACTAGTTAATCAGATACAATAACGGGAACAGATAGATCCAGATCAGGTCGACCAAGTGCCAGTACAGGCCGACAAAATCGACGGCACCGAAATAGTATGTGGTAAACGCACCATGTACGGTTCGCACGATCAACCAGCTAATGGCAATCATCCCGCCAATAATATGAATTGCGTGTAAGCCGGTCATACAGAAATAAACACTGAAGAACGTTCCCGCCAGTTCAGGCTCAGGAACTTTTTCTTTCTGCTTGGCATATTCTGCGGGAACGGTTTCCGCCATCAGAATTTCTTCATCGGTTGGTTTTTCTGCATGTCCGAGATGGTGATAGCCAATACTGGCATAAGCGCCCACCTGCATGCCCATCGCAGAGACCAGGAAACAGCCAGCGATGGTTGCCAGCGTTTTTTTGTTGGGATTCTTGATGAGTACTCCCAAAGCCACACCGGAAAGCAAGATGATAGTCCATAACACGGTTGTCATATAAGACAGGGTGTGTTTGGTTTTTTCGAACAGGCTATCATCACTGTGATCATCGTGTGCTGCTGCTGACTCGTCATGTGCATGATCGGATGCTTCGCCACCTGCTGCTGGTGCAGCCGCAGCTTCCGCCTCATGATGTTCGGGGCTCTGATACATGCCCGCCCACAATAGGCCGTGGTGTGCTTTTTCAGTGTATTCAAAGGACTTCACACCCAGAAAGATCGCGGCACAGGCGAGTGTCGTCACCAGACAAACCAAGAGGCCCTTCGTTTGACCTAATTGAGCACAACGCACGCCCCACGCCATTGTCAAACTACTGAAGAGTAGGACGACGGTGTTGGCTGCGCCTAATGTCGTATCCAGAAACTGGCTGGCATACAGGAAGACTTCGGGGTGCAGAGAGCGGTAGACGGCGTAAAATCCGAATAAGCCGCTGAAGAATAGCACTTCTGTCACCAGGAACAGCCAGATCCCCAGTTTGCCGGTGTCAAACTGTTGCTGGTGCGAATCGAAGTGATGCGCCAACCGGGAATCATGATGCTCATGATCGTGGCTGTCGGAATGTTCGTCTGTTGTCTTGGTGGCCGCGGTATTCATTAAACTTCATTATCTCCTGATGCGGTCACAGATTCCTTGTTATCCCCCTGAGATTCAACGGGAACGAAGCCTCCGATTTCCTCATTGTAGACTACGGATTCCATAACATAGGGATCGCCGGCCAGAGGAGGATGATCGAAGTTATTATGTGGTGGTGGTGAAGAACATTGCCATTCCAGAGAAGCCCCGCCCCAGGGATTGGCAGGTGCCTTCTTACCGCGGTAGACTGAATAGATCAATGTGGCAGCCATCAAAGCCGAACTCAGCCCTAATAGATAAGCTCCCATCGTCGACAGAATATGCAGGTTTTGGAATTCCGGCAGATACGTGTAATAGCGACGGGGCATGCCACGTGTTCCTAAAAGGAACTGTGGGAAGAATGTCAGATTGAATCCCATGAAGACACCCAGGCAGGCAATCCGGCCCCAGAACTCGTTAAACATTTTGCCGGTAATTTTCGGCCACCAGTGATGGACGGCAGCAAACAGTCCGACGAGCGAGGAGCCCATCATCACATAGTGGAAGTGAGCCACGACGAAATAGGTATCGTGCAAATGGATGTCGGTCGCCAGGGTCGCCAGAAACAGCCCGGTTAAACCGCCGATCGAGAAAATGAAGATGAAGGCCAGACCGTAACACATGGCTGTTGTGAAACGAATCGAGCCTTTATACATGGTGGTTAGCCAGTTAAACACTTTAATAGCCGATGGGATCGACACACTGAATGTGATACCACTGAAGATCACCGCGACCATTTTGGACTGACCGGAGACAAACATGTGGTGTCCCCAGACCAAAAATCCAAAGATGGCAATGGCGATACTACTGTAGGCAATGAACCGGTATCCGAAGATATGTTTACGACTATGAACGGCAATCACTTCGCTGACCACACCCATCGCCGGCAGGATCATTACATATACGGCCGGGTGAGAATAGAACCAGAAGAAGTGCTGAAACAGCACCGGATCGCCGCCTAAAGCCGGATCAAAAATCCCGATGTGAAACGCGCGCTCGACGATCAGTAGCAGACCGGTAATCCCCAGAATGGGGGTCGCCAGGATCTGAATCAGAGCAGTTGCATACAAAGCCCACAAAAACAGAGGCATCTTAAACCAGGTCATCCCCGGTGGTCGCATGGTGTGAATTGTCACAATGAAATTCAACCCGGTAAAGATCGAGCTGAATCCCAAAATAAAGACCCCCATTAGCGCGGTAATCACAGCCGTGCTGCTGGTGATACTATAAGGTGTGTAGAAGGTCCAGCCGGTATCCAGTCCGCCCAAGACCATCGCCGCCAGAAAGAACGCGGCACCGAACATCCAGAGATAAAAACTCCCCAGATTCATTCGTGGAAAGGCAACATCCTTGGCCCCCAGCATCACCGGTAGAATAATATTTCCGATCGCTGCCGGGACCCCCGGAATAATCACCAGGAAGGTCATGATGGCGCCATGCAGGGTAAACATCTGATTGTACGCATCAGGCCCCATCAGCACTCTATTCGGCGAGAGCAATTCGGTTCTCAGCAGGACCGCAAAAATTCCACCTAGGAAAAAAGCGCAGGTCACGCCGATCAGGTACATGATACCGATGCGTTTATGGTCGAGGGTGAAAAACCAGCTTTTCCAGCCCTTCGAACAATTTAAATAATTCAATTCGCGGTATTGAATCGGAAAGTTAGATTTTGGATTGGAGGAGTCAACTACTGTTGCCATCTTCCAGCCTCCTGAATAAATTCAAATAGGGTCGGATTTAAAATCCGGAAACACAATCGAGAAACGGGTTCTCACTTATTATTTTCGTGATTGGATCACGTTAGCTACTTTTGACTCTTGATAAACGCAATGATTGCGGTGATATCCTGGTCCGTTAACTGCCCTTTGAAGGTCGGCATAATCGGTCGGAATCCATCCACAATTTTGGACTGCGGTTCAAGAATCGAGTTACGGATATAGTTTGCGTCTGCAATCGTAGAGGTCCCATCTGTGAACTTTCGCTCTTTGCCAAACAGGTCTTTGAACGAGGGTCCATTTTTGGGTACTCCATCCAGTGAATGGCACTGAATACAGCCACGGCTTTTGTAAAAATAGGCACCCGCTTCAACAGGGGTCTTGTTCTTATGAATGTCAGATGCCAACTGCAGCCATTTATCGAAGTCGCCGCGGGTCTCATGTACGACCACCTTTGTGACCATTTCCGAGTGTTTCTGACCGCAGTACTCAGCACACATTAGCGGATACGTTCCTGCTTTGGTGGCGTTAAACCATTCCTGTGTGTAACGGCCGGGAACCACATCCATCTTGGTCCGGAAGGCGGGAATCCACAAGCTGTGAATTACATCATCCGAAGCCATCGTCAAGGTCACGTTTTCCCCTTTGGGAATATGCAGTTCGCTTTCGATCCAGCCGTTCGGATACTTGAACGCCCAAGACCACTTCTTAGCGACGACATCAATTTCATAACTAGAAGCGGGAGGGGTTCGCATATCGAGATACGACGTAAACCCGACCCAGAACATGACAACTGTCAGAAGAGTCGGAATGACCGACCAGGACAATTCCAGTGTCAGGTTATGCGTGGCCGTTACTTCTGCTTCCACACCTGGACGATGTCGGTATTTGATCATAAACAGGACCATCAAACCGACAATCAACACGAAAAAGAACGTGCTGATATACAGGATAAAGAAGTAGACAGAGTCAACGCTCTCTGCCACCGTGGAACCTTGAGTCGGGAACCAAAACCCGGCTTCGCCATTCGCTAATAAATTAGGGATGAATAGTTTCATCTGCATTCACACAATCAACTGTTGAGTGTTAAAATATTTAAGGTATTAACCAAATCTGATTAAAACACAAACCGACTTCTTAGAAGACTCCTGTTTCAGGACCCCTCTGTCGTTTCCATAGTCTGACTTGCCGCCGTTTCAATACCCTGCTTGCCTTTGCGTCCCCGCCAATAGGGAATCAAAACGACCGTTAAGATAAAGACGGTGGCAAATCCACCAATTTTCATAATATTTCGTGCCGTCGGTGCATACCGACCACTGTCTGCATCATAGTGAAAACAGAACAGTAAAAAACGATCAATGGTTGTCCCAATTTTCCCTTCAGACGCTTCCACTAAAGCCAGCTTCAATGTCTGTTTTGGAAAATTCACTCCATACAAGTAGCGGGAAATCCGCCCATCGGGAGTACACACTAACAGAACTGCTGGATGAGCATATTCCTGGCGTTCCTCGATATACTTGTACTGAACTCCCATTGCCTCTGCTAATGTTGTAATTGCTGCCTGTTTACCACACAGAAAATGCCAACCATCGGCTGTTCCTGCACGGTTATATTCTTTGAAGTATTTCTGTTTTGTTAAATTGGCTCGCTGATAGGTTTCTTTCGGATCGATACTTACCGACAAAAATTCATATTGTTGACCCGCAGACCACTCTAATTCTTTTAAACCCCTCACCAATGCTGTCAGTTGTAACGAACACAACATCGGACAATTCGAATAATTCAGGGACAGGATGACGGGGCGATTATTTTTAAAGTAATCATCCAGCTTAACCTGTTTTCCAGAACTGTCCTGAAACTCCAATCCCAAAGGCAACGGACTCTTCAGATGCTCAACCACATCCAGCGACTCGATACTTTTCGGTGCTTTTTCCATACGCTGCGCCTGGACCGACATCACGCTGGATAACCAGATCAGAAGCGTCAGAATGAAGAACTGAAATGATTTCATGGGCTTTTAGTTTTGGCTTGTTTCTGCTTGGTTTGTTCCTCTTGAACAACAATTTCCATGGCCCGGTCAATGGGCACGGCAACGATATTTTTATCCTGATTAATCCAACGATATTCGGTTAACGCAGCCGCCTGGTTGGCCAGAATGCTATCAGCATTTTTCTCCGGTACCAGAATCACCTTCTCTATGTTTTCGGATTCTTCGAACGATAGATCCAATGCGGCAATCGCGAAGACCAGAAAAAAGGTAACGACAGTTCCGACGAAACCAACATAAGCGATCATCGTGGTATCGAGATCATCATAGGCTGCTTTATGACCGGACATAGTTTATTCTCTTATTTTAAAAGGCGCTGATCGAATTCGATCAGACTGTGATTAAATATTATGAAACTTGAGTGACTCTTCCAGACGCGGATCTCTTACCGGCATGACGGATGTCTGTCCGGCAAGTTTCAGTAACCCAGCGACATAAAGCCCGCCGACCCCGATCGTACAACAGACATCGACTAATATCATTCCGAAGGAGACACCCTCTAATTTTGCATTCGGCATTATCAGCCAGAAAATATCAATCCAGTTCATCACCAGCAAGTAAACGGCCCAGAAAAACAGCATCTTGGGGTTCCGCTTCATCCAGCGAGACATAAAGAACACAAACGGAATCGCAAAATGGCCGATAACCAGGATCAGTGAAATGATTCCCCAGCCATGCTCTTGGCGATGCAGGAAGAAGATAGTTTCTTCGGGGATATTTGAATACCAGATTAACAGATACTGTGAAATCGCGATGTAAGCCCAGAAGCAGTTAAACGCAAACAAAAGCTTGCCCACATCGTGTAAATGTTCCACGGTAACCGGTTCCTGCAGTAAACCTTTGCTGCGCAGGTAAATCAGGCTGATCGCCAGAAAGCTGAAGAAACCGACCAGACCGGCGGCAAAATAGTAAATCCCGAATATGGTACTGAACCAGTGGGGGTCCAGCGACATAATAAAGTCGATGGCAGCAAACGAGATGGTGAACGCAAACAACAACAGTCCTGGACCGCTGCGTCGCTCCATCAACAACGTTAATTCAGGATCCCCGTTCACATCCTGAGCGACTGATTTGTTTAAAAAGAACCGGGCTAGAAAGATCCACGAACCAAAATAAATCAGGTAGCGGAGTGCGAAAAAGCCACCGTTCAAATAAGGGGCTTTCGCTTGCAGCAGATGATCTTCAGCCACATTCTTAGCACTGGCCCATTGATATAAGATATCGTTACCGGCCAGTGTCACAAGCACGATCGGCAGTACGAGTATGGCCAGCGGAAGTACGCCCATCGCGATAAACTCAGATAACCGGCGTAAGACAACACTCCAACCAGCACGTGTGAGTTGCTGAATCATCACAAAGAACAGTGCGCCCAGCGAGATGCTCAAAAAGAAGAAGGTGCTCTGCAGGTACGAGAAGGCAAACTTTTCCATCCCGTTTTCGCTGAACAGCCCTAACACAAAGGCTACCGGCAGCAGGATAGCACAGCCCAGCGCCACCTTCATCGGCAGCGGCCCCAGTTCGGCCAGTGTTTGAACGGTCATCTTTTTATTTGTGTCAGGTGAAGTATGCATAACGTTTCTTGTTTTACAACGAGATTAAATTCAACAAGTTGCCTATGGAAATAACTCTATTATTTGGTGTCCCGAAGTTTTCTTTTTTCTTCTTCGGAAATTGTTTTTGCATCAATCAGGCGACTCTTCTGCAATGCTTTCAGATACAACACAATGGTCCAACGATCTTCTGGTGGAATTTGTGATCCGTAGGCGGGCATCTTGCGAACGCCGTTCGTGATCGTGTTATAGAGACGACCAATGGGAAGCTTTCGCACATTTTCTGTATGATAAGAAGCTGGTTTGACCCAGGTTCCCTGTTGCAGTTCCATCGCTCTTAAGGTGACAAGTCCATCACCGTCTCCGCCAAGGCCGTGGCAGGCAGAACAATAAATCCGATAACGTTCTTTTCCGCGGGCCATCATTTTTTCAGTGACTGGCATGGGGAACTCGGTGATCCAGGGAAGGCTATCAAGTCTTTTCGCTTCAGCAGCCGCGGCATCAGTGGCCGCCGGCTTTGCTACTGGTGTTTTTGCAGCATCCGCCTGCTTCTCAACTGCTTGTTTTGCGTCTTTTTTCTTTTCATCCTGTACCGCGATTGGCACGACATTCTGATCTTCAGGGAGATATTTCAACCCGTAGTAGAGGGGAATATTGTCATCTTTAAATTGGCCGCGAGCAATCGTGCCTTTGATATTCGGACGTATTTCGCGACCATCGGAGAATACGCTGGTTGTGTTTTGAGCTTTTAGACTAGGCTGAAAGTCCATGTCTTGAATGATATGAATCCGGGGTTTATTCGATTTTGTTGAGCGTACATATGCTATCAGTGCGGGCCCCATGATCATCAAGACACCCACAATACTCAGGCCTAGTTTCAGATTTCGAGGCAGTTTGGGAGATTCGACGTCAGACCAGAATTCTTCGACATTCGTGGGATTTAACGACTTGAGAAATTCGCCTGTATCGATTTCGGAAAACTTCGCGTCTTTGGCAACCATACTAATAAAGAAGCGATCATTTGTTGCACGACGAAAGGCATCAGATTTGAAGATAGGGTTATACAGTTTCGGCAACTGGTTCAGCCCGAGCATCCCGAAAAACGCACCAAAGGCGGCTAATAAAACAGACAGTTCAAACACAATCGGAATACAGGCAGGGATACTAAACGCCGGCTTACCACTAATCAGAAACGGGTAATCGTATGCGTTCATATACCATTGCATACTAATTGCAACTGTGCCACCCATTAAACCGCAGCAGGCCACGATCCAAGGCAGGATTGTCCACTTGATTCCCATTGCCTCATCAATCCCGTGTAGCGGGAAAGGAGTGTGCGTGTCCCAATTGCGGTAGCCGGCATCGCGTACTTTCTTCGATGCTTCGATCAACGCATTTGGATCATCGAACTCGGCAAGTAACCCAAGTAATTCAGGCTCTGCTTTTGTTTTTACAGGTTGTTCGATTGTGGTCGCCATAATCTTTTTATTCAAACTAAGAAGGTAAGTTGTACCTGACCGCTATCCCGCAGACACGCCTTTAGTGATCGCCATGACCACCAGGTCGAGGCATCACACTTTTAACTTCCGCCATTGCTACCATCGGCAGGAATTTACAGAAGAGCAGGAACAAAGTCATAAACAGACCGAAACTACCGATTAACATTAAAACATCGACGATGGTTGGTTTGAAATACCCCCAACTGGAAGGGAGGAAGTCACGGCTCAAGGATGTGACCGTAATCACAAATCGTTCAAACCACATACCGATATTCACAAAAATACACACAATAAAGATCATCCAGGGAGTCGTACGGATTTTCTTAATCCAGAACAACTGCGGGCTGATTACGTTACAAGAGACCATGATCCAGTAGGCCCAGGCATAGGGGCCGAAGGCACGGTTAATAAAGGCGAATGTTTCGTAGCGGTTACCACCATACCAGGCGATGAAAAATTCCATGGCATACGCATAACCCACCATCGTACCAGTGGCAATAATCACCTTGGTCATGTTTTCCAGATGGCGCTTCGTTAACAGATCCTCAATGCCGCAAATTTTTCTCGCGGGAATCATCAGCGTCAATACCATCGCAAAACCACTGAAGACGGCTCCTGCGACGAAGTAGGGAGGAAAGATCGTGGTATGCCAACCCGGTAACTGGGAAACAGCAAAGTCAAAACTAACGATAGTATGCACACTAAGAACCAGCGGTGCGGCGAGTGCTGCCAACAGCAGATAAGCTCTTTCATAGCGATGCCAGTGTCGCGAAGAACCATTCCACCCAAGTGAAAACAGACCATATGCGAACTGCTGAATTTTTCCGGTTGCCCGGTCCCGTAACGTTGCCAGGTCGGGAATCATGCCCATGTACCAGAATAACAGTGAAACGGTTGCGTAAGTCGAAACAGCAAACACGTCCCACAGCAGCGGACTTCGGAAGTTCGGCCACATCGACATCTGGTTGGGAATCGGGAATAACCAGTAGGCCAGCCAGACGCGACCAATGTGAATCCCGGGGAAAACACCCGCACAGACCACAGCAAAAATCGTCATCGCTTCAGCAGCACGGTTGATTCCGGTTCGCCAGTCCTGACGAAACAGGAATAAAATTGCAGAAATCAAAGTACCAGCGTGACCAATACCGACCCAGAACACGAAGTTGACAATCGGCCAGCCCCAGAAGACAGGACTGCGGTTACCCCAGACACCGACACCGGTAATAATCAAATATCCAATCAGACCAAACAACATTCCCATTAAGCACGCGGAAAAGCCTAATGCCAGATACCAGGTTTTGGAAGCCTTGCTCTCGGCCAGCCGACAGACCGCATCAGTGATTGTCCCATAGTCGTGGGCACCAGTCACAAGCGGAGTTCGTTTGCCGGGAACTTCGGTTATTGTGTCAATTGGCTCTGATGTTACTGAAGCCATAGCTTTTGATATCTTTGTTCTATAAATTCAAAAGGGTTGGTTAATCACTCTTATCGTCGTGTGACAGAAATTCCTGCTGTCACGAATTGTCTCGACTAATGTTTCTCTGACTTTTTCTCAGTGTTGGCTTTCTCAGTGCCCACTTCTGCGTGCTGCTCGTCATGACCGTGTCCATGCTCTGCGCTGGCAGGTTTCGCCAGTGAAGGATGAGGATTTGTAATCTTGGCCATATAGGACGTCCGAGGTTTGATGTTCAACTCGGACAGAGCAGTGTATGAGCGAGAATTTGCACGGGCCTGAGCGACTTTACTTTTTTCATTCGCCAAGTCACCAAACTCAATAGCCTTCGCGGAACAGGCCTGCTGACAGGCTGTTACGATTTCACCATCTTCGATCGGACGCTGGTCATTCTTGGCTTCGATCTGAACTGCTTTAATACGCTGCACACAGTAAGTACATTTTTCCATCACGCCACGATGACGCACGGTCACTTCCGGATTCAATACCAGAGCTTGCAATTTTCCGCGAGGCTCTTCGTAAATCTTATTGAAGTTGAAGTAGTTAAAGCGTCGCACTTTATAAGGGCAGTTGTTGGCACAGTACCGGGTTCCGACACAGCGGTTATAAACCATGTCGTTCAAACCTTCATCGGTATGCACAGTGGCAGCAACGGGGCAAACCTGTTCGCAAGGAGCCAATTCACACTGCTGACACAACATCGGCTGCACAGCGACACCCGGGTTGTTTTCATCATCACCTGTAAAATAACGATCGACACGTAACCAATGCATTTCACGACTGTTAAGCACCTGCTCACGACCGACGACAGGCACATTATTTTCTGCCTGACAGGAAACGGAACAGGCATTACAGCCGATGCACTTGGATAAGTCGATGGACATACCCCAGGCTTGCCCTTCATAGGAAAGCTCTTGATAGGCAGGCTTGCCCTCTTTGTTTTTATCCCATAAGGAGACCAGAGGGGGGTGATGTGTACGTTTTGTCGCGAAATCAGGATTTGCTTCATATTCGCTGAGATCGCCTTCGCGTACGAGCTGGCCGACGCGTCCCTGAACTTCGTTTGCACCAACCGCATCAATGGCATGGTGGTCCTGAGTAATGGCTAACTCATACTCTTTGTCTGTCTTTTCGACTTTCAGGCCACCAGCAAAATTCATGGCTGCCTGGGACTGCAGTGCCGCGATGTTTTCGCCAACAGGCTTCACATCACGGGCAACGTCGCCACCAACGAGTCCGGCTGCCGTGCGGCCATAACCCAGAGCAACCGCAATGGAATTTGGTGCCTGTCCTGGCAGAACATAAACGGGCAGTTCGATCGACTTGTCATCCAGAATCAGTTTTACAACTGACCCGAACTCAACCCCAAGGTCTTTGGCTGTTTTGGGAGAAATCAGGGCAGCATTGTCCCAGGTAATCTTAGTCAGGTTATCGGGAGTTTCCTGTAACCAACCGCTATTCGCAAATTGGCCATCATGCAGTTGCGGACTGATGTAAAAGACCAGCTCCATTTCTTCGCTGGCTGCTTCGACAATTTTGGCAGCAGGCAGGGATTTGACTTTTGGCGAGACTGCTGCCAGTGAACTTCCCTTTAAAACGCCATCATGTACCAGCCGGCGCCATGAAGCATTCACTGTCATTGAATCCAGTGAGCCTTTGACGGATTCTTTGATCAGATCCAACGCGACCGGATGTTTGTCTCCACAGAGAATTGCCAGTAATTCTACTTCTGATTTGCCGTCGTGTAATGGTTCAATTAAAGGCTGTGCCACACAGAGTGTTCCGTCATAAGCACGAGCATCGCCCCATTGCTCAAACGGATGTGTTTTGGGCAGATGCCAGTTACACAACAGTGAGGTCTCATCCTCATACTCGCCAAGGTGCATCGAGTTGGGCACCTTGTCCAATGCGGAAACAAAGTCGATATCACCGGGAGCATTATAGGCGGGGTTTCCACCCAGAATGACCAGGGTTTCGACAGCACCCGACTGCATTTCTTCAGTTAATGTTCTTAACGCTTCGACGGAAGATAAATCACGTGCCAGCGGCTCTTTGGAATACCGGACTGCTGCTCCCACATTACCCAGCTGCTCATTCAGTTTATTCACACGAGCATGAAGCTCGGCAGGTTGATTCGCGCCGATGGCAATCAGTCCGGAGCCCTGGTTTGCAACCAGATCTTCAGCCATGGCTGCTAATACTTTCGCAGCATAATCGTCACTTTCTGCTTCCGCATGCTTTTCTGACAAACGCTGTTGAACCTGTTCTTCCAGCTTCGTCAGAAAATAGCCAAGGTCAACCGATCGAGTTGGCAGACGATGATCGGCGGCAGCCCCTGTTGTTGTAAATCGACTTTCAACGGCATACAGACGATTCATTGGTCCTGCAGCAGGGTCGCGTCGGGCAGCCCATTCGCGTGTGTGCAGAAGCGATGCAGGATGCTCGGACAGCAGATCCTCATCCAGGCAGACAATCACATTTGCCTTGGTTAAATTGAAGTGGGGACGAACCGCTTCACCAAAGGCAATTTTGGCACCTTCGTAAACATGATCACGCGAGTCGGCTGTGTAATCATACCAGCGTGCCTTCGGATATAACGCAGAAAACTTCTCCTGAAGATTCTTTCTGGCAGCCGAAGAACTCACATCAGCCAGCACCCGTAACTTGGCGCCGCCGTCCTTTTGTGCCTGACCCAGCACAGTATCAGAGTATTCAAGAAAGGTCTGCCAGTCGCGAGTGTAACGTGTACCGCCTTTGCGCTCGACAACACCGACGGCCCGGTCGGGGTCGTATAAAGACAGGGTTTCTGATTGTGCAAAAACAGTAGAAGCTCCCTTGCTTTGTGGCGAATCGGGATTGCCTTCCACTTTAATCGGCCGACCATCGAGGCAGGTTACCAGCAGGCTCTCAGCCTGCCCACCCAACTCCATGAATGTCGCGTATTTTTGTGGTTTACCGGGAATCATGCCTTCCGGGCGTGACACACTCGGAGAAATTTTTTCATCTTCCCAGCGACAGCCTGAAACCCCAGCCAGAGCAACAGACGCGCCCATTAACTGCATCCAACGCCGACGCGAGACCCCTTCGGGGTATTCGGACGCAGCTACTGGAAATTCTCGATGCAAAATTTCTTCAAACTCCGGCGTGGAATGCAACTCTCCCAGACTTCGCCAATACTTTTTATCCACAACCGAACCCCTTAGCGGTGACACGTAGAACAATTAGTAGAAGGATTCAAATTCAGTTCCTCACGAACTTTTTTACCCACTTCGTGCGGATTTCCCTCGGCCTCCCAGTCAAGTTTTGTAACAAACTCGGGTGGACGAAGGTTCGGCTCAGGATTTCGATGGCATTCCAAGCACCAACCCATGCTTAATGGCTTTACCTGAGTCACTGTTTCCATCTTGTCGACCCGACCATGGCAGGCAACACAACTCACGCCACGACGAACATGAGCACTATGGTTAAAGAAAACATAATCAGGCAAGTCATGCACACGCCGCCACTGCATCGACTTTCCAGTTGCCTGACTCTCGCGAATGGGAGCCAGCTTAGTACTGGTAGAATGAACGGCAACCGTGTTCACAACGCCATTGGCATCGGCGCCACTATGACAATTCAAACAGGTTGAAGTCGGAGGAATGGCAGCATGCCCGGCAACTTCGACCGTGTTATGACAATAGCGGCAATCCAGCTTGAGCTTGCCCGCATGCAGTGCATGACTGAAAGGCAACGGCTGCTTGGGCTGATAACCGACGTCTGTCGTTTCAGGACTTGCTCCATAAGCAACCATCCCAATCACGTACAGCATACCGATTCCGCCCAGCGCACCTAGCACTGGCACAATTGCATTTGTCCATTTTGGAAACTGAAAACGATCCATTTTGATATACCTGATAAGACCTTTCGAGCAAGACCACACCCCCAAAAGCAGGAATAGCCTCTGAGTTAGATGTGGCAACCGACGGTCAAAGCGGACTTTTTACCTGAGCTTCAGAGAAGAAACCCCATCATCAGCTGAAAGAATAGAAGTATGAATAAAACTAAGCAATCCATTCCCAGACGAATAGCCGTAAGTTTCTTGGAGTCGGGAGTCAGGTGATTAGAAATTCTCAATAATGGGGACAGCCAAAAAACACTGCAGAAAATGATCTAACAGAACTTCAAGCAATTCCCTCCCCGAGAACTACTGACCAAATAGTAAGGGTGCATGAGTTGCACAAAACCTTACACTCTGATGGCCAGTCATACCCGCACGGATTTCATCAATCCCAGTCAGGACACAGATATCTGGATTAGTGGGCTCAATGCGATCTTGCCAAGTATGGGTTAATGGGTAGTATAGAGGTGTTGGGTCGGTCACGGTTTAACGGACTCCCGGCATACTTACCCAGAAGAAACACGCACGTACTTTCTTCCTGACGACGAATTTTCTCATTCAGTCAGTGTATCGATTCATTAATAACTGGGATCCATTCGCTAAATTGGGAGACAACCAAAGGCAGCTTTCCCAAACACATCGCCGCTTGAGAAGCTCGGTTGAAATTGATGGCAAAGACGGCGTCTGAAAATATGAAACCAAGGGCCACATGAATCGCTTCCCGTTTGAAGTCGAAAGCTTTGCCTGCAGCGACCCCGCGACATCAACCTGACATGAGGAGCGTTGCTAATTCCACCCTTGCAAGAGGTCTCTCGCCTTAGGTCATTCTAGCGATTGGAGTTAGTATAAATTCTCGCACCGTCAAAATGCCCCACTGATTATCCTGCGGTATCCCCATGATTTTTACTTTTATTTAGAATTTCAGCTGGATTCAATTTTATTAATGAGTAAAGTAAATCCTACCCTATTTGCAGCAGGTGTACCTGAAACCAGGATTTGAAAATACTGTACTAAAAAATTGCGATATCTGATCAGATTGTTCAAACGATTTCGATCGCGTTCTTATCAGGGTGTTGCAAGTATCTTTTTTTCTCTACCTACCAGATGGAATTCTGAGGACTTGCTTGCCATTTGTATTTTATTTCTAAAATTTACGTTATATGTATATTAATCTTCTTTTTAAAAGGTTCTGAATCATGCAAAAAAATTCGTGCTCAAGAAAACACGGCTTCACGCTCATTGAATTACTGGTTGTGATTGCCATCATTGCAATTCTTATCGCATTATTGTTACCGGCAGTGCAGCAAGCCCGTGAAGCAGCACGCCGGTCGTCTTGCAAGAATAATTTTAAGCAAGTCGGCTTAGCGCTGCATAACTATCATGACACACATAGTGTTTTTCCGTACGGTGTGATGAGTACAGGGACATTTCACAGACGGGACACCTGGATGCAACAAATTCTTCCCTATATTGAACAGGCCCCCATGTACAATCAATACATGAGCTGGCAAGGACAGTGGGTAATGGACACCCCTGTGGATCTCAAAGATAAGACGCTTACTGTTTTAATGTGTCCCTCAGAAGCATCACACCCCGCCTTTGGTGGAGGTGGTGGCACACGTTCTGGTGGACGTGGATTCCAAGGAAGCTATGTCGTCTGTGCCGGTGATCAGCCTATTACCAACGGAACTGATCCCGGTGGAATCTTCTACTCTCAATCCAGTCATAGAATGCGTGACATTGTGGATGGTACAACGAATACTTTATTCCTCAGTGAGACGATCATCCGTGGCAATAGCGGTGGGGGCTGGGGGGCCGCAGGTGGCTACTGGGGAGGTGGTACTGGGGGTGGATTCGGTTTCACGACTCTTGAGCCACCCAATACATCACTCCCCGATGAAGTTTACTCCTGCAAGAGCGAGACCTTCCCAAACTCACCCTGTTCAAGCCAGAGTAACTACAACTCACCCAGAAACTTCGCAAGAAGCTACCACACCGGAGGTGTACACGTCGCACTCGCTGATGCTTCAGTACGCTTTGTTAGCTCGAACATTGATCGCACCCTGTTCCAAAACCTGGGAACCCGACGAGGTAATGAGGTCACCGGAGAATGGTGAGCAGAGAATCCTGCCCTCATTCTCTAGAACATTCGGTTGTCGCCTGAGCTAAAGACGCCTTGATTCATGCGCACCTGACCAAACGGAGTTTGATCAGGTGCGTGGGATCGCTGACACCGTGAAACAAAGCCTGGTATATTTCACTAAATGATTCAACGTTGAAAGAAGACTTCAATGAAACCATTGATCAATCAATTCCTTTGTTGCGCCACTCTGTTTTTCCTCACCTCTGTGCTGGCTGGCTGTGGAGGTAACTCCGATGGCCCTAAGCTGGTTCCGGTATCCGGAAACATCACCCTGAATGGCGACCCACTGCCTGAGGGAGATATTATCTTCCGCGCTGCAGATGGGAAGGGACATGCCTATGCTGGCAAAATCAAAGACGGATCCTATTCCATTGAAACAGAAGCCGGAAAAAAGAAAGTCGAAATCAAATCCATGAAGGAAGTCCCCGGCAAGACCACTGAAGACAATCCGGGTGAAGTGGTTAATGTGCGTGAGCAGGTCGTTCCCACAAAATACAATTCGGAATCAACGCTTGAAATTATGGTGACCGAAGAGGGGGCTGACAGCGCTGATTTTGCATTAGAGGGAGATCCTCCGAAGTCATCCTGATAACGCAAGTTCTGCTTGCAGCCAAATTCGTTTGACACCATTTTGACAGCATGCAAGTCGGTGATTTAATTCCGCTTCTACCCTGTATTGGTGGGTACGAATTGGCTATACTCTCGTCATTAGAAGAAACCACTTCGGGTTTATGCCTACTCAAGGCATGAACCCCGCAGTTCAGCATCCTTTCACACTGATCAAGACGGTTTTCTTTCTTCTCATCCCCTCTTCTACGACGAATAATCAATAGTAGGCATCACATGAGCGATAAAATCCGCTGGGGTATTCTGAGCACAGCAAAAATTGGAACACTACAGGTGATTCCTGCGATGCAAAGAGGCCAGTTTTGTGAAGTGACCGCGATGGCATCGCGCAATCTGGAGCGGGCACAACAGGTCGCTACGGAATTAGGCATTCCCCATGCGTATGGTTCGTATGAAGAACTGCTGGCAGATCCGAATATTGATGCAATCTATAACCCCCTGCCCAACCACATGCATGTTCCCTGGTCGATCAAAGCCATCGAAGCCGGGAAACATGTGCTCTGCGAAAAACCTATCGGGTTGTCTGCCACGGAAGGGCAGCAGCTTCTTGACTGTGCCGCCGCACATCCGGATTTGAAGGTGATGGAGGCCTTCATGTTCCGGCATCACCCTCAGTGGCAACTGGCGAAAAATCTGGTGCAGGAAGGCAAGATTGGAACCCTGTGCACGATCCAATCCTTTTTCTCCTACTTTAATGACGACCCACAAAACATCCGCAATCAAAGTGACTTAGGCGGGGGTGGCTTAATGGATATTGGCTGTTATCCAATTTCACTATCGCGGTTTATTTTCGGTGCCGAGCCCCAGCGCGTTTCGGGGATTGCCGAATATGACAAAAGGCTTGGCACAGATCATCTGGCCTCTGCCACTTTGGACTTTGGAAACGGGACGTCGACATTTACCTGCTCAACGCAGCTCAATCCGTATCAGCGTGTCCACATTCATGGAACGACGGGCCGCATCGAAATCGAAATTCCGTTTAATGCACCCATCGATCGTCCCTGCAAGATCTGGCTGCAGACAGGAGATGAGATTGAAGAGATTGAACTGGAGCTCTGTAGTCAGTACACGATTCAGGGAGATCTGATGTCGCAGGCAATTCTCAATAACACCCCCGTCCCCACTCCCCTGAAAGATGCGATTGGGAACATGCAGGTGATCGAGGCAATCGTAGAAAGCAATCGAAGCGGAAACTGGGTCTCTCTTTAAGGAGACCTGGTGTTCCCATTGTTCGGCAGCCTGAGGTCGATGCAGTGAACCGCGCGCAACGCGATCGAATAGGGTTGATCCTCTTATTCGAGTTCCAGTTCTGATCCGTTTATCGCGTTGAAAGAAGGCGACGATTAACGGGGTGCCAGTACCATAATCATATTCCGACCGCTGGCCATTGTAGGAGCCTGCTCTACTTTCGCGATCTCGGTAAGTTGTTCCTGAATGCCTCCCAGGATGGTTCGTCCCAGTTCATGGTGCGCATTTTCACGACCACGGAACATGATATTGAATTTGACCTTGTCTTTCTGCTCCAGAAATTTGCGGGCGCTTTTCAGCTTGAACTCAATATCATGTTTCCCGATTTTCGGACGCATCCGAATTTCTTTGAGCTGGACCTGATGTTGCTTCGTGTTTTTGCTGGTCTTTTTTTTACGCTCATACTTCAGCTTGCCATAGTCCATAATTCGACAGACTGGGGGTTTTGCGTCAGATGCGACTTCAACCAGATCAAGGTTTGCATCCATAGCTAACTTTAAAGCGTCTGCGGTAGGAATCACTCCTAATTGCTCCCCGTCTTGATCAATGACCCGTATCGGAGTAATCCGAATCTGATCATTAAGTCTCTGCGTTGTTTCGATTGTTTGTTTCTCCTTGTAATGGAAAAAAGAAATAGGTTTCATGTCTTGCGTGAAAACAACCTGTCAGCAAGACACACTGGTATTATTATAGTCTCAATGAAAAAAAGAACATCTCAAAATGAGATGTCTCTTGCCTCACGCCAGAATCCAGAAGAGTCATCTAGCTAAACTATACTGCTACTTCTTAAGTTATATCAATCCTGAAAGTGGGGCAAGTAACACTGATACAGTATTTTTAGTGAAAATTTGAGGTTTGACCAGGATTTCAGGACGCCAGGTGGCGACTCTATCCCGGTTCAAGCAGAAATACCGGTGCTTTTCAGAGGGGGCTATTCAGCCTCTTTTAAGGGAAAACGTCGTACTTGATTGGAAAAGTCCCTTATATTTCGGCGTTTTGTTTCGGGAATCGGTACGGGCTCCCAGCGAGGGCCAGAGTTTCGAACTCCTTGAAACGGGTCCTGCCCGCGTGTATCGCTTCTGACCGGAAATTCCAGGGTCTGGTTCTGTCGTGCGGATCTCAAACTGGGGGGGCCATTGGGGCTCAGGACAGGCTGAAAATTTTGTTCTGACCGCTCATTCGCAGGGGGAGAGGCGACCGGAGTCGTCAATTCCGTACCATAAAAGGCGTCCTGTAATTCGGGCCGGAAATTTGGTTCCCGCGCCGGAGCTAAAGGAAGTTGTGATTCAAATCGCTGCACAGGTTCATAACTGTTCTGTGTCCCTTCCAGATTCTGAATCGGATTCTGAGGTTCAGATGGCTCGTTGAAATCGATCGAGCGAATATTTTCTTCAAAGGATTGCACAGAGGCAGATTCGCCAGTCACACCGGGTACCGGAGGGACAAAATTTTCAGGCATTGGTTCCGGAGCTGGTTGTGGCTGGTTATTGGGAGTATCACCGGGAATTAGTAATTGAGGAAAGACTCCCTGATCTAAGTTGCCGGAATAGGACGGCGCTTGAGCCATTGTTCGGATACGGCCCCGCAGACGTTCCCGCTCGGCAGCATCCGTATATGCTTTCTTAGGCCAGCGTCCCTCTTCCAGGTAAATATTGTTGTAAGAGAGCAAAGAGCCTTTTTCGAACTGGACATTTTTGACTGCCAGAGAATATTCGACCAGAGAACGGTAATAGCTGCCATCCGCTTCGGCCTGGCGGCGTTGTGATTCCAGTAGCAGATCCAGCGTCGCATTATCTGATTCAAAAGCCGCCTGCACAGCCGCGACTTCCTGTCTGGCAGCATGACGACGATTAAAGGTCGTTTGCAATACGGAATATGCGCGATCCACATCGGCAATGGCATTACTTAAGCTTTGTACGATGGTTCGTTCCTGTTCATGCAGAATAGCGCGATCGCGGGCCAATTGTAATTCTGCATGACGCATCGCCGCGTGTGCCTGACGTTTCCCCAGGGGTACCGATAATTCCAGTCCCACTTGCCATTCCTGGAAATCGCCATCAAACAGGTTGTTCAGGGCGCCGTCAAAGCGTCCGGTATCATTTCCCTCGGCCAGATAATTGCGACCGAAGCCACGCCAGCGATAGCGGCCAATCAAATCTAATTCCGGCATCAGGAAGTTTTTATTCGCCTGTAGTTCCAGTTCCCGTTTTTTGATTTGCCAGCGTTGGCGGCGGATTTCTGGACGACGATCCAGCGATTCGACCAGGGTTTCTTCCCAGTCAAATTCCACACGTGCCAGTGAAGGTTCATCGGCGGGGCGAATTAAACGACCATCATTGATGGGAATTCCCAACAACATTCGTAAACGACGTTCCGCGACATACACACCATGATTACTTTGGAATGTACCACCCTGGCTGCCATTGTTGGTATGTGTTCCATTCAGCAGCCGACCGCTTAATGCATTTTCGACCTCAGCCTGATAGCGGAAATACTGTTCGCGGGCCTGCGCTTCTTTTTCGGCTTCACCGCCACGCCGCCCGTTTTCATATAACGCTCGAATTCTTCGCCAGGTCTCTAACGCGGAATCGCGGGCCATAATCTTTGCATCCAGATCCCGGTAGCCGTAGTACAGATCCCAGTACGCATTTTCAACATCACTCACCAGATCACGGACTGAGATTTCAAATTCACCCAGACTGATATCCGTATTGATTCGAGCAATGATCACGCCATTGATGACACCAGGCGTATTACTCGGACCTGCCAGTTGATTAAAATCGATGCCGCCACCTCGTAACAGGGGATGACGAAATTCCATTTCGATATTGTTCTGGTACGCATGTGCAAACTGGTTGCCGGGAGAATTGTTCGCGTCGTAATCAATGTAATCACGTAACGTAAATTCGGTCCCGGTCATGGCACGCTTCGTTAATTGCGCTTGAATGACCATTGCATCCTGTCGTAACAGACGTGTTCCCCCGCCGAAGAAGACGTTATTCAGTGCCTTATCATTTTTCTCAAAAAACGTACTTGCAGAGAGTGTCGCATCGTAGGCACTTAAAGCACCTTCCACACCATAGCGGGGGTCGGCTTCCGTAATCGCAGGATCATATTTCGTATGCAGGGCAGCAGGCGTGTTTAAGGAAACTCCGCCAACATCACCCAGAACTTTTGAGTTCTGCAGCGCCAAATTCATGGCCTGCTCGAGTGTCAGCTCCCAATAATCGGGTGTTGCTGAACTGGAAATCATGGCAGGAGCCTGTGTGCCAATCGTATCTCCCTCATCGACTTCATCCACATTAGGGTATTCAATTTCTGTCAGGGCGCGCTGATAGGTTTCTTCGTTTTCCACGAATTCATCTTGCAGCGAATTCTGATCCAGAAAATGGCTGCACCCTGGGCCCAGCATGACGACTGCCGCTAACAGAAGCTTCATCCGGGTTATGAAAGAGTTCATCGATAAACCTTGGTCAGATAGGACCATTGACACAAAAAGGGAGATACTCTCTCAACTCATCGGCATTCGAACACCTCTTCCCAAAGTGAAATTTCGGCACAGTCGGAATATTCCGCATAATCGGATAACCGGTGCTCGCGGCCAGTGCTTCGCAGGCTGCCTTTTCTGCCTATTTGCTTACAGGCTGTTCTGGGTTCGTATTTTCGGGCAGGAATCGATCAGAGAAACTGCGCAACGATTTAAAGTTGTACACTAATTACTTTCGGAAGCCTGATCGCTTTTCGAGACTCAATCCGCGTACAGGTCTCACTCCTGTGATAGGATGCTACACAACTGGATTTCCGCCGGGATGTTGCCCCGGTTGATGCTGGAAACGTCTTTCTGAAACCCTCATTCATTTGAATCACATGTCGACCGATGAATCCTCTTCCATAGAGAATCTCTGGCAGGAAATAGAAGAGCTGGTTTTAGGGCTGGCTCAACTCTCCCGTACCGAGATTACAAGTCAAACCTTTTACACGGAGTTGCTCGCGCGCGCCGTGCGTGGCATGTCTGCTTTAGGGGGGATTTTGTGGGTTCCCGATGCGAGCGGAAATTGGGAGATTCTGCACTCTGTTGGCGTGAACCCGGAAACGAATCCCAAGTCGCCCCTCAGTCCGCAGGAAATCGAACAACATCGCCGATTGCTCAGTGAAGCCTTGCAGGAAAATCGGCCGGTGACGATTCCAGCTCGTTCCGGATTATCTGAAAAACATCAGGGTAAAAATCCGCTGAATGAAAATCTCATCCTGTGCCCGGTCGCCGTTGAAGGTCATCCCGCACCATGTATGGGCATTCTAGAAGTCGTACACCAGCCGCCTCAATCCTTTGCTGCACAGGATGGTTATCTTCGTTTTATCAGCACTTTGTGTGAAATTTCTCAAGACTACTGTCAGCACAAGCAATTACAGAAACTACAGGAACTCGAATCGCTGTGGGAAGAGTTCGAACGCTTTTCGGAACACGTGCATTTACATTTAGATTCACAACAAACCGCATATATCATCGCCAATGAAGGTCGAATATTAGTCAACTGCGATCGGCTTTCGGTCCTGCAACGAACCGGTGCCACTTATCGCCTGATCGCTGCCAGCGGCGTCGACGCGATCGAACGTCGCTCTGAGTCGGTCCAACGTCTGGAAGCATTGGTTGGCTGTATTCAATCGCTGAACCGCCCCTACTGGATCATGGAAGCTGAGAAAAAATATCCGCCACAGATTACCGAGCCTTTACACGCGTATCTCGATCTGGCCTCTTCACGTTCTTTGATGATTTTTCCGCTACAGCAGATTACCGCAGAAGCGTCAGACAAAACACCGGAATCCCGGCAACAGAATCAACCAGATGCGCAGGAACTCACAATCGGTGCGATCGTTGTTGAGCAGTTTCATGAAGTGACGCCGGGTAATACAGTATTGGATCGGGCGCTTGCTGTCTCGCGGCACGGGGGAACCGCCTTGTATAATGCGCTGCAGTTCGAAAGTTTTCCTTTTTTTCCATTTCTGAAACACTGGTCGCATTCGCCACTCCGTAAAAAACAGATGACGTGGCGCAATCTGATTGCCACTGGTCTGATCCTGGCACTGATCTGTATGATTCTGATTTTCACTCCCGCCGACTTTACCATCGAAGGCACCGGCGCACTCCAGCCCGTCGAGCAGCAAAATGTTTTTGCGACGGCGGATGGCATCGTCGATCAGATTCTCGTCCATCAAGGCGAACAGGTTCAAGCCGGCACGACCTTGATCGTACTACGCGATTCTGATCTGGAACTGGAGTTCAGTCGTGTGCGGGGAGAAATACAGACCGCTCAAAAACGTCTAGCGGTTATTCAGGCAGCGCGACTGGAACTGAATGCAACCGACGCCAATGCCTTACAGCAGGCCAATCGACTGACCGCCGAACAGGAAGAACTGAATGAACGCCTGAAAAGTCTATCCGATCAACGGGCCTTACTTAAACAGCAGCAGGATGCATTGACGCTGAAAAGCTCGCTTCCCGGTGAAGTCCTGACTTGGGATTTACAGGAAAAACTGCTGGCCCGACCTGTGCAGCGTGGTCAGCGATTATTAACGGTCGCCGATCTGAAAGGCCCCTGGATCCTGAAAATGCAAGTCCCCGATTCCGAAATTGGCCATGTCCTCGAAGCACAACGGCAGAGTAAAAGCCCGCTCCACGTTTCGTTCCTGCTGTTAACCGATGCGGATCAGACGTATCAAGGCACGATCGAAACCATTGCCGCCACGGCCGAGCCGGATGAGGATGGAATACCCACAGTGCAAATTACGGTGAAGCTGGATCACGAATCGATCAAAGGGCTGCGTCCCGGTGCCTCAGTACTCCCTCAAATTGACTGCGGCAAACGTGCGCTGGGTTACGTCTGGCTCAGGCGTCTGTTTGAAGCGGTGCAACGCGAAGTCTTTTCCTTTTAACGTCGATTCTATTTAACGGGATTTTCGTACCAGAACACACCCAGCCCTTTTTTCTGGTCCCGTTCTTCGCACGAAATTACATCCAGATCGCCGTCCGCATCAAGGTCCAGCAGTTCGATCCGATCAAATTTAATTCCCCGCGGCCCGCTGATCTCATGCGTTTGCCAGGTCCCCTTTGATCCGTCTTTAGAATAGCTCATCCAGAACATCCCCGATTTCGGAGGATCTGCGTTTCCACAACTGACGACCACGTCAGGCTGTCCATCCAAATTCATGTCTCCGACCGCCACTCCTTTGCCGTGTCCTGTATTGGCGGGAAAAGGAATTACCTGCTTCTCCCACTTCAGTCCCCTTTGATCCAGACGACGGAACCAGAGTACTTCATCCGGTACTCGGGTCACGACCAGAATATCACGGAAGCCATCCTGATCAAGGTCCGCCACGTGTGCGAACATCACTTCCCGATCCTGTCCGCCGACCCAATGATTCTTCCACTGCTTCGCGTGCAACACCATACCGAAACCCGGATTTTCGAGCCAGCGACAGCCGCGCAGTTTCCCTTTACGATCTGTTGTTAACAGATCCAGATCCCCGTCACCATCCATGTCGAGCGCAAACAACGACATGATCCAGCCTGCAGGAGAAACTGCGTGCCACTTGTATTGCGCCAGATTGCGCGGGTTCGCTGCCGACTCAAACCAGCCAATCTGTGCCCCAGGCCCTTTACCGGCGGCCACCAGTTCCGATCCCCCGCGTGAATCGTGACTGAGACGCGCGGGAATGGCAAACATCCACATCATCCGATCTTTTGATGCGGGTAGCACTTCCTGTTCCCAGCGATTTTCAAAGGGCTTCGTAGTCGCAGGAGGCCAGTGTACGAAAATCGCACGCGTTTTTCCTTCACAGCAACTGACCACTGCCAGGCGTCCGTCCCGAGCCAGATCGATCCAGGCGGCGTCTTCCACATGAGGTGTTGTGCCTACTGTCACTGCGGGCCAGGGAGCTTTCGCCTGAGCAGGACCCGAATTGCGATAGATGCGTGTCAGGCCACCTTCTTCCCAACCCGTGGTAATGTCGAGAAAACCATCTCTGTCAACATCAGCCAGTTTCACTCCATCGGCGCCCCGGGAAGACTGGTCGATCACATGATATTTCCAAGGCGTTCCTCGTTCTGGTTCCTCTGCTCCCACACTCGCCATGAATAGCGTACTCAACAACAGGCATAACCCTCCCTTGCATTTTAAATCACAGCACATTTTGGAAACCTCATTTCAAAGTTGATGTTGCTATCTGCTGATCCAATATTAATCGACTAAGGCAAAATCGCAATATTGCTTCGTGTCACAAGTAAAATTGACTGTCATCGTCGACTGCGTCTCCAGAATGATTGCTTCGTAAATGAAGGGTTTTTCTCGCTTTTCCAAGTCAAATAGCAGTCCCATTTTTGCGACAGTCTGATAACCGGATCATTCAGGATAATCGATAAAGTTTCCCGTCGACGATAGCCGATCATCCTTAGGTACAGGCGATGGTACAACTGATGGTGATCAGCATGATGCCGGTCAGCATTGGAACTGCTGTGACAAAGGATTGTCACATTCAAACGGGGGAGGAAACCGCGAATGCGCGCAGCATTTGTCTGCATAGTCATGATCCAGCCATTAATAGTGAGCTCAGGCTGCCAGTGTTTTAAGGCCAGCAATCTCTATTATAATGTGATCGATGATGTCAGCGACACACATATTTATGCAGACCGCTTCTATCGTCCCACTTGGGACTTGTCGCGTATTGGCAAACCAGACTGGTGTTGCTCTCGATTCAACCGCTGGTGGTGTAACTGCTGCAGTGACTGCCGCCCACACTATATCAGTGCTACACCAATTACCGACTACAGTAGCCAGCATGAGACTCACAGTGAAGCTCATGATGACCTGATCCCTCTTCCCGAACCTTCGACTTTTGTGCCGCCTGATCCGTTTCCAAATGAAGCGAAAACAGAGCCTACTCTGGAGGAAGGCCCAACGCTTGCCCCTTCCGCCTCAGAGCCCTCGCGTTAGTAACCAGTACGATCAGAACAGGTACATTACCCAGACAACATAAGTTGACAGCGGAAAGAAACAGGTCTTCACATGATGAAAATGGATAAGACACAATTGATTCAGCGACTGACGATCCTGGTAATTACTGTCGCAAGCACCATTACAGTTCCTGTTCTCACAACATCAGCTCAACAAGCACAAATCAACGAGCGCGATGGCCAGAGCCCGGCCCTGACGAAGTCGGCTGCCGATCGGTATCTTCTCAAAGACACTGATCGGCAGCTGGCAGAATTTCAACATGAACAAAAACCTGTTGATCAGCAAATCAGAGTTCCCGACGAAGCAGATCTGATTTCAATGCTGTCGAAAGGATCATCCACGCGTGCGTCACGAAAAGCCTGTCTGGCACAGTTGCCATTAGATCAGCTGACTCCTGCGAACCGCACGAATGCCGAACATGTTCTAAAAGACCTGAGCATGTTTCGGACACTGCCCAAGATACACCTTGAAGTGAACCACAGTGCCTATGCATTTTTCATTGCACATCCCGATGTCGTCGTGAGTATCTGGAGAGAGATGAAAATTTCGGAATTCCAGATGTGGCAGACCGGTCCTTACTCCTATGAAGTCGATGCTGGCGACGGAACCCTGGGCACACTGGAAGTCATCCACCAGACACCGAAAGAAACGATGGTGCTCTGCTCGGGTGTTTATAAAAGTCCACTGATTGCAAAACCGATTTCTGCCAAAGCATTACTGCATCTGCAGACGGAATTTTATTCTGGCAGTGACAAAAAACTGGACTCGGTCTCGCATCAGGTCACGATGTATGTTTCATTCCCTTCTCAAACCGTTGAGATGGCTGCCAAGATTCTGGCTCCCGTCAGTAATG
Organism: uncultured Gimesia sp.; assembly: GCF_963976445.1. Lineage (GTDB taxonomy): Bacteria > Planctomycetota > Planctomycetia > Planctomycetales > Planctomycetaceae > Gimesia. Next base: position 120,126 of record NZ_CAXBKP010000015.1, on the reverse strand, counting down.
TGATTCTGGATCGTAATTTTAAAGAAGTCTCGATCTTCATGCACATGATGTCGCTGGCCATGGAACGCCAGCCAGGCTGGGTCGAACGAATCGCAGGTCGTCTGGAAGGGGTGCTTCCTCTCCGTCGTCCGCAATTGCTCAAAGTGGCCGCCCGCGTTTATATTGATGGGAAAGCGCGTCAAAACAAAATGGCTCCCTCTCGTCTACAGCCACCGCAGCCGATTGATGTAATCACGCAAACCAGCGATGAGGCACCGCGCAAACTGCCAGCCAATATCCGGGTGCAGCCAGTGAGCCGTGCTCAAAGCCCGATGTAAGCTGAATCGGTTCCATTGCTCTGTAAACCGTCAGCGTCGTGGAGCGCGTTTCTTCTTCCGAGGCCGCAGCACAAACCCAAAGACGGCAAAGACAATGATTAGCGGAACGGCAATTTTGGGACGAACAGCGACTCCAACAACGGCCAGCATCAACCCCGCAAAAAACCAGGGAGAGACATTCGCCCAGGCCGCTTCGCGTTTTCGAGTGGGTAATGCCAGCCAGAACGCAAACATCAGCAGTCCCACGCGCATGAACGCACCCGTGGCCGCCACTTTCTGAGCGAACTGCTCGATGGTCACAAACTGATGCAGATAACCTGCCGTGAGCAGGCAGGCAATCGAGATCAAGCCGACCATGGTCCGGTTAATGGGGATTTTTTCGCCTGACATGATTTCAATCAATCACTTTCGTCCGGGTCGCGTTCGCTGATTCAGAAAGGCACCGAGTGCCAGATGATAGGGATCGGTCGTCCGATACTTGAGATAATCCACCTTGACCGAGCCACACTGCCGGGACAATGTGTCACAGAATTTCTGATACTGTTCTAGATAACGGGCTCGTAACTGGTGGGGATCAACCAGTTGATGATGGCCGCTGCGTTCCAGGCTACGAAACTGAGTCGGCTTGCTGAATGGAAACTCTTCTTCCTCCGGGGTCACCACTTGAAACAGGAGTACTTCATGGCGGTCATGTCGCAACTGTTTTAAGGTGGTCGTTAACGCTTCCGGCTCATCAAAACAGTCAGAGATCAAGACCACCAGACTGCGGCGTTTGATTAAGGGCTGTACTTCATTCAAGACCGTGGAGATAGCCGTTTCATGTCGTGGCTTAGCATTCTCCAGGATCTCCATCATCTGGCCAAAGTTTTTTGGATTCGCCGAGGGTTGAATAAAATCTCGCCGCGATTTGTCAAATGTAATCAGGCCGACCGCATCACGCTGGCTCAATAATAAATATCCCAGAGCGGCTGCCAACTGACGTGCGTAATCAAACTTACTGAGCGTCTTGCCGGCGTACGCCATGCTGCCGGAACAGTCGAGTAACAGGTAGCACCGTAAATTGGTCTCTTCTTCGAACTCTTTGATGTAGTATTTTCCGGTTTTGCCGTAAGCCCGCCAGTCGATGTGCCGAATCTCATCACCCGGGTAATACTGCCGGTGCTCCACGAATTCTACACTCGCCCCTTTATAAGGACTTTTGTGTTGCCCCATCATAAAGCCTTCGACGATCAGACGCGTGACCACTTCCAGTTTGCCAAAGCGAGCCAGCGCAGTCGGGTCAGTCAGTGGTGCATCCGATGAGAGCATAAAGTGAAGTTTCGTTAATAATTCAGCGGTAATATAACAGAAAGCGCAGAGAGCCGACTCTCTACGCTTTCTTCTTATTCAATTTCAAACTGGATTGAGACTAATCCAGCTCTTTAATAAACACGTTGCGGAAATAAAGCGTATTTCCGTGGTTTTGTAATTCAATCTGGCCGGTTTCATAAATTGGTTTGTCGCGTTCCCAATAGTTTTCCAGAGTCGTATTATCCACGACCAGCTTGCCATTCAACCAGATCGTAACTTTTTCCCCGACCATTTTAATCCGGAACGTATTCCATTCACCCACCGGGTTATCTGCTGTCAGCAGAGGCTTACTGGGGTTCTTCTTATTATTGTACAATCCGCCGGAACCAACGCCGTTGGCTGCCTTAACCGCGGTATCCCAGATCTGAACCTGTGGTGATCCACGCAGATAAATGCCACTGTCCCCATCTTTCTTGATTTTCCAGTCTACCAGCATTTCAAAGTTTTTGTAGTCTTTTGCGGTACACAGACTTTGACCTTTGCCATCAAAGACAATGATACCATCCACGATATTCCAGTGATCGTGCATGCTCTGATCAGCTTTTTTCTGTGCTTCCGCTAATTTTTCAGGGCTCATTTTGGCACGGGTCTTGGGGTTGCCCACCAGACCTTTCCAGCCAGTTAAATCTTTACCGTTGAATAACGCCTTAAACCCTTCGGGAGGCTGATTCAACTTGCCCTCTTCGGCTGCTGCAAAATTCAGGGCGGAAACAGCCATCAGCACGGCACACATCGTCGCGACACGTTTCAAAGTTGTCATAGTCATTGCTTTCATTCTGATATCAGTATTATTGGCTCCCTGTCAGCCGACTTTTCGGCTCAGGCAGGAAGAGCGGACTCATCAAGAATTACTTAATTATCGAAAGGAATCCCCCCTGTCGCAAGCCAGTCCTGACCGAAATTGCACCTTTCGTATAAACTCCCCTGCTTTCCCAGTTGCCGATTTGCGATTGGTCCTCGTGGAGATTAGAATCGATTCCTAGCCATGTGGTCAATCATTCATCCGATTCCCGCCTTTTCTTTCCTAATGAGAAAGCAACTCCATGTATCGATGTCTCTACGGAATGCTCTGTCTGCTGTTGTTCGTTTCTGTCGAACCGGCGTCTGCCACTGCGAAGCAGAAAAATGTTCTGGTAATTGTCGTCGATGATCAAGGCTTTCAGGCCGGCTGTTACGGAAACAAGGTCATCAAAACGCCCGGCATCGACATGTTGGCCGACTCGGGAACTCGCTTTACTCGAGCCCATTGCACAACCGCCAGTTGTTCTGCCAGTCGCTCCGTCATCATGACGGGCCTGTATAACCATGCCACCGGCCATTACGGACACGCGCACGGCTACAATCATTTCAGTACCTATGCTACGGTGAAATCGCTGCCGATCCTCTTAGAAGAAGCCGGCTATCGGACCTGTTCGATCGGCAAATATCATCTGGCGCCCGAATACGTCTATCAGTTTCAGGAGTATCGCAACAAAGGAGTTCAGGGAAACCGGAACTCAATCCGGATGGCGGCGAACGCCAAAGAATGGATCACCGAAGAAGACGACCGGCCTTTCTTTCTCTACTACTGCAGCAGCGATCCGCATCGTGGCGGTGGCCCCGACGGTTATTCCAATTTCAATGATGACCCCGATCATTACCCCGGCGTGACTCCGATTACCTACAAGCCAGAACAGATCCAGGTTCCACCTTGGCTGCCCAATCATCGGGAAGTCCAGGAAGAATTGGCCGAATACTATCAAGCCATCTCCCGACTCGACCAGGGGGTTGTCTCACTGATCAACACCCTGAAAGAGACCGGCCACTGGGAAGACACACTCGTGATGTTCCTCAGCGATAATGGCCCTCCCTTCCCAGGCGCCAAAACGAACCTGTATCAGCCGGGCATGAACTTACCTTTAATCGTTCGTGATCCTTCGCAGAAGAAGCACGGTATCGCGACCGACGCACTCGTCACTTGGGCCGATCTGACTCCCACGATTCTGGATTATTGTGATGTGACACCAAAGCCAGTGCCTCCTCTGCGGACTGTGGAGAACAATGGCAAACGCGTGCTGGGAAAAGGCAAACCAGGTCCCTATAAATTCCACGGCCGTTCTTTTTTGAGTGCCGTCGGGAAAGAACAGGCTCCCGAGTTTGACGAAAGCTACGCATCGCACACCTTTCATGAAATCACGATGTATTATCCGATGCGGGTGATTCTGAGTGGGAAGTATAAATACATCTTCAACATTGCCCACGAACTTCCCTACCCCTTCGCATCCGATTTATATCGGTCTCCTACCTGGCAGGGGGTATTAAAACGGGGTGACAAAATGTTCGGGCAGCGAACGGTTTACTCCTATCTGCATCGGCCCAAGCACGAACTGTTTGATTTATCGATCGATCCTTACGAATCGAAGAACTTGGCCTTTGAGCCGGAACATCAGGAAACCCTGACGAACATGCAGAATAAACTGAAAGCATGGCAGAAAAAGACCAAAGATCCCTGGTTCCTGAAGTGGGAATATGAATGATTGGCCCACATTGACGCCAGATCCGACGTTATTGGGACCGAATTCAGGGAATTTAGATAAAGTTACTCGACGAACGCGCGGGACCTGTCTATAATCTTCGGACACAGTAACAGTATCTGCTTACTGTATTTAAGGCTTTAAACATTTAAGTAACGTCTTTATAAGGTGTTGCTTCAAGCTTAAACTGCTCTTAAATTGTCCTTTTAAGGACCCATGTCGCGGGGTGGAGCAGCCCGGTAGCTCGCGAGGCTCATAACCTCGAGGTCGCAGGTTCGAATCCTGTCCCCGCCACTTAAAACCCCGGAATCGCGTTTTCGCAGTTCCGGGGTTTTCTTATGCGCCGACTGAAAAACAGCAGGTGATTTTCCGATAGATGAACGACAAAGAGGCCGATCCAGTAAAAGCGAAATCAGGCCCCATCCCGTTCGGCGTGGTTTAAGCAGCGCTGATCAATCACAATGCAGCAGAAATCCTTTCGTGCCTTTCGTGGTCGTTAAAAAATCTGAACCGTTCCCAAACTGGTTTTGTACGCCCCAGGCAGGATGTTCCTGTAAAAACAATCTCTAATATCACGCCTGGCCTGTGATTGTTTTCTCAGTATTTACCCGCGGCATTTTTTGTCGTGTTTTTCTACCACGAAATTCTGCTGAACTTGTTTTGCTTTAGAGGATAATAACGAGGCTACCTCAATCCTGTTTGTCACGGCGGTTGTCCTGGCAGTGAATCATGTACCCTATAAAAAAAGAACCACAGGACGATTCCCGCGGTTCTTTTGTGTTTTGATTGAGATACCGGAGTTGAGAATGGAACCAGTCTTGATTCGGCAATGGTTTCAATCAACCTGGGAACACGCTTAAAATTCGCCGATGACCTTTCCATCGTTGATCAAACCGAGCAACTCGTATGTCTCCGAGTTCATATTTTCACTGAGAAACCGCACGCGACCATCACCCAATAAAAAGTGGCAACCTCCGACGTGCGTACTACTGGCAGCGCCATCAGTGGCCGCCGCATTATTGATCAGAAACGAACCTGCAGACGATGTTCTCAAACCATTGTCGGAACGTGTTCCTCTCGCACCAATCCAGATCCCACCATTGGCAGCCCCCTTAGTGGTACGTTCGCCAACGATGAGTGCATTACTGACACCATCAGTAAAATCACGGATTCTGGTGCTTGAATTTCCATAAAAAGCACCCTGGTATGTCGTCGTTGCTCCGCCGGTAATGGGGCCACTTCCATCCCAGTCAGTGCCGACCACGGCAAGATAGTTTGATTTGCCATACGAACCTCGGTCCACATTGATTCCGGACATGGGATCAGAAGGGCAGTTATAAGCAGGGATCACTGTTTTCGCCAAAGTTGTCGTACCAACAGTCGCCGTCGTATCGCTTTGCCAATGGATGCCTGCCCCGTTTCCGGTGGTGCCAAACATACGTCCTGAAATCAGGTTGTACAGGGGAGCCTGATCCATGAATGGTAAAATATAAGTTCCCCATGCAATCCCCAGGCCATTGGTAGCACCAGTATTGGGAGCACCACTTGATACCCCTTGATATGAAAAAGGGAATGCCCGATGCGTGTCATGATAGTTATGAAGCGCCAGCCCAATCTGCTTCAGATTATTTTTACAGGTACTGCGACGTGCTGCCTCGCGCGCCTGCTGGACAGCAGGAAGTAGTAATGCGATTAGAATCGCAATGATGGCTATGACGACCAGCAATTCAATCAATGTAAATCCTCGATTGCGAATCACGAGCGGCTTTTTGTTCATAGTGTTCTCACTTTCATAAATTATATAATTTGATCAATGACGTTTTGGACCAACTACATTGTTGGTCGTTCAGGTGTCGTTTGAATTTCTGTTACAAACGATTGGGTTTTCACGGGCGTAAGCATGTGCCCAATAGAATGGATGAATACCAGTGGAAATGAATAAGAAATGATTCCCTATTAGGTAAACGTCTCCAACTTGAGTGATTTACCTCTTTAAAATAAAGAAATCAAAATTTCCACGGGAATACTATTTTCAGAAGCACGCTAAGAGGTCTTGTCCAGTAAAAATGAAACCGGCCCCCTGAATCCTGATCTCTGCCAATGGAAAAACCCCGGAGTCGCGCATTACGCAATTCCGGGGTTTTCTGATACGCGGTGCTGAAAGTCAGCCAGTGGTTTCTTGGCAGTAGCGTCTAACGCCACATGTGCCAGACGAGGACGCGGCGGTTATTTCCAGGTGTTCTCTTTGATCGGCTTGCCGTTGGTGGTCAGGATTTGGAAGTGATGAAACCCGGACTTCATTCCGGAGTAACGCCAGACTACTTTCTTTTCCGGAGTGATTTCGAATAATTTCACCTGATCTCCTTTGGTGCGATAGCTGGCGATCACGGTATTGCCGTTTGGTAATCGCTGCGCACCGCAGGCGTCTTGAAACAGCGGCTCTCCCAGATCTTCATTTGTCACGCTCCAGACAATCTTGCCAGCGGCGTCTGTCTCGATGATGCGATTTCCGTTCGTGCAGGCGATCAACGTGTTACCGTTTTTCAAGCGGATGGCTGTGAAAGGCCAGTCCCGTTTCTCGCGACCTCGTTCGTCGGTGGCGATGACTTGAACCACCTCGCCGGTATCTGGCTTGTATTCTTTGACTGCGAAGTCAAGCAGATGCGGGGCGATATAATTGCCATTGGGAAGCAGGCGCAGCATGCGGGTTTGCATATGCGCGTTTTGTTTCTGGCACTGTAAGGGAGTTGTCTTCACGATCTCGCCACTACGGTTGATGACGATGGCACGCGGTTCCGGCCCCAACTCGGCAACGAGAAACGTGCCGTCGGGTAAGGGTTGTACGGTGCTGATTTCTTTCTGGCGACCTTTGTATTGAAACAGAATCTGTTTCGTTTTTCGATCAACTTCGATCACGCCGCCGTTAGGGAATTCCTTGGTTCCATACAAAGCCAGCAGGACATTGCCATTTGGTAGAACCCAGCCATCACTCGCCGGCATGTCGAATTTCCATTCTACGTTCCCATCCTCGCCGACAATGACTGCCTGATTGGCTTTGCCGACCCCCAGAAACGAATGCTTGATCGGAGTATCATCGGCTGCGTACACAGGGGACGCCAGAACACAACAGCAGATGGCCAGCAAAACCGCCGACAACGACATATGTGATTTAGAAAAAAATGTTCGTAGAACGGAGCGAGCGGCGGTCGATGTTTGCATGGGATTCGAATTCCTGTTGATCAAGGGGCCGTGATGGTCAAAGCCCTATTCTAACCGAAACTCAAGTAACAGGCGACGTCGTCGGCTTTTTTGGCAGGGAAATCATGCCATTGCCGAACTCGTTCTAGAATGCGATGAGATTGGTGTCTTCTGTCAGTTCAGCAAAAAACTGATCTGAAGCTTCTTCCCAGCCGGGCAGGTTACGAACACCGGGTGCCAGGGTTTCTTGCATCACGCCTTCGGTTTCGTGTTCGTGTCCCAGCAGGTGACCGAGTTCGTGCAAGATGACCGACCAGAGATCAATGCCGTCGGCGGCTTCGCTATCGGGTAATGCGATCAGAGTCAGTTCGCTGTCATACGCAAATTCGCTGTGATCGGCGGGACTCGCATCCACAAACCAGCCACGACCGGCGGCGTTAACGTCGATGTAAATCGTGCCGGGTACGGCGCGGCCCAACGTGTCGCCAGCAAGGTCGACGACTTCGATGTGAACTTGATCCAGCGTTTCGTTTTGAGTGGGTGTTAAGTCTCGGCTGACTTGCTCAACGACCGACTCCAACACGGTTTCCGCGGCCGCCTGCGTAACCGGATTGGCGTTGGCTTGCGGTTCGCTCAGACTGTTAACCGTTAACAGTTGGTTCCAGGCATCGGGATAATTCTGAGGATAGTCGACGGGAGACTGATTGGCCTTACTCTTGCCATAGTTATTGATAAAAGAAACCAGATCACCAAAGTCAACACGATTATTTTGATTGAGATCGGCGAACCAGGAATAATCGGAATTCGACTCACTGGGGATCGTGGAATACGAGTTGATCAACAGAACCAAATCGCGAAAGTTGATGGCGTCATCGTCGTTCAAATCAAACGGATTCGCCCAGATCTGTGTCGTGGGGGCAGGGCCATGCACCTCTTCACTGGCGACATCGTCTATAAACAAAATTTCCGGGTGATGAATCACAAACGCGGGGCTTTGTGGATTCAAGCTTCGTCCGGCAAGATCTAAATCGACGCCGTCCTCGGTCGTAGACTCAAATCGAATGCGGGCAAACAGGACACGTTGGTCATCGCCTACATCAGTCAGGCTGGTCTCGGCTGAGAGATTTTCAATCGTACCCGTTTGATTATTGATGGTTCCTGTTTGATTGACCGTGAACGCAGCACCATATTCAATACTGGTCGCGGTCGTGATCGCAGTATTGTAAGTTAGTTCGAGTGTCGTCGACAGGATTCCCAGGTCGGTGATCGTCGGAGTACTGATCCAGATTTCTAGCCAGTAGCCGCTCCATTCATCAATCCAGTCCAGGTTTTTCGGTAGTAGATTTGTTTCTCCGTTTTCTGAAGTCGAAGTTTTTGAATCGACGATTCGTAAATCGATCTGAGTGCTAAAAACCTGTACTTCGTAAGCGCCTAAATCAACGGCTCCTCCCACAACCCGATCAAAACCAGTGCCGCGTTGATCGAAATCAATTTCGGCATCAATGACTGCAGTATTATCTCCAGCATCAATAGCAGCGCTGCCAAGCAGTAACGCATGCGTTTTCGTGGGACCACCATTGTCTCGCAAGACAGGATCGAGTAATCCTTCGGCGCTGTCTTGGATGATACTGTTTGTGTGAACTATAATTCCAGCGTTTTGTGGCTTCGAGTCACTCGTCGAATTACCAGCCAGGATACTATTGGTAAACGCTACTGAAACCCAATTGCTCAGGATCCCTCCTGCATAATCCGCTGTATTTCCAGTAATCGTACTGTTTGAAATCATTATCGATCCCGGACCTTCAGGGCGTGTGTAAATAGCACCACCATTCTTTGCGCTGTTCCCCGAAATGGTGCTGTTGACGATGTTGACAAACCCGGAAAGACTGAAGAAACCACCGCCGTTGTTACTGGAATGATTTTCCGATAGCGTGCTGTTGATGATGGAAACATCTCCGCCGCCTTCTTCAGCAAAAAAACCACCGTTGGCGATTCCACCACCATACAATCTCGCAGAGTTTTGACTGAAGGTACTATTTTGAACGGTCAGTGTTGTCCAACTGCTTCCAATTCCTCCCCCCGTTCGGTCCGAAACATTCCCTCTAAAAATACTGTTATTGACAAACGCCTGTCCGAAATCAAAAAAGATCCCTGCGCCATCGCCACTGGTTACATTTTCTGTAAAAGTGCTGTTAGTCACAAACGCTACTTGACTATCATTTTGATAAGGTGCGTCAAAATAAATGCCGCCACCATCATCGGCTGTGTTTTTTGAAAAAACGCTATCAGAGACATCCATCGTCAACTCAGGTTGAGGGCCATTTTGGACAGAATTGACATTGAAGTAGATCCCGGCACCGAACGATGCTGAGTTTTCTGCGAAGGTGGAGCGTCTGACGGTTAAGCTTCCATCAACGTGGCTAATACCACCGCCGCCTCCCCACTTCCGTGTCGTGATATTTTCTCTGAATTCGCTGTCCGTTACTGTCAGGAAGCCATTATTATTATAAATTCCGCCACCCTCAAAGGCATAATTGTTTGTAAATGTAGTGCTAATGATTGTCAAAGTACCGTGATCATTATGGATGCCACCACCATTGTTCAAAGCCTCATCCCCATACTGCACTGCTCTGACATCATTTCCAGAAAAAAGGCTTTCAGAGACTGTCAGGTTTTCATAGTTGAGGATCGCACCGCCGTTCTCAGAGAAACCATTGATTAGCGATAACCCACTTAGTTGAACGACGATTTCTGTTTCAATATTTGAGTCATCAATAGTAAAGATCCGGCTGTTATAGTCGCCACTGATGGAGAGCTGCTCGGCCCCGAGTCCCGTAATCGTCATACTGCTGGAGATCAAAATCTCGGTGTTAAGGACAATGGTCTTATTGGTCAGACTGGAACTGAAGATAATCTGGTCGGCTTCAGGCGTCTCGTTAGCCAGCTTGATCGCTTCTCGCAGGGTTAAATGACCGCTCGTATAATTACCGTCATCTAAATCGGAAAGCGAATCGACCCGTAAAACGCCGGAGTAATATTCATAAGCACCAATGTCTACAATGCCATTGAAGATGCGATGATGAAGCCCCCCGCGTTGATCTATGGATAACCCGGCTGTCTGAGCCGAGAAATTATTGCCGGCATCGATGGCCGCGCTTCCGATCGATAAGGCGTGCGTCTTTGTGGGACCACCATTGTCGCGCAAAATCGGATCGATCAGCCCGTCAATGCTGGAGCGGATAATATTACTGGACCCGGTGTAACTCCCGGAAATCTGGTTGGACGTATTTCCGGCGACGATACTGTTACTCAATTGGAAAGAGCCACTTGTAAACTCTCGCTTGATACCTCCTCCCGAGAAATGAGTGGCTTCATTTTTTACAATCGTGCTGTTAATCACAGACACATCTGTGTATGCGAAAGTATAGAGGCCGCCTCCTTTGTGCGCCGCTACGTTCTCTGACAGCGTGCTGTTGATAATTGAAATACTGAGGGGCCCGTTATCGAAAAGCGCGCCGCCATTTGAAGTAGCGACGTTCTGGTGTAAAGTCGAACTGACCAGCTTAAGAGTACCTCGTCCCAGCATTCCGATGCCGCCACCACTGCCCGACTGGTTGCTGGTGAAAGTCGACTCTTGAATGATCACATCCGTGGAACCGATATAAACGCCTCCCCCTATTCCTGAAGATCTGTTTTCGGTAAAAGTCGATGCTGACACAGTGAGCTCACCAGTAAAGAGACTAATCGCGCCGCCATTAGTCTGGGCAACGTTTTCAGTAAACGTACTGTCAATGACCTGGGTCGAACCGCCACTTAAATAGAGGGCTCCCCCGCCGAATCCACTGGTCGAGTGATTCTCCGTGAACTCACTGTGCTCAATGGTCAATGAGCCGGAAACCCTGGAAATGGCTCCGCCGGTGAACGCCGAATTGGAAGTAAACGTCGCATTGGTGATCGTCGCCTGACTGGTTTGAGACAGATAGATTCCGCCCCCCTGCCCCCCCTCACCGATTGCTTTGTTGTAGGAAAATTCTGTGGTGTCGACTGTCAGGCTCCCCAACGACTGGTAGATCCCGGCACCATGTCCTTCCTCCTCCGCTGTACCAACCGCCGTGTTCCCGGTCAGTTTGGAATTCACGATCGAGAGATCAGCATAAAAGCTGTAAATGGCCCCGCCGTGGTCTGCTGAGCCATTCGCAAGGGTGAGGCCACTGATTTCCACAGTGATGTCCGTGTTGGCGACTCCATCATCAATCCGAAATATCCGACTGTCACCATTCCCATCCAGCGTCAATTGATCGGCCCCCAGTCCGGTGATGCTCAGGTCTTCGTGAATCAAAATTTCATCACCAAGCACAATCGTCTGCCCCGCCAACGCAGCATCAAACGAAATCGTATCCGCGCCGGCATTCGCGTTGGCTTGTTCGATCGCGTCGCGCAAACTGCCTGCGCCGGAGTCGTTCGTGTTCACCACCGTGAAGGCGGTCAGCAGCGTGCGGTCTTCCAGTGTTTCGGCGGCATTGCGGGAAATCAGAGCCCGGGCGGAGGGGAGCTGATGCCGTTGATTCCGGTTTCGTCGGGCGCGGGAGCTGCGAGAAAAACGGGTACGGAGCTGACGCTTCAATGAAGTAAGCCACAGGGATGGAAGCATAGGAGAATAATCCGATTGGGAATCTGGTGGGTTACACAAGAATATTAACAGTTTAGGACTTTGTATACTATCAGAGTCGAGACCAGATACAACGCGTTTTTTCCTATCAAACCAGCAAGGCATAGGGGCTTTTTGTGCAGGGGCCGGCCTAATTCATTCAGAATCTATTTTCCTTAGAAAAAGAGTAATTCCGACTCCCCAATGACCGTGCTGAAGAAGGAATCGGTATCATCATCGGCCCAGTCGGGCAGGTTACGAACACCGGGTGCCAGGGTTTCTTGCATGACGCCGTCGGTTTCGTGTTCGTGTCCCAGCAGGTGACCGAGTTCGTGCAAGATGACCGACCAGAGATCAACCTTCCCAACAGCATCACTAAAAGGGAAAGGAGTTAAGGAAAGAGCACTGGAAGCATAAAATTCACTATTGTCGCCGGGGGTGTCATCAACAAACCAACCATACCCGGTGGCGTTGGTGTCGATATAGATCGTGCCGCGAACGGTGTTACTTAAAACGCCATCTGGTAGATCAACAACTTCAATGTTGACCTGTGTCAGTTTTTCATTTTCATCCGACGTCAATTGCGGGTCAAGATACTCAACCACGCCATCCAGTACTGACTCTGCATCAGCCTGATCAACGGGTCTGGCTGCCACTTGAGGTAACAACACAGGATCAACCGTTAAGTGTTTGTTCCAGGCATTGGGGAAATTCTGAGGGTAGCTGACCGGAGACTGATTCGCTTTAGTTTTGCCATAGTTATTGATAAAAGAAACCAGATCACCAAAGTCAACACGATTATTTTGATTGAGATCGGCGAACCAGGAATAATCGGAATTCGACTCACTGGGGATCGTGGAATACGAGTTGATCAACAGAACCAAATCGCGAAAGTTGATAGCGTCATCGTCGTTTAAATCAAACGGATTCGCCCAAATGCTGGTGCTATTAAACTGCCCAGGATTCGTAACGGTTGGAAGATCACCGATTAACTTGACTTGTTGAGAGCTGATGTTAAAACCCAAGTCATAAGGACCGATACTCTTTCCCGAAAGATCAAGCTCAACCTGATCCTCGGCCAGCGATTCAAATTTAATCCGAGCGAAAAGCAGGTAACTATCAGTACCCAAATCGGATGCAGTCGTTTCTGCATACAGGCCTTCGATGGTTCCTGCAACATCGTTAATGGTACCTGTTTGGTTCTGAGTGAAGCCGGACCCAAATTCGATTTCCGTGGCTGACGTATATTCCGTATTGTAATCAAGGTTTAATTGTGCAGAAAAGACACCCTGATTTTCCGGGTTACTGGCATTTACCCAGATTTCGACCCAGTAGGATGACCATTCACTGACGTTATCCTGATTACTGGGTAACGAACTTGCTTCTCCATTGGGTTGAGTGTTTGTGGGAGAGTTGACAACTCGTAAATGAACTTCTGCGGATGAACTTCGATTGTAGCTGTATACAAAACTGTTTCGACTAAATAGCCCCTCATACAAAGCTGCCACGAAAAGACTATTTTGGTTGATCGCTGCGTTAGAATAGCCAAACCTTCTATAGAACAATTCGGAGTCATCAGTATAAGAAATGATCGTCTCTTCAAACTTTTCCCAGCCTTCCGAGCCATCATAAATATAGGCAGAGCCAGTTAAAAAGTGATTAAGAGACACTGAGTCAGTTACGACCAGTAACTTTCCATCTAGATCAATGCTTCTACCAAAATTGAAATTTGAAGTGTCCGAAATTGGATCAAACCTGGTTTCAATGGGACTTAACCAACCCTCAGTCCCATCAAACATGTAGACTGCTCCGGAATAACCAGAACCTATGCCCCGTGCAGTAATGGCTACTGTATTTCCATCAATGGCAACTAATCTACCGAATTTGTCATCTAATTGAATATCAGAGCCAATCAACTTGTATTCGGCGGCAGAACTCCAACCGGTACTTCCCTTCTGGTAGAGATATGCTGCGCCTCGGTTTTCATTATCTGTAGCGCCGACAATAATTTGATCATCATCAAGATCTACTGCAATGCCAAAATAATCGTTCTCCGCTCCATCAGAGGGAGAAATGATCGTTTCCGTGGGAGTAATTGTTGACCAGTCAATACCTTTTCTTTCATAGACATAGACCGCTCCAGACTGTGTAACGCCAGTGCCACCTTTATGTCCTACCACAATCGTGTCATTTTGAATGGCGACTGATATTTCTTTCAGCATGGTTCTCGAAGCATTTGCGAGCAAGGGAGTCACGGTAGGGGGGATCGTCACCCAATCTGAACCATTTCTGGTAAAAACGAAAGCCTCTGCACCATAGGGAGCAGAAGCTGTCTCAGCGGTCACAACAATCGTTGTTCCGTCAATGGTAACACTAGTCCCGAATTCTAAATTTGCTTCAGGCACTGGGTCGATAAACGACGTTTCATACTCCCAAGTATCATCATCAAAGAAACCCGGAGTGCTCGCATCATTTCTGGCATACACGTAAACAATGCCAGTAGGAGCCAATGTAGAATCCGTTCCTGGGGCGCCAATCACCAGATAGTCATCACTGACAGCAATCGCTCGACCAAAATTTTCCTCACGATGATGAGAAGTCAGTGGATCAGTTGGCTTGATCTCATTTGTTATCGACCAGGAATTATCCTCGGCTATCTCGTATACATACGCTCCACCACTTCCCTCTCCATCTAGAGAAGTCATAAATGCACCAATCAAAATTGTGCCATTCGAAATTGCCACAGCAAAACCAAACGCAGAATACCCACTTTCAATAGGAATTAACACTGACTCAGTGGCGGTATCCACACTCCATTCAAAACCATTTTTAGTGTAAACATAAGCTGCTCCAAAATGGCCTGGAATTTCTTGAGCCCGTGTTGTACCAACAATCATTTGATTATCACCAATCGATACAGTAGCTCCAAATCGGTGGTTTTTATGCGCTCCAATAAGCTTTATTTCACGGGGAGATGTTGTGAACCAATCCAATCCTATTTTGGAATAGAGATAAACGGAACCACTGAGAGTTCCGTTTTTACTGCTGTTTGGTGCTCCAATCAGAATGTCTGTTCCATTAGTCGCTACAGAAAGGCCAAAATTGTCGCTTGACTCTCCATCGGAAGCCGTCAGTTTTGTAACTAACGGAGGCTGGTTGAGCCAGCTTTCTCCAACTATTGTGTAAACATATGCAGCGCCACTGCGAGCCCCATTGCTATTATCAACAGGCGCACCAATGACGATGACCCCATCATGTATAGTAACTACATCACCAAAATAATCATCGTAATCTGGTACTGGATGAACCAGCTCCCTCATGGAAGGGGCCGACCAGTCATCCCCTGTTTTTTCAAAAACATAAGCAGCGCCGTCAATACTGACACCTTGAACAGAAGTATGCGCACCGACAACAATCGTATTTTCATAGATCGCCACGGATGTTCCGAAATAAGCATAGGGTGAGAGACCTGCAACGCGAATTTCTTCTACCAGTGGTGGCTCCGATTTCCAATCGTCACCCACACGAGAATATACATAAACGGCCCCACTAGAATCTCGCTCCGCTCCCACTACTATCGTGTCTCCATAAATGTCAACTGAGATTCCAAAGCTGAAAGAATCTCCTGAGATCAGCGGTTGTAAAAATGTCGCATAATCCCAGGTATCATCAGATTGATCTAGAAGCGTGCCCTGTTGATTTCTAGTATAAACATAAACAACTCCTGCGCTATAGCCATGAAGGCTGTTGTAAGGGGCTCCAATGACCATAACATCACCATCAATGGCAACCGAACGGCCAAATGCACCTTCTGTATGATTGGCATGAACAGGATCAGCAGAGAACGTATTTTGAAATACAAAATCTGAATCATCGTTCGCGATAATCCCAACTGCGTCCAGACTTGAGACATTGCCTTTCAAAGCACTTCCGCCTGTCGGATTACTCAACCGGCCGATGACCGCCTCAGAGAGTTCCTTAAAAGTGTCTCCTTGCACGAAGACAGAAACGACTGATGTCTGAGAAGTCGCATAGGGGTTGGCAGAAAAATGAATGGTTTCTATCTTGCCTGTATAATCTTCACCCGCAACGGCCGTTCCATTTACAGTACTGAAATCAACGCTTGTGGCAAAATTTAAATCGCCCAAGGAGCCACCTGTGCGAGTGATCGTAAATTTAAGAACTTGATTAGCATCATCGCCTTCGGCAATTTTTTCGCCACTGACAGTAAATACAGAACCGGGCAGCCCATCATCATTCAAAATGGTGCCTTGACCGGTCCCATCTGCGATCGTAACGGCAGAAGGAAGTGACTCTCCGCCGATACGTGGATCGCTGAGAACAAGCGAAAATGCCTCATCTGATTCCTGGTTATCATCGTCATGCACATGAACGGTGACTTGTGTCGACAATTCTCCGGCAGCGATTGTGACTATTTTATTTTTTAGAAAGGTGTAATCAGTATCGTCTGCAGTATCAGTTACCGTGTTAAGCAGAACTGTGATGTCAGAACCAGCTGCCTCATCGAGTGAGATTTCAAAAGTAAACTCTCCATTTTCCGGCGCTATGACATCATCGATACTCAGTACGGATGTCAGCAGCGTGCGGTCTTCCAGTGCTTCGGCGGCATTGCGGGAAATCAGAGCCCGGGTGGAGGGGAGCTGGTGCCGTTGATTCCGGTTGCGTCGGGCGCGGGAGCTGCGAGAAAAACGGGTACGGAGCTGACGCTTCAGTGAAGAAAGCCACAATGATGTAAACATATGAAAATGATCCGGTTGGGAATCTGGTAGGTTATGGATGGATATCGGTAGTTTAGTTCTTTGTATACTATCAGGGTCTCGATTAAAAACAATCTGTCTTTGTGTGTTAATTTGGTTAAAACCGGGTTCTTGATGTATCGCAGTCTCCCGTGGCATTCTATGTGACAGTTCTGAAGCTGAAGACCGTTTTTAGCCGGTTTTGGACTGGTCTGAGGAACCTGATTCACCCTGCAAAAAAAGAGATAGGACTCTGAGATATGCTTGCCTTTTCTTCGCTTTAACAGCGCTGGAATGAACCAAGTTCTATGAATTTCGTATCAAAATTCCGAATTTCAATAAGCCAGATCATGTGCATTGCCGTTCCCGTTCTTTTCAGAACTCAGCCGATGTGTATAATCCGCTACGCGTTGATTTTTACCTTACCTGAATGGAGCAAACATGTTCGAATGGTTGGCCAGCCCTGAGGCCTGGATTGCGTTGGCGACGTTGACGTCATTAGAAATCGTGCTGGGCATCGACAACATAATCTTCATTTCCATCCTCGTCGGGCGGGTGCCTGAAAAACAAAGAGATCTCGCCCGGTCACTGGGATTGAGCCTGGCGATGATTGCGCGGCTGATTCTGCTGTTCTCGATTTCCTGGGTCATGGGACTCACCGAACCCTGGTTTTCGCTACTGGATTATGAATTCTCGGGCCGGGACTTGATCCTGATTGGCGGCGGGCTGTTTCTGCTGGCCAAAGCCACTCATGAAATTCATAACAGTCTGGAAGGCGTCGCTCATGAAGAAACGGGAACGTCCGCGGCACAAGCCACCTTCGGCTCGGTGCTGGTTCAGATCGGAGTGCTGGATATCGTCTTCTCGCTGGACTCGGTAATCACCGCCGTCGGGCTCTCGGACCATGTCTCAATCATGGCGATTGCCATTATTCTCTCGGTCGTCGTGATGCTGTTCGCAGCGAAATCGATAGGTGACTTTGTCGATCAACATCCGACCATCAAAATATTGGCGCTCTCATTTCTGATCATGGTGGGCGTGACGCTGATGTTGGAAGGCTTTGGAAATCATGTCCCCAAAGGTTACATTTATTTCGCGATGGCGTTTTCCGTCACTGTGGAAATGATCAACCTGCGGATGCGAAAAAAACAAGTAGAAGCAGTGCATCTGCGCAAACAAATAGAAGAAGGTGAAACCAGTTAGCTGATCTCACCTTCTTCACGTGGTATTTGATTGACAGAACCGATGTTTAATAATCGATCAGGGAGCCTGGACTGTGGGCTCGTTGTCGTTCCATTTGACTTTGGGGATCGGCTGGGTGACTTTCCCGGTCGCCGCCCATTCGGTGCCGCGCTGGAGAGTGATCTGGAAGCCGGTTCCCTGTAAGGCTACGGTGTCATGCCCCAATGTCGTGTGGAACACGCGGCCTTTGCCATAATCGATGGTCATCATGATCGGCTCGTGTTCGCCGGTGCCACGTTCGCTGGGTTCGGAATACGCGGTGGCGAGGACGGCCACATTTTCAGCGGGTCCGCGGAGCTTGCCGTAGACTTCGTCCGCGGGGTGCATCCATTCAACGGGCAGCCCTTTCACGATGGGATGTTCGGGCTTTCGAACTTTGACGACCACGGGAATCTTCGTGCCATGGGTGCCCCCGTTTCCGGCGCTGGTATCTCTGGTCCATTTGTTATCCCGCAATCGCAGCATGGGGCCTGATTTTTCGTTGCGGCCGCCCCAGCCGCCGACGGCGATCATTTTGTTGTAAGCGGGCCAATCGGAAAACGAGTTGTCGGCGGCATGCACGACGACGAAACTGCCACCTGAAGCGACATAGTTATCGAACGATTGTTTCACTTCATCAGGCCAGCTTTCGCCATTGTAGTTACTGACGATGACATCGTACTTCTTGAAATCAGGACGCCACGCTTTCCATTGTGCCGGTGCTTCCCGTTTGATGCGGGCGACGCTGTCCTCCCAGCGTTTGAGTTGCTGGTCTTCATATTTCGCATTTTCTTTTGAAAGCTTCCCCGATGACGCACGAGGTTTTCGCGGAATGCCTTCAGGCGTGGTCGAGACTTCGACTTCAAAGCGACCGGAATTCTCCAGGATCTTTTTGAGCAGCGGCGTTGTCTGCTGCCATTTATGATTGTTCTGACCATCGATCAGCAGCACGGAGAGTTTTTCTTCAGCCTTGTCTGCTGCCAGACAGAATGCCGGACTAAACAAGGCGACGAGCAACATGAGTATTGGTAAGCGGTGTGAGCACTTCAACGGATTTCTCCTCTGATGAATTTAATGCGGGTTGATCGTGGCAGGAACGATCGCATGCCTGAGAGTATCATTACCTTAAGCTATCAACGACCGCCTTCCAAGTCACGAAAAATATCCCCGGCGAAATCAATAATGGATCTCAAACGGGAGGCTTAACTTAGCTTATAAAAAAAGCAGGAGGCCCCTGATGGGAATCCTCCTGCTTTGAATCTCATCAATGAAAGACGACTGCTTAGAGTGTCTTTTCACCTTTCTTCCAGTTACAGGGAACGTTTTCGCCTGTCTGGAGTGCGTCGAGTACACGCAGAACTTCTTGTACATTACGACCAACGCTCAAGCTGTGAATGGCCAGCCACTGGCAGACGCCTTCCTCATTGATCAGGAAGATTCCACGCAGAGCGATACCGGCTTCTTCTTTGAGAACGCCGTAATCTTTAGAAAGCTGATGTGTGCCATCGGCCAACATGGGGTATTTCAGATCCGCCAGTTGAGGATCAGCGTCGCACCAGCCTTTGTGAGAGTACTTACTGTCGGTGCTGGCAGTCAGAACCTGGCAGTTACGTGCTTCGAATTCGCCGATCGCGTCATTGAATGCCACTAATTCGGTGGGGCAAACGAATGTGAAGTCCAGAGGATAGAAAAACAGGCAAACCCACTTACCTTTGAAGTCGGCCAGTTTGTAATCCTTGAAGGAATCACTGGAACGATCATAACCCTGCAAAGCAAAATCGGGAGCTGGCTGCATTACTTGAACTGTCATTTGTCTTTACTTACCTTCAAAATATTGGTGAAAAATTGATTTCGTCATAACGACGCGGGCCGCTTCCTTATGAAGTCAACCCGCATCATGAGCGTCTGTTTTAAAGACCGGCTTTGATGATCGCCAGTGAACCGGGAGATTTTTCAGGATCTTTCCCTTGAGTTCCGAAGGAGGTCAAATACAGGTTGCCTTCTTTGTCAAATGCGATGGCAGCCGGCTTGTCGAGTGCGATGACTTTTTCAGCGGTGACTTTGTCGCCATCGATTTTCAACTCGAACAGTCCCCCCTTGGTGGTATCAACCCAGGAGAAATCCGTTGCGTACAGTTTTTTGGTTTTGGGGCTGTAAGCCAAGCCAGCGATATCGCTTAGGCCGGTTTTCAGACTCTTGGTCAGCTTCCCTGTTTTAGGATCGTAGAATGTCAGCAGACCATCGTTGGCGACATTCATTTCGCCCATCTGGCCAATGACCAACTGTTTTCCATCAGGAGAGAACGTAATGGCGACTGGGGCATCCACTTTGGTAGCTTCTTTGGTGGCGATAGTCAGTTCTAAAGGACCGGCTTTGCCGTCTTTGATGACTGATTTGGCAACCCAGCCTTTGGTGTCGTCACCATTACAGGTGATGAAGATGTTACCGCCACCGACGGCGACTCCGTAGAAGTTGCCTTCACCCTTGGCGGATTTGTCGCTGGCTTTGATGGGGCCCAGAGTCTGAACGGCGGTGTCTTCTTTGACCCATTTGGCGACGGGCTTGTCACCAACTTTGTAGATGCGGACCAGTTCTTCACCATCGGGACGACTACCATCGCCGACGACCAGTTGATCTTTACTCATGAAGGCAAGTCCCAAAGGACCAACATTGTACTTAGGTCCTTTGCCGTAAACGTCGGTCGGATAACCGGCGATTTCCAGATCGACTGTTTTGCCTTTGGCATCGTAGCGATAAATGCCATAACGGCTGGCAACAAATACGTGACCGGTACCTTCCTGAATGGCGATTCCACTCGGGTTTTCCAAGTTGGTGATCAGAGTTTTGACAGTCACAGCCGGTTTTTTAGGCTCTTCTTTTTTGGGGGCTTCTTTTTTAGGAGCGGGCTTAGCAGCTTCTTTCTTAGGTTCTTCCTTTTTAGGAGCTTCTTTTTTGGGCTCCTCTTTCTTGGCGGCTTCTTTTTTCTCGTCGCCTTTTTTATCGCCTTTTTCGTCGGCGATCAGAGCGGACGTTCCCAGAGTCAGGCAGAGTGCTGTCAGGCAGAGTGCTGTCAGGCAGCATGCGCTTGCTTTAAAAATCAGGTGTAAATTCCACTGCATGGTGTTCATCTTCCTTTGAAAAGGGGATTTTCAATTGGTTTTTCGTTTTGTACGATGTTTTTTTATCGATACAACCAGCGATACGTTATTCAGGCAACTTGGGTTCTTTATGCTCAGGATAATTCGAACTGGAGAGGCCTTCTTTCATAAAGGTCACCAGATCATCCGCTTCCTGAGGCGTCAAATTCAACTTGTAGATTTCTTCATCAAGAAACTCGTTGGGAATACCTCCCTTATTATAGTGTTCTACCACTTCTTTCAAAGTCTGCATGCTGCCATCGTGCATATAAGGGGCAGATCGGGCTATATCCCGTAGAGAGGGCGTTTTGAAACTTCCCTGATCGCCGCCCAGGTTGCTGATGACTTTTCGACCGGCATCTGGCGCTTTCGCGTCCATGCCCACGCCCAGATTGTGAAAGGCATTGTCGGTGAAATTTGGTCCCGCATGACAGGCACTGCAAACGGCTTTCCCGAAAAACAACTTCATGCCCCGCTGAGCCGCTTCAGAAAGGGCTTTTTTGTCGCCGGCTTTAAATTGGTCATAAGGGGCATTGCCACACAGAATCGTTCGCTCATAGGTGGCGATGGCTTTAGCCATATTTTCTTCGGTCGCGTCTGAACCGAATACTTTCTGAAACTGTTTCGTGTAGCCGGGGATGGCGTTGATTCGATCGACGGCTTCCTTGACTGTCAGATTCATCTCGATCGGGTTCGCAATCGGCCCTAATGCCTGCTCTTCCAGTGAACCGGCGCGGCCGTCCCAGAAATGAAACTTGTTATAGGCGGCGTTAATAATGGTCGGTGAATTGCGGCCCCCTTTTTGTCCTTTGAATCCGGTCGCAAACTGATCGGCGTTGCTGTAACCCTTATCGGGCGCGTGACAGCTGGCACAGGAGATCGTGTTATCACGCGAGAGGCGTTTGTCGAAAAAGAGCTGTTTCCCCAGCGCGATCTTTTCAGCGGTGGGAAGATTATCTGCGGGAAATTCTATGGGCGGCAAACCTGCGGGAACCTTAATCACCGGTTCCTCTGCCTGTACGGTTGATGAATCTGTGTTGATGACGAATGTGAAAACAAGCCCTGCTAACAGAGCAATTCCCAATCTGCGATGTGTGGCCCGCGCCATCATTTCTCCTCACATTTAGACTACTCAGGTACAACCAAGGTGTGTCAGCCGATCTGATCCAGTGAATGTTGATACACATTTCTGCAGATTGCGTACTTATACTCAACAAACCTGAAGCAGAAAATCTGCCGTAACTGCTTATTTTTAGTAGCTGGGCTCAGGACTGCAAGTCACTATGAAGGCGGATTTGAGGTGAAAGTAAGAATTTCACACGATTTCGGGCGGAGTGGTAGATGCGTAATCACTTGCAGGCGAGGTGTTTAGCGATGCCGGTTCCAAGACAAAGCCAGCGGGATCGTTGCGAACGGGGCCACAATCAACGTAAAGAGAATCGTGAAAAAGAAGTAGTTGCCTATGTGAGAGCTCGTAGGCTGATAATGTTTTTCAATCAGAAATCCTGACAGTAAAGTCAACCAGAGAAGGAATGCCAGCCAGGATTTTGTTTTCGTGATCAACTGTTTGCGAACGGCAGCCATATACGCGATTACCGTTCCCGCAATGAGTGAAATCGACAACATTAGAAAGATGGTGACCTCAAAGTACCACTGAGCAGCATAGCTCCCAAATACCAGTTGCGTAAAACCGGCAGACCCAAACAGCAGAAGAATTCCACCAAAGAAACTCCCCAGCATCGTGTAGAAAAACCAGGTGCGCCCCGTCCAGAAGACGGAAATGATATTCGCAGCAATGACCCAGAATCCGATAGCAGTAGAAACGGAATAACTCAAGCATATTTCAGCCAAAACACGCAGGTTCAAATTCGCACTGAGCGTCTCTGATCCTAGCACAAAGAACGCCGTGGCATAGCTGAGTAGGAGAGCAACTTGAATCATTAATAATGTGAAGACGAATGCTTTAATCATATTCCAAAACAGAATGACATTCATATCACGATCAGACAGAGGTGCTATTGCCAGAAAACGTTTCATCTCTGTACGTCCCTGTCCACAAATTCCTTCACCTAACAGAACTGCGACAAGGATCGCAGCGATAAAACTGAACAGCATTGTTCCTATCTGGAAACCTTCCGCTAGTTCCTTGATGTCGCTTCCTAATCGAGGACTTTTGATATCGAACTGCAGGGTGCTCAGGAGATTGACAGCCAGCACCGCAGCCCCCAATAAAATCCCGCCCACTATCACAGCACGTTGACACGAATCGCGCCAATGCAGTCGTGCCAGAGCCATTCGTCGCGACAGAGGGATTGACATTTTCTCGGGAATGGCACCTGTAATCAAACCAGCCCACCAGGTCTGTACCTGCTCCCACTGTGGGCTGGGAACAGCGGTGCCGGACCGCACCCTGCCAAACGCGCGGGTTCCCTGATACCAGGCGGCGATGCCGATCAGTTGCAGCGTCACGAATTCTGAAAGCGTGACATCTCTCCAGGGAACAACATCTGAGGTAAAGCCGTTCGGATAATAGCGTGCAATAAACCACCAGAACATCGCAACAATCGAGCCGGTCCAGAATAATAGTTTCGTAAAACTGGGAGCGTGCATACCCCAAAAAGCAGAATGGCCGACCAGGATCAATGTGGTGATAAACAATAAAGGCCCTAACACCGGCCAATAATCGACGAGCCAGTGCTCATCAAAAAACAGCATGCGATAGGCACCATTGGTCACTAACTGCAAGACAACCACTAATCCCACCGTCGCCAACATCATCCAGGTGGCGATCACGCGCGAAGAAACCGGCAAACCCAAGGAGATTTTCTGGCATCCCGTCAGAGCATGCAGACAAACGCCAAGAAAAACAATCCAGGAGAACCCCAGATATGCGAAGTGAAAAGAAAACGGATCATGTTCAACATAATTAAAATTCCACCCTTGCAGTCGTGTTATGACCAGAAACAGTAACGGCCCCATCACCAGCGTACCCACCGCCAGAAAAGCGCCCACCCACGCGCGCTTACAAAAACCTTTCGTTGTCACGTACAAGCTAAATTTCATCAGCGGGACCTCATTTCCAATGTTCATTCCACTTGTATTAACAATTGCTTCCAAGCCACTTGATCTGCTTCAAATATGTCATACAAAACAAATTAACGATGTCGGTTCCAGCTTAGCGCCAGCGGAATCGTTGCGAACGGCGCCAGAAGGAAAGCACTGACCGCGGTATAGATCCAGAACACGCCCCATTGAGGCTGTATGCTGGTTCGTGCCGACTCATTCAGCACAAGCACAATGCAGATATCTCCCACACTACACCAAAGCAGCAGCGCCATGACTGCTTTCCTCCAAGAGATTAACTTCTTGCGATAGGCGACGACATAAGCAACGCATGGGCCGACCACAAACAGGCAATAGACTGCCAGTAACATGATGCTCATTATGGCCCCTGCCATCCAGAAGCCTCGAAACAGTGTTCCCAGTAGATTGAAAGTTATCACGTAGAAAACGAAACCACCAAAACCGACGCCGACCACGGAATTAATAAACCAGGTGCGGCCCGTCCAGAACATCGAAACAGTATTCGCGGCAATGCCCCAAAAGCCGAGCCCAATCAACAGGAAACGCAATAGAAAGTCACCATTCGAAACGGCGCGGGCCAACATGAAATTGACAAGTTCCGGCCCCCACCAAACTGTAGTTATCCCCAGACTGAGTAATAGTCCGCAATAGATGATCGCGAGAGTCAAAGCAGATGTTTTCACCATGTTACGGAACAGCCGCGCATTCAGTTCCTGATCGGGCAGAGGCGCCATTGCCAAAAACCGTTTCATTTCGGTTCGCCCCTTACTGCTGATTCCATCCCCTACTAAAAAGGCGACAAGAAAAGAAGCGACAAAACTGGCGATCATTGTCATCGCCCAAAACCCCTCAGCGATTTCGTGAACACGGGTTTGATTCGTATTCAGCTGTGATCCGATACTAAGATTGACAGCGAGCACAAAACAGCCCATCAGGAGACCCCCGACAATCACCGCGCGGCGACAGGATTCGCGCCAGTGTAATTTAGTCAGAGCCGATCGTCGCGAGAGTGGCTCGGGTTGCTGTCGCGGAATCGCTCCACTGAGTAATCCGTTCCACCAGAGCTGTACCCGCTCCCAGGCCGGACTGGGAACTGCGGTGCCCGCGCGAAATTTCGCAAATTCACGCGTTCCCTGATACCAGGCCGCAATACTGACCAGCTGCATCAGCACAAATTCTCCCAACGTGACTCGGCTCCAGGGGACATCCTCTGCATGAAAGCCATTCGGGTAATAGCGGGAGATAAACCAGTAAAATATGCCAAAAATCAAGGTGCTTCCCAGGAGCACACGAGTAAAGCTAGGGGCGTGCAGACTCCAGAATAAGCTATGTCCAACTAGAACCAGTGTGACTAGAAATAACAGCGGCCCCAGCAGCGGCCAATAGTCAGCGAGCCAGTGTTCGTCAAAGAACAGCATGCGATAGACGCCGTTGGTCAATAACTGCAGAACCACCACTAGCCCCACCATCGAAAACATCAACCAGCTGGCGATCGCCCGCGAACTGATCGGCAGGCCCAGACAGATCTTTTGACAGCCAGATTGTGCATGCAGACAGACACCGAGAAAAGCGACCCAGGAGAGTCCCAGGTAGGCGAAGTGGTAACCGGACAGGTCATGTTCCATATAATCGAGGTTCAATCCCTGCAACCGCGTGAGCACCAAAAACAACAACGGCCCCATCACCAGCGTTCCCATAGCCAGCAGCGCACCAACCCAGGCGCGTTTGCAAAAATCTTTTGTCGTCACATACAAGGCGGTTGTCATTAGCGGCACCTCATTTTTCGTTCTACTTCAATATCAGCTTGAATCATTAAATGTCCTTTTCTCAACGATGCCGGTTCCAGGAGACCGCCAGCGGAATCGTCGCGAAGGGGGTTACAATTAGCGTCAGGAGAACAAACACAAAATAACGCATACTGATGACTCCCACTTCCCGAAAGAAAAAATTGGAGTGGATAATTCTCGTAAGCAACGTATCGTAATCATCACCCGACAAGGAACAAGCAAACCAGCCGGCGAACAGACTAAACAAAACCGCTGCCAGGATGGGGAACACTGAGATCAGTTTTTTCCTGAACGCGATTGCATAAGCGGCACACGTTCCTCCCAGAATGAAAACAGAAAGCGCCAGCAGGCTTCCATAAAGTAAGGGAGTAATCGACTCGGTACGAATGAGAGAACTAATCAAGATGAAAGAAATACACAACACGCCAAAGGCAGCGATGATTGCCAGATAAAACCAGGTGCGGCCTGTCCAGAATATCGAAACCATGGTGGCAATAATGCCCCAAAAAATCGTCGACGAGAAGAACAGAAACGGCAAAACCTGCATCGTCAAAAACCGGTTGAATCGTTCCCCGACCATCAGTGACATGAGACGATCATCGGGCGCTAAATACAAAATCGTCGCAACATGACTGAGTAGGCAACTCAACAGAATCAAGAAATAGGTCAGGCTGACCGTCTTGACTAAATTCCGAATCAGAATGGCAGCGAATCTTTGATCTGACAAGGGAGTCACACTTAAATACTGTTTCAATTCGGTTCGACCGTTGTTGTTAATTCCATCACCCACCAGAAATCCAACGACAAGTGCAGAAAAAATAATCAACGCATTGGTGACACCGCAGATACTTTGTTTATATGCCCAGAATGGAGTTTGCAGACCACCAAACGTATAAGAGAGTTTAAAAAACAGGAAGCTCAGCAGAATCGCAATGATTCCGAAATACAGTCCGCCGACCATCACAGGACGGCGACAGGAATCGCGCCAATGCAACTGCGCCAACGATGCCGGTTGTGATAAAGGAAGCGAGATACGGTCGGCATTTCCACCGGCCAGACAGGCGTTCCACCAGTTAACCGTTCGTTGCCACTCTGGGCTGGGCACTGCGGTGCCGGAACGGACTTTGCTAAATGCGCGGGTTCCCTGATACCAGGCCACAATACTGACCATTGACATCGTAGCAATGTCCGAGAGAGTGACGTGGTTCCAGGGAACAATGTTCTCCTGAAAACCGTTCGGAAAATAACGAGAGAGAAACCACCAGAACATGCCAATCAACAGGCTACCCCAGATAGCACAGTAGGTAAAGCTAAGGCTAAACCGGCTCCAGTAAATGGAATGCCCCACCAGCACCAACGTAATTAAAAACAGCAATGGCCCCAGCAGAGGCCAATAATCGGCGAGCCAACGTTGATCGAAAAACAAAATTCGATAGAGACCATTGATAATCAGATTGAGCAGTACCACCGTGCCCACGGTGAGCAGTATCAAACCACTGACAATCGCGATTGAAGAAACGGGCAGCCTGCAAACCACCGTTTCACAGCCTTGTAATGCATAACCGCAGAGAGTAATAAAGAAGACCCAGGACAACCCCAGAAACGCGAAGTGATAATCGAAGGGCTGGATCGAAACGCCATACAAACCCAGTTCTTTCAGTGACATCAACGCACGAAAAGCCAGCGGCCCCAGCACCAACGCGCCGATCACGAACAACGCCCCCAACCAGGCGCGCTTTGTAAATGTTTTCGTCACCACATAAAGCATTTGTGTCATGGATTCACCCAAAACTCATTCCACTAAATCCGACTATTTGAAAACGCAAATCAAGTTGCTGAAGGTCGTTCTACTGATTTCATGCGGGCGACGAAGATCTCATCCAGCGTCGGTGCTGTCTGTTCCAGGATTTCTGCATTCAGCTCATGCAACTGGTCTTCCAGTTCCTGTTTCTGTCCGTTGCAGACGATTTTCCATTCCCGGCCTGAGCCGGACCAGGTGAGTGCCCCCGTCAGTTGAGGAAAGAACGGCTGCGGTTCCGGGAAACTGACTGTCAATTGATAATGTGAAACTAGCACTTCATCTAGCGGGCTTGTCAGCAGTATTTTGCCTTGATCGAGGATCGCCACCTGATCGGAGACGCGCTGGACTTCGTCTAACAGATGCGACGAAAATAAGACCGTGCGACCTTCATCGACGACGGTACGAATGATGGCGTCCAGAATGTCTTTGCGGACCACCGGGTCCAGACCTGACGAAGGTTCATCCAGCACCAGCAGCGGCGGGCGATGCGCCAGCGCCAATAAGAGCCCTGCCCGCGCCAGCTGCCCCCGCGATAACGTGGGCACTTTTTGACTGAGGGAGAGTTCAAACATCATCCGCAGTTCTTCGGCGTAAACCGGATCCCATTTCGGATAGAACGCGCGCGTGAATTCGAATAGTTCACGAACCGTCATCCAGGTCGGCAGATCGCGTGTTTCTGAAAGATGTCCAATCCGCCCTAATACGCCCGGGGGATCGGCGACGGGGTCTAAGCCAAAGACCCGCACTGTTCCCTGCTGCGGTTTAAGGAAACCGAGCACATGCTTGAGTAGGGTTGTCTTGCCGGCTCCATTTTCACCGACCAGACCAAACACGGCTCCCTCCGGAACGGAGAGACTAACGTTGTCCAATGCTTGTTTCTTGCCGAAGCGTCGGCTCAGATCACTGATTTCAATCACATGCGCGCTCATTTTTCGACCTCTTTAACTAAATCAAATTTCTGGCTTCGCTGACGTAATAACTTCAACAGGGTTTCTTCATCCACGCCTAACTGACGCGATTCGGTGAGCAGAGCATCCATCCGCTCATTCAGAATGCGGCGTTTTTCTTTATTCGACAGGGGGGACACGCCGTTGGAAATGAAAACGCCGGCACCGCGTTTCGAGACCACCACTCCTTCCGCTTCCAGCTCGCGGTAAGCCCGCGCCACCGTGTTGGGGGTGATCGTCAACTGCTGCGCGAGCCCGCGCACCGAGGGAAGTTGCTCGTGCGGCTCCAGGCGCCCGGACGCCACCAGGAACTTGACCTGGTTCGTCACCTGCAGATAATAAGGCGTGCCATCCGCTTCTGATAATTGAATTTGCATTTTATATCCTCGAAACAAACTGTATCAACACAGTAATACAATTGAAATTTGCTGTCAATCATTATTTTGAAAATCCGGATAGGAAATGACGACCAGTAATCTCTGCTGTTGCAACCGCGTCAGTTAGTCTTCAAAATGAAAGAAACGCTAACTCTTCCTGCTGTCATTCCTTATAGAAAGTTTGTTTCATGCAATGTTCTGGCAGATGCTTCCCCTTGATGTTGCTCGCTTTTCTCGTGATCGTCTGCCCTGCCCTCAGTTTCGATGCCGTCGCGGCTGAAAAACCGAACGTGCTGTTTATCGCCGCCGACGACCTGCGGTGTGATCTGGCCTGTTATGGACATCCGCTGGTGAAGACGCCGCACCTGGATCAATTGGCGTCCCAAGGTGTACTTTTCAAGCAGGCCTACTGTCAGCAGGCGCTGTGCAATCCGTCGCGGGCTTCGCTGATGACGGGCCGCCGCCCGGACAGTCTTAAGATCTGGGATCTGCCCACACACTTTCGTGAAGTCGCGCCAGAGATCGTCACACTGCCTCAATTGTTTGAACAGCAAGGCTACTTCACGCAGAACATTGGTAAGATATTCCACAATTGGCGTCAGAACATTCAGGGAGACCCGGCGTCGTGGAGTGTGCCCGCTGTAATGCATTACGCTACACACGGCAGCGACAAGCCGGTTTTGAATGATAACAGTGAACTGCCCATGGATTTTGCGACGATGTCGAGAAACGAATGTCGCGACGTTCCTGATTCCGCTTACTTTGACGGACGGATTGCCGATCTGGCGGTTCAAGCACTCAAGGAAGTCAAGCAGAAACAGGAACCATTCTTCTTAGCGGTTGGATTCTGGAAACCGCATCTGCCATTTAACCCGCCGAAAAAGTATTGGGATCTGTACGACAAGAGCCCGATTACTGTAGCCGCGAATCCGGAACCGCCGAAAAATGTACCCGCGGTCGCACTACATAACGGACGCGAATTGCTACGCAGTGTGAAGCGGGAGTTGACGAAGGAAGAAATTATCGAACTTCGCACCGGTTATCTGGCGGGTATCAGTTATCTCGATGCACAGATCGGCAAAGTGCTCGCGGAACTGGATCGACAGGGATTACGAGACAACACGATCATCGTTTTCTGGTCCGATCATGGGTTTCATCTGGGCGAGCATGGACTGTGGTGCAAAACATCGAATTTTGAAAACGACGCGCACGTCCCTTTGCTGATTTCGACGCCGAACATGAAACAGGCGGGAAAAAGTTCCGCGGCGCTGGTCGAGCTGATCGATATGTATCCGACGCTGGTGGAACTGTGTGCCTTGCCCTCAGCTGCAAAGCTGGATGGCAAAAGCCTGGTCCCCCTTCTGAACGATCCCACACAAACGGTGAAACCAGCCGCGTACACCCAGCATCCGCGGCCCGCCTACTATAAGGACAATCCCGAATTCATGGGCGTTTCCGTCCGCACGCCCCGTTATCGTTATACGGAGTGGCGTGACTTTAAAACGGGCGAAGTCTCAGCACGGGAACTCTACGATCACACAATCGATCCGGAAGAGAACACGAACATTGTCGAGCAGCCTACTGACGGAAAATCCTTTCAGGCAGCCATCAAACTGCTGGAAGCAAAATTTCCGCGGCAGACGAAAACGCAGGATTGAACCAGCACCGTCGGACAAGCCGATCGGTGACACACGGATGTCTTGCCCAGTATTTGTTTTGCTGATCGAGAAAGATTTTTAGACAGGTTGAACTTTCTACCACGAAAAACCCGAAAACACACGAAACAAGGGTGGGGCCGAATGCAATTCGGTCCGAGTGCAGCGAGCAGGAGGTTGCAGAGAAATCGTACTGAATCGCATACGCTGAGTTCACACAACTGGGCTATTTCAACGTAGGGACGGTGCCTATGTGCCCGCCCGCCTTGCGGCCTCAATGTTGTATTACTTTGTCGATGGGATCCGTTGAAGCATTCGCTCGTTGATATGGACACCGCCCTGCCCCTGCGTGCGAACACACGGGGCTACTCTACAAATATCTTGTCAGGCACTCTTTCCTCAGCACTATTGGCGAGCCAGCAGAGACCCCTGCCGTATAACTATTCCGTGTGTCTGCCATTCGTAAAAAAGCCCGGGATCAGAGAACTGATTCCGGGCTTTTTATTAGATCGTTTCAATTGCTTACTCGTCAGTCACGCAGCCTTCGGAAGCGGACTTCACGTTTTTGATGTATTTATAGAGCGTGCCTCGCGTGTATTTGAACGGGGGCGCTGTCCAGCCCTTGCGGCGTTCTTCCAGCTCCGCATCCGTCAAATCCACATCGAGCCGATTTTTCTCGGCGTCGATCGTGATTTTATCTCCGTTTTTGACCAGGGCAATCGGGCCGCCTTCCTGAGCTTCAGGAGTGACGTGCCCCACGATGAAGCCGTGTGATCCACCCGAGAAACGGCCATCGGTTAACAGGGCGACATCTTTACCAAGCCCGGCACCCATGATGGCAGAGGTAGGAGTCAGCATCTCAGGCATCCCGGGGCCCCCTTTAGGTCCTTCGTAGCGGATGATGATGACATCCCCTTTTTGGATCTTGTTTTCTTCCAGTGCTTTGAGCATGTCTTCTTCGGAATCGAATACATTCGCAGTACCTTCGAAGACCAGGCCTTCTTTACCAGTGATCTTGGCAACGGAACCTGTAGGTGCCAGATTTCCTTTGAGGATTTGCAGGTGTCCCGTCGGCTTGATCGGGTTTTCCACAGTGTGGATAATGTCCTGTCCCTCTTTCAGGCCAGGCAGTTCCGCCAGGTTTTCTGCCAGCGTTTTTCCGGTCACGGTCATGCAGTCACCGTTGATGAAGCCTTTTTCCAGTAGGTATTTGAGCACAGCGGGGGTGCCGCCTTGTTCCTGCAGGTCAGCCATGACGTATTTACCACTTGGTTTAAAGTCAGCCAGCAACGGCACACGATCACTGACGGCCTGGAAGTCGTCGATGGTCAGTTCGATGTCAACGGAGCGGGCAATCGCCAGCATATGCAGGACGGCATTGGTTGAACCACCCAAGGCGACGATGAGGACCATTGCATTTTCGAATGCTTCGCGGGTCATGATATCCCGGGGTTTTAAATCGAGTTCCAGCAGTTTTTTGATCGCGGCTCCGGCGCGAATACATTCATCGAGTTTCAAGGGATCCTCTGCGGGGATCGAAGAGCTGTAAGGCAGTGACATGCCCAAAGCTTCAATGGCCGACGACATGGTGTTGGCGGTATACATCCCGCCGCAGGCACCAGCGCCGGGGCAGCTTTTTTGTACGATCTGTTTGCGGGTTTCATCGGTAATCGTGCCGGCAAGATACTCGCCGTAGGATTGAAACGCGGAGACGATATCCAGCTTCTCATTATTCAAACAACCAGGAGCGATCGTTCCGCCGTAGACCATCAGTGAGGGGCGATTGAAACGACCCATGGCGATCAAACAGCCGGGCATGTTCTTGTCACAGCCGGGGAGTGAGATGTTGGCATCGTACCACTGAGCACAGGTTACGGTTTCAATGCTGTCGGCAATCAAATCGCGGGACTGCAGAGAGTACGACATGCCATCGGTGCCCATGGAGATTCCGTCACTCACACCAATGGTGTTGAATCGCAGGCCAACCAGACCGGCGGCTTCGACGCCCTCTTTGACTTTGGCAGCCAGGATGTTGAGGTGCATGTTACAGGAATTGCCTTCGTACCAGACGCTGGAAATTCCGACCTGGGCCTTGTTCATATCTTCTTCGGTCATGCCGGTGGCATACAGCATGGCTTGTGAGGCCCCTTGTGAACGGGGCTGGGTGATGCGGGAACTGTAACGGTTCAGGATGGGTTTGGAATCGGATGACATCGACGGTTTTCCTCTGTAGTATTTTCACTATCTATGGTTTGAGAATTGGATTTGATCAACGCGCCTGAAGATGGTTCAGGCGTTTTATGTTCTTGCAGCCAGCCGGCTATTCCAGCAGCAGATTCATTCTGTAGGGGACTCGTTCGACACGAGGCAGAATTTGCGGTTGGTAAATTTTGGTGTAGGCTTCCGCTTCGCGATGGGTTTTCCAGGCGTCTTCACTTTCCCAGTGCTCGACCAGCACAAAGGTCGCTGGTTCGCCTTCGGAGTGATAAACGTCAAATCGCAGGCAACCTGGTTCGGTGCGGGAGAGCCGACAGGCTTTGGTCAGCAGTCCCTGAATTTCCTCTTCGTCAGAGGCGTTTTTTAATGTGAGAATGACATTGAGACAAAACATGTTCGTGCTCTTGATTTCATTATTAAATGAGGCAGGATCCAGGCAAGCGCAAAAAGTACGACTTGCAACTCTCTTTATCCAATACATTAACACTCCGCCGTCTGAAGTGACAGTAAAGCAGGATTCTTAAACGGAAGGGAACAGTAAATCTCTTGTGGAGAGGCGATCTTATCGGGATGGAAACTGTTCGCATGAATATGTTTGAGGTGTCGGAGTACGGGGCCTGCAAAGAGTTTAATGCAGTCCTCATCCTGGAAGAGTTTGCGGATTTCGTAGACTGAACAGTTCGTTCATCAAAAGGGAGCAAAAAACACCAATTGAAGTCCACACTTGGATGACGCATTGTTTTCTATCTGTTATCATTCCGACGAGGAAATGAGGCGAATGGATGACAGAAGCCTGTGCTGATGATTTGCAATCGGGCTCTTTTGATTCATAGATAAGGGAGTACCAGGTGAGTAAGGCAGAGACAGTAGAGTGGTTGGATTGGAAACGGCTTCCTTTATTTTCCCGATATGATTCTGAAGCGTCCTTGGTGCAGATGTGTGATCGGTTGCTGGAAGAAGCGACGCGGCAGGAGTCGGAGGGGGACTTTACTCGACAGTTTTTGCCGCAATTGGCGACGGAACTCTCTTGCCAGTGGTGCACTCTGATCGAGCGGACGCCGGAGTGGGAGACTCTGTTTGAATTTGGTCGGAATGCTGCG
Organism: uncultured Gimesia sp.; assembly: GCF_963976445.1. Lineage (GTDB taxonomy): Bacteria > Planctomycetota > Planctomycetia > Planctomycetales > Planctomycetaceae > Gimesia. Next base: position 86,017 of record NZ_CAXBKP010000015.1, on the reverse strand, counting down.
GGTAGTTTTCCCGGCGCCTTGTGTGGCGAGGCGCTCGATCGTGATGCGGCGGGCTTGTGTGCCGATGAGAATCGCGCAGACTGGTTTTATATGGCGGTCCCTTTGGGAGAGTCGTGTCCCGGACTCGTGTTACTGGTGGGCGGTCGAGATTTAACCGTGGAAACGCTGAGCGATGCCGTGGTTGCAGCGCGGGCACTGGGTTACGCTCTGTCGGTTGTTGAACAGCGGGAAAAGAATCTGCGACGGATTAATCGGTTACAGACGACGTTACATATTGCTTCCAGCTTTTCCTCAGCCCGTGAAACACAACCCCTGTTAGAGCTGATCGCGAAAGAAGCCACACGCTTACTGGATAGTGATCGCTCCAGTATTTTTATCTGGGATCAGGAGCACAAGCAGGTCGTTGCTTGTCCTGCATTGGGGGTAGAAGGAAACACGCTGCGTCTGCCCGATGATGTGGGGATCGTAGGCGATGTGATTCGCAGCGGCGAGACGATTCGTGTCGATGATGCTTACAATGATGAACGATTTGATCCCAGTGTCGATAAATCGAGCGGATTTAAGACACATAATCTGTTGTGTGTCCCACTAAAAAATAATGCCGGCGAACTCATTGGCGCGTTCGAGGTAATGAATAAGGAAAAAGGGAAGTCCGAGTATGACGATGCCGACGCCCAGAGTCTGGCGGAGTTGGGTGTGCAGGCGGCGACGGCTCTGGAAAATACGCGCGAACTCGAACAGCTTTCCCGTAGCCGCGATCAGATGACCGAACAGGCCAAGGAGAAAGTGCAAATCATCGGAAAGAGTTCTGCGATCGCGGCTTTGCGTTCAACAACCGAACGGCTGGCGAGTACCGATTTGCCAGTGCTGATTCTGGGTGAAAGTGGAACGGGGAAAGAGGTTGTCAGCCAGTCACTGCATTATCAGGGACCGCGGGCGAATACGCCGTTCATCGCCGTGAACTGTGCCGCGTTGACCGAAACGTTGCTCGAAAGTGAGTTGTTTGGGCATGAGAAAGGCGCGTTCACGGATGCCCACGAAACGCGGGCGGGCAAGTTCGAACTGGCCGAAGGGGGAACGCTGTTCCTCGACGAAATCGGCGATATGAGTCTGGGAGGACAAGCCAAGCTGTTACGCGTACTGGAGCAGAAAGTGATTACCCGCGTGGGGGGATCGGAGAGTATTCCGATCAACGTCCGTGTGGTGGCGGCGACGAATGCGAAGCTGGCGGATGCTGTGCGTGATAAAAAGTTCCGCGAGGATCTGTATTATCGCTTGAGTGTGGTCACTCTGGATCTGCCGCCTTTGCGTGAGCGGCCGGAAGATGTGCTTTTGCTGGCAGAGTTTTTTCTAGCCCAGTTTTGTGCGCAGGCCAACCGCCGTGTGTTGAAAATTTCTGCAGAAGCCAAGAAGCGATTGCAGGCGCATCTCTGGCCCGGCAATGTGCGCGAACTTCGCAATCTGATGGAGCGCGTGGCGTTTCTGTGTGCCGGTGATCGTGTGGAAGTCGAAGATCTGGCGTTTATCCTGAGTCCATCTCGTGATTCGGTGGTCGATATGTCGGCGGATCTGAGTTTGAAAGAAGCCTCGCGACGGTTCCAGCAAGAATACATTCGCCGAACGATTAAACGTGTGGGGGGCAACATGAGCGAGACCGCCAAATGCCTGGGGCTGCATCGTTCGAACCTGTACCGAAAAATGGGGCAGCTCGAAATGCACGAAGCAAACGAAGGTGCCGACGACGAGGAATAATTCGGTCCGATTATTTTTCGAGGTAGAAATCATTCCTGGCGAGATACCATTACAGTTTGCTGTGTTCACAGGACTGTTTCACTGAGCGAAAGAAAACCTCAATCCCCCAGCTTTGACGGTATAATTTGCAGGCCCATTTATCAGTCATTTCTAATTCGTTGCTCACCAGATAGATCGTTTTTCTGCCGTTATGAATCGGGAACAGGCGGAGTACCATCGGCCCTTGAACGCAACGCATTAAACAGCCGAACCACTGTCCGCATCAAGATTTATTTTCATTTACGCAGAATCGTTACCCACGTTGGGTGGTACACGGCGTGGTTAACAAACTCTGAGCGCTGTGCCGATCAAAAAATGGTTCGTTTACCATTAGACGGCCGCTTCTATGTCGCAGAAGGCTGTGATCATCTCGACCATTTTTTTGCGATTTACGGGTTTGGTGATGTGATCATTGCACCCGGCGTTGATACACTTTTCACGGTCCCCTTCCATCGCATTGGCCGTCAGTGAAATAATCGGGCCCGAGTAACCATGTTCGCGAATTTTTTGTGTCGCACTATATCCATCCAGAATCGGCATCTGCATATCCATTAGAATTACATCATACAGCAAACCGACCTCCAGCGATTTCAGGGCGGCCTGACGTGCGACTTCACCGTTTTCGGCGAGCGTCACTTCCGCGCCGGCCTTCTTCAGAATAAAGGCAATCAATTTCTGATTGTCAGGTCCATCCTCGGCCAGCAGTATCTTTCTCCCTTTCAGAGGAAATTCCTGAACGGGCTTTTGTGCGGTTTGGTTTGCCTGATTGGCTTGAGTGTCCTGGGATTCGCTCTGTTGTAATTCCTGGAGCCGTTCGACTCCCTCCAGATTTCCGGTACACACTGCCGCGCTAAATCGGGAACCTTTATTGATCTCGCTGGTTACATAAATGTCCCCGCCCAACATCGTTGCCAGGCGTTTGCAAATCGTGAGTCCCAATCCGGTTCCACCATATTTACGTGTGGTGGATGAGTCAGCTTGCGTAAACGGACGGAACAGATTCGATAACTGAGATTCGGTCATCCCGATTCCCTGATCAATGATCGAGAATTGAATATGCGGCTCTGTACCCGGAGTTTCAACCAGTTCTGTTTCCAGACGAATCGTACCGACTTCCGTAAACTTGATCGCATTCCCAATCAGGTTGATCAGAATTTGTCTGATGCGTGTGGGGTCAGATTGAATTTGAGCAGGCAGTGGAAACTGATAACTGGCTTCCAGCTTCAAGCCTTTAGCTTCTGCCCGGACCTGAACCAGTTCCAGCACCTCTTCCACAATTTTCTGAGGCGAACACGAAATCGATTCGATATCCAGTTTCCCTGCTTCAATTTTAGACAGGTCCAGAATATCGTTGATCAATTCCATCAGATGCCCGCCATTGCGTTTGATGGTATCCAGCGAATCCATGAATAATTCTGGCATCTGATGCGTTTTTGCTTCCAGCTCCAGAAGTTCGGTGTACCCCAGGATGGCCGTCATCGGAGTCCGGATTTCATGGCTCATGTTCGCCAGAAATGCACTCTTGGATTGATTAGCGGTTTCCGCTTCTTTACGTAATGTTTTCTGTTCCCGAACCAGCTGCAACGCGCGAATCGCATTTCTGACGCGGGCTTTGATTTCCGAATCGGTTGCCGGCTTAGGAATATAATCGAAGGCCCCTTCGTCGAACGCACGGGAAATCCCTTTACCATCGTTTTGGGAAGTCACCATAATTACGGCAACCTGTTCGAGTTTATAATTCTCACGAACTTCCTTTAAGACAGCAAAGCCATCCAGCACCGGCATTTCTACGTCTAATAGCACAATGTCCGGTTTTAACTCATGTATTTTTTGACGACCGTCTTCTCCATCAACGGCTGTATGCAATTCATAATCATCCTGAGTCAGTGCTTTACAAAGAATGCGTCTCACAACTTCTGAGTCATCAACAATCAGGATTTTGGATACAGGTTTATTCATATTCTTGTTTTCTAGCTGGGGATAGAAATTAACTGCAAGCGTAAAACGAGGAGTTCACGTTATAAAATTAGGACAAAGAAAATCCTCTGTGTGAAATGAGTCAAAAATTCAACACTTTTTAGGATGAAGCAAAAGACTGAGGTCTGATTGAATCGCTTATGTTGGTTGTTCCGTGAATTACACTGCGGAGTGACGACCACACAAACAAATAGGTCTTTAGAGCAATTCGTTCATCTGTTCAGTCATCTGATACGCGCAGTGCGGGAATATCCTGCTTAAGCGTCTCCAGCAGCGCATCTGAAACACTCGTATTGCTGAGACTTAACTCCACCAGATTCGGTGTGGAAGATAGATACGCCACACCGGTATCGGTCACTTTTGTGTGATCCAGAATCAAGACCTTGAGTTGGGGCAGCCGGGCCAGCATTTTTAAACCCTGATCGGTGATCTGAGTGCCATCCAGCTCCAGAAGTTCCAGATTTCGGCACCGGGAAAGAACAGTCGCAGTCGTATCGGTAATCTTACAATTCGATAAGGTTAATGCGAGCAATGTCTCTTGCGTGGGGCTCAGTAAGAGAGTTTCCAGCTCTGCTTCGTCAAATTCAGCATCCACCAAGTTTACATACGCCAGTCCCTGACTTTGCAACAAAGAAGCCAGGCATGACTTTTCAATCTGACATGCCATGAGAGTAAGATATTTCAATTCAGGAAGACGGGTAATCGCAGCTGCCCGTTCTGGATCGATCAAAAACCCCTCTAATAGCAATCCTTCCAATTGAGACAATTGTGGTAACAATCGAAACAGTTCGTCGATCTCCTCCGGATTGCTCCCGGGTTGATGGCCCAAATGCATGGAGTAGATTGAGCGATGATACCGTACTAATGGGGCAGGAATAAAAAAGGGGCCGGGTATAGCTCCATAGCTTCCATGCACCGTTTTCCCCTGATCATTCTGATATGCGACCAAAAAATTCGCATTCTGTTTTTGAAACGCGGCGACTGTCGAATGAAACTGAAACACCAGAAAAAACGAATACGCGCAGGCCACACAGATGAGAATGAAAGCAGCAATCAGAGTGCGGCGGACGAGAATCCGTCTGTTGTTTTTACTCATACGAACAACAGTGGATTCTCCGTCAGAGCTCATGCACTCTCCTGTCCCTTTAGCGCGCCGTCCAGCCACCATCGACGGTCACCATGCTGCCCGTCATATAACTCGACGCAGCGCTGGCTAAGAAGATCGCCGCCCCTTGAATTTCTTCCATCTTCGCCCAGCGGTTCATCGCCACTGCACCCACGATGAATTTCTTGATCTCTTCGGTTTCCGCAAATGGTTCATTCATCGGCGTCAAAAACGGTCCCGGGCAAATGGCATTGCAGGTAATTCCGTATTCGCATAGTTCAAGCCCCAGTGCCCGCGTCATTTGCACCACCGCCCCTTTACTGGCGGTATAAGGTGTGCGATTGGTCATCCCCACCAGTCCCAGGGTGCTGGCTAAATTGATGATCCGACCATACTTCGCCTGCTTCATATGTGGCACGACCGACTTAGCACATAACCAGGGGCCGGAGACATTCACGTTTTGGACTTCCTGAAATTCTTCCAGCGTCAATTCATCAATCGGGCCGCGAATATTAATCCCTGCGTTGTTGATCAGAATATCAATCTTCCCAAATTCCGAAATCGCCCGGTCGGTCATCGCGGCAACCTGCTCCGCATTCGTTACATCCGCCTGGATCCCAACGGCCTTTACGCCATAGTCCTGCGCAATTTGTGCCGCCGTCGCTTCGACTTCTTCCTGATGCCGACTCGTCAACAATACATCTGCGCCCGCAGAAGCCAGACCTTCCGCCATGGCTGACCCCAGGCCTTTGGAGCCTCCCGTAATGATGGCAGCACGACCCGTTAAATCGAACAGTTTAATTCCAGGCAGCATGGAAATTCCTTCCTCTTAGATGGTTTCTCAACGTGTTGAAAGCACTGAAATATGTTTTTGATACGCAGGATCCGTATCCGCAAAATCACTCCGATAATGAACGCCTCGGCTCTCCTTACGCTCAATCGCAGACGTAATCATCAGCTGTGCGACGAGCAGCATGTTCTGCAGCTCCCAGCCACTCAGCGTCTTGAATTCCCGATCCACAACATACCGACTCCAGAAGTCGACTTTATCTTTCGCGTTTTGCAGCGACTCTTCGCTTCGCGTAATCCCGACATCGCGCCACATCAAACTGGCTAACGAGTTTCGCAGGTCTTTACTGTTTAAATCTTCATCCGAACGCTTCTCTGTATCCCAGTCCGGCAGCAGGGATGCAGAAAACTGGTCGGGCTGGCTAAGAGCTGCTGCCGAAGCACCTCTCCCCGCAGCGGCACCGAAAATTAAACCTTCCAGCAGACTGTTGGAAGCCAGTCGGTTACTGCCGTGCAGGCCGGTCGACGTCACTTCGCCCGCTGCCCAGAGATGGGGAATCGAAGTTCGTGCCTGCAGGTCCGTCTTTACCCCGCCGATCATATAATGCGCGCCGGGACGCACGGGAATCTGATCTTTCGATAAATCCAGACCAAAGCCGGCACAGACTTTACCGATGTTGGGAAACCGCTCTTTAATCAGTGATGGATTTAGATGCGTTAAATCCAGATAGACACACGAATGATTCGTTTTCAGCATCCGATCGGTGATTGCCCGACTGACAACATCACGGTGTGCCAACTCCAGATCGGGATGATATTCGGACATGAAACGCACGCCGTTACAGTCGCGCAAATAAGCGCCTTCGCCGCGTACTGCTTCCGAAATCAGATATCGGGCTCCACCCGCAATATATAACACGGTCGGATGGAACTGCATGAATTCCATATCCTGTAATAAGGCTCCCGCGCGAAACGCAATGGCATGCCCGTCGCCGGTCGCCAGCGGTGGATTTGTTGATTCACGAAACAGACAGCCCGCGCCGCCCGTCGCCAGAACAACCTGTTTGGCCCAGATCAGCGTTTTGCCGTGGTAACGATTCCAGATAATCGCACCGCGGCACTTGCCGTCTTCTGTCACCAGATCCAGGGTCGGCGTTTTCGTCCAGGTTTGAATGGAAGGCCGATCATGCACGGCGGAAACCAGGGCCCGCATCAGTTCTCTGCCCGTCGCATCGCCCAGCGCATGCGCCACGCGACGATGGCTGTGCCCGCCCTCTTTGGTGAGTGCGATCTTACCGTCTTCGGTATCGAAGTCTGTCCCGAGCTCAATCAATTCCTGAATATGCCGCGGTGCTTCGCGGCACACATATTCGACCAACTCCTGATTACACAGGTCCTTGCCAGCCGCCAATGTGTCTTGGATATGATTGTCAATATTATCCAGAGGGTCCAGCACACCGGCGATGCCCCCTTGCGCATACGCACTGTTCGACTGGGACACTTTCCCCTTGTTAACGATAATCGTTTCCAGTCGGGGATCAATCTCCAACGCGGCTCGCGAGCCGGCTACTCCGCCACCAATGATCAGGACATCGGTGAAGATGTGCGGAATTCGTTTTGGATTGATACGAGCAAGATAGCGTTGACCGGGTTCAATGAGAATCGGATCCAAGTCTGCGTGCTCCTTAACCTCGTTCGATTAAAGCTGCTACATGGTAAAGCCCGGCAGCCCCACGGAAATCAGATTGTCATACAGGAAAAACCACCATCAACGGCGATATTGGTTCCGGTAATAAAGCTACCCGCTTTTCCGGCCGCCATCAGCAACACGGCTCCCGCCAGTTCTTCCGGATCACCAAAACGCTTTGTCGGTGTATGATTCATAATACTGGCGACACGCTCCGGTGTCAGTACTTTTCGATTCTGTTCCGCCGGAAAGAAGCCGGGGGAAAGGGCATTCACACGAATTCCGCTTTCCGCCCATTCCCGCGCCAGGTTTTGTGTCAGATTCAACACAGCCGCTTTCGATGCAGAATACGTAAACACGCGGGATAACGGCGTGATCGCACTCATCGAAGCAATGTTGATGATTGAGCCGGCCACATTTCCATCCAGCATCGCCTGGCCAAATACCTGACAGGCGATTTTCACGCTTAACAGGTTAACGCGGAAGATCCGCTCCCATTCTTCGTCGCTGATTTCCAGGAACGGCGTTGCGGCGTTGATGCCGGCACCATTCACCAGAATGTCAGCGACCTGGCCTTTGGCTTTCAGATGTGCGACCAACGCTTCGAGATCAGAGCGACTGGTGGAGTCGGCGGCGAAGAATTCAGCGCTTCCCTGAAGCGTCTCAATCATTTTCACTCGGCCTGCACCATTGATTTCATTGCGACCGACGATCACCACATGAGCGCCCGCTTGCGCCAACGCATCGGCAATCGCACCGCCTAGAACTCCGGTTCCGCCAATCACAACAGCCGTCTTACCAGACAGGCCAAACAAGGCCTGCAAATATCCGGATGAGTTACTTTCACTCATCGCATACCACCTTCTCTATCTCGATGAATCAATCACACGGCCGTTCAGGGGCGTTTAACCAATAAATTCCAGTTTGACCGGATTGGGGATGATACCGGCTTCGTAACCCCGGTCCAACAAGAGCGCGACTGCTTCGCGTCCCTTTTCACCGAAGTCCAGAGTCCAGTCATTCACATACATACCCACAAATTTATCAGCGCTGTCCCGGTTTAAATCGCGACCATACTTCAACGCATGTTCGAGGGCTTCGTCACGATGCTCTAAGCCATACTCGATGCTGCGTTTCAGAATCGCAGTGACCTCTTCCATCATTTCCTGGCCCATGTCTTTACGGATGGCATTCGCGCCCAGTGGTAAAGGCAGACCGGTTTCTTCATACCACCACTGTCCCATGTCGACAACCAGTTTCAGCCCTTGATTGGCATAGGTCAACTGGCCTTCGTGAATGATCAGACCGGCATCGAACTTGCCTTGTTCTACCAGATTCAGGATCTCATCGAAGGGATGTTCTTCGTATTCAAAATCATCGCCCAGCAACAATTTCAAGGTCAGAAAGGCAGTCGTCAGTTTGCCGGGAATCGCAATTTTCTTGCCCCGCAGATCATCAATCGACCACGCTTCGCGAGCAACCACCATTGGTCCGTATTGATCGCCCATCGAAGCGCCACACGAACAGATTGCATAAGTATCAGTCAGATAAGCATAACCATGCAGGCTGACAGCCGTGAGTTCCAGTTCCGCATTGAAGGCACGCTGATTGAGTGTTTCAATATCTTGTAACTCGTGAGTGAATCGATACTTACCTGTTTCGATCTTATCATTCGCCAAAGCATGGAACATAAAGGCGTCGTCCGGATCAGGACTATGGCCTACCTGAATTAATACTTTCTCATCGGTCATCATGGATCACACACTATTAAATTGAAGAGGGAAAACCAAACGATTGAACACCGGCCTAAATACCAGCTTCAATTGCAGAATACAGTTAAAAAATTCTTTGCAAGACACTATAGAGAGTTCCCCACAACTTAGCCACCTTGCAGCAAAAACAACTTCCCAAGCCACCAGCCAGATCCACAAATACATCCATATAACTCAAGAAAGACAATAGGCCATATACATCAGGGTACGTCCCGCGGTAGGGGCGGACCCATGTGTCCACCCCTACGGTTGAAAAGGCGTGTTGCCAAAAAATCACCCGCGTTCGAACCCCAGAATCTTCTCCAGCAAATCAACCGCTTGATCCTCCGGATGAACATCAATTTCGCGGCACTCTTTGATGCTACGGAAGAACGTATGCTGTCGTTTGGCAAAGCGGCGGGTTTGCTGTTTGAGCAGTTCGACGGCCCGTTCGTAGGAACAGACGCCTTCCATGAAGTCGATTAGCTCCTTATATCCCAGTGCCTGCCTGGCCGTGCGGCTCATGGACGGTTTGGCTGCCAGCAACTGTTTGACTTCATTCATCAGCCCTTCCTCAAGCATCTGGTCGACGCGGAGATTGATCCGTGCGTAAAGCCATTCCCGATCTGGTAATAACCAGTAAACATGCGCCGGGCATTCTTCCGGAGTCAGAACTCCTTCATCATGCTGTGAAGAAAGGGGGACGCCGGAGACATGATACACTTCCAGCGCGCGAGCCACCCGGCGGACATCATTCGGATGCAGCTTCTCTGCTGAAACAGGATCGACGGCCGCCAGTCGGCGGTGCAGCACTTCATTCCCTTCGGTCTCCGCGATTAATTCCATTTCGCGACGATAGTCCCAATCCGCAGAGGGACCGTTAAACACCCCGCGTAAGATCGCCCGTAAATACAGACCCGTGCCCCCCACAAACAGAGGCGTTCGTCCCCGGTCAATAATCTGCCGACAGCACTCTTCCGCCGCCGTAAAATAGTCGGCCACGCTGAACTTCTCATGGGGATTGATCAAATCAATTAGATGGTGCGGCACACGTTCTCGCTCTGCAGCAGACGCCTTCGCGGTACCAATATCCATGCCTCGGTACAGCGACATCGAATCCATCGCCAGGATTTCTGCGTTGAGATGTTCGGCCAGCAACAGACTGAGCTCGGTCTTGCCGCACGCGGTGGGACCTGCCAGAAACCAGCACTGTTGAAGGACTTCCGTTGGAAATTGCATAATTCATTCATCTCATGAGAACCGGACCACACACGTCCAAAAGAGTAAGACTCTTACTGCCCGGACTCGTCATTTTCAGTTCATTTGGCTAGGATACACGCTCGGAATTCTGAGCCGCTCAAAGTTCCGGTCTGTATTGTAGTGTCTTATCAGACTTAGAATGACTCGTTTCCCGAAATGGTCCGCACGCTCGTTGGCGTGCTCGCCTGGCATCGATCACGTGTCAATTCAGGATTGATGGACCAATAGTATATTAATTCGCGACACATGTCGAAAGAGAGAGACGATGGCGACCTTCGAAACCAGCGTTCAGTTAACCACGACCTCGGAAGAGATTTTCGAATTTCTGATCGATACCGATAACATTCTGAAAATCAGTCCCCCCGATACAGGTCTGGCGTTCACCAAAAAACCAGACAAATTATCTCTGGGCGCGGTTCTCGAATTTCAAATTCAGGGCTTCGGCAAGGTGCAGGATGGAACCCACGAAATCATCGCCTTCGAAAAGCCTGAGTTTTTCACCGAGAAACAGATTTCCGGGCCACTCAAATCGTACACGCACGAACATCGCATTGTGCCCAGCGGCGATAATCAGGTCACCGTGATCGATCGACTCGAGTTCGAACCGCCCGGCGGCCTGCTCGGCTTTTTGATTACCGAATCGAAACTGCTGGATCTGTTCGATGAAGGATTCTTTCATCGCCACAACGCATTAAAAGCGATCTTTCCATAAGAAGCCGTTTCAATAAAGTCGGCTCACTTCAGAATCGGACGGTTACCCCGCTGCAAGCGTTGATCTCCCGGACGGGCGATGCGATCAGCGGGCACTCCCAAGTCAGCCCGAACCGGCTCATGTGGCTCCGTTGAGTAGACGGTTTTCAATGCGTCCAGCCGCTGCTTGATGAGCGACAGTGCTTCCAGCTCTTCAGGAATCGAAACATTCGACGATTCTAATACTCCCGCACGTACAAGCCCTGCCCCTTTCGAGCCCGGCGTCAGAACCCGCGGTTGACCGGAACGAGGCGTAGCGACAAACAGACACGATTCACGCGGAAACAGTTCACTCGCATCCGTGAAACAGACAAGCGAGATATTTCCCACCGTCCGCTCCTGTTCTGCCTTGTTTTCCGAGGTTACTGCCGTCACGACACCGGTCTCAGAAATCTGAATCGAATGCGCGTCGGCAGGCAGAGTGATCTCAGGCTGAATCAGATAATTGATCTGCGAACCACGAATACAAAGACGACGCTCACTGTCAAAGATCAGACGCCCTGTTCGGGTAAACGCCGTTAATTCACCAAGCTTGACTTGCAGAAAACCAGATCCTTCGACTGCCAGATCCAATGTGCGTCCCGTCTTAATCCGTTCGCCAGTCGTTTGAGAAACCCGGGTTTGTAGTGCCTGACTTCCCATACCCACAGCGATCGGAGGTTCTGTTTCCGATTCTTCACTGGCCGGCGTTTCAAGATATTCATAAGGCAGTGCTTCAAATTCTACATACGACCGTTTGAAACCAATCGTTCCTGCATTCGCAATATTATTCACAATCACATCACGCGATAATCGCAGTGCGTCAACGGTTGGCTTGAGTCGCTGCATCAGTTCATCACGGTCCGCTTTCGAGGAAAATCCAATAAAGCCGGTCTCATCAGAGTGCCCACTTTTCGACGAAGAGACAGGTTGCTGTGGTGCAGCCGCTTCAAAACGGGGCAACGGTTGCTCCCATTTCTCTTCGGGAATTTTCATCGTACTTTTCGGCTGCAGCAATTTACGAATCGAAAGCAGATCAGAGGCGACCTTGTGAGGCACGCCCTGCAACTCTTCAAACCAGATTTGTAACTCTTCCTCCGAAGCATGTGGCAGATGTTCGCGAATAATCAAACGCGTCATCTGATCTGCTTTGGAATCCGAATGCTTCTTCGAACCTTGCAGAGGCTCCGCATTCAACGGCGGCATCAAAGCGCCGGGAGTTTGTGGGGATTCCTGAGCAGGTTTCAATAATAAAGGCAGTGAAGGCCCCGTCTTTTCCAATTCAGAAATCGTGACCCCTGCATCTATTCCAGGGGCTTGTAGCGCAGGACCATTCAAGGCGGGTGAATCGGTAGCCAACTCGCCTGGCGCTGCATCGTCGTTCTCTTCGGCCAACGCTAGTTCCACCGGGATTAATTCCTGATGGATGGGAACCGGGCATTTATCCGTCTCTGCTGATCCGGTCACTGCCACAGCAAGCTCATTGGGAGCATCCTGGGGAATGCGGTCGATTGCAACCGTCACAGCCGACGCTTCATTCGCAAAACCCAGGTCCTTTAAATACAGGATACCCTGGATAAACAGCACACCAGACAGAACACAAACGGAAACAGCAAAAATGATCCGCTCAAAATTTTTTCTCATATCTGCTTCCTTGCAGCAACAAGGCGCGACATCCAGTTTCGACTTGCTGATTGGTCTATTAATATCAGAATCGTTAAGGTATCGAAATCACCATTTTAGAACAAGACGTTTCCTGACGCCGCCTCAAAATTCCAGACCTGCCTGCGAAGCCTGAACTCACGTTATCTTAAGAATCTTAACCAGGAACAGGCTCGGATGTAGCGTAAACACACACGAATTACGTACAATAACAGACTCTTCATAATAGACTCGATTTGAAATCCTGCATGCCAGCCGAAATGACTCCTTGATAAATCAAAGTCCCAAAATGAATATCCCTCTCCCCAAGGTTTACCGAATTCGCCAAAACTTCCAATCTTCTCGAATTGAGAACGTTTCTGAAGCGGTTCAGACCGAACTTCCTAAAATCAATTTAGACAAAGTGGTCAAACCGGGAGACACTGTCGCCATCACAGTCGGCAGTCGTGGCATCGCCAATATCGCCACGATCATCAAAACCACAATCGATTATCTGAAGTCACTGGACGCAATCCCCTTTATCGTTCCCGCGATGGGCAGCCATGGAGGTGGAACGGCAGAGGGACAGGCAGAAGTCATCGCGGCGTACGGAATTACCGCTGAAGCCATGGGCGTCGAAATTCGCTCGTCGATGGAAACCGTGATCGTCGATACCACTTCGCACGGCATCCCCGTCCATTTTGATAAACACGCCTACGAAGCAGATCATGTTCTGATTTGCGGTCGCGTTAAACCGCACACCCGATTTGTCGGCGATATCGAATCTGGCTTGCATAAGATGATGCTCATCGGCCTCGGCAAACATGCAGGTGCCAAAATCTATCACCGCGCCATCGAAGATCTCAGCTTCGAGGAAATCATCAAAGCCGTCGCTGCTTCGATCTTGGAAAAATGCTCAGTTGTCGGCGGCCTGGCAATTGTGGAAAACGCTTATGATGAAACTGCGCTGATCGAAGCCGTGCTTCCGGAGCAGTTCTATGAACGGGAAACCGCGCTGCTTAACATCGCCCGCGAATCGCTGCCCCGGCTTCCTTTTCCAAAGTCTGACTTGCTGATCGTAGACCGCATCGGCAAAAACATCAGCGGCTCTGGAATGGATGCCTGTGTCATTGGCCGCAAGTTTAATGATCACGCCGCCACCGAACGCGATGTCGTCTCTGTCAAACGTATCATGATCCGCAGCCTTACCGAAGAAACACATGGCAACGCCTGTGGAATTGGTCTCGCTGAATTCACGAACCAACGTACGGTCGAGAGCGTTGACTGGAAAATTACCCGCATAAACGCTAATACTGGTAGTCATCCTACCGCCGCGATGGTGCCGCAGGCTTATGAAACAGACCGTGAATCCATTGAGGCTGCCTTACAAACCATCGGGCTGGTTCCGCCGGAAACAAGCCGCATCGTACAGATTTATGACACGCTCGAATTGAGTGAAGTCATCGTCAGCGAACCGTATCTGGAAGAGATCAACGCACGTGACGATCTGGAAATCATCTCCGGGCCGTTCGAACTGCCATTTGACGCCCAGGGAAATTTGACATCCGTTTTTGAAAAATCGCATCATTAAAATTTAACCTCAACAGGAAGAAATTCATGTCCACCGAAGGCCTCTCCACTGCTGCCCTTGAAGAACTCGCCAAGTACGACACCCCCACCGTCTGCAACGTGATTGAACTCTGGAACATCCGACCCCGTAACACCGGCTACATGAATGATTCCATTAAAGCCTGTTTCCCCAAGATGCCTCCGATGGTCGGCTACGCTTTGACATCCACTTTCCGCAGTATGGCGCCACCACGTAGCGGCGACGTTTACTCTGGCCTTGATGCTCAGGTCGCTGCTTTCGAATCTCTGCCTGGCGCCCCCGTCGTCGTGTATCAGGATATCGACGAACCAACGGCATCAGCCACGTTCGGCGAAGTCATGTGCTCGACCTATAAAGCCTACGGCGCGAAAGGCATCATCACTTCAGGCGCCGGCCGTGATCTGGATCAGGTCGAAGCGCTCGACTTTCCCGCTTTCACCAGCGGCACCAACTGCGCCCACGGCTACTGTCACACACTGCATGTGAATGTGCCTGTGACTGTTGGCGGCATTCCCATTTATCCCGGCGATCTGCTGCACGGCGATCTGAATGGCGTCTCCACGATTCCCACAGAAATCGCTTCCGAAGTTGCCGACGCCTGCAAGGACCTGATGAAAGCCGAAGACATCGTGCTCGATTATCTCAAAACCGGTAACCTGACCCCCGCAGGTCTAGGAGAAGCCCGCAAAGAACTGGGAGCTGAAATCGCCAAACTCGGCAAACGTCTCCGCGGCGAATAAAAACAATTCCTGCAACGAAGCAACCACCTCAATGCTGGCTCTCTCAAGGGGCCAGCTTTTTTGCTTTCCATTTCCTTTCTCAAAAAAACGCACCGGGTAACCCCGAATGCAATTCGGGGTTGTCGCAGACAACAGGAAACTGGCAGGGCACGCGTACGATATAGAATGGGTGTTCCCACGATATTGAAATAGCAGGGAGAACTCACGCTCTCCCTGCATTGTTCAATTGCACCATCACTTTCCTGCTCGCTCCGCTCGGCTTGTCCGACAGATTGCGTGGGCAAGGTTCCTTATTCCCCGTTCGAATTCGCTTTTTTATCGACGGTCTCTGATTTCGCATTCATCAAAGTCCGCTCAAAGAATTCTTCCATCAGAGGATAGGTTTCTTTCCGATTCTGAGTAAATACGCCATGGCCGGCTCCCGGGTATCGGTGATAGGTGACATCTTTGGCACCGGTCGCTTTTAATGCTTTGACAAACTGATCTGCCTGAGCGACGTGTACCAGGCGATCTCTCGTTCCTTGAAATATCAGAAACGGAGGGGCATTCGCATGCACATAGCTAATCGGCGATGCTTTCACTGCCTGTTCCTCTAGACTGGCATCAGGTTGTTCCAGAAACTTGCGAAGTCGTGGCTTGTTTTCAATTCCAGAGGGCCAACTTGTGAAATCTGTCGGAACGGCAGAAACGCAAACGGCATTCAACATGCTCGACTGATCCTGCCAGGGCCCGTCCCCTTCCAGATCCTTGTCTTTTCCGACCAATGCCAGCAAACTCACTAGATGAGCGCCGGCTGAATTCCCATAACCGCCAATCCGATGGGGATCAACATTGTACTTTTCTGCATGGGCACGTAACCAGCGAACCGCGCATTTTACATCTTCCATACAAGCGGGAAATGCGGCTTCCCCTGTCAGGCGATAATTCACACTAATGCAGACATACCCTTTTTGTGCGTATTCGATTGGGGCCGTCTTAAATATTCCGAGGCGTTTATCTCCGCTTGACCAGCCGCCACCATGCACGAACAACAGCGCCGGACGTGGTTTCTCACCGCGCAGTTTCGGCATCGCCAGATCCAGTGCCCAGAAATGACGGTTTCCCTTACGGTAAGAAATGTCCTCGACAATGATCAGATCTTTCGGTACGGGAGCCGCCCCTCCACGGGAGAGCAACGTATCCCGCACAATCGGCTCTTCAGCTGAAGTATCCTGTTCGTCGGGAACCAGATATATGGCAACTGCCAGCAAAAAAAGGACAGTCAAAGCACGAGATACAAATTGCGGCATCAGTAAGCCCCCAGGTCGCAGAAACGCCAGAAATCAGTCATTGAGTAACCCAATAAACCCCGGCACTCCGAACAGGTATCTCTCTTTGTTTGAGATTGAAAAAATAGCTGGGTTCTCAGGGGGCCACTCTCAGGGGGCCACATTGCAACATAAGTAGGTCGCTAACGCGGAGATTATCAAATAAACATAAATTATATATAATTACAGCAAATAATAGATTATCGTTGACTTAATGAGTGAAATTTTTTCAAATGGAGAGTTCATCTACTGTTCTTTCGAACTCTAGATATTTGAGTCTTATTGAAAATCATTTCATTACTTATCGCTCGGAGAAAAAAGATGTCAAAACGAACGAGGGCCGGTTTTACACTGATTGAGTTGCTCGTCGTGATCGCGATTATCGCGATCTTAATTGCTTTGCTCCTGCCGGCTGTGCAACAGGCACGGGAAGCTGCGCGACGCAGTACTTGTAAGAATAATTTAAAGCAATTGGGAATCGCGCTACACAGCTACCATGAAACCCATAAACGGTTTCCCTGCACCATTCACACGAACAAGACCTGGGGCGCCATTAATTCGGATCATGGCGGAAGCTGGCTCGTCCATCTGCTTCCCTTCATTGATCAATCCCCACTTTATAATATTTTGGATTTCGATTTAGACCCAGCACACCAGGCACAAACTACCAGTGGTCAATATGCCTACGAAGTTGAGGTCCCTGGGTTTATTTGTCCGAGTGACACCCATGAAGGATTTTGGACCAATGGTATGAGCGTCGATGGAACAACCAACGGTCAAAAACGTGCCGTCTCAAATTATTCGGCTTGCATGGGCAGCCAGCAGAACACTCCAGGAGGAACACACAATAATTATTTTGGACATGGACCAATTACCCGCGCGGACACCATGAATCCAAGAGAAATTTCAGGAGTGATTGGCCACATGTCCTGGGCCGCCCGGATCCATGATATTTCCGATGGAACAACTAATACGATTGTGATCGGCGAAGTCCGTCCGGAATGTTCTGATCACGTTCGTAATGGCTGGATGCACGTCAATTCCATGTATACCGGCACGGGTGTTGCCATCAACTTCGATACCTGTGAAGACAGTCCCGGCGCTGCCAGTGGAACGCCCAACTGGTTCAGCGGGCAATGGGGCAACAGCCAGGGCTTCAAATCAAACCATGTGGGCGGGGCCCATTTTCTGCTCTGTGATGGATCAGTTCGTTTTTTGAGTGAAAACCTCGACATGGTCACGTACCAGAGACTGGGAGATCGGCGCGACGGCGAGCCAGTGGGTGAATTCTAAAAGTTCCACCATTGATCCGATTTCTGTAACAAGTTTTTTCAAGTGAGTTGCAGTCATTCGTCGGCTGCAACTCTGGTACGTTTTAATTCATGGGGAGAGAAAATGTCGAAGACTATGATCCCTCACTTTGTTATACTGGGAATGATGGTTCTGCTCGCAGGCTGTGGATCCGGTGTAGACAGACCATCGACGGCAAAAGCAGAAGGCACGGTCAGATTTGAGAACCAGCCGTTGGCAGGCGCCAGTGTTTCATTTATCCCGAAAAGCGGACGCCCTGCTTCCGGTTTTACAGATGCGAGTGGCCATTTTGTGTTAAGAACATTTGAAGCCGCGGACGGAGCGATCCCCGGAGAGCATACCGTGATGATTTCCAAGGTCGCCGCAGATACCAAAAAACAGGGTGATATGTATGCCACGCAGAAATCAGCTATTCCGGAAAAGTATGCCGATCTGAAGAAGTCGGGTCTCAACGCTACCGTGAATGCGGACGGAGAGAACAAGTTTGACTTTGATCTGAAAAAGTAAGCTTTTATAATCAGCCCGTGTCGAACCCGGCACTCAACCGGCAGCCAATTTTAACACTGCACGAAATGTGAATCATGATGACGCGCTCGCTCACTTTCATTGTACTGATATTATCGTTCTTCGCCGCTCATGCGGTCGGTGAAGAAACGCCGTCGAAAAACAAGATTGATTTTGAAAAGCAGATTCTGCCCCTCCTTCAGGCGAACTGTTTTGATTGTCATGATGAAAATACGCAGGAAAGCAAATTCCGCCTTGATCGGAAGTCGGACTTACTGCGTGGAGGCGATTCAGGCGAACCCGCGATTATTTCGGGACAAAGTGGCAAGAGTCACTTAATCAAACTCGTGCGCGGCGAAGAAGCAGGCCACCTGATGCCCCCCGATGAACAGGATCGGCTTTCCAAGGAGCAAATTCGTCTGCTGGAAACATGGATTGATCAGGGCGCATCGTGGCCTGGCCCGAATGGCATCGTCAAACAAGAGGCCCAGACGACCGATCACTGGTCGTTTCAGCCACTCGCGGAAGTGACGCCTCCAGCCATCAAGGATGACTGGATCATCAACGGCATTGATGCGTTTGTGTTACAGAAACTACATGAGAAGCAGCTGGCACATAACCCGACGGCAGATCGTCGCACCATCATCCGTCGGCTCTTTCTCGATGTACTCGGCTTGCCTCCGACACCCAAACAGGTGCAACAGTTTCTGAACGATGCGTCTCCCGACGCGTATCAGAGACTCGTACAGAAAACGCTGGCCAGCCCGCATTACGGGGAACGTTGGGCGCGGCACTGGCTCGATCTGGTTCGTTTTGCGGAAACGCATGGCTTTGAAACAAACCGGGAACGGCCCAACGCCTGGCCTTACCGCGATTATGTAATTCAGTCTTTCAATTCAGATAAGCCGTACGACCAGTTTATCAAAGAACAGATTGCCGGCGACAGTTTCGGGAATCCCATCGGCACCGGATACCTCGTGGCAGGTCCCTACGACTTAGTGAAAAGCCCGGACATCAACCTGACTTTAATGCAGAGACAAAATGAACTGGACGACATGATCAATACGACCGGGACCGCGTTTCTCGGTTTGACGATTGGCTGTGCCCGCTGTCACAATCATAAATTTGATCCCATCACTCAGACCGACTATTACTCGATGCAGGCTATCTTTGCCGGCGTGAAGCATGGCGATAAAAAACTACCCATTCCCGAATCGAGACAGAAAGAGATCGAACTCCGACAGCAGGAACTGGCGAAGATCAAGTCTGAACTCGAACAGTATCTTCCGAAAACGGCATCCCGTCAGTTTACATTCATCGACGATGAACCGACTCAGAGCAGCACCGCTGGCAAACCAGCTCAAGTGAAACTGCTGCAACCGCTGGCAGGACGAGGCACGAACCCAGCAGGCACCGCACGCGGTGAGCAGCGTGACCCGGGCAGTGCCAACCATTCACCCAACCTGAGTGGTGGCAGCTACAGCTGGTGGAAAAACCAACCCGAAAAACCAGTCATCGCCTGGAAGCCACAAGTTCGGGGTGACTATCATCTCTGGCTTTCCTGGGGCTGCGGTTTTGAGACACATTCTTCAGACGCACGCTACGTTTTGGATCGCGATGGAAATCCGGAAACCACTGACGACTGGGAGCAAGTCGCTCTTGTCGATCAGAAAAAGTTCGCAGACGGCTCCGATCCCTCAGCCCGAAAAGCACTCTGGAGCGGCTTTCACCATGCCGGCGTCTTTCCACTTTCAGGAAACGAAGCACTGCTACTGGTTGGCGGCAATTCCGGGACTGCTCTGACGGCAGACGCAGTTCTATTCGAAGCGGTCACTCCATCGGGACTGGCGCATCAGCCTGCCAAACCCATGTTACGCAAATCCGTTCAAGCGACACACAATCTCGAACGAGTTGATCCCGTCGAAGCAAAATTCGTCCGGTTTACCATTCACACCACCAACGGCGGACAGCCTTGCCTGGATGAACTGGAACTCTTTTCGCGAGGCACAAACGTCGCGCTCGCAGAAGCGGGGGGCGTCGCTTCGTGTTCCAGTTCATTGCCTGGTTATCCGATTCATCAACTCAAACACATCAACGATGGCAAATTCGGTAACGCACATAGTTGGATCTCAAACGAAAATGGTAAAGGCTGGGTCCAGATCGAACTGGCACAGCCGACTACCATCGATCGCATCGAATGGGCCCGCGATCGCGACGGAAAATTCGCTGACCGCTTGGCCGTGGATTATGTCATTGAAGCTTCGCTCAACGGAACAGACTGGGAAACCATCGCCGGTTCGAGTGATCGTCTGCCGCTTTCATTACCGCAGTCGATCCGAAATTCCGCATCCGTCGCCTACCGCTTTGATCATCTTCCCCCCGCGCAGGCCAAAGCCGGCAAGCAACTGCTCGCAGAGCTAACGAAAGCAGAACACAAACTGGCTGCGATTCAGTCGACGCCCACCGTTTATACGGGACAGTTTACACAGCCCGGCCCCACGCATCGTCTCTACCGGGGAGAACCGTTGGCCAAACGAGAACAGGTCATGCCCGATGCTCCCGATGTCTTTACAAATTTGAATCTCAAAGCGGACACCCCGGAACGTGAACGTCGCAAACGTCTGGCCGAATGGGTCGCCTCGCCGAAGAATCCGCTCACCGCGCGCGTGATGGTAAACCGCATCTGGCAGTTTCATTTCGGCCAGGGATTCGTAACAACCCCCAGCGATTTCGGTGCCGGCGGCGTGACTCCCACGCATCCGGAACTGCTCGACTGGCTCGCGCAAGAACTGATTACGCACAACTGGTCACTCAAGCACATTCACCGTCTGATTTTGAACTCCGCCACCTATCAGCAGTCGGGCAAACCCAATGCCAAAGCCATTCAGATCGATGCAGCTTCCCAGTACTGGTGGCGTTTCCCGCCGCGACGGCTTGAAGCCGAACCGATTCGCGATTCGATTCTCGCCATCACGGGCGTACTCGATCTCAAGCAGGGGGGATCCGGCTTCAGTGCCTTCGAAGTCGACGCCGAGAATGTACGACACTATCACCCCAAACAATCCTACGGCCCCGAAGACTGGCGACGCATGATTTACATGACCAAAGTCCGCATGGAACAAGATTCCGTGTTTGGCCTGTTCGACTGCCCCGATGCCGCCACGACCGTCGCCAAACGCAGCCGATCGACAACACCACTCCAGGCTTTGAATCTGTTTAACAGCACGTTCCTGCTGCAGCAGGCAGACTTGCTTGCGAAACGACTCGAAACAGACCAGCCGAGTGACCTCCCCGCACAGGTCAGGCTCGCTTTTGAGCTCTGTTTCTCACGTCCGCCAACGAAGACCGAGCAAGCGGACGCCATTGCGTTTATTTCCCAGCATCAACTTCCCGCCTTTTGCCGAGCCCTGTTGAATAGCAATGAATTACTGTTTATTCAATAACCCGAACTGAATCAAAGAACATAAAAACGAGTCACGACCATGAGCGCATCAAACTCCAAACTTCCCGCCAGTCGACATCTGCTGAACCGCAGAAGTTTTCTGAATCAGACCGCCACCGGTCTTAGCAGCATCGCACTCTCGGCCATGCTGGCAGAAAACCAGCTGTTAGCCGCGAACAAGGAATCCAGCCGCACGGTTGGTGGGAAAACTCCCATCCGGCCACAAATCGACGCCGGCGACCCATTTGCCCCTCGCGACACCCACTTCCCGGCAGCCGCCAAGAATGTGCTTGTCATTTTCTGCTCGGGGGCTTGCAGCCATATCGATACGTTTGATTACAAACCAGCTTTGATCAAAATGAATGGCAAGCCGATGCCCGGCGGCGACAAGATCGTCACTTTTCAGGGGCAGCAGGGAAATCTGACGCAGAGCCCGTGGAAATTCAAACCCCGCGGCGAATCGGGGAAAATGATCTCTGACCTCGTTCCTCATTTAGGGGAACTGGCAGACGACATCTGTTTTTTACATTCCATCAAAGGCAAAACCAATACGCATGGTCCGGGTGAAAATTACATGTCAACTGGATTCACCCTCGACGGCTTTCCCAGCATGGGAGGCTGGACCAGTTATGCATTGGGTAGTGAAAACCGTGATCTCCCCGCTTACGTCGCGATTCCCGATCCACGCGGCACACCTCAGGCATCCGTGAATAACTGGGGCCCCGGATTCCTGCCGGCCGCCTTTCAGGGAACCGATTTCAACGCAGCCCAACCGATCCGCAATTTAGATCGTCCCGCGGCGATTACTTCCAAAACCGATCGAGCCACCCGCGATTACCTGCAGCGGTTGAATGAACAGCACCTCGAACGTTTTCCCGGCGACACCGAACTGGCCGCACGCATTTCGAGTTACGAACTGGCCGCACGCATGCAGCTTAGCGTTCCCGAAATCAGCGACCTCTCTCAGGAGTCAGCGACCACACTCAGCATGTACGGCATCGACGATACGAAAAATCAACTCAAAGCATCCTACGCGAAAAATTGTCTCTTAGCGCGGCGTCTTATCGAGAAGGGCGTGCGCTTCGTGCAGCTCTTTAATGGTGCGTATCAGACGGGGGGCGAAGGCGTCAGTAACTGGGACGGACATAAACAAATTGCCGAACAATATAGCGTGCATGGTCCGGTACTGGATCAGCCGACGGCCGCGTTAATCAAGGACATGAAACAACGCGGCTTGCTAGAAGACACGCTGGTTGTCTGGTGTACCGAATTTGGTCGCATGCCCACCTTCCAGAAAGGGGCCAGCGGTCGCGATCACAACCCGGAAGGCTTCACCTGCTGGATGGCGGGGGCCGGCGTCAAAGCACCATTTACTTACGGTGCCACCGATGAGTTCGGCTACAAAGCGGTCGAAAACGTCGCCACCGTCCACGATTTCCACGCGACCATCTTACATCTACTCGGCCTCAATCATGAGCGGTTGACCTTCTATCACAACGGTCTCGAACGCCGCTTGACCGACGTGCACGGGACCGTGATCAAAGATGTTTTAGCGTAATGAAACCAACCTGCTTTCAGCCCCTTATTCTTTGACTGCCATCGAGACACTGAAAATCCCTTCGTCATCAATCAGCATGTCTACCTTTCGGAAGCCGACGGAAGAGACGAGCTGATCCATCTCCTGTTGAGTGCGACATCGCATGACCCAGGGATCACCGTCCCGATTGGGCAAAACGCGTGCGATCATTTCCTGTTGCGGGTGCCAGGGTTGATTCGTGTAGAGCAGGTAGCCTCCCGTGGCAAGCGCGTCAGAGAGACCTTTTAACGCAGATAGCTCTATTGCCGACCAGCTGATACGCGAGTGCTCAAACCAACTTCAAAATCACATCAACAAGGTTAAACCCCTTGATGATAGGTACGCTCAATTCGTTAGGGCCAAGCAAGTATTGGAGAAGGAAAAAAATCGTATTGATTCCCAGAGGGATTCTGAATATTCTAGAATTAGACGGGCGTATGCGGCAGTTGATTCAGGTGAGTATTTGCTCAAAGCGCAAAAACGATATAATACTGACCAGATCAGAGAGCAGATTAGTACCATTGACGTAGAACTACAAAAGGTCGTCAATGAGTTACGTCGTTTGCAGTAAAGGTCGTGATTCCATCGGCAAGTCTCATTTGAGACTTGCCGTGTTTTTCGTTGCTGACATGCAGTCCGTCCTTGCAAACTCTGCATATTGTTTTTCAAGTGCGAGATGAACTAAAGGAATAAGCATCTCTGGAAGTGGTGTCCGGGCTTCGTTTTTACACGCCTTCAGAA
Organism: uncultured Gimesia sp.; assembly: GCF_963976445.1. Classification (GTDB taxonomy): domain Bacteria; phylum Planctomycetota; class Planctomycetia; order Planctomycetales; family Planctomycetaceae; genus Gimesia. Next base: position 62,057 of record NZ_CAXBKP010000015.1, on the reverse strand, counting down.
ACTCACTGGCAAACTCCCCAAACGAACCATAGTCACGTTGCGATGGTTGCCATCGATCTACTAGAGACTCTAGAGATGACCACAGCCGCTCTGTATGTTCAATTACCGAATGACAATCAGCACTCTTCATATGGGTATAGTCGAGTAAGGCTCCGCGAACAGAGTATCACAATACTCTAAATTTTTTTTGGTCAGATCGAAAAGGTTTGTGGCTGACTTCGCTCGATTTGATTTCATCTGGCAAGACAGCATCACCAGTAAACGAACAGGTTATAAATACGTAGTTTACTGACTACCAGGAAATTGTTTTTTCAACCCTGAAGTTTGATTGCTGGCGGAAGCCGGGATTGGAGAGGTGCAAAAACGACTACGTCCAGACAGGACGTTTGAAACACGCGATTGCCCAATCACTATCCATCGAACCGGATCAATCTCACACCCGACCGTAAGAACGGCCTCAAGACCCAAAAGAAGAAAAAGTAGAGAGCTACCGCTGCATTTTAACCGCCGATTTGGCAGATTAACGCAGATTCAGGAAAATACAGACCACCGCTTTCGGCCCTAAGCCAGCATACTCGATGGTGATCTACCGCCCTAAAGTAGATTCCCGCTACTTAAACTTAATGTCCTTGACATATTCGTTGTGCCTGAAGTGATTGATGCTTCTGATTTTTTTACCACCGATCGTGACGTTGTCGAAAGTGATGTCTCTTATCAGTCCGTCTTCCATACCGATCAATATATCGGGCAAGCCCGAAACATTTTTTTCCGCGATATGAATATTTTGAAAGAGTATGCCCGAAAGATCACCCGGCCCCCGCTTTCTCCCCCAGCTTTCCCTCTCCATAACGATCTTAAACGTTTGTTTTGTTGTGCGAGGATCACTCACCCGGATGTTGCGAAATACCACCCCCTCCCCGGTTGCGTTGCGCCCTATGGCTCTCAATGAAAACACACAGCCGGCTGGGTTTTTCGGCCAAAGCGCCCTGGAGTAAATGACATCACAATCTTCCACGACTGTGGGCTTTACTCCAGGTTGTGGCTCCATCCACTCCATAACAAGAGCCGCACCATTGACATCGTTCCAAAACGTCACCCGGCGTATGGCATGGCCCATTACATAAGTACAATCGTCGTTGCAACGCATGAAGCAATCTTCCATGATGCCCCTGTAGCCAGCACCCAGTCCGTCACCATTTCCTCGCCAGGAAATCACTTTCGACCATTGAATGTGAGACGGCCCTTTGCCCACCCACTTCGAGGCGAATCCCTTTGCTTGAGCCGCTGGGTCGGCTATGGTCACTCCATCAAGCAAATTGTAATCAGCCCCTTCGATCCAGATGCAATAGTGCAAGCTATGGTTTGGCTGACGCGGCTTCGCAAATTTGGGATGCGCCAGTCGGGCCCCCGATATGGTGCCGTGACCATGAATCCGAATATGGTGACCATCCTGTTCATCGTTGTTGTGAAAAGTCCCGTATATGATGGCATCGCCGGGAATGTAGTAGCTTTTGTTGGCATGAACCTGAAACCCCACACCGATTTCGTGCACACCGGGCAGAAAATACAACGTGCTCCAGCTCCCTTGGGTCGGTGGCTTCTCTCCCGGTTTGACGGTATGCACGCTCGAGTCATCCACACTGGGCCGGTCTTTCAAAAATGGGTTCCCAAAAATGGTCACGGCGTGAAGCGGGGGCCCTTTATATCCAGAACCCGTATCCTGATCATCCATCTGCCCGTCGATATCAACTGCAATCAAACCAGGTTCATCCATGATCAAATAGGCAACACCGTTGCGAACCTTACAGGATCTGTATTTGTGCTGGGAGTGTGCTGCCGCCTTTCGAATGGCAGTTCCATCGGCCTTGCGAATCGCGATCTCGACTGGCTTATTCATCTCGAAATTCACGTAGGTATGAGTCCAGTGATCCAGATGCCAACTGTAGGCATTCTTTGGTTCAGAACGGAAGGGTGTTCCCACCTTACTCCTTGTGATGAACGCAAAAGGATCCTGCCAAGTCCTGGAGCCCAAAAGCCGGACTTTTATCTGATACTTGTCAGATGGCTTCAGTCCAGGCACGGGGGCATACACATGAAGCCCACTATCATCATCTGAACTCGCTGGTGTGGAGGACCTCTGTATTGGTTGGGTCTTGATTGGTTGGATCTTGATCGCTCGAAACGCGACCTGTGAATCACCCCAACCAAGAAGACCGATATGTCCCTTGGTCTGACGTCCGTAACTCGACACATCTGCCTTATCGATAATGATCACTCCATTGAGCGTCACGGTTATCACGTTGTCTACGGCGCGGATCCGCTGTTTGTTCCATTGTCCAACGGGCTTAAGATGTCCACGTTTGGCCGCCACACACTTGAAGATGGATCCGTGATAAGCGGTCGATTTTATCCCCGCGTAACGCTTTGCGCTGTCGTCCAATATTTGGATCTCAAATCCGTCCTTGGTAGTTATTCCTGTGCGGGGCGATCGAATCGCTATTCCGTGATTCGCGCCTTCCGAGAGCTTGAACTCAAAATCGAGAACAAAGTCGCCGTATTCTTTCTTGGTGAAAAGATTCCCCTTGCCAGGAAGACTGACCAACAAGCCACCCCTGACTTCGTGGCTATCCAAATCTCCAACCCACCCTGTCAAATCCCTACCGTTGAACAGCGACTGATAAGCCACTTGAGCATTCGCATGAGATTGGCTACCGAAGATCAAACACCCCAATAGAATAATCGAATAGTATTTCTTCATGATTTTGTTACTCTCGCTAATCGTTTCATGTCGAACGGTTCTTCATTAATTTGTGAACGCCGGATTAATTCCGGTGCGGGCGCCGGGGTAAAACCGGAACGCTTTTGGTTAGTTTACTGACTATTAGGAAATTGTTTTTTCAACCCTGAAGTTTGATTGTTGGCGGAAGCCGAGATTGGATGGGGTGCAAAGGATATCTTAATCCGGACTTTCCAATATGGATCTACCTGGAACCGATCTAGACTCGCAACCTTCGCGATTATAACAACAACACCTCCCCGAGTCTAATTCGTGTGGATTTTTCGACACGTTTCCCGTCTTCCAGCCCGAGCGATCTGGGAACGGGACCAATCGGAGCGTTTTCCAGCGGCCAGCGTCTGTTCTGCACAGACCATTTCCAAGAGGGACCCCGTTTTTCACTATTTGATCCACTTCTGTTTCACGTCACGTGACCCGCGGCGGCGAAATTGCCAGCCGTGCAATCCGATCAAAAATCGCGGCGAACAATCTCCGTGGCACAGCCACTTCGGCCAGTTAGAACGTCCCATCGCTGTCGGCTGGGCGGGGGCCATCTACAATTGGTTTAGCGGCATGGATCTTCCCTATAATCTCTGCCCCTCATTGCACATTGCATTGCGAACCATTCTGGCTGATCTGTATGGGCGACATACACGTGGAGTGACCAATATTGCATCGCATTTCTGGTTCAGCCTGATTGGCTTTTCCACCTTATTACTTTATCAGCATCATATAATTGATATCGTGGGAGGATTTATTCTGGCCACGTTTTGCTTTTATTTCGTTCGTGAATCCCCATTGAAATTACCGGTTCGAAGTAATCAGCGAATTGGCATTTATTATGCCATCGGAACAGGACTGCTCTGTCTCATCGGCTATGTTACCTATCCTTGGGGAGTGCTCCTGAGTTGGCCAGCCGTGGCGACCGGTTTGATCTGTGCCGGCTATTTGTATTGGGGACCAGGCGTGTTCCGAAAGACTGACGGGCGACTCCCACTTAGTACCCGCATCATTCTTGGCCCGGTGTTGTGGGGACAATATCTCTCCTGGGTCTATTATCGCAGGCAGTGCCAGCCTTGGGATAAAGTCAGTGAGTCTGTCTGGATCGGACGTCGTTTAACAGATCGGGAAGCGGATCGCGCGATAAGTCAGGGTGTCACTGCCGTTGTCGACTTGAGTGTGGCCTTCTCGGAGGTAACCGCGTTTCGAAACGTGGCTTACCATAATGTACAGGTTCTCGATTTGACGGCTCCTTCAATGCAACAACTCGATAAAACAATTGATTTTATTCGAGAACATGCAGAGAATGGCGTTGTCTACGTTCACTGTAAAATCGGCTACTCTCGTAGTGCTTCTGTAGTCGGTGCCTATCTACTGGCTGAGAACATCGTTCATTCTGCCGAAGCGGCCATTCAGCATCTCAGAGCAATTCGGCCATCGATTGTGATTCGCCCAGAGGCTGCGCAAGCCATCTTTGGATATGACTTGCACCGTAAAAAATGAGAGATTCTGAAAAAAAGCCTTTATTGTATTTAATTACTTGATATTATATACAATATGAGGTTTTGTTATTCCCATATTAGGTGAGTGATCAGAAATGTCAGCAGTTGTTTCCAAAGAATTAATGCACGGTTCCCGCAGGCAGACCCTCGTACAACAGGTTCTGGTGAAGTTCTTCCAGGGAGAATATCAGCTGAATCAACGCATGACGGTACAAGCGCTGGCGAAAGAGTGGAATGTGAGTGCCACCCCTGTCCGCGAGGCGCTTGTTGAACTGGAAGGAATCGGCATTGTCGAAATCTTTCCCAATCGCGGGGCCGTCCTGCGGAATTTTGGCGCGAAAGAATTACGCGAAATCTGTCAGGTGAGGCGGATTCTGGAAAGTGAAGCGACGCGTTGTGCCTGTGGTCACATTACCCCACACGAGTTAGCCCGGCTTGAGAAGATTTTCAGCGAACTTTCCACCGCGAAACGAACCGTGGAGTGGTCCGAAACGACACAGGAATGGGATGACTACCTGCACGAACTTATTTATCGCACGTGTGGCAGCGATCGGCTTTCGCATGAAATCAATCGCTATCGTGCTTTGTACCGTACGTTAAGACAGGTTCGGCACAGTAAACGCCAGAACGTGAAAGACTACAAGCACATGGAAGAAAACGCAGAGCACCTGCGCATTGTCCAGGCATTGGCAACCGGTGATGCGGAGCAAGCCGCCCAGGCCATGAACGACCACTTACTGCAGGCCGCCGTCGGACTGGAACGCGATCTGTTTCAGCAGGAAAAGTCGTAAGCAGCATATTTTTAATCGGTTGACTTCTACGAAGCGCAGCAGAATCAGTTGAGGAACAATCCCATAATGCGAAGTTTGATTACCCGAGTCGGCCTGACCTGCCTACTTTTAGCCAGCCTCGGTCTGCTCGTGCCGGCTTCCGAAACCACTGCCGAATCGAAAACCAACGTCGATTTTGAAAAACAGATCGCCCCTCTGATCGTGGAACACTGCATTCGCTGTCATAATCCGGGCAACGAAAAAGGAGAGCTCTCGCTCACTTCGATACAGGCATTGAAGGAGAAAAGTTTTCTCACGCCGGGCAAACCCGACGAGAGTTATCTGCTGGAAGTGATTCACGTTGACCCAAAGACCGGCAAAGCAGAAATGCCTAAAGGCGCGAAGCCGCTTTCTCAGGACGAAGTCGCCCTCTTTACCCGTTGGATTCAACAGGGCGCAACATGGCCGGCGGAGTTAAAACTGCAGGAGAAATCCAAGGCCGACTTGAGCTGGTGGTCGCTTCAACCTTTAGCCGAGAGCAAACCACCAACAGCCAAAGGCCTGCCCGAAGCATGGCAGAAACAGCCCATTGATCGATTTATCGCCGCGAAGTTACAGGAAAAGAAACTACAACCTTCGCCCCGCGCCTCGAAGCGAACATTGATCCGCCGGGCCACCTATAATCTGATCGGCCTGCCTCCTACCCCCGAAGAAGTCGCCACCTTTGAAAACGATTCTTCACCCGATGCCTACGAAAAACTGATCGACCGTCTGCTGGCTTCGCCCCGCTACGGAGAGCAGTGGGGCCGCCACTGGCTGGACGTCGTTCGCTTTGGTGAGAGTAACGGCTTCGAACGCAATGTGATCATCGACAATGCCTGGCCGTTTCGCGATTATGTGATTCAATCGTTCAACGACGATAAACCCTTCGACCAGATGGTCATCGAACATCTGGCCGGCGATGTGGTTGGCAAAGGCGATCCGAACGTCGAAGTCGGCACCACGTTTTTAGTGTGTGGCCCTTACGACAACGTCGGCAATCAAGATCCGGTTCAAAAAGCACAGATCCGCGCGAATACAATTGACGATATGATTCGCACCACGGGCGAAGCGTTCCTCGGGTTGACCGTCGGCTGCAGTCGCTGTCACAACCATAAATTTGACCCGGTGCTGCAGAAGGATTATTACAGCCTGTATGCCACCTTTTCAGGCGTCTTTCACGGAAGCCGTGTGATTGCCTCACCCGAAGCACAGCAGAATCGCAACGCACAACTCAAACCACTGGCTGCTCAGAAAACCGAACTGCAGAAAGAAAAAACAAACATTGAATCTGCCATACAGGCACGCGCGGAAAAGAAAGCAGCCGAGTACGAAAAGTCGTGGGTGCGTGACCCCGCCAGTCGCACCGGCATCGAAGATACATTCGAACCAGTCTCTGCCAAGTTTGTGCGGCTGACTTCACAGGGACTCGATACGAGCCCCTGGGCTAAGACTGGTTACCGGGTCGATGAATTCGAAGTCTGGACCACCGGAGAGACACCCCGCAATATCGCACTCGCGACAAACGGCAGCACCGCCAAAGGCGCCAACAGCCGCACCGCCGGTGACTTTGCCGGCGCATATGATGTGAGCTTAACCATTGATGGCAAAATCGGCGCCTGCTGGATTGCCGGCAGCCCGGATCTGACGATTGAACTCGCGCAGCCGGAAACGATCAATAAAATCGTCTTCTCCAGCGATCGTTCAGGAGCCGCGATGAGTAACTACAAAGCCACGTTCCTGGCAGAGTACAAACTCGAAGTCTCCCCCGATGGCAAGACCTGGAAGGAAGTCGCCTCTTCTAAAGATCGTAAACCAGTCAACGCCAAACACCGCCGCAAACGGTTCTTTATTCTGGAAGCGACGCCTGACGAAAACAAACGACTCAGTCAAATCAACGCAGAGATCGCCAAAACGGGTCGCGAACTCGCCGCGATTCCCTCACTGCCCTCCTGGTGGGTCGGCAATCACAAGCAAGTGAATGGTCCCTTCCACATTTTTGTCGGCGGGAATCCCCAGCGAAATGGGGACAAAGTCGTTCCCGCGAGCATGTCCACGCTCAGCAACGTCACCAAAGGGTATCAACTGGAAGCAACCGCACCGCAGGGCGAACGCCGACTCGCCTTAGCCCGCTGGATGGTTGCGAAAGAAAACCCGCTCACGCCGCGTGTGCTCGCGAATCGACTCTGGCATTACCACTTTGGTACCGGCATTGTTTCAACGCCCAGCGACTTCGGTTATATGGGCACGCGCCCCACGCATCCCAAATTATTAGACTGGCTGGCGGTGCAGATTCAGGAGAACGGCTGGCGGCTCAAAGACATCCAGAAACAAATTATGATGTCGGAAACGTATCAGCAGGCCAGTACGTTCCGCGAAGACGCAGCCCGCATCGATTCGGGTTCGCGTTACCTTTGGCGTTTTCCGCCGCGTCGTCTGTCGGGAGAAGAAATTCGAGATACGCTGCTCTCAGTTTCCGGTAAGCTCGATCTCAAAATGGGCGGCCCCGGTTTTCGTCTGTATGAATATTTGCAGGACAACGTCGCCACCTATGTGCCCCGCGAAACATTTGGGCCAGAGACATATCGCCGTGCCGTGTACCATCAGAATGCGCGGGCAGCCCGCATCGATTTGCTGACCGATTTCGACTGTCCCGATAACGCATTCGCCGCATCCAAGCGGAACGCGACCACCACGCCGCTACAGGCGCTCACGTTAATGAACCATCAATTTACGCTGGATCTTTCTCAGTTTCTGGCAGAACGCGTGCAGCACGAAGCGGGCACCGATAATGTCGATCAGCAGATTGCTCGTGCGTTTCATCTGTTATACACCCGGCCTCCCGTCGCACAGGAACAACAGGCGGCTCGAACGTTGATCGCCGCGAATGGCCTGCCCGCCTTTTGCCGTGCGCTGATTAATTCCAACGAACTGATTTATCTTGATTGAAGTGGTGAACCCGTATGTTAAATCCATTTGACAATTTCTCGACCCAACGGCTACTGCAACAGGTGCATTCACGGCGTTCGTTCTTTTCCAGTGTCTACACCGGCATGGCGGGACTTGGACTGACGAATCTGCTGCTCAACGATCTTTCAGCCGCATCCAAGCCTGGCAGTTCCAAAAAGAACAAAGACTGGCAGCCAGGGATTGACGAAACGCATTTTCCCGCCAAAGCCAAACGGGTGCTGCAGATTTTCTGTCCGGGTGCCGCTTCGCATATGGATTTGTGGGAACACAAACCGAGTTTGGAGAAATATCACGGCAAGCCGCTGCCCGGCGAAGAGAACTTCCTCAGCTTTCAAGGCAAAAACGGAAACCTGATGAAAAGCCCGTGGGCCTTCAAACCCGCGGGCGAGAGCGGCAAGATGTGTTCCAGTATCCTGCCGCACATGTCGCAGCACGTCGATGATATTGCCTTTCTGCACGGGATGACCACCAAAACCAACACGCACGGCCCCGGCTGTGTTTTCATGAATACCGGCCACGATACCGAAGGCCATCCCAGTGCGGGTGCCTGGCTCGGTTATGCATTGGGCAGCGAAAATGAAAACCTGCCGGCGTATATCGCGATTCCCGATATTCGCGGCGAACCCCCGAACGGCAAAGCCAACTGGAGCAACGGCTATCTGCCCGCGCAACATCAGGCGATTGTCATGAACGCCCAGTCTCCCATTCGCAATCTGAAAGTTCCGAAAGGCATCTCGCCGAAAGAAGAGCAGGCAACACGCGACTTTTTAAAGTTCCTCGATCAACGCCACGCCGAACAGCGTCCCGGCAATTCTGATTTACAGGCTCGCATTGAAGCCTACGAACTGGCCGCGCGGATGCAGCTCTCGGCTCCTGAAGTTTCCAATCTGGCATCGGAACCGAAGTCGATCCACGATCAGTATGGGACCAGCGATCCGAACAAATTGAAAGCCGCTTATGCACGCAACTGTCTGCTCGCGCGGCGATTTCTGGAACGGGGCGTGCGCTATCTGAATTTGTACTGTTCTTCGCGGGCCTCAGGCGTGGATGGTCTGTTGAATTGGGACGCGCATAAAACGCTCAAAGCCGACTATGAGCGGCATTGTCCGATCTTCGATCAGCCGACCGCCGCTCTGTTGACCGACTTGAAGCAACGCGGCTTACTGGATGAAACACTGATCTTGTGGACGACCGAATTCGGTCGCATGCCCACGCATCAGGCGGGAACACTGGGCCGCGATCACAATCCGGACGGATTCACCTGCTGGATGATGGGAGCGGGTATCAAAGGGGGCACCAGCTACGGGGCGACCGACGAATTCGGACGCCGTGCCGAGTTGAATCCAACGACCGTCTGGGATTTTTACGCGACAGCCCTGAATCTGCTCGGTTTTCAGCATGACAAACTGACCTATTATAATAATGGTCTGGATCGCCGTTTGACGGACGTACATGGCAATTTGATTAAAGAAATCCTGGCTTAATGCTGTTGAAGTCCTCAATATCCGTAGATCCGCAGTTGGGTTGGGGATATCCGTGGCATATTTTTGGAAGAGAGCACGTTGAACCATTGACGCATTCCGTGTGTCTCTCTAAACTGTGCCTCTGATTAAGTTGCGGGGCGTAGCTCAGCTTGGCTAGAGCGCTGCGTTTGGGACGCAGAGGTCGCACGTTCGAATCGTGTCGCCCCGACTTTTATAACCCTCTATAGGGTATGGGTTTACAGGGATATCGTTCAGGCGGTTTCCAATAGAAGAACCCGAACAATTCAGTTTGATGCAAAATCGCGAAACCCTCGCGATTTTTTTACGTCCCTGCCGCAACACAAGTAGGTAGAAATTCCTGGTTTTGAACCAGCAGGGCCGGTCAAGCCGGGCCGTGGCACACGGAAGCGTGAACTGATAGGAGCACAGATCTTGTCAGGATTTTCTTGCTACCACGAAAGGCACGAAAACACACGAAAGAATTCAGTGGCCGTACCCAACTGCAACACGGGTAGGAATGTCTCTCTGGTATTGAAACGGCGCTATCGGGAAAGCCGAAGGGGGCCACATGGATACCCTTTAAGTCTGTCTGGACGCGTTCCCCGTCACTTTCCTGTTGCCTGCGGCAATCCCGAATTGTATTCGGGACCACCCAGAATGTAGATCAGATTTCTTCGCGAAATCAGCCAGTAAAACCGTCTCTAATTTTCGGTTCCCGCCGGTATTCTCACAATTCATCCCTGAAAGCCTTCGCGCTGCCGAACTTTGGATTCATAATACGGGTCTCTCTGCGTATAATGGTTTGTTTCCCTGATTTTTTCATGTTATCTGTTGTCTGATGTCCCGCGGTGATTCTAATTCGGCTGCTGCTGACGCTGGTGCTGCCAGTGAGAATTCGCCTGCTGCGCTGTCGGAACTGCCGGCGCTGATTTCTAAAGCGATGGCCGGAGACCAGTTTCGGCTTTCACAACGGCTGCGGTCGATTAAACAGGCGAAGAAAAGTAAGAAGCCCTTCGATAAGAGTTTACAGCGGCTGCGGGACGAACTGGACAAGTCACTGGCCCGCCGGGAAGAACGGCTGAAACAGTGCCCGAAGATCGTCTTTGACCAGAGCCTGCCGATTCATGAGGAACTGGATTCGATCCAGAAGACAATTGAAGAGAATCAGGTGGTCATCGTCTGCGGCGAAACGGGGTCGGGAAAATCAACGCAGCTTCCCAAGCTCTTGTTATCAATGGGACGCGGCATCAGTGGCATCATCGGCCACACACAACCCCGCCGGATCGCCGCCCGTTCAGTTTGTGCGAGGATCTCGGAAGAACTGGGCCGCGAACAGGGAACCGCCTGCGGCTTTAAGATTCGTTTCACCGATACGACGAACCCGAACACATATATCAAGCTGATGACCGACGGCATTCTGCTGGCGGAGACACAGACCGACGGGTTTCTGAATCAGTACGATACCATCATCATCGACGAAGCCCATGAACGTTCATTGAACATTGATTTTCTACTGGGCTTTCTCAAACGGCTGCTACCCAAGCGCCGGGACCTGCGAGTGATCATCACGTCGGCGACGATCGACGCGGAACGCTTCAGCGAACATTTTGGGACCCGCGACAAGCCGGCTCCGATTCTGAATGTCACGGGCCGCACATATCCGGTAGAGACCCGTTATCGGCCACTGGATGCGGAGCCGACGGAAAAGAATCAAGGCAAGTCACAGAATAACAGTGACGACGAACAGTCGCTGCTGGCGGATGCGGTCAATGAGCTGGCGGCCATTGATGAAGGTGATATCCTGATTTTTGTGGCAACCGAATGGGACATTCGCGAAACGGCCAAACTGCTGCGGGGACGTTCCATCATTGGTGATGACGGAGGACGTCAGACGGAAATTGTGCCGCTATACGGGCGGCTGTCGACGGCGGAGCAGAACAAAGTCTTTCGCCCTTCCTCGTATCGGCGGATTGTGATCGCGACGAACGTGGCTGAGTCGTCGATCACGGTGCCTGGTATTCGCTATGTGATTGACACGGGGCTGGCTCGCATCAGCCGTTATTCGAGTCGGTCACAAGTGCAGCGGCTGCCGATTGAAGCAGTGTCGCAGGCGTCGGCTAATCAGCGGGCCGGTCGCTGCGGTCGTGTCGCACCGGGGATCTGTATTCGTCTTTACAGCGAAGCCGACTATAACAGCCGCGATGAATACACGTCGCCTGAAATTCTGCGAACGAATCTGGCGTCGGTCATTCTGCAGACGTTGAACATGAAACTGGGGGCGATCGAAGAGTTCCCGTTTATTGATCCGCCTAAGACAGCGGCAATTCGTGATGGATACAGCACGCTGTTTGAACTCGGAGCGATTGATGAGCAGAACCGGCTGACGGACATTGGCCGCAAGATCAGTCGGCTGCCGGTCGACCCGCGAATTGCGCGAATGATTCTGGCGGCACACGACGAGAACTGTCTGCACGAAATTCTGATTATCGCGTCGGGGCTCGAACTACAGGACCCGCGTGAACGACCGATTGACAAACAACAGGCGGCCGACGAAGCCCACGAACAGTTTCGCGATCCCGATTCTGACTTTCTCAGCTTCCTCAAACTGTGGGACTTTTATCACAAGCTGAAAGAGGAGCAGTCGCACAGTCGGTTGCGGAAGGCGTGCGTGCAGAATTTTCTGTCTTACAATCGACTACGGGAATGGGCCGACATCTTTCGGCAATTGAGACAATTGGTGGAAGAAACTGGAATCAAGCCGCATCCGCGGAAAGATGATTCGGCCGCCATTCATCGGGCGCTGCTGCCGGGGTTGTTGTCGAATATTGCGATGCGGTCGGACACGAACGAATACACGGGGTCGGGGCAGCAGAAGTATTTTCTCTGGCCCGGTTCGGGGATCTTTGCGAAAAAGCCGAAGTGGGTCATCTCGGCGGAGTTGATTGAAACGAGTAAACGTTACGCGCGCACGGTCGCTAAAATTTCGCCGAACTGGATCGAGCCAGCGGCCCCGCATCTGGTGAAGAAGACTTGGAGCGATCCCCGCTGGAGTGGTGATGCGGGCTCAGCGATGGCGACGGAAAAGGTCACGCTGTTTGGTCTGACGATTGTGCCTCGCCGCCCCGTGCATTATGGGAAGATCGATCCCGAACAATCGCGGACGCTGATGCTGCAGTATGGACTGGTGGAAGGGGACATCAATCTGAAGATCGATTTCCTGGCGCACAATCAGAAGTTTCTCAGCGATCTCGAACAGCAACAGGCCCGTTCGCGACGGTACGATTTGATTCCCTCACAGGAATTGCAGTTTGCGTTTTACGATTCGCGGATTCCCGAAGACGTCTACGATGCAGTCAGCTTGAAAAAATGGTGGAAAGATGCCAACCGCAAAACGCCGACGTTGCTGAATATGCGGCTGGAAGATTTCTTCGAGACGCAGGCGGAAGACATTGATGAGAGCGAATTTCCGAACGCGATCAATATGGACCAGATGCAGTTCCCGCTCGAATATCATCTGGAGCCGGGCGCGGAAGAAGATGGTGTGACGGTTTCAATTCCGCAGGAAAGCTTGAATCAACTCTCACCACATCGGCTGGGCTGGCTGGTACCGGGACTCCTGGAAGAAAAAGTGGCCGCGATGATCAAGTCGCTGCCCAAATCGGTACGACGGATGCTGGTACCGGCTCCTGAGACAGCGAAGCAAGTCGTCAGCAAACTGGAGTTTGGCAAGGGATCGTTTGAAGCGACGGTGGCGGAGATGTTGTCGCAAATATCGGGCGAGCGGATCACCGCGGATCTGTTTGAGATTCAACGTCTGCCACAACACCTGCAGATGAATATTCGCGTGCTCGATCAAGGGGGCGATGCGATCGCGACGAATCGGAATCTGACGCAGTTGCGTCAGGAGTACGGTTCGAAAGCCGCCGACAGTTTTTCGGCGCTGTCTGATGATCACTGGAGTCAATCGGGACTGACCGACTGGACGTTCGGCGATTTTCCGACAGAGGTTCAGATCCAGCACGATCAGCTTTCACTCACTGGTTTTCCGAGTTTATTGGATGAGGGAACATCGGTGGCGATCTGTCTGCGAGACGCGCCCGAACGAGCTGCGTATGAGACACGATTCGGTTTAAGGCGGTTGTTTATCCTGTCTGAACATCGTCGTTTAAAAACGCAGATTGACAATTTGCCCGGTGTGAATCGGATGTCGTTATACGTAACGGCGATAGGCGGAATCAATTTCCGGGAACAATTAATTGAACTGCTGGCAGAGCGGACGTTGTTTGGTAAGAAGGAGCAACTGCCACGCAATGAGACCCAGTATCGTCAACTTGTGAAAGAGTGGCGGAACCAGATTCCGGTTGCCGCTCAGGATCTGGCGAGTCTCTTGCCGGACTTGCTCGAGCAGTATCATAAGATCAAAGTAACGTTGGATAAAACGAAAGTGCCGGCCTGGAGTGAGCCGCTGCATGATATGCGAACACAGTTGAACGCCATGATCAACGCCCGGTTCCTGGTGAGCACACCTTACCCGTGGCTGCAACAGTTTCCGCGGTATCTGCAGGGGATCGAGCTGCGATTGAGCAAGCTCGGAGGCACCGGACTGAAGAAAGACATCAGCAATATCCGCAGCATCTCACGGTATTTCGAACTGTACTCCCAACGGGCCCGGCAGCATTACGAACGGGAGATTATTGATCCGCAGTTGATCAAATTTCGCTGGATGCTGGAAGAATTTCGTGTGTCATTGTTTGCTCAAAAACTGGGAACGGCTTTGAAGGTCTCGCCGAAAATTCTGGATCAACAGTGGGCGGCGGTGCGGGATTGAGCTGGCCTGGGTAATACACAAAGGTCCCCCGGCAGGAATGAGATCTACCACAAAAGCTCGAAAACGTGTTCTGGAGATGAATTGGTACCGCGGGGCTTGTCCCTTGCTGTTGATAGCAGCGTAGAAAACGATTTCAATACCTGCCTGAACGTGCACGGATACCGGAAGCCGTCAGTATTGGTTTGATAAGTTCGTTCTTGCCCCTGAAATCTTGGGTCATTTCAGTGCCATCGGCTGGAGTTCTTCGCCGGTGATCGGATTCAGGCGGCTGGCTTTGGTGACTTTCCATTCACCCCCCATTTTTTGCCACGTTAATTCCCAGCGCGTGGGATGACGGCCGGAAAAGCTGCCGAACGTAGCCGCCCCATTCGCCCGAAAGTGGGTGGTGGCAACGGAATCTTCCGATCTCAGTTCAGTTTGAACGTCGGTAATTCTGAGTTCCCCATCTATGGTCACCAGATTTAATGCGATCTGGACCATTTGACGTAAGCCGTCCGCCCGGGGGCTGATGTAATTCAGGGTCGTATCGGCTTCCTTGTCCTGGAACGCATTCACCAGGCCATACAAGTCGGCCTCTACCGTTTCGCGCGTGGTGATAATATTCAATTCGAGAACATAAAAGCCGAACATCAACATGACCATGATAGCGACACCGGCGATATATTTGATCTGACGTCGTAAGTACCATTGGACAAAGAAGATCGTCGCAAGAATACTGCAGACGATGATCGGCGGAATGGCGGTTTCGGTGATCCACATGGGCGCTTGCTCCTACAAAGCAGGATGATTTTCGAGGACTGCCAGATTATCCCGATGAATGACTTCGGAATAAGGCACAGCCCCGAGGATAGTGGCAATTTGATCCGAACGTCGCATCACAATCTTCGCCAGATCGCTGGAATTATAATTACTCAGCCCACGTGCGAATTCTTCGCCAGTCGGACTGACCAGAGTCACAGCCTCACCACTTTCAAATGTTCCGTCAATCGATTGAATGCCAATCGCCAGTAGGGATTTTCCCCCATCACGAATGGCTTTCGTTGCCCCGGCATCCAGATGGAATTTCCCTTTAGGGCGAATCGTATAACCAATCCAGCGTTTCCAGGCCGAGACCGAAGTTCCCTGCGCCAGAAACAGAGTGCCCACGTCTTCCGCTTTGAGAATTCGATCCAGAATCCCTTCCTGCTGGCCATTTGCAATAATCACATTTTCTCCGACCGCAGTCGCAGAGCGGACGGCCTGCAGCTTGGACTTCATGCCCCCCGTTCCCAGCGAGCTGCTGTCATCGGTCGCCAGCGCCAGTAATTCAGGTGTCCAATCCTGTACCTGGGAAATCCGGCGACTTTCCGCAGATCTGGGATCACCATCATACAGCCCATCGACGATCGACAGGATTACCAGCAGTGGTTTCTTGACCAGGCTGGTGACCATGGCCGCCAGATGGTCATTATCGCCGAATTTGATTTCCTGAATACTGACCGTGTCATTTTCGTTGACGATTGGGACCGCCCCGTATTCGAACAGGGTATGGATTGTATTCCGCACATTGAGATAGCGGGTTCGATTTTTAAAATCGTTTGCTGTTACAAGGAGTTGCGCTGCGTGATATCCGTATTTCTGCAGGCAACGATCATAGCGGCGGATGAGATGAGCCTGACCGACTGCAGCAGAAGCCTGCAGGTGGGCGAGATCTTTGGGGCGTTCTTTCAATCCCAGCAAGCCCATGCCGGCGCCGATGGCGCCACTGGAAACAACGACTACTTTTCGTCCGGTTTCCTTGACACGGTGAATCTGTTCGGCCAGTGATTCGATCTGCGCGGGATCGAGTGTATCGTCCGCGCAAGAGAGAACGTTTGTTCCAATTTTGATGACCAGCGTTTCCGCTGTTTCGATTACTTCACGTCTTGTAAGACTCACGGTCCGCACTTTTTTAACGAATCACAAAAAAATTTCAAACAGGCACTCCCCACCGGGTCCCTATTTCTTAATATTTATATAATATAGTAGTCCGTGGCTGCAGCATAGACCTTCATCAGAGTTGAGTTTGATAGTAAATCGAGGCGATTTCCCAGAAAAATCGTTACTTTTTCGTTCTTGCTCCCTGATTTTGTTAGTCTCTTCACGATAGCCCTGAAACTTATTACCGCATAGTTCACCCAGTTCACGCTGATTTTGAAACCCTTAAACACGAACTAAGGCATTTTATGTCGGAACTATACCACGAATGTGGAGTTGCAGCCGTCTATCACCTTCCCAATAAAGCGACCAGCCCGCTGGCGCCTCTGGGTGACCCTGATAAGACATCTCAACTCATCTCCCGGTTACTGCTGGATATTCAAAATCGCGGTCAACTGGCGGCCGGGATGACAACGTTCAACTCGAAACGCAATCAGTTGATCGATACGCACAAAGATGTGGGCACCGTTACGGAAGTGTTTCAGCTCAATCATCAGCAGAAATTTAACGATCTGATGAAGAAGTACGAGGGCCCTGCTGCCATCGGTCATGTGCGTTATGCGACCTGTGGAAAAGATGACCGAAGCTACGCTCAGCCATTCGAACGGCATCATATTCAAAAATCCAAATGGTTCAGCTTTGGCTTTAACGGACAGTTGGCCAACTATCAGCAACTCTGCCAGGAATTTCTGGCCGAATCTGACTTTCATCTCGCACGGGAAACTGACACCGAAATCCTGATGCATCTAATCTCTCAGGAGCTTTCCAAAGAAAACCCCGCCCAACTGATTGACATTCTGGCGAACCTCAGCAAACGTCTGGATGGTGCCTACAATATCGTTTTTCTGGATGCATTGGGGAATATGTTCGTCTCGCGCGACCCAGTCGGCATTCGTCCGCTGTGTTATGCGTTTGACGGTTCGCTGTTTGCTGCTGCCAGTGAAAGCGTGGCGCTCGCGAACATGGGCTTTGGAGAAGATGAAATTAAGAGTCTTGCTCCCGGTTCTGCCGTCCTGATTCAAGACGGGGAACTGACGATACGCGAATATGCGAAACCCAAACAAAAAGCCCATTGTTTCTTCGAGTGGATCTACTTTGCCAACGTCTGCAGTACGCTGGATGATCAGAGTGTCTACATCACCCGCAAACGACTGGGCGAAGAACTGGCCGCGCAGGAAACGGTTACGATTGATGACAATACCATCGTGGTGCCCGTTCCGGATACCGCGAAAGCAGCCGCCGACAGTATGGCTTATCACTTGAGCGTCCCCTGTCTGGAAGGCCTGATCCGCAATCGCTATATCGGTCGAACGTTTATCGAAGGTGCAAACCGCGGCGACAAGGTGCGTGCGAAATACACGCCGCTTCCTGAAGTTCTGGAAGGCAAACGAGTGTTATTGGTGGAAGATACGATTGTCCGTTCTACTACCATGAAAGCCTTGATCAGCCAGTTGAAAGAGCGTGGTCGTGCCAAAGAAGTGCATGTGCGCGTGGCTTGCCCGCCGATCATTGGCCCTTGTTTTTATGGCATCGACATGTCGACGATCAATGAGCTCTTCGCCCCTCGATTTCTGAAAGGGGGAGAGATGTCTCCGGAAGTCGAACAGGCGATGGCCGACGCGATTGGCGCCGACAGTCTGAAATACCTGCCTAAGGATTCGATTTCGCGTGCCGTCGGTCTGCCGAGTACGTCTCTCTGCCAGGCCTGTATCGATACGACCTATCCTACGGAAGCCGGTCGGCAGTTGTATCAGATCGCGGTTGAGAATTATCGAAACGATAACGGCGATGACGACTCCCAACGCACGTACGACG
This sequence comes from uncultured Gimesia sp., assembly GCF_963976445.1. Lineage (GTDB taxonomy): Bacteria > Planctomycetota > Planctomycetia > Planctomycetales > Planctomycetaceae > Gimesia. Next base: position 43,917 of record NZ_CAXBKP010000015.1, on the reverse strand, counting down.
TTTCGCTTCCCACTCCTGCCCGAACATAATTCGAAAAAGGAATGCCAGCATTATGTCTGCCTCGCATGAGATAGAGATCCGTGTCCGTTATAACGAAACGGACTCGATGGGATTTCTGCATCATGGAAATTATTTTACGTACTTTGAAATGGGCCGCACCGAACTCTTTCGTTCTCAAGGGGGCAACTACCGTGAGATGGAAGAGAAAGGCTACCTGCTCGTGGTGGCGAAGATCGAATGCAAATATCGCCTGCCAGCCCGCTATGATGATGTGTTGACGCTGCGGACCACTCTCTCCCGCGTCACCGGTGCCAAACTGGAACACGATTACGAATTGTTTCGTGATGGTGCTTCGGTCGCCAAGGCACACAGTGTGATAGCCTGTGTTGATCGCGAAGGAAATATTCAACGCATGCCCGCTGCGATGGCGCATCTGGGCGCCGAGAGTGAGTAGATCCGGCTTACTTGCCCGGATGAGACTTTCGTGTGTCACGGTCCGGCTTGACCGGCCGTGCCAGTTCGAATTCAGAGAACAGTTCCGACTTGTGTTGCTATAGGGCGCGGACCCATGTGTCCGCCTGCAGTTTCAGAGTGGTGTGCAGGACCACCGCTCGAATGCTTCAACTGGTCCCATCCTCAACGTGATACAAAATTGAGCCTCGCAAGGCGGGCGGGCACACAGGCACCGCCCCTACGACTAAGTAGCCGAATTCTATTTGGGCTCTTTCATTCCGTTAGCGTTGGGCAGTCTGCTGCTGTTTGGCGAAGTTGGGTTGCTTCACCGAACTCTCTTTGTCGTTGGGGGGGATGGTTTTGACGACTTTCCAGGCCAGACCCAGTTTTTCGAGAACGAGAATCACACCATAGGTCATGTCGAGCTCCCACCATTTGTGGCCGTTCTTTGCCATCCGTTGGTATTTGTGATGGTTGTTGTGCCAGCCTTCGCCGTAGGTCAAGAGGGCGACCCACCACAGGTTGCGGCTGTCGTCGGTCGTTTCATAATTACGGTAGCCCCAGATATGCGTAGCGGAGTTCACAAACCAGGTCGCATGCAGGACATAAAATAGTCGCACGAACATGCCATAGACGACCATGCTGATCGCGATTTCCGATCCCCCCAGCCAATAGCCAATGCCATACAGGATGGCTCCCATGCCGATATGCCAGAGTAGAAACGTGCGTTGTAGAAAACGCATGAAGGGATCTTTAAGCAAATCGGGGGCGAAGCGTTCGTGTGTCGCCTGAATATCTTCCGTGCTGTGATAAGGGATCAGCCACATAATATGGCTCCACCAGCGACCGTCACGGGGCGAATGCGGATCGCCGGGCTGATCGCTGTGCAGGTGATGTTTGCGATGATTGGCCACCCATTGAATCGGAGGCCCCTGCCCGGCCAGTAAGCCAATCAGGCCGATCAAGCGAAACATGAAAGGATAGGTCTGAAAGCTGCCATGTGTGAGCAGTCGATGATAACCCATGCAGATCCCGATGCCACCAGTCAGCCAGCCCAGAATGAGACAGGTGATCAAGCCCGTCCAGGTAAAGTAAAAGGGGGCAGCCAACAGTCCCAGATGAATGACGGCGATCCAGCCAATCACAGCCCAGTCGACGCGGGAATCTGCATTGGCAGGCGCTGTCTCAGTGGGTTCCTCAGAGGTTAAATTATCAGTTTCAACATGCGGCGCTGCGGTCTGCTGAGAGTTCATTCAATAGGACCAATATTATCAATGTGTGGGGGCAAATAATAAACCGACCGATTTTAGGCAGATTGGCTGTTTGTGTCTATAGAAATGGGGTTGGTTGGGAGGGATGTACTGTTTCCGATTGTGTGACGGTCAAAAAACAGCATTTGATAAGTTTACGAGGGAACTCAATCAACAGAACAGCATATTTCATAGTAGCGATACCTGGTTTTGCTTTCATTTTTTTAAGTCGGCTAAGTGAATTACACCCACTAATAGAGCGATGATCAGACTAAGCCCAAAATACTTCGGAAACCATTCGTCCAATGGCTGATGGTAAGTAACTGCACCCCCGAGAAGCATGCATATGACCAGAGGAAAGGTCAAAGCAATGCTGGCGATTACCAAACTCGTCAGTATCCAGCGCACGACAGACGGAATCTGCAAGTAACGGTATGCCAGTAAATGAGTGGGAAATGCAAACAACATCACGAGAACCGCTTGGATCAAAGCCGCGCCGGCACCAGGTCCCCCTCCCATTGAGATTTCCTTCTCTTCAAAAACGAATATCTTTTGTGAAACTAACTACTATTGTTACCGGAATTGAAAATCTTGGCAAATCATCGAGTTCGGATCTTTCTGCCAGATCGTTCTTAATCGCTGCTCAGGCTCCAGACTCTCAGGAGGGAATGGGTTTCTGAATCTCTTTCAGGTTCTGGAGTTGCTCATCCGATGGTGCTCGTTCAATTCCATCGAAACATTGTCAACCTATGTTGCTGTAGGGTGCGGCCCTATGTGGCCGCCCGCAGGGACAGGGTCGTATTCATACTCAAGTACGAATGCTTCCCCTGGTCCCATCCACAGTGCAAAACAGAGTTGAACCTCACAAGGCGGGCGGGCACACAGGCACCGCCCCTACGATTCAGTGTCGGGTGTTTTTCGAAGATTTCATGATTTCTGTATTCGGGTTTCTAAATATATGTGCTGGGGACGCGATTGTATTAGAATAGAAACGGAAATCTCGAACGAGTCCAGATCCTGCGTAAACGTGAGGTGCTCTAATGATTCGGAATTACGGTGGTGTTGTTTTCACGCAGCAGAACAATGAGAACAAGCTATTTCGTGAACGGTACGCGGCGTGCCGATCGGCATCGGGCGATCACTGGATTATTATGGCGTGGACTCCCTGTTTCAAAGCATGGGGAAATCAAAAGTGTCCCTGCCTGCATTCGGATCCGATCTTTCCTGATTGTCCGCCCGGCGAAACGGTTCGCGTGAAAGGCTGGTTCTCATTCTACACGGGAAGCGATATCGAAGGAGAATTCAAACGGATCGACGCACTGGGCTGGCAGAAGTTTCCGGTGAAATAGCCTGAGTAGTTCACAAACGCGGTTATTTCCCGCAGACGTCAAATTCGATCTGTGGGTAACGGGCGCGGGCGGCATCGGTCAAGGGAATTGGTTCCTTAATGGCGATGTCGCACCATTTGAGCTTGGAAAGCCGAGGCAGCGTGGCCAGCAGTTCCAATCGCTCGTCGGTGAGTGTGGTCGGATCTTTGATTTTGATATTTTCTACATTGGACAACCAGGGCAAAAGATGAGCCACACCTTGATCGAACTGGAGCTTATTGACTTCCAGCCGCTTCAGAGTGGGCATTTGTGCGAGTAGCAATAATGTGTCCTGATCCAGGTTCAAGTTTTTGCAGTAGAAATATTCCAGATGTGTCAGCCGAGTTAAGGGTTGAAGAGCCGCGGGTTCCGGCAAGTCAATGGGAATATGGCATCGTTCCAAATTGGGGAAATTGGTTAACAGCTTCAGTGCGGTGCGTGACTGATCTCCACTTAGATGATTTCCCGTGTCCCAGCCGATGACCAGCTGTTTCATACGGGGCTGATGTGCTGCGACTTGTTCAAGCAGATAACTGATCTCGTCGGCTTTTCCGGAAGGCACTTTCAGGACTTCCAGGTGGGGCGCTAACGCAAGTGCGTCTGCCAGAGGTTTTCGGGGAAAGATTTCCCGGATGATCCATTTTCGCAGATTCTGGCGGTCTCCATTTTTCAAAAAACTAAGCATCGCGTTCTGCGTCACAGAACCCAGGTCGATTTCGACAGCAGTCAGCTGGGAGCAGCGCGCCATTTTCTTCCAGAATGGTGTAACATCTTTCGCTGGCAGCTCAACATGGAGTTTCAGATCTTCCAGTAAGGGAAGGGCTAAGACTTTTTCTGCCGCCTGCAGAGAAACCTGGTGATTTCCGAAATCCAGATGCAGTCGGCGGAGTCGTTCTGCCTGAATGATTTGCGCCAAAGCGGCTTCATTCAGGTGAGAACGAATAATTTCAAGATTCGTTAGATTCGGCATATTTCGCAGAGCGGTGTAACCACGCTCATTAATGCGACACATAGAAAACTTGACCCCCGCCAGTTGCTTGACCTCGGAGAGTGTCTCAATGCATTCCCCTAATTCCGGATTCGTTTGATCTCGTGTTCCATAAAACCAGATCCGGACAGGGAACGGCAGTTGATTGACTAAAGGAATCACGTTCTTGAGTACTGCGGTATGTTGATACACTTTTTTGCCGTCAACCGTCTGTGCCGGATTTCCCACCCAGATTGAGAAGGGCTCTTTATTACGCGGGAACCAGAGCCTTACGCGCTTCCGTTTGATTTGCTGAAAGAGGTCGTCTAACGCGGGATCAAGCCAGGGAGGCGTTGCTTTGGGAGTTGCCGCGGGAGGCTTACCGGAGAATTGGGGTGCGCGGCAGGCCAGAAGCAGATTGATTTCGTTGAGGCGCTGCTCGCGTTGTTTGAAATCGGAATCTGTCTGAGGGGCGACCGCCGGTTCAGATGAATTTTGTTTTTCAGCAACGGCCTTTTGGGAATGATCAGAACTAACCAGCAACCCACCGATGCCTGCCAGTGCAATTAACACTGCCGCAACGGGACAAATAAATTGACGCAACATCAAACACGCTCCCTATGATTTACCTGATGTTCATTTCAGGCAACCCCCAGCGATCAGCATACAGTCTCATAACGATTCCCATGATAAGATTGTAGCTTGAAGTCTTTCCACTATCTTATTGTACATAACAAAACAGGTGTTGTCCCCTTCTTGTCCCCAAATTTTTTGAGGCCTTTCTTGCCGCCAAAGGGGGCAATATTTGTATCTTACGTTCAAATAAGCTGTTACAGCACAGTTGGATGCTCAATTCTGGCTTAGAGCAATCTCCCTCCCTTTCCATTTTCTTTTCAAAAAAATGGTAACAGATCCAAAATTTCTTCGCTTAGTTCTGTAGGCAGAGAGGAAATCTGGTTTTGAAACGAAAGGGCTTCCACGATGATGGCTGACTGTTATTTGACTCTGGACCTGGACCGAATGGATCTGTTTGAACAAAAACTCCAGCAGATAATCAATCAGGGAGGGATATGCTTGATGATCTCAATCGGTCATCGAACCGGCTTATTTGACGTGATGGGAGAGATGGATTGCGGCACCAGCCAGGAGATTGCAGCCCGATCCATTTCAAGTATTAGATGAAGCCTCTGCCGCATTACGACCGGACGGAATCTTTCTGATGCAGGACATCGCCAATTCGAACCAGGCTGAACTGAATTTGAAAAACCCGTTAGCGCCGCTGTTGCACACAATTTTCTGTATGCGAAACAAGGCACGGCAAAATGAAGCGTCTATGGAACACATCAGTTGGGGGCAGGAACCAGCCTGTCAGACACTTGAGGAGGTTGGTTTCGAAAAGGTCGAAGTCCATGCACTGCCTTACGACATGTTCAACTATTTTTATGTGGCGTCCAAACCGATTTCATCAGAACGATAATTCCGGGTGGTCTTATTTTTGAAATAGTTTCTCAACGAGTATATCGTAGTACTTTGCGTCAGAACTCACTTCCTTAAGATAGGCATTGAGAATACCGGGATCGACAAACACCATCGCCGGTTGATCCCGGTAATGTGCCTGAGCTGCTTTGAGCAGATATGTGATATCTGTACGACTTAAACGGTGCGTTTTGCATAGATCATAGAATAGTCCCTGGGGAGTATCTGCGTTGGCTTTGCGTTGTAACTGGATATTTTCCCACAGATAAAGGGTTAACCAGATAGTCCCAATCACCAGGGTCGCCGTAACCAGCATCCAGTTTTCCTGCAGCATACCGCGATTACGGAACGCCCGAGAAACGGCGTCGGTATGCCCTGCCAGAATCCAATAGAAATCCACGTTCATTTTCTCACCATTCCATCACGTTATGAGCTACCGGGGCTCTCTGAATTTCGGTGTACTTTGAGTGCCTTGACGGCGATGTCACGGATGCGTGCATTCTCATCGGTGATCAGAGTCACCAGCGCCTGTTTGGCTTCGGGGGCTGTCATTGGCGCCAGGATTTCGGCACTGGTTCTGCGTACCAGATCATCAGGATCTTCCAGCAGTGCACCCAGTGCGGGAATGAGCTGGTGATGCAAATTCAGGGCGTGGGCACAACGGGCGGCCAGGATACGCCGTTTTCTTAACGGATGCGCCATGGCCCGGCTGAATTCCAGAAGGCAGCTTGGATTCAGCTTCTGTACTAACTTGCCTACGGAGGGACAGACCTGGGAATTAAACTCTTCAAAATGCTCCAGTACATACTCAACATCGAAACTGGAAAGTTCTGCTCGGGCGGCTGCTCTGACTTCTTCGATCGGACTGTCGATTTTATCGACCAGCAGGTTGATCGCATCGGGTACATGCTGCGCACGGAGCTGACAGGTGGCCCAGGCCTGCTGAACCGGGTCTTCCGAGTCGAGACTCTGCAATACCATTTCTGTGACTTCGGTGGTATCCAGATTCCGTAAGATTCCGATGGCTGCTTCTTTAGCAGCCGGTGTTCCATTCTGCAGCATCCATTTCTGCGCCTGTTTTTTGCTGCCAAAATCCAATTCCAGTAGACTGATCAACCGGATGACTGCGGTCTGCAAGACTTGGGGAATCTTGTTGAAATCCTGTCTTTCGGCGAGTAGCCAGACCATCTTACCGATCTGCTTGAAGTTGGTATGCTGCAGGTCTGAAACGCGCTCCGGAAGCCAGCGGAGTAGATGTGCGATGAACTCGGGGTCTTCCCGCTCGGAAATGGCTTCGAGGGCTTTCGGGTTCGGGTAATTGACTTCCGTAAAATCGCAGATCAATTGCATGACCCCGATGTGTTTACTATTCTTCAAAACCTGTTCTACAAGTTCTCTGGTTTCATCACTGGAATGCCACAATATTTTACGGATTGCGGGATCACCCACATTTCCCAGGATTAGCAGGCTTTCCACAATTTCCTCAGGACGATCCAACTCGCTCAGATGCTCGGCAGCGGCCGCGAGGGCGTTCAAATTATCGCGTCGAATGTTTTGCGCGTTTCTGAGGAACGTTCGAGAGTAAACCGAATCGACCGAAGTATCCAGAAAATACTCGTAGAGTTTGCTGACCAGATACCGCAGGGTTTGTGAGACCAGATCCGGCTGATGGTTGACCAGGCGTTTATTTTCATACAACGTGACCAGCGAAGGAATCTGTCTGAAATCGCTGGTGATACGCACAAATTCCAGGCCGCAGTATTGTAGTTCGCGGTTTCCATGCAGCAGGCATTGTTTGATGGCAGAATCTAACGCGTTGGATTCTGTTTCCAACAGTTTGCGGATCCCGGTAGTATGGGTGGCATAGCGTCGAATGACTTCGACCAGTCCCCGGGTGCTTTGTTGTCCCAGCAAAGCAGAAACGGCCAGCTCTCGGATCTCCTGTTCTTCGACGTCCAAAGCCAGAATTAACGCATTGACTGCGTGTGAATTTCTGCTTTGCGCCAACAATTCGAATGTTTTAGAGATCGAAGAGGTCATGCCAGCTTAAGATCGAAAAAAGAGTGGGGTGCTTCATAGGAATCAGGGCGTACTCTGTACGCAGTTGGTAGTCTTTCCTTCAACGTAAATACAGAGTCCTGAGCGACTCGTTCATCGGCCCTCTTCTCTCTTTATCGTAAACAGGAGACGGAGGACTGGAACGGGACTGACCTAGTTGGTGCAACTGGTACAATCAGTACTGCCGGGAGAACGGGTAAAGACTGCGGCGAGTCGATATCTGACTCCGCGGTTCAGTCCGCTTCTGAGAACTGTTTCAGATACTGGAACGACTCTCGGACCACATCCGGGGCGATATGGCTATGACGACTCAATTCCACGTGGATGCCACCTGTGAAATTGATAGATCGCAGGCCCGACATGACATCAGAAAAATCAATGTCCCCTTCGCCGAAACGCAAATGATCGTGCACACCATGTACCATGTCTTCAATGTGAATATTGAAAATGCGGTCGCCCCAGGGCTGGATGAACTGACTGATGGGCGTCTCTCCCATACAGTGCAAATGCCCGATATCGACGGTCAGACCAAAACAGGGATGATCCACAAGTGCCGTCAAGTCTGCGAAATCACGGAGGGTTTCAATCAGCATGCCTGGTTCAGGTTCGAAAGCCAGGCGAACCTGTTTCTCCACTGCGTAGTCGATGACTTCCCGGCAGCCTTCAGCCAATCGTGCCAGGGCTTGTTCGCGGGAGAGGTCCTGTTTGAGTTGTCCTGCCCAGAACGAAACGGCGTCCGATTTGAGGACAGCGGCGAGATCGATGCAGCGTTTCAAAAAATCGATACGAGTGGCGCGTTCGTCGGTGGTGGTACTGAGCAGAGTCGGCTCATGCTTGGCGCGGGGATTCAGTAAAAAACGGGCGCCAGTTTCGATCACAGACGATAGCTGATATTCATCGAGCAAAGTCTGCATCTGTTCTAAATGCTGGGGGAGATCAGACGAGAAGGGATTGAGACAATAGTGATCCACGGTGATTGCGACAGACTGATAACCGGTTTCGGCGATCAATCGGATGGCGTCGTCCCAGCGATGAAAGGCCAGGCCATTGGTATTGTATCCCAGTTTCACTTGTTGGCTCTTTACACGGATTCAAAGTTCAAGAAGAAAAAAAGCCCTCGATCAAGACGATGAGGGCTCATCACAGACATTGCATGTAATGCCGCCGCGGTTAGTCGGCCAGTGGTTTGACGCGAATGTTTTTATAATACACAACACTCTTGGGATCGTGGGCCTGCAGAGCAAAGCTTCCTTTTTCTCCCAGAGACGGGGAACCTTTTGCGCCTTCTGGCTCGGTGTAGTCGACGACGGTTTCGCCGTTAATTTTAATCACCACATTACGCCCTTTGACGATGATGTGCTGTGTCCACCATTCATTGTCTTTGGCGGGCGTTTTAAACAGCTTCACTCGGTTGTAAACGCTGCCTGTTTTGACGGGGTCCTTGTGAGTCACATTGACCTGTGATTCATAACCCTGAGTCGGCCAACCTTTTTCCTGAAATTTGGTGTGGAAGAAAATACCGGAGTTGCTGCCTGGTGTGGTTTTGACGTCAGCTTTGAACTCGAAGTTCTTGAACTCTTTATCGGTGAAGAGATGTGATCGCTCGCCTGTGACGATGATCGTGCCATCTTTGACTTCCCAGGGACCCTCTTCGGCAATTTGCCAGCCAGTGAGATCTTTGCCGTTAAACAAGCTGATCCAACCTTCTTCGGTCTCGGTGTTTTTTTCACCAGAGTAGACAGTGCTTCCCAAGAGAGAAGAAACCAATAGAGCGGCCATGATTCCAGTGAAGGCATTGAAATAGTTCGTCGCGCGGTGCATCTTCATCGTGTTGAAAACTCCTGAAAGTGAGTGTTGAGATTTGGAATGTGTTCTATTTCTATATGCTACGCAGTCAACGCATCCTGTAAAAGTAAACAGGGCACTTCCCCGAACTTTTTCAGGAAAGTGCCCTCATTTGACTTAAGGATCTTAAGTAATTCAACATGATTTATAGCTTGGGAAGTTTGATTTCTTTCCCGACTTTACTGTACCTCGGATCTCGGAATCCTTCGTCAAATTGCATTCCAAATCCGCCGTTCAGTTCATACTGAGCCCGTTGTGCCCAAGGGGTTCCTGGATGCTCTTTGATCACAAGCTTGTACTGTGTCTCTGCTTTTTTCAGTTGTTCGTTCAGTTTTTCTACATTAACTTTGGTCAGCTTAACCTGGACGGGATCGGGAGGCAGTATCTTTTTAACGCGTCTGACATTCCATTCATTGTTCTTTTTCTCTTTGAGAGGCGGCATGTTTTTGGCATGCTGATCCATGGCCAGACAATACTGGAACAACCGTACGCGATACGCCTGGCACTGCGCCAAAGTTAAATCATAAGCGGCTCGCCAGCGAGGCGATTTTTCCTGTGCCCGCAACGGTTTGATCGATTCAAGAATGTCAACAGCTTTCTGCAGTAATCCCATCGCGCGGATCGCTTTGGGAACTTCTTTGCTGCCGATATCGTAAAACTCTTTCTTCTTGACGGGATAATGATGTTCTCTGATATTCAACTGCTTGTCCAGATGAGGATTGAGTGTGACAATCACTTTCCAGATTGCCGTGCGAAACTTACTGGCACTGCGGGTCGCGTCGTATTCTCGTCGCGACATGAGCAGAGGCTGGTATTCTTTCATGTCCTGAAAACGGAACTGTCGTGCCTCATCTTTACCTGCACCGGATAAGCGTGCTTCCTTCCCCGGTAAGACAAAGAAGATCCCGCCGGTTTCACGGGCAATGCGAACTTGCTCATACGGGCCAAAGCCAGCAGAAAAGGAATCCCAACGACCATGGAGGCCATCATACTGTAATGATTCGGGAAACGCGGTTTCCGGTCCTCGATTAATCTGAATCCAGTGATCCAGACCATAGACTTTGTCCCTCCAGATCTGGCGTGCATAGGGATAACCAAAGACAGATTCGCGTCCCAAAATGTAGATCGGAGTCTTGAGGCGTTTGGCACGGGTGATGACCTCTTCGACGGCGGCACCATCATCGCCTGATTCATCCGTCACCAGAACAATACACAGTCTGCGGTCGGTCTTGCGTGCCATGACGGTATATTTATCAATGGTGGCAGCGATGGTCTGGCACATATTCTCTTTGCCGGATTCATCAATGGGAATTTTCGTAATGGCTTCCTGAACGTCTTTCAGGTCAGTGGTCGGTTTGGCGGTATGTACGTGGACTCCGGCACCGTAACTGAGAATGGCTGTTTGTAATGTCTGATCACGAGCGCGGGTCTTGGCTTCCTGCTTGACGGCAATCCCCAGTTCGCCATAAATTTTATTGAAGTTGTCACGGATTTCTTTCTGGTCATCTTTCATACTGCCCGATTCATCGAACAGCCAGACCACTAGAATTTTTTCTTCACGCATGATACGGATGAGTTCTTTGGAGATCCGGCTCATGGCGGTGCCATAACCCGCGACTACGGCACCCACTTCACCGGTGACTTCACCAACACCCAGATCTTCGCCAAGGATATCATCACCGGGGGCGGTAATTTCACCCGCTGTAATTTTGATTTCAGGCTCTTTCAGACTTTCCGATTTTTCAATTTTCTGCGAGGAGATTGCGGGAGCCGTCGATGCACCGACATTGGTGGAAACCGTGCCACCAGGTGTGACGCTCAGGTTTTCAGAGACCGACAGTTCTGTTTCCAGAACCTGTTCAAACTCGGCTTGATCGCGTTCATCGTCGAAGATGGTTTCGATCGCGACTTCCGGTTCATTTTCGGTAAGATGATGATGGATCATTCCCATCGCAAACAAAATGACTGCATGTACAATCAAAGATGTGAAAAACGCTGAATAGTCGCGCGCTCGAGCCATCAGTAGAATCCCCCTTGCCATTTTTCATCGCGTGAGCGAATCAAAATGAGTGCCTGTTTTATCTCAACATCATAATGATATTGATCCGTTGATAGATAAGTTGAAATGTATGCGGAACTGGAACCAGCTGCAGGTAATCAGAGTGTCCGTTCCTTAAAATATGATCAGGTCTGTCATCACAATATATGATCACTCAGATTTTGAGTGGTTTGTTGGTATCAGCGCCCCGTTTTTTGAGTGCTGCATCTCTCTTACGACGTTCTTCTTCAAAACGTGGGTTTGGTGTTCTGACGCGATTCCCCTGCGGGTCCAGGTTCACCTTCATTTCCTTCCATTCCCACCCGAGTGGCTGATTCAATTCTTTGGCAGCCAGAAAAGCCCAGGGAGTTCCCGGATGCTCATCAATAATGCCGTTCAGTAGCTCGGTGGCCTGTTTGCTCAATTTCCGTACGGATGGGCTGGAGCGCACATCTTTAGCGGGCACCAGTTTCCAGGCATTATTGTCTTTATTCTTGTTGTCTTTATTCTCGAATGATTTTGGGCTACTTTTCATTTCTGCCAAAACGGTATTGTAACCATAGGCTCGCACACGGGTTGCCAACACGCGCCCCAAAGCCAGATCGTAGTTGGCGCGCCACCGTGGTTCGGTAATTTTCTTGCGGTCTTTCAACCCCAGCTCCAGCATGATCTGCAGCTCGTTCAAACCGTAGTCGAATTCTGTAACCGGTTTTTGAGCCGCCGTGATTGCCTGTCGGAGCACATTGTCCGAGTTCGCAGGAAAATTCAGGGTAGGCGTCGGTAATTTGCGTTTCGAAAACTGCGTTGCTGCTGCGGTTTTGACGAGTGCTGCTTTTGCCGCATTGCCTTCGAGTTTTCTCTGATAGTCACGAATCGCAACATAATCGGGGTGATAGTTCCGCATGTCGGCGGGATTAAATTTGGCACCCAGGGCATCTTCTGTAATGAAATAAATTCCGTTGGTTTCTGCACACAAACGGGTGAGGCCATACGGACCATAGCCTGAAGTTAACCGGCTGGCATCGTAGCCGTTCTGTCCCCAGAAAGGCAGTTTGATCCGCTCGGGCATTACCGTTTCCGGTCCGGTGTCAGAAATCGCGTCGACTTTTATTCCTGGTTCAATTTCAAAATCTTTAATAATCACTTCACGTCGGCCGAAGGGAGATGCGTTTCCGACGACATAACATTTAATGCCGTTTCGCTTGGTGAGCATGATGGCCTCTTCCAGATTCTGCATATCGGAACCTGCTTCATCGGTCACGATGATCACCATCATGTTGCGGCGGCCCTGTTTTTTGTAAGAGAGCCAGCGTTTGGAAACCATACTCACCGCTGCAAAAACATTTTCGTCTCCGCTTGTATCTTCTTTGATCGAACGAATCTGTGAGACGACTTCTTTGATATCGCTTACTGGGTCTTTCGTGACGAACTTGGTCGTTGCACCAAAGGCGGCGACCGCGGTTTTTAGCGAGCTCTGATCTTCAACTACGTCCAGAATGCCCAGCTGTTTATACACGTTTTCAAACCGGTCGGCGATTTCATTGCGGCGTTTGCTCACCGAAGGGGAAACATCAAACAACCAGACGACGAGTAATTTCTTTTCTTTGGCGGCTGCGGCAATTTCCAGAGTCAAACGGTCGATGGCTCCTGCGACACCTCCTTCGGGACGGTCTGTTTCACCGGTGACTTCGACAGACGCCATCAATTCTTCTTTGGCGGGCTGAGTCAACTCGTCATTAAAGATCGGCTCCGGAGTTTCGATTTCACTTTCCAGCTGATTCTGCATCGCTTCCTGCTGTTCGCGCGATGTCTGTGGCGCGGCTGCCATCGAAGGGGACAGGATCTCTGAATCGCCGGTGCTGCCAACCACATCCTGGATGGTCGGATCGATGGCGAACACGTTCTGATCCAACTCTTCGATCGATGAGATAATCGCATGCTCGGAATCGAGCAGCGTAATCCGTGTAATACTTGCCAGAACAAGCAGGATTAACAAATGCACGCCCAAGCTGATAAACCAGGCCGGCACTTCCTTCATGTTCATCCAGTTGTGGGGTTCAACGTCTACAATTTCGTCAACATGAACGTCCCTGGCGGAATTGACAATACTCACGGCCTGCTCCTTGGATTAGACTGAAATAGGCGCTTGCTCAGCAGCTCACTTTGGTCTGCTGACTCTGATCAGTAGTAAATCGGGCGCAAATCACCCCTGTTTGACATCAAACGTCATTGATGATTATAAGAATTTTCGTCCATCAATGGCGTATCAAACTTGGAATTTTACCCCTGAATTGAGACAAATACAATCATTGCCTGTCCCATTGGTCGAAAAACATGTCCAGGCGCACACTGTTTTGCGAAGTTCTGGACTATTTCGACCTATTTGAATAACCTCAAAATGTGGTTCAACATTCGTCTTTTTTTTGCATTCCGCAATAATTCATCACCGTTTACGAAGATCAATTACGTTCGACACTGTGAAACCATAAACTGGTTTCTTTCCAATGGTGGATGCAAAACCCTTTCTTCAGGCGATCCTAAATGTCTTTTGAGTGGCTCTATGACTGGCTTCCGGTCACTTTTTATTACTTGATGGCAACGTTGTTGCTGCTGGCAAATCTGACAGCCTGGGGCTCGATTCTGTTTCTAGTGCCCGGTAACTGGGTCATGGTACTTCTGTCTGCGCTGTTTTATGCCTTCATGCCTGGAGAGAATGGGATCTCGCTGACGGTGTTGCTGATCGCGGTGGCGCTCGCCGGTCTTGGCGAACTGGTTGAAATGCTGGGAGGGTCCGCGGGAGCGGCCAAAAAAGGGGCCAGCCGTCGGGCTATGATTCTTTCTCTGTTGGGCACGTTCCTGCTAAGTGTGATCGGGGCCATGGTCGGCACTCCGTTCCTGCCACCTTTAGGAACGGTCATCGGCGCCGTTTTAGGGGGAAGTGTGGGGGCTTACATTGGCGCGTATCTGGGTGAAGTCTGGAAAGGGAACGCGTCGGTTGATCGTCTCGAAATCGGACGAGCCGCGTTTATCGGCCGAATTCTAGGTGTCGTTGGAAAGATGGCCATCGGTGTGGTGATTCTGGTGATGATCACCGTCGATTCCTTTATCTGACTAATCTTGTAATCAGATAAAGGAATCAACAAAAAAAGTTGCTCGCACAATCGTCGTTACGAGAATCAAGCCAACATCGCAGAGTAGACATCGCAGAGTAGAATCAGAGGTCTTCTTTAACCAGCGTCTTTCAGGTCAAACGTGAATTCATTGGAATCCGCTTTGACTTCTACCTTAAGTGGGCTGGCATTATTTTCTCGAAACTTCTTCGGAATGTTCTTGAACGTTTTGGGCGCGGTCGCGGGTTGACCAGGTTCCGGCGGAACCGGATCGGGGTCAGGGGGGACAATCGTGACGGTATAAGTTCCGAGGACCACATTCGGAATCGTCACCTTCCCGTCAGCGGTCAAGACACCGCCTCCTCCTTCTCCTGTTTCCGGGTTTTCCAGATTTACCATGCCTTCCGTAACGGGCGCGCCTCCGGAAAGAATGGTCAGCTGAATGTCACTGCGTGGTTTCTCAGCGCCAGGTGTGTGGCTGCATCCGGGTGATACCACAGAACCCAGAGCCAGAATCAAAGAGAAGAGATAAAATTGATATTGTTTCAGTGCGTAATGCATGAATGATCCTTTGGGATGTAAAAGCGACAGTAAGGGTGTATTCGCAGACTGATGCGATCTGCAAGGACGCGAAACATAAAATTTGCTTGCAAGAGGAATTGGAATTCGAGTGCCACAAAAGAAACTCCGACAGGTTGCAGTCGGAGTTTCTTTGTGAGGCTGTACTTCCTCAAATTAGAATTCGCCGATGACCTGGCCATCGTCTCGCACGGAAAGCTGTCGTAACGTGTCCATGCTGATATTATCAGAGATGAATCGAACCGCGCCATCGGTCAGCAAGGCATGAATTCCCCCGACATGGAATGAATTCAGCACTGTGTTGACTTCGTATTCCGAACTGGCACTGGAGGGAGCACCGGACTTCCAATAGGCGTTGGGAGGATATCGTACGGTTGTCATGCCGCCGAGATATCCATTGACTGAACCGAGAGAAGTCAGGCTTGTGCCAGCCTCCATCTGTTCGCCGGAGTTGTTGACCCAGCCATGCCAGCCTCCCAGAGGATTGGCACTGTTTTCGACTCCCCCGACATTCCCGGACTGCTCGGCGACGATAATTGTATTGCTCGAACCATCCGTGCAATCGCGCATCCGACGTGCGAAATAAACGGTCAGCATTCCGTTATTACAATACGTCCCGCCACTGACAATATTCGCTGCCGTACAGACAGTCGTGCGACCGGCAGGGTCAGGTGTAGCGCCCGTAATTCCGACATAGTCATGGACCATACTCTCACGAGAGAGTGGAATATCGGCGTTGACCATTCCATGGGGACTGGAAGGGCAAACATATCCGGGCACTCGTAACGTGGTCAAGACCGGTTGCAAACCGGAGTGCGCCCAGAAGCTGCTGTTAAAACTAATCTGATTGTACGCCGGTGCCTGATCAAAGTAGGGCAGCAGGCCCACGCGCCAGTTAGGACCCCGACTGTTTTTCAATCCGCCAATGGGAAAAGTTGTAAAGGCGTCGAGGTAATTGTGCATTGCCAGACCAATCTGTTTCAAATTGTTCTTGCATTGTGACCTGCGGGCTGCTTCCCGCGCCTGTTGCACTGCCGGCAACAGTAACGCAATCAAGATCGCGATAATGGCGATGACAACCAGTAATTCAATCAGTGTGAAACCACGCTTGTGTAGTGCCTGAATTCTCATAAGTTTCTCTCGCAAAAACAAAAAAAAGATCTAGTAAACGCAATAAATAAAGAGCGCGCATTAATTCCAGCTTCCCGGTGAGATCATCGTGATCTGGAAGAAATTGGAACGGGGGTTGAATGGAAACCCATTCAAAATGTGTTGCAGGAGAAGTTTGGCTGGAATGAATGTGAGGCAGGACGTCACTAATAAATGCCAAGGTCTATATTAGTGAGGGCTTATACTAAATACAACTTATTTATGAGGCGGCATGTATCAGTTTCTGAGAATTCCCTGCTCATGGAACACTGTATAGGTGAATGAGGTTTCAGTACTTGTGTTAGCTGGTGTCGACGAAAGCAGAAGCCACTTCCAGGCAGTTCCCCCATTTTTCAGTAGAGGTAGAGAGAGTAAGGGGCCTGACAGAACGTCGTTCCTTTTGTTGATATTTGAATGGGGCTCTACGCTTCAATTGCGGTCTGCGCTTGTCGCTACGATACAAAAGGGTTTTGTGATATGTGTGTAAAAAGAGGTGACTACCTTCGCAAAAGTAATCACCTCTTCAACAGGAAACACAGCTGATTGTCTCTCTCAATTATTCCAGATTAAAATTGATTTCGTTGTCGCCTGCTTTGACCTCGGCAGTCAGTCCGGATGTCTTGGGACTCATCCCATATTTTTCCGGAATCAGTGAAAGGTCCACATTGGCTTCCGCCGATTCTGCGGGAAGTTCAGACGTATCTTTTTCTGAAATGATCATCACCTTATGGCTGCCAATCGTGGCGCCGTCACCTTTGGAATAGGTGGTCAGCGTGTAAGTACCATCTGCCTGAATCTCACCCGCCGCCGCTTTACCAGTGCCATCAGGTATGAATGTCACCGAGCCGGCAGGCAATGGTTTTCCCAGGTAGGTCACGGTTCCATGTACTTCTCCGGTGGGAAGTTGGTCCGAATTACTGGAACAACCAACCAGGGTTTGCAGTGATAGGAGAACGCCCCAAAACAACAACTGATTTGTGAATGTCAAAGTTTTGTTCATAAAGATTCCATATGGAAAAAGAGTCTGGTTACATTGTTTTATGATCACACTGAGCGAGGCGCGCTGTTTAAAACTCGCCTACAACTTCACCCGTTCCCCGGGTTGCCAGTGACTTCAGTAGATCCAGACTCAAGCTTTCAGAGAGGAACCGGACGCTGCCATCGCAGAGCAGCATATGTGTGCCTCCTACGTGCTGGCTACGCCAGCCGACACCGTATTGAGAATGGTTGCCGGAACCAATTGGATATTGAACGAGTTTGGTGTCGATCATCAGGTAACCATCGGCTCCTGGAGGACTCCCATAAGCATACGTCGCCCAGGTCCAGGGAACGATATCATCCCAGCCCCCTTTTCCACCGCTCCAGCCGATGTAGCTGGATAATTCTCCCAGCAGAAACGTATTCGTAGTGCCATCAGTAATGTCACGAAATCGCGTTTTATGTCGCGGGTAGAGCACTCCCGACGTAGCATAATGGCGGCTGGAATTAGAGCCATTCACAAAGCCGACATCAACAGAACCTCCATTGCCCCGGTAATGCAGCGAACCATCATTGCCCGGGTTGCCTCCCCAGCTTGTGGAAAAATCTGTCGATCGCTCTCCAATTTCTGAGGAAGGACAGATGAAGACGGTAATGGGATCAGTAAAGATACTGTCGTCTCCGTTATGTGGAGCAGTGGTGAACCGGTAGGGCATCAGGTTAGTCATCTCGCCCATCGAACCGATGGCATTGTAGCGGGGAGCCTGATCGATATAGGGCAGAATCCGTGCTGCCCAGCCGGAAATATAGCCCGCGGTATCAAAATAGCCTGTTGGCATCATCGAAAAATTGTCATGGTAATTGTGAAACGCCAGCCCTAATTGCTTCAGATTATTTTTACACTGGGATCGTCGCGCTGCTTCTCGAGCCTGTTGGACGGCGGGTAGCAGCAATGCAATCAGAATCGCAATAATGGCAATCACGACTAGAAGTTCAATCAGCGTAAAACCACGTTTCCTTTGGTTTAAATCGTTCATCAAATTCACTCGCTAAAAAAAGAAGGATGAGCATAAAGACGTACAACAAAATATGAATTATCTGTATACATGTCAGTAAGTCATTCATGAGAAGAAATACTGTTTTTTCGTTCGAATTGATTGCGAGGCGGCTCAGCAGAAATGTTAAGAGAGCAGGTAATATCTTAATAATATTGTTTAAACAACACAACTTTTTAATGAATATTTATAAATTATTTCACAAACAAAAATTAGTGGCACTGTATCGTTCTAACCGCTTTTTATATAGGTACTTACTTGTCAAAGTCAGCTTTAGAATTCATCAGGATCCGCGGAAGAATTCAGTCGAGTCAAATAGAAGAGAAACGAATTGAAAGCAGATGTGTTCAATGAGAGAAGTTACTGGCGTTCAGTTAAGGCACTGATTTCTGAAGCGAGAACCACTAGGGGAACTACTAGGAGAATGACTAAATGAAACCACTGATCTGTACGATGTTGATCATGCTCTTAACAGGAACCGTTCTGTGTGACGGGCCGATAGTAGCGCAGCCGCCGCCGCGAGAACGATCCCGTCGTTTACGCGATTCCGTGGTCGAACATCGTGATCTGGAATATGCCAACATAAATGGGAAACCGCTGTTGCTCGATCTCTATCTCCCTAAAGGAGTCAAAAATCCACCACTACTGGTCTGGATTCATGGAGGAGGCTGGCGCAATGGAGACAAAGGACGAGGCGGCAAGTTGCTGGCTGTGGGAATCAATGCCGGTTATGCGTGCGCCAGCATCAACTACCGTCTGAGTGGCGAGGCAACGTTTCCGGCACAGATTCATGACTGCAAAGCTGCGATTCGCTGGCTGCGGGCGCACGCCGACAAGTATGGTTACGATGCCCGTCGCATCGGCGTGGGAGGTTCCTCTGCCGGCGGTCATCTGGTCGCGCTATTGGGAACCAGTGGAAGTAACAAAGACCTGGAAGGGAAAGTGGGCACTCACCTTGATCAGTCCAGCAGCGTGCAGGCGATCTGCGACATGTGGGGACCGACCGACTTTCTGCAGATGGACGCGCATGCTCTTCCCGGTGCCCGTTTCAAACACAACGATCCCCGTTCGCCTGAATCGTTGCTGATTGGCGGCCCGATTCTGGAAAACAAAGACAAAGTCGCCAAAGCCAACCCGATTACCTACATCGACAAACAGGACCCCCCGTTTCTGATCATTCATGGCTCAAAAGATCCTCTGGTGCCCGTGCATCAGAGCTACTTGTTGCATCAGGCGCTGCAGAAAAAGAAGGTGCCCGTCACACTGCGGGTCGTCGAAGGAGCCGGACATGGTGGCCGTGAATTCAATGCACCTGACATTGACGCCCAGATCCTCAAGTTCTTCGATGAGCATCTGAAGCAGCCAAAGTAACGGCTGCATTAAAGTGCGGGGGCTCAAATTCTTCTCGTCTTGCCAGGCTGAATGAGCTGGAATGAAAAATCCATTCCTGTATACTGTAGCCACTGTTCTCGCATCAGTCGCAGTATTGTGTGATCAAAAAGAGGAAGGACGAAGGGATGTCGCCTGCTCACGAATCGGATTCAACGTCAGCCGCTGCCAACAGTCGCCGGCTTTTTCTGACTGCCGGTGCCGGCATCGCTGCGGGGATGCTGCCAACGCTCATTTCAGCGCAGGAACAAAGGGAGCCCACGATGAACTCACGACCGAAGTGTCTGTTCTTTGACGTCAACGAAACGCTGCTTGATCTGGACTCGATGAAAGCGAGTGTCGCACAGGCCCTCGGCGGCCGTCCCGATCTGCTGCCGCTCTGGTTTACTACGATGCTGCAGCATTCGCTGGTCGCGACGGTCGGTGATCATTACGACGATTTCGGCGTCATCGGCGCCGCCACTTTGCAGATGGTGGCCCGCAATGAAGGGATCGAACTAACTGATGAAGACGCGAAACAGGCGATCTCTCCGATTCGCTCGTTGCCCCCGCACCCCGATGTGAAGCCGGCCCTCGAACAACTGAAACAAGCCGGCTATCGGATTGTGACGTTAACGAATTCCTCGCAGGCGGGCGTCGATACGCAGATGAAAAATGCAGGCTTGTATGATTTGTTCGAAACCCGGTTGAGTATTGAAGAGCTGCAGATGTTCAAGCCACACTCGCACGTTTACAAATGGGCGGCCCGCAAAATGAAGGTGCCGCCGGAAGACTGCATGCTGATCGCCGCACATGGCTGGGACATCGCCGGTGCCCTCTGGGCCGGCTGGCGCGGCGCGTTTGTCTCACGCCCCGGCGCCCAACTTTATCCCCTGGCAAAGCAACCCGAAATCATCGAACCCGATCTGCAACGCGTAGCCGCACAGCTGGTGCAGTTGGGAACCGACTGCTGTCAGTGATTCATTGAAAATACAGTAAGTAAAATTAAATATATTTGGGCTGAATGAGTATTCGTGTTGAGCATTGTGAGCAAGATCTTGCGAGAAATTAACTCACTCAAAGACGGACAGGCTTAACGAAATTACTCGTGAGTGAAGCTGTAGAAACGAATTATTGGAATCCTGAATGCTGACAGAATTTTCGAATGATTATATCTCGGTTTTAATCCCGGATAGCTGTCATGCCTCACCGAATCCCGGCCCGACGGTCTATCATTTTTACCGTCACGATTTCGAGACAAAGAAAGCGTCCATTGATATTTCAATCTGTTTGTTTCAGGCTGTTTCTTCGAAGAAGCTTGAAAACGCAAGGGGATATTTTCGTCAAAATATTCCGTATGACATGGCTCATAAACACAAAGGTACTTCGAACATACTCCCAAATACAGAAGAAATTATTGGGATTGAAATGTTCGACGAAGAAGTCAGCTTCATGGGTTATATCTGGAATCTATTTCTTGAATATCCCAGTCAGAGGTATGCTGAGATATATCTTAGGTCTTCTGAACCATTTGAACGAGATAAAAAAAACTGGCATGAAATTATTTCCAGTTTCAAAATCAAATCTTGGGGTTTTGAAGTCCCGGAACTTCCCGAACTGCCTCCTCGAGAAAAGACCCTTGTTACTCCTGAGCAGATCCACGAGTTGCAGCAGTCGCTACCGCAGGAAGTGCAGTATCTCACTGATTCCATTGTAAATCTGTTGGACCTTCATGAAGAAATCGTTTACGAAGACGCATTCGATATTATGCATGATTATGACTTTGAACCGCTCTATCGAATCGTGCGTCAGCAAATAGACGCACTCTCGGTTCCCGATGCAATTGAAACCATCAAATTGCATGGAAAGCATTTGAAATCCTGGCATGATCGTCATGAAGAATCACTCTTTTCCGGGCCAGTTGAAATCATTGCCATACAATTCGACTTTCCTATGTATATACTCCGAGATTGAGGGAATCCAGGAACGTCGAATATGCTCCAGATCGATTCAATCCAGATCCAAAATATCAATTTCATACTTGAGTTCGGGCATACGTTTGAGCGTGGCGGTTGAGAAACCCTGTTCGTCGGGGCCGTTGATCAGCGCATCGTAATTCAGCATGAGATCACAGAGGCCGTGATACTCAAAGCTGTTGTTGACAATCTCAAGTAGGTTATCTTTCTCGAGTGGGATTTCCAGTGTCCTTAATTCTGATTCGAAATGTATGCCATCGGAGTCTGATTCGAGTTTTTCGTCGCAATAACCGTCTTCGTCATAGTGGTAAAAGCGAACGGTTTGATTTTTACTGCTGACCTCGAAGGCAAAGCCGCTAATCTCACCTGTTTCAACGATTTCTTGGGACTCTTCGATAATGTCCCGACTGTCTGGATGCGATACAAAATAAGTTCTTTTTATTTCCTTGAGCATCAGTCCCAGAATAAATCGTTCTGGTAAGGCAAATGTCTCTCCTGTGATATTATCCAAAACAGCCTCTGATTCTTTTTCGGCCCGCTCCTTTGAATCGGGCCAGATTGTATCCAGCAAGGCTCTCAAACCCAGTCCGATGTGAACGTCTATCGCAGCGTAAGCATACTCTCCATCCAGTGAAGAAATACCATGCCAGAGCCGGGGCTCATTCGAACTGAATGGTTTTTGAGAGCGAATCGATTCCAACTGCTCATCCCTGTCCTTTTCGCAAATAGGATCATCTGTTCTTTCAGGGAAGATACAGGGGACGCTGGGATCCGGTACGAAAACGACCATCTGCCCCCGGGGGAACGCACCAGACCAGCCACAGGGATAGCCCCCTGCCTGGTAAATGGGAAAGATGCTTTCGTGGAAAAACCCGCTCTCTTTATTGAAGAGTGTTCTGCTTTTGCAGACCATATACATCCCATCGACTATGAGATCGGCTTCTTCCTTACTCAGGATCCCTTTGAGCTGATCATTCACCAGGATGAAGAGCTGTTTCCTAAGTTGCTCGAACACAGTATTCAGAGCGAGCTCTAACTCCTTGATCTTGATATAAATCCCGGGCCAATCTCCATACTCCATCAGTTTGTTAACGTCGTCACGCAAAAGATCATCCCAGTCAACGCATCTGATATAGGGTTTATAATCAACCCCGCAATCATTCATTGACTTTCGATACAAGTTGATCTCATCAAAAGTATGAATCAGCTTGATCTTGTAACCGGACGTTTCTGCGAACTGCTGATCGAAAGGAACTGAGAGGAGTTTTCCGGACTGCACAAAAGCGATGACTTCCTGAACTGCGTCGTTGAGAGGACCGAAGTCGAGCTGATCGAGGGGTGTCGTCATGAAGTTTCCAGTGATAAACAAGTTATGACACTAAGCTGGTGAGAATCGGAACGATTTTAATGTAATGTAAGCCGGGTGTGGAAGTTCACGATATCCTCAGTCCAGATTGAGGATATCGATTTCATACTTGAGATCAGGCATTCGCTTGAAGGTGGCGGTTGAAAGGCCCTGTTCGTTGGGGCCACTGATCAGCGCGTCATCATTCAGCATCAGATCACAGAGCCCGTGATACTCGAAACAGCCGTTGACGAGCTCAAACAGGTTTTCTTGCTTCAGCGGAATGTCCAGAGTTCTGAGATCAGACTGGAAATGAATCTCATCAGAGCCATCCAAACCCGCTTCCAGTTTTTCGTCGCAATAACCGTCTTCGTCATAGTGGTAAAAGCAAACGGTTTGATTTTTGCTGCTGACCTCAAAGAAAAAACCGCCGGTCTCGTATTCGTCAGTGATATATTTTACAAGATTTGCTGTATCAATTTGGCGACCACTGGAAATAAAATAAGTTCCCTCAATTCCTCTAACAGTCAACAGTACCAGAAAGTGCTTAGGCAAGATAAGTTGTTCTCCTGCGATGTCACCTGACAGTGAAAATAAATCTCGCTTGTGAACTTCTTCCAGAAATCCACAAACCAGATCAATATGGTCTTCCAGGTAAGCATAAGCATACTCTCCCTCTAGAGATGAAATGCCGTGCCAGAGCTGAGGTTGATCTGAGCTGAACGGTTTTTGAGAGCGAATCAATTCTGGTTCTTCCTCCCATGCCGATTTCCACGCCTCAAGGTCCGCAAAAACGCGAGGCTTTTTCTCTTGGGGAAACCTACAGGAGATACTGGGATCAGGCACAAAGACTGCCACCTGCCCGCGAGGAAATGCACCAGACCAACCACAGGGATACCCGCCTGCCTGATAGATGGGAAACAGGGTCTCGTGCATACACGGATTGTCTCTGCCGAAGAGCGCTAGGCACTTACAGATCATATACAATCCTTCGGCAACGCAAGCCGCCTCATACTTAATCCGGATCTGGTTGAGTTGATCATTCACCAGGATCTGATTGAGTAGATCATTCATCAGGATAATGAACTGATCCCAGAGCTGCTCAAACTGGGGAGCCAGAAAATCACTTAACTTGTGGATCTCTTTAAATTCTTCTGTCGTATTTCCCCAGTTTACTAATATGCCGACGTCTCGGCGTAAAAGATCATCCCAGTCAATGCGCTTGATATACGGTTCGTAATCATCCATGCAATCATTCATAGACTTTCGATACAGGTCAATCTCTTCGAAAGTATGAATCAGCTTGATCTTGTAACCGGATGTTTCTGCCAACTGCTGATCAAAGGGGGTCGACAGGAGTTTCCCAGACTGCACGAAGGTAATGACTTCCTGCACCGCGTCGTTATGAGGACCGAAGTTGAGTTGATCGAGTGGCGTTGTCATGAAGTCTCCAGTGGTGAATGTTTTGATTCAGGGGGAGGATCATTGTTATAACTCAACGGAATTTTATTTGAATTTCTTCGCTGCCCGGTTGACCAGCTTTTTGATATTGGGATGAGTGTGATCCAGATTGGCATAAAAAACAGCGTCAGCACTACTACTCCTGGACTTGTGCGGGTTCGCGCCTGCACTGAGCAAAGCCTGAACAGACTCCAGGTGCGCGAGATCGATTGCCCAGACCAAGGGGGATCCTCCATCGCCTGCACTCAGCATCAATGAGGCATTTGCATCAGCCAGAATTTGGATCATTTCAGGATCATTCTTCCAGACTGCGATACCCAACGGGCGCACCCAAGATAAACCATGACCGAAGTAGTGTGGGTCTTCCTCCATGACATTATAAGGTCTGGGTTCCTCGGCATTCGGGTCCTCCACGCCAAAACGAAATGACTTTGACTGGGTATCCGAATTCGCACCAGATTTGAGCAGCAATTCTGCCAGTATGTGATGACCACAGATCACCGCCATCGCCAGGGGAGTGACCTGACCGGCAAAAGGGAGAAGATCACCCCGGTGATTCACATTCACGCCCTCTTTTATCAGTTTCCTGACCTCTGTTATTTTATTCTGTCTTACCAGCCCCAGCAGATCATCAATTCTGGTATCGAGTACACCAGCCTCAATGAGCGCCGCTTTAAAGTCCAGATAGCGTTGATGCGTGTCTCCCCAGCGAGGCTCGCTGTAGAGTCCCATCAGTTTTGTACTTCCACTTTCAGGCTCTGCCTGCAGATCGGTGCCTGCTTCGATGAGCCGGATTGTAATGTTCGCTGAGTGAAGCAGCTTTTTCTTCTCTTTTTGTGGATCATATCGATGGGACTTTAAGAAACTCCCAAAATGAATTGCCTGACGGCCTTCCGCATCTCGCAGATTCAGATCGGTACCCGCGTCCAGTAAGAGATTGACGAACTGAATTTCTTCGCGATCCACTGCGTCCATTAAGCAGGTTTTTTTCAGATCGCCGGGATGATTCGGGTTGGCACCATGTTCAAGCAGGAGGGACATCATCTTTGCAGACTGCCTGAACAGGGCTGTCGCCAAGGGATGATCTTCAGTTGGTACAGGGTTTGGATTGGCTCCCGCAATTAATAATGCCTCGGCAATTTTCAATGCGTTGAGGTCCACTGCGAGTTTCAGTGGAGTGCTGTCGCACTTATATTCTGTTTTAAACTTGGCATTTACCGGCACTCCATTTTTGATCAAGGCCCGTACTGTTTTCAGAGATTTTTCCTCGATCGCCTGTTTCAATTCTGGATCAATTTGAGGCAGGTTGCGACCTTTTTTACGGCTGGGATACAGAGTGTCTTTTACCAGTTGTTTTGCAGTCTCTGATTGGGTACGTTCAAACAGATATTTCGCGACCTGTTTTTTCTTCGCCAGAAATGCTCTTTCGAGTGGCGTCTGATAGACATCGTCCAGTTCGTCCGGGTCGGCTCCCTGTTCAATCAGCAGCTTGACCATCGGCAGAGTCCCCTGCTCGGCTGCACGATGCAGATATTCGTTGTCTTCCAGACGTCCCCAATACGTATTCTGGAACTCCTCGAATGTCATGCCGTCTTCGAACAGATTCTTCAACGTGCTCGTTTTATTTTTTTCAACCAGTTCAAACACATCGCCCCAGTCGATCGCATCCATCGGCTCTCCCGTGAAAGGATTGATTGCTTGAGGACGCTTCTTTTTACTGGTCTGTTTTTTTCGTGGCGCTGATTTCTTTTTGGCCATGTTGATCTGTCCCGGTTGTATCTCGCATGCAAGTTCGCGCAAAAAACAGTTCCACTGGTTGTATCAATGGAGACGAACATACTCTGGTGGTGATTTTATTTCAACTTGAGCAACAACCTGGGGTCATCAGTGTAGATCCGCTCGATGCCCTGCTTGAGTAGTTGTTTCATCAGCTTCGGGTCGTTGACAGTCCAGGCGCCCGGTTCGAGGCCGGCGGCTTTGATTTTCTGGATCTTCTCCGGGGTGATGCCCTGATGATTCAGGACGAGGGCTTCGAAGCCGCGTGCTTTGGCGATTTTGATGTCGGCGTCGATATCGGTATTGGCGCCGCGGTCCCAGAAGACGGGAATCTTAGGAGCCAACTGTTTGACTTGGGACATATAGGTCAGGCTGCCGTCATTGAAGCCGACCCAGGGGTCCATCTTGAGTTGTTTGACCAATGCGACCGCTTGTTTCACGCAGTCAGCTTTGGGCTGAATGGAGACGCGGGTGCGGTGCTGCTGCTTGACCAGCTTCAACACATCTTCGAGAAGTGGCATCTGCTGAAACGGGCACTCCTGTTTTGTTTTCTGATGCCGTTTGCGGAAGTCAGTCGCGACGTCGACGGTTTTTAGTTCGGCGTAAGTCGAGTGAGCGACAGTCCGACTTTTATCGCCGACCCTCTTGGTGGTTTTGTCGTGCGTGACAACGAGCTTGCCATCTTTGGTGAGAAATAGATCGAGTTCGATCCAGTCCGCGCCGACTTTGATACCACTTTGAAACGCGGGTAACGTGTTCTCCGGAAACTCGCTTGAATTGCCGCGATGGGCGGTGACGCCGTTCTTTAAAAACAGTTCGGGGGTCGCCTGGTCACTGGCAATCAAAGTGCTTGATTGTACTAAGCAGACGATGATCGCGAACAGGGAAAACAATTTCATCAGAACTCTCTCTCAATCGAAGTGGTGACTGGTATCAGAAGACACGTTCATCATGACAGAGACACTTGAGAATTCCAAGAGGTCGGCAAGATCTCAGCGACCGAATTGAGGCGTCTTCAATAAATCTTCATGAATGACTGAGAGCAGCGGGACATCGACACATTACGCAATGATATCGTGTACGACGTGGGTCGGGTGCTGATGCGTCAGACGTTCTCCCAGGCCATTGCGATCGTAAACCAGCTTCTCGTGATCCATGCCCAGCAGATGCAGGATTGTGGCGTGCCAGTCCTGAATGCTGACGCGGTTTTCGACCGAGGCGTAGCCGACTTCGTCGGTATTACCGTAGACGAGGCCCTGTTTGACACCGCCGCCTGCCATCCAGGCCGAGAACCCATACGGGCCATGATCGCGGCCAGCGACGTTCATCTTGGCAGCGGAAGTGATCTGTGCGGTCGGCAGGCGACCAAATTCTCCGCCCCAGAGAACGAGTGTGTTATCCAATAAGCCGCGCTGCCGGAGATCTTTCAGCAGGCCGGCAATCGGGAGATCGGTCTGCCCGCAGGCGTTGCGGAGTGATTTGTTGATATTGGAATGATTGTCCCAGATCTGGCCGCGGGTGTAGAGCTGCACGAAGCGGACGCCGTTCTCAACCAGGCGGCGGGCCAGCAGACAACGTCGACCGAAACTGTCGGTCTCTTTCTCATCGATACCATACATGGAAAGCGTTTGTGATGTTTCCTGCGAGATATCCAGCGTCTCTGTTGCTTCGAGCTGCATATTGGCCGCCATTTCGTAGTTCTGAATGCGGGCTTCGAGTTCCATCTGGCCGGGGCGCTGTTTTTGGTGCAGGCGGTCGAGTTGTTTGAGCAAATCCTGTTTGGTACGGGCGACCTGTTCTACGCTCGAATAATCGGGTGCCAGATTCAACAGCGGAGAACCGGTGGCCTTCATGCGGGTTCCCTGATACAGGGGTGAGAGATAGCCGGACATCCAGTTGTCCACATTATTCACGGGCAGGCGATTGCTGGGATCGGCCAATACGACATATGCGGGCAGGTTCTGATTTTCATTGCCCAGCCCGTAGGTAATCCAGGAACCGAGGGCCGGATGGCCGGGGAAGGTTTGTCCCGACTGCAGTTTGTAAATGGCGGGCTCGTGGTTGGGGTGCACGTTATACATCGAACGGACAATGGTGAGTTCATCGACCTCCTGTGCGATATGCGGCAGCGCATCGGAAACCCAGGCCCCCGTTTTGCCACGCTGTTTGAATTCGAAAGGGCTTTGCATCAGCTTGCCGGTACGGTCTTTTTCGAAGACGGCGTTGCCGGTTAATTCGCGTGGTGCGGTCTTGCCATGAAACTTTTTCAGAGCTGGCTTGGGATCAAACAGATCGACCTGACTGGGGCCGCCCTGCATACAGAGATGAATCACCGAAGTCGCACGCGGGGCGAAGTGCGGGCGTTTGGGAGCCAGGTTTTCGGGGATGGACGCCGCGTGATGCTGTTGCTTTTCTGCTGCCTGCAAACGCTGCTGTTGACCAATTAGCGCCGTCAATGCCACGCCGTACAGTCCGTCTGTCATGCGGTCGAAAAAACTACGGCGCGAGATTTCAGACATCAGCGAATTGTGTGATGGTGGAACAGGCATGGTCGTTTCAATCGATGTAAAGAAATTCGGCGGAGTTCAATAACACGTGACAATATTCGGTTAAACCATCGGGGGCGGTTTTGTCTTTCTGCTTCTGGTTCTCAACTGGCTGACCTAATAACTTAAGCGATGCCAGAGCAATCTCTGTTTCCCCAGGCAGTGGATCGCGTTGAAACGCCAGTTGATAAGCGGTTTCAATCTGCAGTTTCGGATCGTTGCCTGCACGGGTTCGAACCTGTTTGGCAAACAGGTCGGCGAGGTCATGCACCAGTTTATTATTTACCAGCAGCAGCGGCTGCGAGACGACGGTCGAATTCTGTCGAGCCGTACAGTTCGGATTCATTTGAGGCAGATCGAAGACTTCCAGAAACGTGGGCATTTCCTTGCGACGATGACGGACATACACGCTGCGCCGCCAGCCCTGTTGGGTTCGCTTCGCAGTGACGAGTCCATCGGGGCGGACTTCCACGGCGGCCGGTGTTCCGAATTGAGTTTCATCCAGTTCACCAGCGGTAAATATCAGCGAGTCGCGTAGTTCTTCTGCTTCCAGTCGTCGCAAAGGCATCCGGGAGAGAAGCCTGTTTTCGGGGTCGCTCTTTTGATGTTCGGGTGTGATAGCAGACGACTGCCGATATGCTTGCGACGTCATGATTAGACGGTGCAGTTTTTTAAACTGCCAGCCCTGCTTCACAAAATCGACAGCCAGCCAGTCGAGCAGTTCCGGATGACTGGGCGGCGTTCCCAACGCACCGAAGTTATCCAGACTTTTGACGATCCCGGTGCCGAAATGTTTCTTCCAGATACGATTCACGATGACACGCGACGTCAGCGGATGATCGGGCTGCGTCAGCCAGCGAGCAAAGGCGAGTCGGCGGCCGGTTTTCTCGGTCGTCTGTTTGATCGGTTCCACATGATAGGGTGAAATACCATCGGCAATCGCAGACGGCGGTCCCGGTTCAACGAGTCGCGTCGGCTGGTTTTCATCGCCCCGGCGATAGATGTAGGTCGGCGAAGGACGGCCGCGATCCCATAAGGCGCGGATCATGTTGGGGGTTTTTAACTTCGCTTTTAACTCTTTGAGTTGCTTGTCGAGTTTTTTCTTTTTTGTTCTATCGATTTTTTTGACGTTCAGTTTGGCTTCTATTATTTCGATCTTTTTTTTGATCGGTGCGTTATGCTCGTCGATGGCCCGTTGTTCCTCTTCGGGAATGATCGTCAGTAAACGACTGCGGGCACGCTTCCACTGATTGCTGAACGGTTGCGGCGTCATCCAGTCGTATTCGTCGTAGGCCCCTTTGAAGATGGCCATCGCGCGGTAATAATCGCGTTGAGGAATTGGATCGTATTTGTGACTATGACAGCGGGCGCAGTTCATTGTTAAGCCGAATACGCTGCGGAAGAGCACATCGATTTCATCCGAGATGACTTCCATCCGATCGGAAACACGGTTCACGGGATTCGCAGACGTTCCATCAGGGGCCATCCGCAGAAAGCCGGTCGCGACCAGCTTTTCAATCACCTCGGGTGTGGCACTATTCGGAGCGGCATAATCGACGAGTTCATCGCCCGCCAGTTGTTCGGTCAGAAAGACATCATAGGGTTTATCTTCGTCGAAGGCGCGAATCACATAATCGCGATATCGGTAGGCGTATTTGCGGATCAGGTCGGCACTGCGTTTGCCTTCGGAATCGGCATAGCCGGCCAGATCCAGCCAGAAACGCCCCCACTTCTCGGCATAACGGGGAGACTTGAGCAGCCGGTCGATCAACGTTTCATAAGCGTGGTCGCTTTCATCGGCAAGGAACGCGCGGACTTCTTCAGGAGTCGGCGGCAGACCTGTTAACGTAAACGTTGCGCGGCGGATGAGCGTGCGTTTGTCTGCTTCAGGAGCGTATGACAAATTCTGTGCTTCCAGTTTATGGAGCAGGAAAGCATCGATTGGATTTTTAACTAACTCCGCATGCTTCACTGTGGGAGGCGTCACCTGCTGCGGTGATTGGAACGACCAGAACTGGCGGTCTTCTTTTGAAACCAGCGGGTCCTTTGCGAGGTTGATTTCCGCGGATTCGTTGACTTCGTTAAGTCCCTGCGCGATCCAGTCTTTGAGGGTGGTCAGCTCTTCAGCCGTCATCGGTTCAATGCCGGCGCGGCTGATTTCACCTTTGGGAGGACAGGTCTTTTTTACAATGTATTTGATTAGCAGGCTTTCAGCCGGTTTCCCTGCAATGACGGATGTCCCCGCTTTGCCACCCGTGAGGATGTTGGCTTTCGAGCGGACATCGAGGCCCCCCTCCTGGTATTCGGGGCCGTGACACATTGCACAGCGACGATACAAAATGGGGAGCACATCATGCTGTGAAAGGACCGTTGTTGTTGATTCTGGTTTTTCTTTGAAGTGTAAGCCGGAGTGAATCCACTGACGGATGGTTTCCAGTTCCTGTTTTGACAACGGGGGAGAACCTTCGGGGGGCATTGCGCCATCGTGCAGATATTCATACAGCAAACTTTCGTCCGGTTTGCCTGCAACCAGTCCTGCACCCGATTCGCCCCCTTTCAGGAGACTGGCGGTTGAACTCAGGTCGAACTCCGCTTTGCGATTTTTCTCGCTGTGACACTTCACGCAATGCTTTTGAAAAATCGGCTGAACTTTGTCTTCATAGGCAATCGGGGGAGACTTAGCAGATTTCGTTGGTGCCTCGGCTGCACAGGCCAGTGGCGGCATGTAAAGCAAGACCATCAGACAGTTCAGCAGCAAACTAAATACGATACGCCGGGAAACGACCATTGCTGAATGTTTCTCGTCATTTGAGGATGGAACAGGCGGGACTGGTAATCTCGTTGGATTACCAATGAACTCTTGCTGGTATCGACTCCGAAGGTTGGGCGACGCCCGGTTTTATCGGAAGAAAGTTTATTATAACAGAATACGCATCAGTAATGTCAAGCGCGTTGGGCGATCTTACCAGAATTGAAATGTTTTGATTGACGACCCTATTTCGCCTGATTTGCACAATATGCAGAATCGGGGTAAACGGTCGTTAAATTCACAATCTTGTTGACTCTCAAATTTGAGGGACTTACGATTGAGTTCGGTTGGAGGGTGTGGATTCCCGCTGTTTCAAATTTCATTTTTCAGGAACCAGTTTGATGATCAGATCGCAAATCATGAAAGCAGGCGTCGGTATCGTAGCGCTTTTGCTGTTGCTCACCGGAGGCCAGACGATACAGGCCGGCGTGACCAAAGATGCGGCGAGTAAGTATCTCAACAATGTGCAAAAGGGAAATCCCGGTTTTAAGTCGGTAGGCAAGATTACATTTGGACCCAGCGGATTGCTGGTGGTGGCGGACCCTGCGAAAGCGACAATCACCGTCATTGATACTCACGATGCAGGACCACTCAAGAAGCTGGAAAAGAAAGTTCCGAAAATTGATGTCGCGGTTGCCGCCAGCATGGGTGTCGAACCGGATCAGCTCAATATCGTCGACATGGCGGTCAATTCACAGAGCGGCAAAGTTTATCTTTCGGTACAGCGTAAGACCGACGGTCAGCCGGCGATTCTGGTGATTGATGAGAAAGGCAAGGTCAAAAACTTTGATCTGTCAGAAGTCGATTACATTCAGGTCGCTCTCCCCGGCGGCAAAGATTCGAAAATCCGAAACATCACCGGCGTGGCATTGGCCAGCGATCGTCTGCTGGCAGCAGCACAATCGAACGAAGAGTTCGCTAACAAAATTTATTCGATCCCACTGCCCCTCACACACGGTACGTCGGCTGATATCTACAGTGCCGAAACTTATCATGTGGCGCATCGCCGCTGGGAAACGAAAGCACCGATTCAATCGTTCGTGCCTTATTCAAACAAAGGCAAGAATTATATTGTCGGTGCGTTTGCCTGCACGCCGATCGCCAAGTTCCCGCTGGACGAACTGCAGTCA
Organism: uncultured Gimesia sp.; assembly: GCF_963976445.1. Taxonomy (GTDB): domain Bacteria; phylum Planctomycetota; class Planctomycetia; order Planctomycetales; family Planctomycetaceae; genus Gimesia. The sequence goes on along the minus strand of NZ_CAXBKP010000015.1, from coordinate 11,181 downwards.
GGCAGTAAAGTCAAAGGGACGAGCGTGGTGGAACTCGGTTCGGGCAATCGTCCGCTGGACATGCTGACGTACGAAAGTGACGGCAAGGAATGGCTACTGACCAACACGTTCCGCTTTCACTGGAAAAAGAGCATGTATGGCCCGAGTAAATGGTGGGGTGTCCGCGTTAATATGGACTACCTTGACGCGGAAGAGATCAACGAAGAAGCGGCCCGCCGCGATGTGAAACAAAACCAGGGGCCGAATGGCATTGAAATCGTCGAGCAGCTTTCCGGTGCTGTGCACATTGATAAACTGCAAAAGAAAGAAATCGTCGTGCTGCGTGATAACGAAGGGCACCTCGACCTGGAAATTGCAGAACTGCCGTAAGGGGTGAATGTCTTCAAATACACAGGCTCTTTCCGGTTCTGTTTATGAGCGGGAAAGAGCCTGTTTTATAGTCCTTTCGAAGAAAAATGAGCGGAATGGCGCTAGCCACCGTTTTTGAAGCAGGTTCTCAACACACAAACGGCGGCTAGCGCCGTGCCGCTCACAGGTAGTGACTCTTATGGCTAAATGGCACGCATTTTTTGCAATCAGACCGGTTGGGTTATCGTTGTTATTCGTATTCAGCGCACTGACTTTTGCCGAGCAATCTCAAGCAGCTGACGCCCTCTTCCAGCTGTCGATTGAAGTGAACGAAAACGATCCCCGGTTGTGTTTGTTCGTGGTGACCGCCGTGGAGGAACGACTCTGGACAACACTCAAAACGGCAGACGAGGAACAGTTCCAACGGGTACTCTCGCTGAGACGGGAGTCACAGACTGATGATAAACTGCCAGCGATGCTGGGACGTTATCAAATCAAAGACCAGCGTCTGGAATTTAAACCCGCGTTTCCGCTGGTGCGAGGCAGTCGTTATCAGGCGGTCTTTGATCCGGCAGCATTGAAACTGACGACGAATAAAACAGAGCAACGTTTACGTAAAACGTATGCGATTCCCCTACCCGATTCAAAGCCCCCGCGCGTGACCGCCGTCTATCCTTCGAGCAAACGTTTGCCCGCGAATCATCTGAAGTTCTATATTCAGTTTTCCGAACCAATGCAACAGGGCGAGATTTTCGAACACTTTTCGCTGTTCAACAAAACCCAACAGCAACTGGTGCCTCGCCCGTTTCGGCATACCGAGCTTTGGTCTCCCGATGGCAAACAGTTGACGCTCTGGTTTCATCCCGGCAGGCAGAAGGTGGGCGTGAATTTGAATGTGGAACTGGGGGCGATTCTGAATGAGGGGCAGGAATATGATTTACGGATCAGCCCCAAATGGGCTGCGCTATCGGGACATCCGCTGGGGAAAGAGGTGAAAAAAATATTCACGGCGGTTGCCATGGACGAACGTCAGCCAGACATCCACAAGTGGAACTTGAATCAACCCACGGCGGGAACGCGCGAGCCGCTTATTTATGAGCTGGACGAGCCGCTCGATTATGCTCTGCTCTTGAGCCAGTTGACATTAAAAGACATCAACGCGAAGCCGGTTCCTGGGAAAATTGAACTGGCGGAGAACGAAACCGTCTGGCGATTTATCCCCGATCAACCGTGGCAGGCAGGCTGGTATCAACTCGCGGTCGGCACAGTGATCGAAGATCTGGCAGGCAACAGTCTTGATCGTCCGTTTGCCATTGATCTTACCAAACAACAGACACCCTCGAAGTCGGTCGACGGTTCCTATACCATGGTGTTCTCCATTGAATAGAAACACTCTCTTACTTTTAAAGGTTCACTGATGCTGCGTTCTCTGTTCGTCTTCATGTTTCTGTGTTTGTGCTTACCTGCAAATTATGCAGCCGAAAAAACAAACATCGTTTTCATTCTGGCCGATGATCTGGGCTGGAAAGATCTGGCCTGTTATGGTGGCACGCTCGCCGACACGCCACACCTGGATCAACTGGCATCGGAGGGCATGAAGTTTACGAACGCCTATTCCCCGGCTCCGATCTGCTCGGCTTCACGGGCGGCGATTCTGACGGGAAAGACTCCCGCGCGACTGCATTTTGAATTTGTGACGAAACCCGCTGGTGTCGACCCGCCGTTCCGCCAACTGCTGCCGCCCCCTTATACGCGGGAGCTGCCTTTGAATGAAGTAACGCTGGGTGAAATGCTGCAGCAGTCGGATTACGCGACTGGCTTCTTCGGCAAATGGCACGTCAGCGAACACTACAAAGGTTATCTTGGCTGGAGCCCGACGCATGGGCCGAAACAGCAGGGGTTTCAGACGGCAGTCGAAGCATTCGGCAGTCATCCCTATGCGAAGAAGTTTGACTGGAAGTCAGGTGATTTCCAGAAAGACGAATTTCCGCCGGACGCGGTGACGGAGAACGCGATTCAGTTTTTGAAACAAGAACGGGACAAACCATTCTTTCTGTATCTGTCTTACTTCCATGTGCATACGCCGGTCCGTTCGCCGACTGACTGGCTGGTTGAGAAATACGGAGACAAAGCGGCCGCCGGTTTGGGCGACGCGAAACGCCGCACACATTACGGTGCGTTCATTGAGACGCTGGATCATTATGTCGGCCAAGTGCTGGCAGCGCTGGACGAAAGCGGACTGCGCGATTCAACGCTGATTGTGTTCACCTCAGATAACGGCGGCCATCCCGAGTATGCCACCAACGGTCCACTGCGCGGAAGTAAATGGAACCTGTATGAAGCAGGTATTCGTGTGCCGTTTCTTGTACGTTGGCCGAAGCACGTTCAGGCAGGAAGCGTCTGTACGAAACCCGTGAGTGGCATCGATCTGTTTCCCACCTTCTGCGAAGTGGCAGACAGGAACTGTTCACAGCTGGCATTGGACGGTAAAAGCCTGCTGCCGTTGTTGGAAGGCAAATCAACAAGCTGGCCAACCCGCGCACTGACCTGGCATTTTCCTTATTACCATCCGGAGAAAGGATATAAAAAGGCGAAGGAGACGATCGGCGTGAATGACTTCGCGGTCAGCAAGACGCGACCGGTGTCTGCGATTCGTGTAGGGGACTGGAAACTGCTGAAGTTTTATGAATCGGGGAACCGTGAGTTGTATAATTTGGGTAGCGATCCAGGCGAGCAGAATGATTTGAGTGACCGTCAGCCCGAACGAACAGCGCAGCTGAGCACACAACTGAAACAGATGCTACAGGATATGGACGCGCGGTATCCCACGGATACGTTTACGGATCAGCCCAAAACAGATTAACCAAGTTCCGCGATCGGAGCGGAAGGGCCTTCGACCAGTGGTGTGGGACGTCCGCCCGGTTTGATCCAGTGTCCGTAGGGATCGATGCCCAGTTTCTTGAACACGGTGGCACCAAGGTCTCCGGGACCCAAACGTCGTTCGGCGATTTCACCGCCGCGTCGATCGGTGGCACCAATGACCTGACCGCCGGGCACGCCGGCACCCGCGGCGAGCATCGACATTACTGGAGTCCAGTGACCACGGCCGTTAGTTTTGGTAATCACCGGACCGCGACCAAATTCGCCGAGAACGAGGACCAGTGTCGAATCGAGCAAACCGCGTTCGTCCAGGTCGCTGACCAGTGTGGTGATACCATCATCAAAGACGGGTAGCATCGGTTTGAGACCTTTTTCAATCCCACCCCATTTGACTTCATCGCCGTGGTGATCCCAATGGCCCCAAGCATCGCTCATCGTAATGAAGGTCACGCCGGCTTCAACAAGGCGGCGGGCCAGCAATGATTTTTGACCGAACGAATGGCTGCCATATTTCTGGCGAACCTTCTCTGGTTCCTGTTTCACATCGAAGGCTTTGGCGACATTGCCGGAGAGGACCATGTCGTAGGCTTCCTGCACATAGCGATCCTGCAGGGAGAGATCGGGTGAGAGTGCAGCATGTTTTCGAAGTTGATCGAACTGGCGGCGTAGTGCATCGCGGTCCGTCAGGCGGGAGGAAGTCACACCAGCGGGCATGCCAAACTTGCCTGCGGCCTTTACGCCGTCTAATGGTTCATAGCGATGTCCCAGATGACCGGCACCATAAATATCTGCCCCCATGCTGTCAGCCAGTGCAACAAAGCCGGGCATGCCGGGAACATTCGGTCCGCGGAATTTGGCAGCGACCGAACCCATTGAGGGGTAACCGCCGCCGTCTCGGTTATCGTTGGTGCGGCGTGATTTCGGATTGGCAGCCTGGAAAGTTGTTGGTGTATGGTTGCTGGCCGTCGCATCCATGGAACGAATGATGGCGAACTTGTCCATCATCGCGGCCTGCTTCGGCATGTGCTCACAGATTTCGATGCCGTTCACGTTGGTCGAAATCGGATTAAAGGGGCCGCGAATTTCTTTGGGTGCCTGTGGTTTTAAATCCCACATATCCAATTGGCTTGGTCCGCCTGAGAGCCAGATCATGATCACAGACTTGGCTTGATATTTCTGACTGATTTGGGCCTGCGGTGCGGCCGTCGCCTGTTGCTTGAGTAATTCAGGTAACGTCAATCCTGCCAGCCCCGCCATGCCCATCTGCAAAAACCAGCGACGGCTGCCGCTGCGGATCAGATCGGAACCGGGGGCGAAGGCAGAGAACGGACTTCCACTCTGGTGATGTCTTCCGTGTGGATTATTGGGGAATGTACTTGGTTGGGACATCCGAATTCTCCCATACTCAAATCGATGATTCGATTGTTAATTAGGATTAGATACAAAGTGGCGATTCAAATAAAAAAGCACTTCTCTCTCATTTTCCTGTGGGTGAGCAGCTCAGGCAGGAACCTTAATAAGGATCAGCATACACAAATATAATCGGATAGAACAACGTGAACCTGCCCTTAATTATTAAGAAAATTCACAAATCTATTCATAGGTCCACATTCAAGCCCGGTTATGACGTCAATTTGAGGAGCTGAATGGCGTTTTCACGGTAGATCTTTGAGAGAACCGCATCAGGAAGTTCGATCTTGTCGAACAGCTCAAACTGAGGAACCTGCTGTCCGGGTGCGAGGTAATCGGTGCCAAACAGAATACGATCCTGACGGCGAATCAGGAATTCGGTACCAAATGCGAGGTCTCGGGAGATCGAATTGGCACCGGAGCCGGCAGAAAGATCACCGTAGATGTTGGGGTAACGACTCATCAAATCGTCAATCGCGCCCCCTGGTTTTACTTTGGATTTGGGATAACCTCCCAGTTCTTTTGGCGTGAGTCCACCAGAGATTGAGGCCCACCAGCCGGGACCGTGGCCGATGAAATTGAGTTCAGGGAATGTCTTGAGGGCATTCTCCAGTCGCTTCAGTCCGGGTACATCTTTCCCGCGAATGTTATCGATATGAAACAGCAGCGGAATGCCGACTTCCTGACAGGCTTCGTAAACGCGCATCATCAGCGGGTCGTCAAAGTTGAGGCCGACCTTGTGTTCGCCGAAGCCTTTCGCCCCTTGATCGACCCAGGCTTGAATCATGCTGACCAGTGCTTTGACAGAGCCGGCATGTGTGGTGCGTGGATCGACAGAACAGAAGGGAATCAGTCGATCGGGATACTGTTTCGCGGCTGCCAGAACCGATTCGGTGGTCTGCAGATATTTGGTGGATTCCGGCGAGGTCAGTGGCAGGACGACGGATTTCTCGATCTGATGCTCGTCCATCCAACTCAATAACGCTTCGGGTGACAGATTTTTTTTCGGGTCGGTATAAGTGCCGATGTGAGTGTGAACGTCGATGATCCCGGTGCCGGCTTTGATGTTCGGTTCAGCGGCTTTAAGATTACTTGCAGGCCATTGACCGGCGGCGCAACCGAGGCCAGAGAGGAACAGTGATTTTGAAAATTCACGTCGGGATAAATTCATGATGCATTCCTGTGGGTGGGTCGTTTGAAGGAAGGTTCACTTCTCGCGCACCTTCCATTCAAAACAACTGTTCCAGGAAATACAAGGCCGGATTCTGATTTAACGGGGAACGCGGCGGCGGTTTTCGAATTTGACCTGCTTGACCCCTTTGGGTTTCTGGTTGGCCTGTTCAATGCGTTCGTGCAGTTGTTTCGCCAACTTTTTGCGGATCTGTTCGGTCGCCGGATTATCGCCGATATTTTTCATTTCGACTGTGTCGGTCTCATGATCATAGAGTTCGACCCCCTGCTTTCCTTTGTCGCCCCATTCGGTGTAACGATAGCGGGGCGTGCGAATACTGTAGCCGTTCGCATACTGCGTTAACGCGGATTCGCGGGAGGCGGTGGAAGCATCTTTCAATGTGGGAACCTGACTGACACCGGAAGTCGAAGCGGGTGTTTTCAACTCACACAGTTCAGCCAGCGTGGGATAAAAGTCGACCATTTCCGCGGGGGAGAGTGCCGTTTGTCCTTTGGCAGTCACGCCGGGACCAGCGATGATCAACGGCACACGAGCTGCGTTTTCAAAGAGCGTCGTTTTCTGCCAGTGACCATGTTCGCCCATGTGATAGCCATGATCGGACGTGAAAACGATGATCGTGTTTTCATCCAAGCCGGTCTCTTTAAGCGTCGCCAGGATCTTCCCTAGCTGGGCATCGGCGAAAGTAATCGAAGCGTAATAGGCTTGAATCGCCTGCCGGGAGAGATTGTCGGGGAGATTGATCTGATTCTTTTTGCGGTTGACCGATTTGCGTGCCGGCTCGGGGATCGTCTTAAGATAACCGTCCGGAATTTGGGGCACGTTGATCTGATCGGTGGGATACATGTCAAAATAGTTTTTGGGAGCGACATAAGGCGTGTGCGGCCGATAGAGACCCACTGCGAGGAAGAACGGCTGCTTCTTCGCGGCGAATTGTTTGAGTTGTTCAACGGCAATGTCGGCAGCGATGCCGTCGGTCTGTTCCTCGTCGGTCCCGTCGGCGGCGAGCCAGCTGAGTGTGCCGCCAAAGCTGCCGGGTGTCAGACTAAAAATTTTGTCTTCGTCATCCACGTCGCGCCCGCGGGGATTGAAAGTTTGATTCCAGGAAAACGGATCATCGTGTCCGCCGGTTCCAATGTTTTTGGGGACATTGTAGTGATAGATTTTCCCGACGCGGGTGGCGAAGTAACCCTGATTGCGAAACATCTGTGACATCGTTTGCACGTTGGGCACATGCTCGCGAATATAAATCGCATTGCGATGCACGAGTGTTTGATCGGGGTACATGCCCGTCATGAATGACGCCCGGCTCGGTCCACAGAGGGGAAACTGACAGTAGGCATGTTCGAAGCGAACCCCCTGCTTCGCCAGCTGGTCAATATTCGGAGATTTCACTTGCGGATGACCGTAACAGCCAAGGTCGCAGTTCAAGTCATCACAGATTAGAAACAGGACGTTGGTTTTGGATTCGGCAGCAGAAACTATGGGCGTCGTGCATAAGACGAACAAGAACAGACAGAACAAAGATGAAATGGATCGACCGAGGCTGTGGATCATGAATTCGCTCCGTGGTAGTTTAGTGATTTTCCTGGTTGAGGTAGTACCAATCCTACCAGAGCGATCAGCCGATTTCAGCAGAGAAACCTGTAACGACCGCGAAGTTTTTCAATCGTTTTCCGCGATGAATGAAGATTCTGATCATACAAATGATCCTGCAAAACGTATGAGGTATGAAAGATCAGTGAAATATTACTCCTTATGTTTGTAAATGGGATTGATCGCACGTACCCTGCAAATTACTCTTGTTAAATAAATCATCATTCACTGTAACAGGCTGATTTCATGTCCGAGACGTTTGTAATTCAATGCCCGCATTGCGGGGCTTCGTTTAAAGCAAAATCGAAAGCCGCTTTGGGTAAAAAAGTGCCCTGCCCGAAATGTCAGACTCCGTTTGTCGTTGCCGCTCCCAAATCCGCACCCCCAAAAGTGAAAAAAAAGCAGAAGCCCGCGTCTCTGCCGGATGCCTGGGATGACGAAGATCTGAGCGAAGAAGGCCCGGTTCACAAAGCGCGTTCGACTGGTAAACCTCAGCGGTCTGGCAAGAGATCAAACAAGAAGCAGTCGGCAGGTACGACGACAATCGTGGCTGGTCTGCTGGTGATCGGGGTGCTTGTCGGCGGTGGAATTTTGTTTCTCTCATCCAACTCGAATTCATCCGATCAGAAAGCGGAAAATCTAGCACTGGAACAGAGGGATGTTTCAGAGCAAGAAGCTATAGAGAATGAGCCTGGCGAGACGCCGGTTATGAAAGCTCAGTCCAGCGATGTCTCTCCCGCTTCGAATCCGACAACGAAGCTATCTTTTAAAATCGTCGCCATTCATGAAAATCTGGGAAAGATCATTCGCTACACGAAGAACCCTAACACGAACGAAGAGAAGCAAATTAAACAGGCAGAAGGTGTGGCAGAAAGGTCATTGGGCTCAACACTCGGGGATAAGTTTCTCAATCAGATTAGTTTTCTGGACGTTGACTTAAAGAAGAAGGAGCTCTCTTTTTCCATGCGGAATCCGATTCCCGATAACCTGATTCAAGCCATTAACAGCGTTTCGTTTCAGATGGTTTCCGTCGCGCCACTGAATCGGTCGTTGCATGAAGAACTAATTGAGAAGCACGGTGCAGATAAGTTGATCGTCCATGAACTTGAGTATCATCTGAGCAACATCATTCCTGAGTATAAAAAACAGCTCGAGGAAAACTTTGAACAAGGTTCAAAGGCATTGTATCAGGCGTTGAGTCAACAGCTTGAGCAGTCGGTACCTGAATATATCCCTAACTCGCTGAAGTTGGATCTGGAATACAAAATCTTGACATTCCAGGTGATCCAACCCCCGGCCTCAAATCTGGGATTACAGATCAATCACTTACCAAACATTCCGTTGTTAATCAGTCCGTCTCCGGATCGAGAAAGAGAAGTTCGAACGGAGAAACAGAAGAAGCATGTGCAGGTCACCTACCAGATTCTTGATGATTACGGCGTGACAAAAGACGACGGACAGGAAAATCTAAGCTATAACTTTCACAGAAATATGACCCTCAGTGAATTAAGTGAAATTCTGTACGAAAAAGTCCTGGGTTTTATCCCTGGTACTCTCGATGTCAGTTTTCCCAAAAAAACGGTGACGTTTCAAATGGATCATCTGCCTGATGATGATTTAGGCACAAAAATCAGTGCGATGATGAATCACCGTAAGCTCAGTTTATCTGCGAAACCCCTGAGTGTCGGCCCTCCGGCTCCCCCCTTTCGAACCCCTGGCAGACCAATGTATTTCGTCGTCTTAAAGGTTCTTACCGTTAAAGACCCCTTTAATGAGTATCATCGCGATCAGCAGCCGGAGATGATCAAAAAATATTTGACCGAGAGTTATAGGATAATCAATAATGAAGTTGAGGGCGTCCTTGGCTGTGCGATTAAAAATTCTGCCAGGATCGATCCAGACAGGATGTATGTTGCTGTTCAGATTGATCGAGTTCCTCCGGATGACTTGGCCAAACAGATTAACGGTGCCCCTTTATTCCATCTGGTTCTGGCAGATGAAATTGTTTCGATGCAAAAAATAGAGTACGATCCGGAATCCACTGAGAAAACGCTGTATTTTCAGTTTATTGACCATGGCGATAAACTTCCTCAATTCGATCATCGGTTTATAAAACAGGCAACCAATGGAAATTTATGTGGCATTGATCGGTATATTCCAGGTTCTCTGAATATCGATTTTGAACAGGGGCTCTTCGATATCAAAGTGAGGGTCGGTGGAAACGAAAAAGAGGAAATCGAATATGCAGTTGGCTGCCTGAAGGGGATCCAGCTCGAGGTAACGCATTTGAAGACAGTGCCGCCCCAGGGAACCAAGAAGAGCGATCCCACTGGAATTGGTATCGTCTCAACTACTATCGGAGCCGATTCAACGGGCGCAAGCACAACAATGAACACGCCAGCCACGGTTTCCCCAGGTCAGAACATGAAAGTCACCATTCAATTTGGTCTATATAGCGGGAAAGGAAAATTGGCAAAGAGTGCCCGTGATGTTTTAGACGGGTTTTCCTGGGTTGATCTGAAATCGTTCAAGGTGGATGCAGCAAAAAAAGAAATTTCGTTTAATACCACTGGTCCCATGAATGAGGCGGCCCTCGATCGTTTGCTCAAGCGACAAAAGTTTTATCAGTGCGTCGTCAAGAAGGAGGCGTTGCCTGAGGAAGCTGCGAAGGAATAGCTGCCGCAAGATCTAGCGGTGCGCTTTCGAAATGAAGGCTTCCATTATATTTAGCGTTTCAGGGCTGACGTGGTGTTCGATGCCTTCGGTATCGGTGGCGGCAGTCTCTTCGCTGACGCCGTGCGCTACCAGAAAACGGAGGACGATTTCATGCCGGTGACGGGAATGTTTCGCCAGCTTTGCCCCTTTGCTGGTTAATTCGACGGGGCTATAAGGCTCAGTCGTGGCATAGCCGTCGCGCTGCAGGCGGGCAACCGTGCGATTTACGGTGACGTGACTGACGGCGAAGTATTCCGCCAGATCCTTGACCCGGCAGACGTCCTGCTCTTCGATGATTTCAGCGATGGCTTCGACATAATCTTCCGCAATTTCCGTCGCATGATCCACACGCGTACGTTCATGCTGATTCTTCGGTTTCTGTTTTTTTGCCATCCTGTCGTGCCTTCAGTCTCGATAAGTATTCGCGGGCTAATATGTTACCCAGATTTAATACGATTTAACAGTCAAGAAAGAATGAAAATGCCGAAGCCACCAACTGCTATTCGTCTGCGCAGTTTTAAGAAGTTCAAAGAGGAGACCAATTTGAAAGAGATCTTTATTTTGAGGTAAACTCGATCTCTAATGGAATCGATAGCCAATCGTTAATATCCCCTGATCCTTGCCATTGGGAACATACTGAATTTCACTCTGAATTTGGAAATAATCTCCAGCGATTGTTAAATCGATAGGACCGGATGGTACATTTGATTCACGATTATTGTGAGTCATCAGTGTGCCGCCGGTTGTGCTGTTTCCGCTGACATGAATGGATAAAAATTGGGACTCACTGAACGGCTGGCTTGAATCGTATGCTTCGACTTTTTACTCAGATCGCTGATCACCAGCGATTGGTAGCGCCTCAAGTAGAATACACCTGGTATTGTGATGCTGACGAGCAGTACCAGCAAAAGAAGGATTTTCGTTCTGGTTGTACTCATTCACTCAGTCCTGGGTAAATTAACGGATACAGAAGAAGCAAATGAGCGGGTCGGCGCCAGCCTAATGGCACTTACTTTAGAAAATCATTGTAACCCACGGCAGAC
>NZ_CAXBKP010000014.1:0-172965 GCF_963976445.1 uncultured Gimesia sp. | reverse complement strand
CTGCGGTCAGCTCGATCGATGGTGATGTTTCACTCCTCGGACAGGGAGGAGGCAACGGTACCAATTACCATAATTCGGCAATCCTTCTGGACCATTCAGAAATCATTTCTACTGGGACCAGCGTGGATGCCGCTCAAATCAACATTCATGGAATTGGTGGGAACGGAACCGCTTCCGACGACGGATTTGTGGCAACCGGTGAGTCCGTAATCAGTAGTGTTGTTACAGATATCTCGATTATTTCTGATGGAAATGTATGGTTTTATGGAGATACCCGAGTTGAATCTTCAACCGGCGATCTCGATTTTACTGTTAATTATTTGGGTGGAAACAACATTGGTGTCATCCGCATGAATACCGGTACGGTGTTCAATGCCGGTAGTGGGAATATCAACATCGATGCCTACAGTGATATCACTCTGACCAGCCTGATTACAGCGGGAATCGTCGCCGTAGATTCGACGATTGGTTCGATTTTGGACAATGGTGACGTTAGATCTGAGATCTTTGCCACGACGGCAATCCTGAATGCTTACGGTTCGGTTGGTACCAGTGTCAATCCACTGGAAACGAATGTCGTCAATCTGTCTGGTACTGGAACCAGCGGTGGTTTCCATGTCAATAACTCGGTCTATAAACGAATCATCGACGATGGTGACACCGGATTTACGACCACTGGCTGGGCCTACGATAACGCACCCGGCAGTGACTATAATCAGTCCGATATTCATTATCTGGAACCTGGTGCGCATCCGGGTGAATCTGCCAGTTGGGAGTTTAGTAACCTTCTGGCAGGTACTTACCGAATTTCCGGATTCTGGGCTCCCTGGACCAATCGAGCTACCAATACCGAACTCACCGTTTCCGGAATTGAAGGCGGAGCTGTTTCACAGACGATTAATCAGCAATACCTCTCAGCTGATTTGAGTGATGCAGGCAAAGACTGGCAGGATCTGGGCTACTTTACGGTTGATGAGAGTGGCACGATTACAGTCACGATGGCCAATGAAAATGCAGATGGCTATGTACTGGCAGATGCGATGCGGATTGAAAAGGCCGCAGAGGTTTCCATCTCTGATGTCACCCTCGATGAATCAGCAGGCACGGCAACATTCAGCGTTATTTCGAATCAGGCGGTAGGCAGCGCCTTTTCTGTTGACTTTGCGACCGCTGATGGCACCGCAGTCGCGGGGAGTGATTACACAGCCACGAGCGGCACCTTGAACTTTGCCGGTACCGCTGCCGGGGAAACCCAGACGATTACCGTTTATCTGACAGATGATGCGGCTGTGGAATCGGATGAAGCACTGCTGGTCAACTTGAGTAATCTCATCACGGGCGGTCAGGCGATCACACTCAAGCAGACGCAGGCGAGCGCTACAGTGACTGACAACGACAGTACAAGTCTCTCCATTGCTGATATAACCGTGAATGAGGGGGCAGGAACCGCCACGTTTACCGTGACTCTGAATCAAGCCGTGCAGAACGGTATCAGCGTCGATTGGGCTACTGCCGACGGGACCGCCAACGCGGTCGCAGATTATAGTGCCGGCTCGGGTACGCTCAACTTCGCGGGGGCAGTCGGTGAAACGCAGACGATCACCGTCACTCTGACCAATGATTCCACGGTCGAATTAGATGAAAACTTTCAGGTCAATCTATCAAACTTGCAGGCGGGAGGATTGAATGTGACGCTGGCTGATGATCAGGCAGCAGGTACGATTTCCAATGACGACGCAGCAGTCCTTTCGATTGGCGATGTCACTCAGGCAGAAGGTGATTTGGGAACCACACAATTTACTTTCACTGTTTCCATCGACAATCCATCCGATGCGGATATCACGTTTGATTATACCACTGTCAGTGATACCGCCGATGCGACTGATTTCACCCCAGTGAGTGGTACAGCAACGATTGCTGCAGGTCAAACATCGACGACGATTACCGTTGATGTGCTTGGTGATGGTTTAGTCGAAGCTGACGAGCAGTTTTTTGTCGAATTGTCTAACCTGCAGTCCGATGGTCGGGAGGTTCAGCTGAATCTGGCATTAGCCAATCTCAGCTTGCTCGGCTCTTTCAATACATCTTCAAGTGCTCAAGATGTTCACATCGTCGGAAACCTAGCGTATGTGGCCGATAATAATGCCGGTCTACATGTATTAGACATCAGTAACCCTGCCAACATAATTAAACTGGGGTCATTTGACACAGGAAGTCTTGCAAGAACTGTTCAAGTGATTGGAAATGTTGCTTATGTGGCAGACTTTAATAGTGGCCTGCGTGTGTTAGATGTCAGCAATCCGGGTAATATCACAGAACTAGGTTTCTTTGACACAACTGGTTCTGCCCGAGACGTGCAGGTAATTGGAAATATAGCCTATGTGGCTGATCACTCTGCGGGACTCCTCTTACTAGATATTAGCGATCCAGCCAACATCACAGAACTGGCGACCTTTAATACACTTGGTTATTCTTTTGGCATAGAAGTAATCGGAAATATTGCTTATGTAGCTGATGGCCAGGAGGGATTACGCGTATTGGATATTAGTAATCCAGCCAGCATCACTGAATTGGGGTCTTTTGACACATCTTATGCACAGTTTGTAAAGATCGTCGGAGATATAGCGTACGTGGTTGACGGCAGTGCAGGGTTTCGTATTCTGGATATCAGTGACCCGGCTGATATCAGCGAACTCGGGTTCTTTGACACACCCGGTTCTGCTTTGAGTTTGGACGTTGCAGGATCAATTGCTTATATCGGAGACGGTTATGATGGCCTCAAGGTGCTGGACGTTAGTGACTCGTCTAATATATTCGAAATTGCTGCTTATGACACACCACATTCTGCAAATGGTTTACAAGCAATTGGAGATGTGATTTATCTCGCTGACGGTACGAGCGGATTGCTGGTTTTTGAACTAGAGAATCGTAGTGGAACTGGCACAATTACAAATGACGACAGCGCGAGTCTCTTGATCAACAATGTCACCATAGCCGAAAACGCGGGAACTGTGACCTTCACAGTCACTTTGGATGAAGCAGTACAGGGGGGCGTTGCCGTTGACTGGGCGACCGCAGATGGTACTGCGGCCGCAGGCAGTGATTACATCGCCGGTTCTGGCACGCTAAATTTCACTGGTAATGCCGGCGAAACACAGACCATCACCGTGACGATTTCAGATGATGCAATGTTCGAAGCAGATGAAAGCTTTTTTATCAATCTCTCGAATTTGCAGGCGGGAGGATTGGATGTAACACTGACCGATGCCCAGGCAACAGGCACAATCTCAAACGATGAGAGTGCGACTCTTTCCATAGATAATGTTACTGTCAATGAAAGTCTGGGAACCGCGACGTTCACTGTCACATTGGATGAAGCGGTGCAGGGGGGCGCCGCCGTTGACTGGTCAACTCTGGATGGGACGGCACTGGCAGGCACCGATTACACGGCTGGTTCCGGCACACTGAATTTCACCGGTACTGCCGGCGAGACACAGACTATCACCGTCACGTTGACTGATGACAATGATATTGAACTCACGGAAACATTGCTGGTGACATTGAGCAATCTGGTTGCCACCGGTGGTGTGATATTGTCTCAGAGTCAGGGAGCCGCCTTGATCACAAATGATGACAGCCTCGTGATTGACGAAGATGCTCCCGAACAGACAGTCAATCTGACAGGCATCGTCGCCAGCGTCAGTGGCCTACAGGTCACAGGCGTGACGGCCAGCAGTAATAACGTCAGTTTAATTCCAAATCCCGCTGTAAATTATATCCCCGGAGACTCAACGGGAACACTCACGTTAACCCCCAATCCCGATCAACATGGCTCTGCACTCATCACAATCACAGTGACTGATGAATTGAGTGTAGAAACCACTCATACTTTTACAGTTGTTGTCAATCCCGTGAACGATGTACCCACAGTCAGCGCTGTCGTGAGTTCCACGGTCACGGAAGATGACGGCAGCTATAGCCTGGATCTATTGACTGGTGCCAGCGATATCGATTTGAGTGATATCCTCAGCGTGAGTGGTCTGACACTCGTAGGCGGAGACGATTCCGGTATCATCCAGAACGGAAATAGTCTCGACATTACTCCGAGTGCTTATAACAGTCTGGCAGTTGGGGAAACCGAAGTCATCACGTACAGCTATAACGTGACTGACGGCAACGGTGGTGTCGTAGCACAGACCGCGACCATCACGATCACCGGTGTTAACGATATACCCACGGTCAGTGCCGCCGTAAGTACCACTGTCACAGAAGATGATGGCAGCTTTAGCCTGGACCTGATAACTGGTGCCAGCGATGGGGACACCAGTGACATCCTTAGTGTCAATGGTCTGATGCTCCTCAGCGGTGACGCCTCCGGGATTACTGATAATGGTAACAGTCTAAGTATTGATCCGAGTGTCTATAACAGTTTGGCAGTCGGAGAAAGCGAAGTCATCACTTATAGTTATAACGTGACCGACAGCAATGGCGGTATTGTGGCCCAGACCGCGACCATCACGATTACCGGCATGAACGACGTACCCACAGTCGGTGCCGCGGTGAGTTCTTCCGTCACAGAAGACGACAGTAGCTATAGCCTGGATCTATTGGCTGGGGCCAGCGATGTCGATTTGAGTGATATCCTAAGCGTGAGTGGTCTGACTCTGGTGAGTGGGGACGCATCTGGCATCATTCAGAACGGGAATAGCCTCGACATTACTCTGAGTGCTTATAAAAGTCTGGCGGTTGGAGAAATCGAAGTCATCACGTACAGCTATAACGTGACAGACAGTAACGGCGGTGTAATGGCCCAGATCGCGACCATCACGATCACGGGAGTGAATGACGCCCCCACGGTTAGTGCAGCAGTGAGTTCCACAGTCACGGAAGATGACGGCAGCTATAGCTTAGATCTGTTGACTGGTACCAGCGATGTGGATTTGAGTGATATTCTCAACGTCACAGATCTAACTTTCATTAGCGGTGATGCATCCGGGATTACCGATAATGGTAATAGTTTGAGCATCGACCCGAGTATCTATAGCAGTCTGGCAGCCGGGGAAAGTGAAGTTATCACGTACACCTACAATGTAGATGACGGCAACGGCGGCATTGTGGCTCAGACCGCGACCATCACCATTACCGGCGTGAATGATCTGCCAGCACTGGATGCAATTCCAGATCCCGTAGCGATTGATGAAGACGCGTTGGAGCAGACGATTAATTTGACAGGGATCTTTGCAGGTGGAGGTGAAACACAAACACTTACAGTATCGGCAACCAGTGACAACCTGGATCTCATTTCTAATCCGAGCGTCACCTACACCTCAGACAATTCCACTGGGACTTTGACTTACACACCTGCAGCAGACCAAAACGGTTCAGCGATCATTACAGTAAAAGTTACCGATGACCAGGGAGGAGAAACGGTTCGGACATTTACTGTTAACGTCAATGCCGTCCAAGATGCACCCGTCGCTCAAGATGACGTCCTCTCCACTGATGAGAGCAACTCCATCAGCGGGACTCTCTTTGCCGATCATGGCAATGGTCCAGACAGTGACCCGGATACGACGGATACTCTTTCAATTATTGAGGTGGCTGGTGTTGTTGGAAACGTTGGTAGTCAGATTACGCTCGCATCGGGCGCGTTACTGACAGTCAATTCTGATGGAACTTTCAATTACGATCCGAATGGTCAACTTGACTGGCTGGCAGCTGGAGAGACTCATACCGATACGTTTACCTATAAACTGGACGACTCAAGCGGAGGGACCGATACAGCGACTGTGAACGTCACAGTGACCGGATCAAACGCGACGCTATTCATCAATGACGTGAGTGTCGATGAACTCGTGGGGACTGCTACTTTCACCGTAACTTTAGACAAACCTGTGGTAGCACCTGTCGCCATTGATTTCTCTACTAGTGATGGTACGGCGATAGCAGGGAATGACTATGATGCCTTGAGTGGTACTTTAAATTTTGACGGAACTACAGCAGAGTCCAAATCGATCACGATCACGATCAATGATGACACGCTTGTAGAGATGCCCCAAAACTTCTACGTCAATTTTGCAAACCTGCAAACAGTGGGAGGATTCGTCGATGTAATTGATGCAGAAGGTCTTGGCACTATTTCAAGTACAGATAGTGCGATTCTCAGTATCGGCAATGATCTCACAGTTTTAGAAAATGGTGTCTTTGAATTTGAGCTTACCCTTGACCAGGCGTCTGAAGAAGAAGTGACAGTTCTGGTCAACACGGTCTTCGGTACAGCTGATTCGAACGACTTAACAGCAATCGTCGATCAACTGGTCACATTTGCCGCTGGCCAAACGACGGCAACGGTTACCGTCAGCGTAGACAGTGACAATATTGTCGAAGTGGACGAGACATTTACAGTCGTTCTCTCAGACCCTCAGATTAATGGTACTACTGCGCTGTCTCTGGTGGATATCGGAGATAGCACAGCAGTCGGTACCATTCAGAATGATGACAGTGCAACGATCACAATTGATGACGTTACAGTAAGCGAATCTGGAACGGCGACTTTTACCGTCACTCTTGATAAAGCCGTTGATATTGGGTTCACCCTCGACTACGCGACCAGTGATGATACTGCAACCGCGAGTGATGCCGGAGTTGTGGGAGATGATGACTATGAATCAACAAGCGGAACCCTCAGTTTCGACGGTACAGCAGGTGAAACCAAGACCATTACTGTGATGATCAACGGTGACAACGTTGTCGAATTTGATGATGCATTCTTTGTTGACCTGAGTAACCTGCTAGTCGGTGACCGTTCGGTCTCAATCAGCGATTCTCAAGCGATAGGAACGATTACGAATGATGACAGGGCACTTATCGGATACGGTGCTTCGGGTTCGGGTTCGCAGGAAGGAGATAGTGGTGTTAGACAGCTGCAATTTGCCGCTGCCATCCAAGGCCCAATCGCAGCTGACCTTTATCTGACAGTTAGTACTGCTGATGGAACTGCGACAGCAGCTGATGGCGACTATCTACCAATAGTTGAACAAATCATAACGATTCCCGCTGGAGACTATTCTTACTTCCAAATTATTGAGCTTGATGCAGCAGTGACAGTTTATGGCGATACAAAAATAGAGCCGGATGAAATATTTTATATTAACATGTCACTTGATACGGGAGGTTTAAATGTAATTCCCGGCTCTGACCAAATGTCCCAAGAGGTTACCATCGGGACTGACGATTATGCCTTTCTCACTGTCGACGATGTCTCCGTTGATGAAGAAGCAGGAATGGCTACCTTTACCGTGACTCTTGATGGAAAAGATGTTGGCTCTGCGGTCCAAGTCGATTACGCAACTGTTTCGGCCTCAACCTATGGAGTACCAGAAGGTTTCCAGGAAGCAGATGCATCCGATTTCACTTCCGTTTCCGGGACATTAACGTTCTCGGGTGTTAGCGGCGAAACACAGACGATTGTTGTGCCAATCTCAACTGATTCCATTGTAGAATTTGACGAGGTATTTTATCTGGAACTGTCAAATGAGTTATCTTCAGTGGAACCTGTATTTATTCGGGATGATCTTGGGATCGCCACGATCGTAAACAATGACAGTGCTCTGATTTCCATTAGCGATGTCTCCGTCAACGAAAGCACGGGAGAAGCTGTTTTCACCATCTCCGTTGATAAAGAAATTCAAGGCTCCGTTTCATTTGATTACTCAACTGCAGACGGAACGGCAACTGTCTTGGATGGTGACTATTCTTCAGTCAGCGGCACTGTCACAATTACTGGAAATGAAATTCTGATCAATGGAGTCTCAAGCACAACAATCACAGTCCCAATTACTGATGAAAGTGTATTGGAAGTTGATGAAGAGTTCTTACTCAATTTAAGCAACCTGAGTTCAGATTCAATTGTTTTGGCGAACATGGACAGCATTTACTTCGAACAAGCTGAAATAAAAGCTACAATCTTGAATGATGACACGGCATCGATCTCGATCGATGATGTGACTATTGATGAAAACCTCGGAGCCGCTATTTTCACCGTTTCACTTACAAACGGTGGAGGGAATATCCCGTTTTCGGTTGATTATTCGACAGCAGATAGTACTGCTACATTAGTAAATAACGATTACGGAACATACGATGGCAGCACTGGGGAATACAATGCCGTAACAGGGACGATTAATTTCAATGGAAATGCAAATGAAAGCCAGACCATTATTATCCCCATTACCTCCGATGATTTTATGGAAGCAGATGAGATCTTCTTTGTCAATTTGTCCAATATTCAATCAGAGAATCATCCCGTTGTCTTGTTAGATTCGCAAGGCGAAGGCACTATTCTCAACGATGATCATAAAATGATTATCGATGATGGCGATAGTGGTTTTAGTACCACAGGAACCTGGAATTCACAGAGCAATACCGGGGACTTTGGTGATGATTCACTGGCAGACCCTGTTGGTGATGAGACTGCAAGTGCTTTCTGGACATTTTCGAACCTGGCCCCCGGATCCTATCGTCTCTCGCGTTATTGGAAACCGGACACCTCACTATCATGGACACTTATCTATGAAGTGAATGGAGTTGCAAGTAGCCCAATCTTCGTCAGTCAAAAAACATTAACTTCCGACCTACAGGATGAAGGAGTTGGCTGGGAAGATTTAGGGGACGGGATTTTCGAACCGGACGCCAATGGGGTTATTGAAGTTAAACTCTATGGTGTTGGCTCGAGCGGACCTGTCATTGCAGATGCGATGCGACTGGAACGTGTACCATCGGTTTCTGTTGATGACATTGAAATCTCAGAAGACGAAGGCGTTGCCCGGTTCACGGTTTCGCTCGACGTTCCCATCGCGGGCGGTTTCACTGTTGATTATTATACGGAAGATGGAACGGCATTATTGACAGGCTCTGATTACTCCGGGCGTTCTGGTTCCCTCACATTTGTCGGAATTGCTGGTGAATCACACGTCATTACCATACCGATTACGAATGACTCGAGCGTCGAGAATACTGAAACATTCCAGTTACATTTGGAAAACCTGCAAGGTACAGACTCGCCTATCATCATCAGCAAAGCCGTAGGCACAGCAACGGTTCTGAATGACGATTATGCTTCGCTCTCAATTAGTGATGCCAGTTTGAATGAATCTCTTGGAAGTATTGTATTCACGGTTACTCTGAACAACGAAGTCGACGCTCAAATCCAGGTTAATTATGCGACTGCCGATGATACAGCAACGATAGCTGACTCTGACTACACTGATACCGGTGCGTTTCTCACTTTCGATGGTTATGCCGGTGAGACACAACAGATCATTATTCCCGTAACTGACGATACTGTACTCGAACGTGATGAGACATTTTTCGTCAATCTGAGCAATTTAGTTTTGATTGGATTCAGTAATCTTGATGCAGTCAGCAACCCTTTAGTTACCATCTCAGATGATCAAGGGATGGGAACAATTAAAAATGATGATGCTGCATCACTCACGATCGATGATGTCATTATTAATGAAAAATCTCCCGATGGTATCAATCCGGCCACAGCCACATTTACCGTGACACTAAGTAATGATGTGGACGCGCCATTCTCGATTGATTATTCAACTGAAAATAGCACCGCATCCAGTTTTGCTAACGATTTCATTGCGACATCAGGCACCCTGAACTTTACTGGGGATGCGAATGAGACTCAGACGATCACAGTCACAATTACCGAAGATCAATTACTTGAACCGGCAGAAATATTTTTCGTTCGCTTAAGTAATCTTATTGCAGCGGGTAGAGAGATCACAATCGCGGATGGATTAGGTACGGCCACTATCACAGATGTAGACGCTGCCTACTCCATTAGCGACGTTACCGTTGTCGAAGCACAAACTGGACAATCAAAATTCGTTACTTTTGAAATCCAAAGAGCCGGTAGTAAAGCAGGGGACCTGAGTGAAGCAGGATCAATTGACTACAGGACGTTATCAACTGGAACGGCGTCAGATCTCGACTATAACGAAATCAGCACTCCAGTCACCGTGAGTTTTTCTGCTGATGCAACTGCTCTTGTGCAATATGAATATATCACCATCCAAATCTACGGCGATGATATTGTTGAACTAGACGAAACGTTTATCGTAGAGCTTGAGAACCCAACTGATGGATACATTTCCAAATCACAAGGCATCGGCACCATTATTAATGACGATCATGCCTCACTTTCCATTAATAATGTCAGTGTAAATGAGAGTGAAGGCAATGCTGTCTTTACAGTCACGCTAGACAAAGAAGTAGATACAGGGTTTTCTGTAGCCTACGAATCTAAAGATGGAACTGCGAGTTCGCTCTTCGGTGACTACACCCAAACTGCAGGTACAATTAACTTTGATGGCAATGCGGGTGAAGCACAGACGATAACAGTCGAGATCGCCGATGATTCCGTTTTGGATTATTATGAAAACTTCTATATCAATCTTACCGACCTACTGGGAGTTGAGGATCGAAGTGTGAGGATTGTCGATTCCCAGGGGCTTGGCTCTATCGTCGATAACGAAAGCTCCAGTGCAGCCAGAATTACTATGGGGCAGCCACCAGCATTGTTCGAAAATGCAGGGACCGTTGAGCTCACTCTCCAATTAAGTCAGGCCGTTGATGGTGACGTCTCTGTTGCCTACGAAACCATAGATGGAACAGCAACTTCTGCAGGCGGAGATTATATCGCGCAAAGTGGTGTCATCAATTTCACAGATGGTGTTGGAACCATTACCATTTCGTTGACAGATGATGAAATCGTTGAACTGACTGAATCCTTTTACGTTCGGTTAAGCGACTCAATCAATACGGGACAAGACCCCGTTGTCATCAGAGACGATTATACGGAAATTACAATTCTGAATGAAGATAAGATTGAAGTCTCAATCAATGATGTGACGGTCCAGGAAGACGCACAGTTTGCAGAGTTCACTATATCGCTCAATCAGCCTGTAACAGAAGAAGTAACCGTTTTGGCCAGTGGTGCCAGTGGCTCTGCCGTATTTGCTGATTTTCAGATATTAAACGACAAGCTAATCACCTTCGAGGCAGGCGGTGCAACCACTCAAACCTTGATTGTCCCCATCTATAATGATCCCTTTATCGAGGAAACCGAAACCTATTTCATCAACCTGGACGATGTAAAATACGGTGGAGTCTCCGACAACAATACGATCATAATCAGTGATAGCCAGGGAATTGGAACGATAAACGATAATGATTCCGGCAGTATCGCCATTGACGATGTGATAGTAGATGAAGACGCGGGGCAAGCCGTCTTCACTGTGACACTCAGCGAAGTTTCAAATGAAGATGTGACTGTAACGGCTAATATTGTGGATATTGATTTCGCTGGCACACAAGCAGAAAATGGAGTCGATTTTTCCGGCGTCACTACAAATCAACTGGTCACGATTCTCGCGGGCGAGAGAACCGCAGAGATTGTTGTTGATATTGTTAATGACAACTTTTTTGAAGGGACTGAGTTTTTTACCATCAAACTCTCTAACCCATTAGTTGGTGGCACGAGTCAGCCGGGGTCTATCAGCATCAACCCCGAGGCCGATACTGGCAGGGGGACAATCAAAGATAATGACAGCCTCTCCTATAGCATCAATGATGTCATAGTAAACGAAAATGATGCGTCAGCGACTTTTGCAGTCACCCTAGATCACGCCGCGCAATTTACGATCGTCATTCCCTTTCTCATAGAAGGTAATACAGCAACAGCGAACGAAGATTTTGAATCGACACCTAGCTTTCAATCGGCACCTAGTGAAATCAGTCTGCTTTACCCTAATAACAATTACTTATTATTTACCCCCGGAGAGTTGTTAACCAAGACAATTACGGTCCCAATCATCCAGGATGACATCATCGAAACCCCGGAAACCTTTTATGTCACACTAGGAGAAGTGATTGTCCCGATCTGGGAAGTCATAACTCCAATTACCCCGGTGATTCCAGCCAGCCCCGTACGAGGAGTGGGAACGATCATCGAAAATACTGGATTATCCCTCAGTATTGGAGATGTATCAGACATGGAACATGGCGATTTCACGTTTGACATTACTCTGAATCAGGCTTTGACTGAAGACCTTACACTCAACGTTACTACGATTGCTGGCTCGGCAAGCGACAGCGGCCCTGATGCAGATTTTACCCCACTCGTCGACCACGTTGTGACAATAGCGGCCGGTCAGACAGTTGGTACTGTCACTGTGTATGTGGTTGATGATGGTGAGGAAGAAAATTCTGAATCGTTCTCTGTTGAAATTTCTGACCCTCAATATCTTAATTCCACAGAATCACTAGACGTCACGATCGTCGACAATATCGCCGTTGGTACGATCAAGAATAATGATCTCGGAGATCCTCCCGCAGAAACGAATGCTGTAGATGATTATTATTACCTGACCGTGACGAATCTAGAAGAATCGGTCGAACTGGATGTCTTGCTAAATGACACGAACGCTCCTAATGCCATCACGGCAGTCGAGTCCGCATCCGGCGGCGTGACAGAAATTGCCGCCGGTGGGTCTAATCGAGATGTCATCGTTTTCACTCCCAGTCCCGGCTTCTCTGGATCGACCACATTTGAATATGAATCCAGTAATGGCAGAGCGACAGTCACTATAATTGTGATTGACCCCCTTTCTTCCGTTGGGGATTTCCGCTCAGATCGGTTTGATGCCACAATTGATATTCCCGAACTGGGGGCCGTCCTGCCCGATTTCGAAACCCAGTTGGGAGCCATCGATGAGTATCTCAATAATCCTTCAGTAGGGAATGACCCATCGATTGTCGGGCAAGTCATTACTCTTGATGATGGTTCGATGGATGTTCCACCACAGACTTATGAAGACGCCACGGGGGGGGGCGGGTCTTATAAAGTTTCGATCGATTTCAACTCGTACCGCGATCAAAGTAGATCAGGCTCAGTTTATACTGATACGCTGCTAACGAGCTATACCTACACGGAGATCTACAGTGGGTCTTCAGTCGAAGGACACCGCAATGCTTTTAAGCTGGTTCATGGGGAAATAAGGAACTACAGTTATACTCATACCGCAGGCGCAGGGGCAGCGTACGTAGAGACTCTGGTTGAAACCATCGAAGATAACTATAAGTTTGGCGCTGAATTTGCGGAAGAAGAAATGAGTGAAGACGGATTTTCCTCCACACTCACCACGCGCATTGTCAATGGTGGTGTTGTCGTCTCTGGAATTAATGTCAATCTCCCCTCCGAATCGAATACACATTTCGGTAAGCAGTCAATTGAATCCAAGAAAGAAAGCACTTACGCAGATATTGGGGGATCCGCGGTTCTTGCGCAAGAAATCTATGAATTTGATATGGACTTCTATGAAAACACGCATGAAGTTACCCACATCTACGAAACGCAACTCGACCAAGCGGAGCAACCACTGGTGGGGACACTCCAAACGATTGTCTCCTTTGGTGGGAATAGCAGTGGCTCACCTGGTGACCGGGACAGCTGGTTACAACACTCAAAAGTAACCGTTGATTATACGGGCTATACTGAGGGAGACCCTAGAAGCGATTACATTGTAGACGAAGACTTCGCGTACTCTGGTTCAGGAGAGAGTACATATAGCCATACAGAGTTCACGTCTCCACCGATCTCTGGAGTCGTCAAGCAAACCATTACGCAAACTCCCAC
This sequence comes from uncultured Gimesia sp., assembly GCF_963976445.1. Classification (GTDB taxonomy): domain Bacteria; phylum Planctomycetota; class Planctomycetia; order Planctomycetales; family Planctomycetaceae; genus Gimesia. The sequence continues at coordinate 159,254 of NZ_CAXBKP010000014.1, read as the reverse complement.
AGAAGACCTCTATGACCTTTCCGGAAACCGGATCACGGAATACACGTGGGATATCACCACTGAATCCTTCATCGCTGTTAATTCTACCGACAACAGTGTGGATCGCTACAGCTTTTCGTATGACGGAAAAATGCTGGCCGACAACACATTCGATTCCAACTTCAGTTATTCGGACAATGGTTTCAGTTCCGGGCAGGGGTCCAGTCACACCGTCATTAAAACCACCAGTGAAGATTTGGATGGAACGAATTCACTCGGGACCAACTACTTCGAAGTGGACGAAACAACCACCGAATCATACGGATCGCAATACAAGACCATAGCTACCGCTTCCCGTTACGGAAACGTCACCGGAACCGCAGAATCTGAATATACCTCTTCAGGATCAAGCGGATATGATGTCAATTCACAAACAACCATCAATACCATAGATACCAGCGTGCGTAATATTGAATCCACGTTCGACTCTGTGGACATACTGAATAATTATGGCGGCGATGCTTACTCCACTTCCGAGCTTATCAATGAGACTCTGTCCAACGGTCTTCTGGAAGGTTCTTCAACTTATAATTCGAATTCCCACGGCACCGATTATGACTTCAATAATTCCACGGTGGAAACGTCGACAACAGATAACGTTGATCCCTTAATCGATATCATTTCGACATCCCTGGTTGAATCCAGTGACCAGGGAACCACCGGCTGGGGCTCGAACTCGAAGACTGTCAGCAGCCATAAACGCTACGACTTTGCAAGCCCGATCACGGAAGCCGGTGACATCTATAAGTCAACCAGCACAGACACCTACGAAGATGGATCTTCAGGAAATCGTACTACAACGCTGCATACACGTGACACTCTCTCTTATAATGATTCAACCCCAAATATCTCTTCGTTGATCACCACCAGTGATGACTTTAGAGAAACACGCAACTACGACTGGTCCTCTTCGGAGTCAGGTACCGCCGTCTATACTACACTCGAGGAATCGCTTGATGAAACCGGCGATTCACGCCAGGAAACGTTCTCTGTTGAACAGACAGACGATTATGAGTATCTCGAAACGGACGGCATCAGAGATTTCTCGATCTATCAGGCTTCCACACAATCGGTCCACGGCACAAAAGACAAGATCGAAACCCATCTCAACGCTTCAGACAGCTATGAAGAGAACGGTTCTGCATACTGGTCTGTCGAGAACGGGGGCACTTCCACCTACGAAAGCGTCGATGTCACCACCTCTGCCGATGCCGGTGAAAACTGGACAGAACCGCTGGAAGGAGAATCCACCAGCAGTAATACATCTCAAGATACGACCTACTTTGTGGAAAATGGGTCCAGTACCTTCACACAAACGTCCAACTCAGACCTACTTGAAATCGACAACAGTGAAGATAATGTGCAACGCACAATAATCGCAGTAACCAGTTATTTTGAAAAAAGTGGTCCCGTCAGTCCCTCAGGTGGCGTCAATCTCTATGTCAATACCACTTTTTCCACATCTGTCTTCACAGATGATTACGTCGATGCCAATGGTTTCACTGAGAACCATCTGATAACAAATGCCTTGGAGAAAAAAGGGAGTAATTATAGACTCACCGAACATAACGACTTCGAAATTCTTGATACCAGCGATCCTCTCACTGTGTATGAGGAACGAGGCATTTACGATAATAAGCGATTAAATCTAGATGAAAATGAAAAAACCAGCTACGAGCGCGATTATCAAAATCTGGTCACGTACGGAACGTTGAACTCAGATGGCGAATCCGGTGCAGGATTACCTGCCAATTCCACTTCCAGTGCCGAACATGCGCCGCAGTTTCAAGGTGTTGGAGCGGAAGGGTACGCCCGCTCGCTTTCCGAAACGGCTCCGGGGCTGCCTGAGATCTTCACTGTATCTGCAACTGATCTTCAGGGAGATCCTTTCAAATACCGGCTCATCGGCGGTGAAGCGATCTTTGAGATTGATGAAAATAGTGGAGTCATCACACTCAAAAAAGAAGTCGACCCCGAGACCGGCGAAGTCTTGTATCAAAGAGAACTTGACTATGAAACCCGAGACTTTTACACATTCGCCGTGCAGGCGTACGACGAAGACGGAAACGTTTCTACCACTTCTTTTGAACTCACCGTGCTGGACGATCCAGAGGAAGCACCCGAATTTCTAGAAAACGGAGACGAAATCGAGTGGAGTCTTGCCGAAAACACCGCTCTCGGCGTCATTGGCTCACTGCCGGCGACCGATAGTGACGGAGATGCAATCACATACGCGATCGAAACCGGCGGAGACCTGTTCTCTGTCGATGCAAACGGCACTATCAGCCTGACCCAACTGTTAGATTTCGAAACCAGTACCTCCACATCCTTCGTGGTTTCCGCCAGTGATGGCACAAATACCACGTCCATGACCGTCCAGGTTGATATCACCGACATCGATGATACCCCAGTCTTTGATGACGAAAACACAATCTGGGACATTGACGAAGATACCCCTGCAGGAACCGTTCTGGGTACTCTTTCGGTATACGATCCACAAGGCGATGCGCTGTCGTTCCAATTAACTTCAGGCAGCGAATACTTCTCCATCGACCCTGCGACCGGTGCGATTACGCTTGATACAGCCCTCGACTTCGAAACAATCACAGAGACGACAATCGCCGTCAAAGCGACCGACCCCTTGGGGAACTCCGCAGAGACGACAATCAATGTGGTCGTCAACGATGTCGATGAAAATCCTCACTTCAGCCAGAATGAAAATGTACTGACACTCTCCGAAGAGACAGCCGTCGGCACTTTGGTAAGAACCATCACTGCAACGGATTTTCAGGGAAATCTGATCACGGATTTCACCCTGATCCATACCGATTCAGAAGGAGTCGAAACACCAGAAACCCGATATGCCATCGACGCCAGCGGAAATATAACGCTGCTCACCGCTCTGGACTATGAGGTCTCCACAGTAGAAAGCTTTGAAGTCGTCGCGACTGACAGTCTCGGAAGATCAACCAGAACTTCAGTCGTCATTTTTGTGGAAGACGTCTTCGATTCGCCGATCTTCTACAACGAAGAGCACAACTACACCTGGTCTGTCGCCGCAGACACACTCTTTGGCGCACAGATTGGCGATGTCGATGCATTCGACGCTGACGGGCTGGAAGTCACCTTCAGCCTGCTTCCAGTGGAAAACCATAACCTGTTCTCCATCAACGCCACCTCGGGCGTCATCACCCTCAATACATCGCTGGAAGGCCTGACAAACTCGATTTTCAATATCGAAGTACAAGCCACCGATGGCCAAGGCAACACAGGCACCACCGGCATCAAGATTCTCGTCACAGAATCAATGGCCGCCTCCAGCTCGAGTTTCTTTGCCTTTGTGTCGTTTTCTTTGCCTTTGATAAATTATCCGCCGGTATTTACAACATCAGATCGTATGACTCCAACAAGCGGCTATGTCTGGTATGTTGCTGATGATCTCAATGAAGGGCTCTTGAACGCATTTGAATCTGTCTATGCTTATGATCCAGAAAATGCAGGAAGTCTATCGTTTTCTCTTACAGAAACGAATGGCAATACTAATGATTTCTTGATAGACGCGACTTCAGGGGCCGTTTATCTAAAACTGGGTCACTCTTTAGATGCTGGCGTTCAATCTTTTTACGAGTTTACAGTGACAGTGCAAGACATTGATGGAAAGATTAGTACTACCTACATGTCCATCACGGTTGGTCCTGGTCAAACTACAGACACAGATCCCCCTGTCTTTAACCAAAGCAGTTACTCCTGGACTGTCGACGAAAGTGTCGGTACTGGACCATTTGGTTCTGTTTCGGCAACTGATGCAAGCGGTCCTATTACCTATGCACGTTTCTCAGGAGATAACAAATTTGTCGTCTCGTCGTCAACTGGTGAGATCTCACGCGCTCCATGGGCATCTTTGGATTATGAAACACAGACACAACACAACTTTACAGTGAAAGCAACTGACGCTGAAGGAAACTATTCCACAGTTCCTGTTACGATCTATATTTCTTATATCCCTGTGAATGACGATCCGTATTTCAATTCCAGTTCCTACTCCTGGACCGGCGCCGAAAATACAGCGGTGGGCACAGTCTTAATTGATGAAATAAGTGCCTATGATCCAGAACAGCAAACACTCGAATATAGCTTTAGTAGTGGTACTCCCTCTGCAATAACAGACCAGTTTTCCATCAACAGTGCTAATGGAGAAATCACATTGCTGACTGGGTTAAATTATGAAGCACAATCACGAATCACGTTTTTCATCTCCGTTGAGGATCCTGCCGGACTGACCGACTCGGCACATGTTACGATCAATGTAACCGATGTAGAAGAAGATCCTGTTTTCTCCCCCATCGTCGTTGACGTGAATGAAAACCTGCCAGCAGGAACCGAAATTGCCGATGCAAGACACCAGGATTTCCTGTCTGATCCGGATGGTCTGGTCGCCTCTTATAATGAATACACTGGAAATACTAACCCGAAATTTTCTATCAGTTCCGATGGGAATATCACACTCAATAATCCGCTCGACTACGAATCTTATGGTGCCTATCCCCACAGGGAATTTTTCTATATTGAAGCCAGGGACGCGCAAGGTGCCGTACTTAACCTGATTACCGTTCAAGTGAATGTTGTCGATGTCAATGAGCGACCTGAGATCACAAGTACGGTGACCGACATCACTGTCGCTGAAGGCTCCTTTGATGAAAACTTCGTTATTGAGATCATCACTGCTACAGACCCGGATGCAGGACAAACTTCGCAGCTGACATTCAGTTTTATTGGATATTTAAATAGTACCTATTTTACCATTGATAACTCAGGAAAGATCCGACAAAAAGCAGAATTGAATTACGAAAACCCGGCCCTGACTTCACTTCTCGTAAGAGCAGTTGATCCAGGCGAACTCCAATCCATGTACTATACAATCAATGTCATCGTCACCGATCTCAACGAGCCTCCCATCTTTGAGGATTTATCAGTCTCCAAATCGGAACACACTCTGGTAAACGATCCAGCAGAACCAATCGTTCTGGGAGCCGTTCTGGGGGCAACAGATCCGGAAGGGGATACCATTACCTATGCCTTCGTGGATGAAACCATCACACAGTTCGCCATCAATGCATCGACGGGCGATATCACATTACTCGAACCGCTCGACTACGAAACCACTACGTCACATCAACTTGAGATTCGTGTGTCAGATCTCTCAGGCTCAATGGAATCAACCGTCGGCACACTGACAATTCATGTCTCGAATGTCCTGGAAGGCCCGTCGCTGACCGGTCTGCACGAGGATGTCTCTGAACTGGAAAGCACAGGCACGATTCTTGGGAAACTCAATGGCTATAGCCCTGAAGGTTATGACTTGACCTATGCCCTCGCTCCCGAAGAAACAATTACCGGTTTCTCGATCCATCCCACCACAGGGGCCGTCACCCTAATTGAACCGTTAGACTACGAAACAGAACCGTTTATTACGTTTGCTGTACGAGTCACGGATTCCGAAGGGGACACAGCCGACGCAACTGTGACCATCGATGTTCAGAATGCCTATGCACTCTTTGCAACACCAAGGATCGGTACCTATGGCACCATTCAGACCACTGCCAACTATACGGACGAGTCTTATTTCGACATCAAAGATACGTCTGAAAAAATCAGCGTCACTCACTTTATTCCTTACATCAACACGTTCCAGATAGACGATCTCCTGGCAGCCGTGAAAGGTGATCTGGAAGCGAATGCAGGGGCACTGACCACTGCTGGTGGCCTGGCGCCGCTTCCCATCTTCGGCGATCTGGGCCTCTACCTCGATTCCTTCACCGTCGGCAGCGCCGCGACCGGCGATGCAGCTTCCGGGAGAACCTTTAACCATAATGGCGGTAATTTCCGACTGAGTAAGTTTCATTCCGAGTCCGAGGAAAAAGGCGAAGAGTTCTTAGCCTCGACTTCAACAGATACCGTTGTCTTCTACGGTGATGCAGGTTTTGACGTCATCTCGCACAAAGCGGCATCACATGGGAAGGATGTCCAGGAAGGCGATTCATGGTTCGAAACGCTTGATGCTTCCCAAAGTGTTCCCGTCATTGATGAAGGACTCGACGACAGTCAATCGCAAACGGTCTCACCCGGTCCCTCCCTCTCTGCATCCTCCACTTATTATGAAGACCAGGGAAAGAGCGCCACCTCGGTCTCTATTACGACGTATGTCGTCGAAAAAGCGAACGGTGATCTTTATCTCCATTCAGTTGAAGAGAATGCCGAAAATTCCGATAAGACCTGGGATATGGTCGTCCGCGCGGAACAAGGTGGCGGCAATAACGGCTTCAATTCGAAAAACGAGTCTTCCGGTGCATCCACCTATAACGGCTATACCAGTGAAGCAATCACTTCGAAAACCGATCCCGATTCTCCCGGCAAACTACACACTAAGACTGTGCTGACAGAAGACTTTGTCAGCCATACTGAAGAAGAGATGAAAAACGAAGTCAGAATCGGCGGCGCCAATAACGCCAGCAGTGATTTCCGGGTGAATGCCGAGATCCTGATTCGGGGCAACTCCACAGTCGATTCCGAAGTCAATGCTGTCAAGACCACCGATTTTGACGGCGTGGTCTCTGAAACCGGTCGTCGCGAAACAATGCGATCAGCCCGTGATCGTCAGGATTCCACTGTCTCCGTTGAAGGTTCTATGGGGGGCGGCGGTTATGGCATGGACGGCACCTTCGAAATGACGGTCGCCAGTGTCGACGAAACCGTGACCACACAGCATTTTATCACCGTAAACGGCACACTGACCCGCCGCGACTACACCGAATACCAGCTTATCGCCAACAATGTATTTATGTCGATGTCCGCCGGCGGGGATGGGTTTGAATTCAGCTTTTCGCAAAGTGCAGGCAATCAATTTACCCAGCACAAAACCGGCACGCTGGAAAATGAACGGGTGAACGGTATCAAGCGGGGACACACCAACAATTCATTCTCGATCACAGTCGATGTTAACCCGAACTATGTCTACCATGTGACTTCCCGTGCCCGAAGCACCTATTTCAACGAGTTCGACTACACTCGGTATTTCGACGAAAACGGGAACGTGATTATAGGCAACGCTGGTCTGAAACTGCACTCTTACAATTCTGAAAATAACGGCTTGGTCACAGCGTTCGACAGCCGGACCGGTGACACGGAAACGCACACTTCCGATTCCCACACAGAGCGAACCGGCGACAATACCACTGAGGGATCCAGCAACGGTCTGAATACCACTACACACGCCGATGGTACTGTCGAAGTCACCCTTGACGACCATGATTTCCCGCCGACGGACGTTCCGAACGCAACTGGCGGTTGGGATGGCCCCCAGGCAACACCGTTCAATATCCCCAACCCGGCTGCAGCAGGCCTCATGCCCGGCAACTTCTTCGGTCAAGGTATATTCCCCTTCGGCACTTCCCTGTTCGGCACCGGCTACGGCAGCAGTTCCGGCCGCGCCCCGCGCACCGATTTGCCGCCAATTTCCTCAGGCACCGACCCCGACGGCACTTACTGGGAACGCTTTGACAACGGCACCATCTGGATCTACCGCGAATACGATACAGAAGGCGGTAAACTCATCCGAGAAGAATGGGGCCGCCATATAATTTCTCTACCAGATATCCTTGGGGAATATAAAGCCTTTCTAGATGAACAAACACGCGAACGGCACAAGTTCACTGACATGATCTTTACAGATCCAAGAGGACTGATGGATGCTCTCAATGACAGAGCGAATTCACCCAGTCAACAAGAAAAACTGAATAGTCTCAGAAAACGAATTAAGCTGATCAAGGAACTTTTGATAACAGGAACATTAAGAGACGACGTCCATTTGCATTATAAGGATCGACTTAACGAACTGGTTGAAGAGTATGTTCGATTGGGGGGAAGTTTAATTCTTCTTAAAATCAATAAACCCGGCGAAGGTGGCATTGCCAGTGATATTGAAAAGCATTTAGCACTTAGAGATAAAGCAATAGAAGTTTTACTAACTCTCAAGTCACATGCGCGTGATAAAGCTAATATAAGGGAAGAAATGCGGAAGATCTTTGAAGGTCTTCCTGAAGAGGCTTTTATAGTCACGAGAGCATACTCTGTCCTCCAAGGAAGCGGTTATGAGTCAAAAAGGCTTAATCGAGAACACCCTGAAGTGCAGGAATATCTCAAACTGGAACGAGAACTCAATAAAATTCTTGATTCAGAGGCTACGAATTATAAAACACTTAGGGAAGAATTGCTTAGAGCGTGGATCGATACTTTAACGGTATCCGAAAGATACCGATACCAATATGGTGATTTAAATCCGCCTGAAGAATTTGATTTACCTTTGTCTGAAGATGAACTACAAAGACTTCAAAAAGTTGAGATTTTAGTAATAATTCTTTTGGAAGTTGGGACAGATGGTCTAGCAGCACCTGTTATCACAGCAATATTATCTCGAACAGTTTCTGGGGCGAGAATACTTGCAACAAGACTTGCAAAATTAAAATCACTTTATGGGCCTGATTCTAAACTTGGAAATCTGATCAGAGAATATGAGATAGTACTTGACGCAAGTTCTACTCCTCTAGGTGGTCTTCCTCTCCCAATTGACATTATTAAGGTTCGAAAGATCAGAAGTCAGTTGACTACGGCCCAGAATGCTCAAGTAGATGAATTGTTAAATAGGGGTTACCCCTTCGATGCAGTTATTCGCCATGTCAAAGGGGGGGCTGTTTTACCATTTGATATTCTTCCATATAAAGTGGGGCGTTTCAGTACAAATCTTCCTGGACACGAAGTACTTAATAATCGTTTTTTAGAATTACGTGGACTTGCAAAAGGGCGAGGTGTAGGACCTGCTTCTACTCAGAACCCTGCTATCGCATTGCCTCGTGAACTTCATGCGTCTACAATCCAAAAATTACAAAGAAAACATGGAGTCTGGTTTGCTAAGGATTTAGCTAAATTATCTCGGACTCAAATCATAAATAAAAATTTGATTGTCTTGAGGGAGGCAGGGGTGAGTGAAAAAATTGTGCAACAAATAAGAAGGGCCGTTTTAATTCATGCTCGTAAAATAGGAAGGGGAAGATGAATTTAACGAAAATACTTGGTACTCAATTGTGCATACCACTTGAGTATGAAAAAGAGCCTGTCGATAGTGGATCAAAGATTGGGGGAATCGCACCTCTTAACGCTAAACCAATCTATGATGTGAACGAACAAAAATACTTTTGTACCATAGTGCTAGATGAATTATGGTCTGTATCAATCTTTTATTCCTTTGATATCAATGGTGTTGATGAAAAACGCGATATAATTTCATATAATAATCAGCCACTTTATCAATGCAATTTGATTCATGCGGTTGTTCACAAAAACGAAAAGTCATCCACTGGTCTAAGTATACCCTCTGATGTCACTTGTCATAAAATAAAAATAGGGGAACTGCAATCTGATTTGTTGAGTGGTGAAACAAATATGGTAATACCATTTTCGAAGATTGGTGGTACACCTTATGTTGATAATATAGCGCTTGTTGGCAGAGCATTTGAGAAATTGTACTCTGATGGCTATAAGCAATTATTTCAATTTGATACCCCTAACCCTAGCCGACAACCATATATTGACGGATTTCCTTGGGATCCCGGATGGCTTCATGTTTTTGTTCGTGAGGATGATATAGAAAAATATAAATTTGCATTCGTTGTACAACAGTAGGGAGAGAACAGATAAAGGGGGCAGCGACGAATGGCACTGCCGCTGTTTTTATTTTGATTTGTGATTGCGCAGCGCCTCCAGCGTGACGCAGTCACGTGTTTAATTTCCGATTTTTTGCCAGTTCGCTGAAAATTGTGTTTGGCAAAACCTTCCTTGGGTTGGTGTGTGAAGACGTTTGACCAAGGAAGGTCGTAACCGGCCCACGAAATACACCTTGACGAGTGTCGTATTCTGAATGTGTTTCAACCACCAACATATTCAGGAGCGAGTGCAATGCCCGCATCCCAGCCAACACAACGTGCCGACCAGCGGCGGAACCCGGACCGTGAATCGTTCTGGCGAACAACGATTTCAGACCGCATGCAGTCCGGACTTTCGATCCGTGCCTTCTGTGAGCGTGAGGGATTGAGCGAACCAACTTACCACTACTGGGGACAGAAAAAGGTGTCAGGAACCTTTTTGTTGACGGCATTATCGCGACGGCAACGAAAGGGAACTGGCAACCCGAAGATCTGAAGCAGAACATCGATTTCTGTCTGGACACATTCGGGGAAGACCACATTTTCTTCGGCGGCGACTGGCCCGTCTGCACCTTAACGTCCTCGTACGAATCCTGGCTCAACGCACTCAAATGGATTGTGCAAGATCGACCCGAAGCATTTCAGCGAAAACTGTTTCACGACAATGCGGAAGCGTTTTATCGGCTGGGGTGATTAAAAAAGGTTCCTGACACCTTTTTCTGTCCACAGAAGGACTCAAAAATCTTAAAGAACTACGAGCAGAACTAAGTGAGACAATTGATAAATTTCGCACAGGCAAAAGAGGCATGCAAGAACTGGGGGATGTGATTCCTGTTAAGGGAGATGGTCTTGGAACAGTGGCTTATGTGGAAATTGAGGGGAATAAAATATTTGGTGTTAACTCGACTGCATTATTAAACGATGCTGACAAAAATCTTGGTCGAATGTGGCGTGAAAAGCTCAAATTTAGTGCTGGTCGGGCCCAGGCTTTATTTCATGCAGAAGCTCATGCATTAATGCGTGCATATGAAAAAACAGGTGGTAAATTGCCTTCTAAAATAACTCTATATGTTGATCGATTAACTTGTGGTCCATGTCAAGCATCGTTACCCAAATTGGCTGAATCTATGGGGATTGACCAATTAACTATTATAACTAAAAATGGACACGTTGGAGAGATTATTGATGGAAAATGGAAAGGTTGGAAATAGAATTATGCCTAGTTTTAATAATACTTTTATGACTTTTGCTAATGGTAGCTGTGATCCTAATAAGTGGAAGGAATACTTTTTGGATTATGAACCAGAAGTCTGGGATTCTGAAGGTGACGGGGTTCTACAATTTCGATCTGATGATAATAAGGAGTATTCACTTGTGATATCACACTGGTCAAATTTAGGATTCTTGCTGCAACTAACCTGTGATAATTTAGAGACTAAAAATCCTGAATATTGTTTATTTTCACTTAGTGACATAAGTAAGATAAATGACTTTGCAGAATTAGATGACCTGAAGTACCCAGTTGGATGTTTTCTTTCTTCAGAGAATACCTGGTTAGCTGTTGAAGATTTTCTAAATAATCCAGAACAACCTTCTTCACGTATTCAATGGATAGAGGATAGTGAAATAGAATGGCCTGAAAGTGTATACTAGTGTGGAAAGCAAAAGGGGGCAGCGACGAATGGGGCAGAAAAAGTGGTCAGCGACTGTCTTGAAGTTTGTCAAGAACAAAGCAAAAAAAGGTGTCAGTGACGAATGGCACTGTCATCTTTCACTTTGTGCGTACGTTGGTCTATGACAGAGACGAATATTTTGTAAAATCATTTCTGTCTGGAGTTGGTCTCGCTTTTTAACCGCTCCCGGCGATAATATTTTGAACCCTCCCTGGATCTTCTGTCACGAAATCACCAGGGAGGGTTTTTCATGGCTGTTAATTTATCTGAATCGTCGTCTCAAGGCAGCAGCAGTTTTCAACTGGTTCTCGATTCTTTTCTGTCGTCTGCAGGCTTACCGTTCTCAAAGCTGCTCTCTGCCAAACGCATCGCGCGGATCTTCGCCCGGCATAACGGATTATTTGGAACACACGGCGTTTATTCTACTGCGATCATGGTCTGGTCGTTTCTGGGACAGGTGTTGCGTGGATAGGAAAAGGGGTCAGGACTCTTTTCTCTTGTCATTCTCACTGGTTTCTGCTAGACTTGGGCCATGCCTAGACCCAAACGAATTTGTCCTGCCGGTGAAGTGTTTCATGTGCTGAACCGGTCTGTTGCGCGGCTGACTCTGTTTGAGAAGCCGGATGATTATGCTGCGTTCATGCGGGTGGTCGAGGAGACGTGGCAGAAGAATCCTCTGCCGATCTTTGCGATGTCGGTGATGCCCAACCACTGGCACTTTGTTGTGCGTCCCACGACGGATACTCAGTTGACAGAATTTTTCCAGCGGCTGACTGTGACCCACACCATGCGCTGGCACGCTCACTATGCAACCGGCGGCACCGGTCACCTCTACCAGGGACGGTTCAAGTCGTTCCCGATTCAATCAGACGACCATTTACTGACCGTGATGTGTTACGTTGAACGCAACCCGTTGCGGGCGAATCTGGTTAAGAAGGCAGAGGAGTGGGTGTACGGCTCCGCCTGGGCGCGGCAGCAGAAACAGGCCACGCCAGAATGGCTGGCGACGGTGAAGAATCCACGGCTGCCGCGACAATGGCGGGCGCTGTTGAATAAACCCCAGTCCGACGCAGAGCTGTCCGCCATAAGAAAATGTATCGTGAGAGGCACCCCCTTCGGCAATGAAAAATGGACCAGCAACACGGCTGTGAGACTCTCACTGGAAAGCACCACCCGCCCCCGCGGAAGACCACGGAAACCACTATGAATGCAATATATGAACAGACAATCAACCAGACTATTTTGGGGTCACGATATTAATTGGAAAAACCACAGCATTTAGTGTAAAATACAATTGACTACTACCAGATATCGATTAGTATGGAGTCAACCCTTAGGGATGTTCTAGGGCTTCTATCTCTTTAGCAGAAGGAATTTGCTACATGGAAGGAACTGGTGGAGCAATTGAAAGTGGTAAGGCTTACACGCTGGCCCGCTTTATGGAGATCACCGGAATTCGTCGATTCGCATTGGACACGGTCCGCAGAAATGGCCTTGTTGTCCGCAAAGCAGGACGCCGCTGTTTTGTCCTGGGTCAAGATTTTCTTGACTATCTCAAGTTACCCCAAGCTGCTCAGAGTTAATCTGCGCCTCTCGGTGATTATTTCCCTGTCCGCCTGGAGGTGGCCGCGTGATACCCGCTGTAGGTGGTATCGACAGATTTTTAAATCCGCGTTTCTATCTTGCGTAATTGATCGTTTTGATTGTGCTATCAAATTCGATTGTGTGTAGTCCGTTCGTAGAGAGCGTACGGACTGACTCGACTTGTAATTCTGCAATTGTGATTGGATGAACTGTGTAGCCTTAATTAAACCGGGGGAGTGGTACGCCTGGTGGAATCTAATTCTGACTGCACGTGACATCTAATCTAAGATTGCTTTCTGAATCCATTAAACAAGGATGAACCTCTTGGTAACAGAACCAATTGAAACAGCGACTCCAGACACCGAAAACTCAGAATTGGGACTAGTCCCAGTTTCGGAAATAACAAAAATGGGACTAGTCCCAAAGTCAGATCAAATCCAATACATCGATATCGATTCCGTGACCCCGAGTCCTGAAAACGACACGATATACAAGCCCGTTGATCCAGAAGACCCTGAAATCATTAAGCTATCGGACTCCATTTGGAATGAGGGTGTTCTTGACCCCATTATCTACACTTCGGACGGCTACATAGTCTCGGGACATAGGCGGCACTGCGCAGCTCTTCTCGCTGGTCTGGAAGTGATTCCGGCTATCTTGTCTGATATCAGGCGAGGGGACGATATAGATGCATTTACGGCACGCTTGGCAGAACACAACAGGCAACGCAAAAAAACATTTGATGAAGAGGTACGGGAAGAGTTAGCGCGTCAGAACCCCCAAGCAGCGTACCAATCGTTGATCGAAGAACGTCAAAAAACTGGTTGCACTACTGAAGCCTTTATCATTGAAGGGCAAAAGGTACGTTCCAGTATTTCAGGTGCAAAAGTACCTTTTCTAAAGGCGGTGATTGAGGCTATCCGTGAACGTCGAAACTATTTGCCTCTGAGTGTTCGCCAGATCCATTATGCACTTCTCAACGATCCACCGCTAAAGCATGCCAGAAAGCCAGGTTCCATTTATAAGAATGATAAGCAGAGCTATAAGAGTCTGACTGATCTGGTAGCGAGAGCTAGGCTAGAGGGTTCAATTTCAATGAATGCGATTGCAGACCCCACACGGCCCGTTTCTTGTTGGAGAACCTATGATGGCCCTCAGACTTTTGTTGAATCGCAGTTTCAAAACTTCATGAGTGGGTATGGCAAGAATGTATTTGAAGTCGAGGCACTGAAGCCTGAACAGTTAGAAGAAATCCTAAAAGAAGCAATCGACAGGGTGATTGATACGGATTTATTTAATCGTGAATTGGCGCAGGAAGAGGTAGACGCCAATAAGATCATTGCATTTAAAAAAGTCGTTCGTAAATCAATGATGGGTAAAACAAACTTAGTAAATTAGCATCAGAAGGGAGCCCCCTTAAGTACAGGGGGCTCTTCTTTTTTCTTTCATGTTAGGAATGAAATGGAAAGCGGAATGATTACCCAAAACAATATATTCTTACAAACGGCTCTCGAATATGCAGGACTGGGTTACTCAGTCTTCCCCTGTGGTTGTGGCGATAAAAAGCCTCTCACTCCAAACGGCTGCATTGATGCCACCACTGATGAAGATCAAATCATCGAATGGTGGGAACAAAATGTTTTTGCCAATATCGGCGTTTCTACCAATGGGCTCTTAGTCGTTGATATCGACGGTTCTGGTAACGAATGGTTGACCAACCGCCAGATTATGGACGACCTGTCTCACGGTGCTATGTCACAAACGCCTAGTGGTGGTCGGCACTTTATTTTCAGGCAGCCACCAAACGGCGAATTCAGGAATACGACTGGCAAGCTGGCCCCTAAGGTCGATACAAGGGCAGACGGTGGTTATATCGTTGCTCCGCCGTCTCGGATCAAAGACAAAGCGTATGAATGGCTTCCGTCTTATGAATTGGATGAACCGCTTGAGAGCCTTGCTGAGGCCCCTGCGTGGATTGTTGAGAAGCTGAAAGAGGTGGCCCAGGAAGGATTAGATCTGGGATGGGAAGACACCCCGATCCCAGATGGAAAGCGAAATGCCACGCTATCTCGTATTGGCGGGAGTATGCGCCGGATAGGTCTCGGGGAGTCAGAGATTGCTGGGGCTCTGCATGTAGTTAATCAGAATCGATGCACTCCACCACTTCCAGAACCAGAGGTTCAGCGTGTGGCAGCTAGTATTGCCCGCTACACCCCGGATCAAATTGGTAAGGGATACGTTCACGGTGATGGCGAAGAATTCGTTGAACCAAAGTCAAAGACAGCAGAAGATCCAGGGCCGTTTCCAGATGAGCTATTAAACGTCACCGGTTTCATCGGTGACGTGATGAAATACAATCTGGATGGTGCGTTTAAGCCTCAACCCGTGCTTGCCCTTGCTGCTGCTATCGCTCTAGTCGGCACCTTGACGGGAAGAAAAATTTCAGACCGATTCGGGACACGTACCAACGTGTATTGTTTAAGTGTGTGCAAGTCGGGAGGCGGAAAAGAGCGAGCCCGGCAGGTCAACAAAGAAATCTTATTCCAGTCTGGAGCAGGAGAACTGATTGGTCCGGAAGGTTTGGCCAGTCATGCAGGACTCGTGACGGCGGTTGAAAAACAGAACTGCCAGCTTTTGCAGTTGGACGAAATCGGCAGGATGATTAAAACACTTGCCAATGCGAGTAGTTCTCCACATCTTTACCACATCGCCACCGTTCTTATGAAAATGTTTACGAGTGCGAACTCGGTTTACATTGGCGACGCCTATGCGGACTCTAGTAAAAACAAAGCGATTAATCAGCCTCACGTGTGCTTATACGGCACCACAGTGCCGCAGAGTTTGTACGAGGGCTTAACATCGGAAAACCTGACAGACGGCTTTCTGTCACGAATGATGATCTTTGAGACAGCGAATCACGACCCAAGGCCACAGCAGGTTTCGATCTATGGTGTCCCCAACAGTATCAAAGCGGTTGCAGCAACTTGGTTTCAGTTCGCCCCTGGTGGGAATCTGGGACGCGAAAACCCAGGCCCTGAAGTAGTGGGATATGATTCGGATGCAGAAGATATTTTCCAGCAACTGGAGGAAATTGCTTACAACGAGCGCAAAACTGATAATGATACGATTTCCTCAATGTGGACGCGGACTGTTGAGAAAGCACGTAAACTGGCCTTGATTTTTGCCTGTTCAGAGAACACACAATCACCACGAGTAAACTTAGCGGCGGCAGAGTGGGCTTGCAGTCTCAGTCAGTACCTGACACGGAAAATGATCTTCACGGCTTCCGACTGGGTTTCTGAAAATCCATTCGATGCGATGACCAAAAAAGTTCTGAGAGTCATCAAAGCGGCAGGTAGGAAAGGAATCACAAAGTCGGGGCTTACCAGCAAGACAAGAGGTATCAGAGTGAGAGACCGCAACGAAATTATTGAATCACTTACTTTGAGTGGTGATATCCGATGTGAAGAGATAAAGACCATAACAAACAAGAAGAACGTGTACCTCTCGATATGAGTCATTGAAATTCTGTAATAATTGTAATTTTTGTACCCACCTTTGAGGGGCTTATAAGAGAGGAAAAGAGATATCTATAACAGGGATACAATTATTACAAATATTCATTCTTTACAATATTTAGTTCATGTTCTCTCTATACATTCAGTGTTTTCTGGGGATCGAATCTTTGTATTTCGAACAGTAATTATTCGACAACTTTTCCAAATATTCAGGACAAAAATTGATGACGATAACCACAAGTCAGCATAAGGAGAAAGCATAATTTGAGCAGAGCGACATTAGGAGTATGGCATGTTACCCAATGCAGGAGCAAAATGGTTGGACCGTCTTTCGACATGATGCCAGTGACCCAGTTAGCATTATATCATTTCCGGCCAGATGCTAACGTTGAATTGAGAAGTGAGCTACCCAGTTCGTCTATGATTATTAAGTTTCATCAAAGGGCTGAATGAACCGGCATTCCAGGATGTTCCTGACTTTTAAAGTCGTCGAAGGGGAGCGTAGGTACTATATCGAAATGGAAAAATCTCTGAGTAATATAGAAGCTATCGCGTTTTGTGTGTGTCTTTCCTTCTTTTTTGGCTGTCTGGACTTCCCCAGAAATAGTGGGGACCTGTTGTACTCCGTGGAACGACAGAAGGCCCTTGCGGTCGGACCGATAAAGTAAGAACTTTATAATGTATCCCCGAGGTTCTGATTGACCATTACGAATCACTTACGCATAATCAAGCCGCGGTCACCTGAACATTGGGTGAGTTTTCTAAAATTGAGACTTGTCCCAATTTCAACCACAATCGCGCTGAAGGGAGTGAAACGCGATTGATTCTCCGGCGAAGGATACCGTCCTATAACACGAGATTGTGAACGAGAAAGGGAAATACGAGCGATGGCAGCTATTAAATTGATCCTCTTCAAGAGAGATAACAGCAAGAATTTTTATGTGAAATGGGTTGATCCTGTCACATTGCGGGAACGTCGTAAAAGCACCAAAACAAAAATCAGACGGGAAGCGGAACGGTTTGCCCTGCGTTTAGAGAAAGAATTAAATGAGGGTGTCTATTACGACCGATCAACGATTACCTGGAAGCAATTTCGCGAGCGATATGAAACAGAAGTTGTCCCGGGTATGGCGAAGCGAACCAGCGAAAAAATATCTGCCACATTGAATGCCGTTGAAAGAATTGTTCGCCCTCGCTTGCTTTTACAGGTAGACGCGAACGCAATCAGTAAGATTGTTAAACACCATCGCAAAGATGGGTTACAAGAAATCACAATTCGTAGCAATCTGGCTCATCTGAAGTCTGCTTTGAATTGGGCAAAATCAATCAAGTTGATTACTGTCGTTCCGGACTTTCCAAAGCTCAAGAGAGCCAGAACAGAGAAAGCCATGCGAGGACGCCCTCTCTGTCTGGAAGAGTTCGAGCGCATGCTGGCAGCTGTTTCTGAAATATGTGGGGAGAAACAGGCGGATTCATGGCGTTTCTATCTCTGGGGATTATGGTGCTCCGGTTTGCGTTTAGCAGAGTCACTAGAATTATATTGGGACCGGGAAGACAGGCTTTCAATTGACCTGACTGGTAAGTACCCGATGCTACGAATCAGGGCAGAGGCAGAAAAGGGGAATAAAGACCGATTGCTACCCATCGTACCTGAATTTGCTGAGTTCCTAGAAGCTGTTCCACTAGAGAAAAGAATTGGCCCCGTGTTCAATCCCCAAGCCCAAAAGAAACGCGGGAAAAGATTACTTGCATCTACTGTTTCAAAGAAAATTGCCGACATCGGAGAAAGAGCAAATATCGTTGTTGGAGACATCGGGAACAAAGACAAAAAAACAGGACAGAGAAAACGTCGCTTTGCTTCTGCCCATGATCTGAGAAGATCTTTCGGTGAGCGATGGTCTTTAAGAGTGATGCCTCAAGCACTAATGCAGCTCATGCGTCACGAGAGCATGGAAACAACGCTCAAATTTTACGTGGGCAGGAACGCAGAAAAAGTGGCAGAATCAATCTGGAATTCAGCTGCAGACTTAGGTACCAAAACAGGTACCAGTGAATTAAAGAGCGTTGAAACACAAAAGAGAAATCTCAATAAACCACTACAACATAAAGAGTTATAAATACGCCCGGGAGGATTCGAACCTCCGACCTACGGATTAGAAGTCCGTTGCTCTATCCAGCTGAGCTACGGGCGCTTGTGTTTCTTTATGACTCTGTTCAGGCGAATTCAGTTCGCGCTGAAGAATCCTCATAACTTGGTTCGCGATTTTAACTTGAAAGTGCTTTTATTCTCAATACTTACAACACACAATGCAGGACTGGATTTCAAAAAAAATGAACTTCCTGCTGCCAATCTTTGTGAAATCGTGCGAAATGTCAGGCTGGGGCGGCTTGAGGGACTTGATTTTGATGAAACGTGATCGCGGCCAAGCTAACGTCAATCAAGTCATGCGGAACATTACCGGGCCTGTTTCACCAGTTCGTGTATCCGGCGGATTAGAAGTTCTTCGGTCCCTTTGGCCCAGGGGCCCGGCTGATTGTAATAGATCATGGAAAAATCATATTCATAGCCGCCTTCATCCCGCATGCGTTCTGATGCCACATAACCAAATACATCGTTGGCGTAGGCGTTGACCCAGACGTTTTCGCTTTTGATTTCTTGCTTGAGACGCAACGCATAATCAACGACGACTTCGCCACCCAGAAAAACCATGGTGAGCTGATTCCCGAACTTCCAGACCTGAACCGGAGCCGGGTACGTTTTGGGAAGCTGTCCTGCCGTTTTAATCACGTCCAGCATGTTCTTTGCGTGCTGTTTCACCTGAGGGCGTGGATGCTCTAAAGCCTGCTTCAATACACTTTCCAACGGCGCATCAATGGGTAGATTGGCAAAACCGAATGCGGTCTGCAGTTCCGCCGTCAATTCCTGGCCGGGTTGCTTCAGGAGCCGATTGACTTCCAGCGCAATCGCGCGTCCATGTCCAATCGCCAGATCTTTCGCGACATCTTTTTTGCCCCGCACCGGGTTTTGATCCGCACCACAGCCAATCGTACAAATGGCGACGATATCGCCGTGCTGTTCTTCAATATATTTTGCAGCGTAGCCGGCCCAGTCACCATTCAAGCGATTGTAGTCACTCCCAAACGTCGTGCAGTGACAGGCATAGTTAAATATCAGACCACGTAATTTTCCAGCTTCGTCGGTTACTTTGATGATCGGCAGACTATGATCAACGGGGCCGTCCGGGTTCACGCCGAATCCGGTCCATTTCCCGTCCTTTAACACACGGCGATTCTGTGCAAAACCGACCTTACCCGTGACGATTGACATTTTCCCGGGTCGCAGATTTTGAATCGCTGCACCGACTGTCTTGACGATGCGTGCTTCGACAGAGTCCCAGTATTTCTGCGCTGCCTGCTGTTCTGATTCGGTCAGCGGGGTCGAAAATATATTCGATAACCCTTCCACCGGCTGGGGAGACGTATGCGAGTGCGTACTGCAAACCATCAGTTGATCGCGGTTCACGCCATACTTCTGTTTGACCTGCTGCGCGATGCGATCAATAAACGAGGCGGCGAAGCCAATTGAATCGAGTGAGACCAACGAGCAGACTTTTTGATCCGGCGTCTGAATGGCAATCGCACGAATATAAAGTGGTTCATCGATGCCCTCATACACTTTGGCCCGATTTCCATAACCCGACAGGCGCAAGGGCACTTCCGGTGTAATCTCTGTTTTCGCAAACCCAAACGAATAGGCAGCCTCTGCTGCCGGTAACCGGTTCTGGGAGACAAGCCCGATTCCCAAAACGAAAACAAGCACACAACAAAGAACGTGTTTTAACATCAATGGCCGCATCGGAGTCTCCTGGAAGTCAGACACATTTCTTGACAAGATGACTTTGAAGGTATCTTGTCTTCAAGTATGGCATAAATCGTTGTCGATGTGAACCAGTTTGCATCTTGTTCGTGAATGGCTTCCCGATATTTCAGTCAGATTGAGAAAGAACAAAGCCCATTGATGCTGCGTTGTCGCGCCAGTAACAGTCACAGACCAATGAGCTTTGTCACGCAATTGACCTTTTCGAGTCTTTGATTTGTCTGATTTTTTATTTTCAAAAATACAAATTGATTCAAATCTGAAATTCACATTTTGTTATTTATACAGATCTTGCATTCCCTTTCTTTTCTGTATATCAGTATATACCTGAAGTTTTTTATTCATATTAAACTTGGAATGGTCAAAGCGGCAGCGCTTACTGCCGGGGCGAATTGAAATGCCTGAAAAAACTGCTTAAGGAGAGTTTGAAATCGTGCCAGAAGTCATCGCAACGTGCCCACACTGTCAGAAACGAGTGAAGCTCAAAAGTGAAAAAATGCTGGGCAAAAAAGTCAACTGTCGAAATTGTGAATCGCCTTTTGTACTGAAAGCAGACGGTGAGAATAAATCAAAAACGTCGCGCAAAAAGCAAGCAGTCAATTCAGAATCAGACGGTGATGATTTTTACGATTCGTCACAGATTCGGTCACGTCGTTTACGAAAAAAGAAAAGCAGCTCCAGTTCAAAAAGCGGCCCTCAAGAGACTCCGAAGAAAACGAAGTCCTCAAAGGAAGGCGATACGAAATTGCCTCTACCCCTTCTCATTGGTGGCAGCGTTTTGGGAATGTGTATCATGGCCGGTCTGGGCTACTTTGTCTATTCAAGGGGAAGTACTCTGAATCCGGGGGGCACTGCCAACAATAATGTTGTAGCACCAGCAAAGTTTGCCAAATTTGAGCCCGAAGTTGGTAATTTCGGCTGTGAATACCCGGAAAACTGGGCGGTCAAAAGTGGGGGCGGGCAGGGTGGCGTTCAAAGCTGGGCCAAATTTACTGCTCCCGATGAAAGCACCTCGATTTCCATTCGCGGAAACATGACAGGATCCGCTTTGGGAGGAGCAGGTCTGTCAATGAACCAGGGCGCTGACGACGAGATCGAACCTCCTGTCGTAGGCATCCATCATTTAATGAAAAAGAAATTTGCCGAAGATTACTCGAACTATCAGGAGATCGGCAATTTCCAGTTGTTCAAAACGAAAATGGGCGACACTTGCAGTTCTGTTTTTACCACCAAAAGCTTGCTCGGCGGCAAGAAAAAAGGATTACGCGTCACACTGCTGACCGGACGTGTCCAATTCAACCTGATCTGTCTGTGTGATGAGGCCTTGTTTGAAAAAATGCAGCCCGTCTTTGATCAGACCATAAAGACCATTCACGAAAAGTAAGCCAGCACCTGCGTTAACCCCAATTCCAGGCAAACCGTTTTTTGAAGTGGTGGTAGTACAAGCCAATCATCCGTAGCGAGACAATTTCCATATAGAGGACGATCGCCATCATCACAATGATTCCGACGAAACCTAACTGGATCGCTGCGATGGCGGTAAAGGTATAGACAACGGATGTCAAAAACATCCCGCCAGCAGTAAAGAAATACGAGGCTTTCGAACGCCAGATTGTCAGCAGCATCAGGTCGATGCGGAAGATGGTCTCGATCCCCCCGATGGCTACACACAACGCGAGAATCGGCCAGAAAAACAGGCCGAGACAATACAGAATCACAAAGACTCCCAGGTGAAATACCGGCAGCAAATCAACCACTTCCTCCGGTGTCAGAAAGGGCCCTGCGTCTTCGCCTAAATTGCTGAAAAACAGAAAGAGCGCGATCCCCAGATAGAGAAAAGCGGGCAAATGTACGAGCAGCCAGGTGCCCGCCCATTGCAACATCGGAATGAAGTAGCCTTCTTCTGGCGCTAACTCAGGCAACTCCTTACCGCCGGCCGCCGCTTCATAGATGACGCTGAAACGATAATTACTATACCATCCCAGAATAATGATATAGCCCATCAGCCCGATGCGGCCTCCAAACGGCAGAATCAGATCCCGCAGGCAAAGTAGTACCCAGATCATCACAAACGTAAACATGTTTGCTGGATCCAGGGGAAACAGGAACGTCGCGATCAAGTCTTGCGTGTAGTTATTTTCCTGTTTACGGGTCGCGGGGCCATCTTCATCCCCTTTATATTTTTCTGCTTCGACCATCGGCTTGCGAACAGGACGTCGAATCGTTTTTGATTTGGATTCCAGTTCAACCGCATCGGCGAGCAGGTTGGAGAAGCCGTCGTCGTCATCCCCATACTCAACCTCCGGCTCAGGAATTTTGATCGACTCCCCACACTCTTTGCAGCGCAGTCGCTTACCTGCCGCCTTATCAGGGGCTTTGTAGTTCTTCCCGCACATCCCACAGCTTACTTTGATCGTCATCCTGCTCGCTCACAAAAAGTTGCCACTCTGTAAAAGATGGGGTTGTTCCTGCGACAACGCTCATTTAATACCAATGGCTCAAATCGATTCGTAAATAATTCATTTGTATAGAAGGTAACGAATGGCAGTTCTGAGTGCGATCGTTTTCAATCGTAAAAACGGGAGTTCATACAAAGTCACCACAGAGCCATCACAAGAACCTGAAATGACTTTACTCATAATTGATTGATAACGAGAAACCACCTTCGCCAATAATTAATATTTCGACAATACAAATTTAAAACGAGCCATATGCAACAGGCGGTCGACGTGCATAGTTTTCGAGAGCTGTCAGTTCAAGAGGGCGTGAAGAAGCTTGGCGATGCTGGAGAAGTGAAAGTGTTATGCCTGGATCGATTTTCAGGTGCAATTGAGATTATAAAGACCACTCTTCGAAGTTAACTCCCAACAGATCCCGTGCCCGATTCTGCACCGCTTCCAGAGAGTCATGCCACGCATCCACAGTAAAATATCCTGCGGGGCTTAAGATTAGTAAATAACCGGAGTCGGAATCTCGTTGAATCCCCAATCTTACTTCACACTCCTGAAATGGTTCGTCCTCTGTTGCCTGTGCGACTAATCTCCCAGAATCAGCAGTGCCGAAAATACGTGAGCGTGTTGTACGTGTTGTAGCTGTCAATGTCTTCATTTTCTTCAGACTACAAAGATCAGGTAAATTTTTCTCGAGCACTCTGTCAAACGGTTTCACAATACACTTTTGTGCGGTATAAGCAATACTATCTCTTCATTAATCGCTTCTGAGATACACCAAGGCCAACCAATGATTGACTCACAGGATTATACAGACTGGTGCCGTTATGCAGGACTCTACCTGAATAATCACTCGCACGCTGAGCGATACCGGACTTACGAGCAGAAAATTTCCGAGACAGGGCTCATCACCCGGATTGTGCATGATTTCATTGAGGGTGCGGGGGACGCAATTGACCTGACCAACTGGCGGTCTTACTCGGTGTATGAAACCGGAAAGTATCTGAAATATCGAATTGAAAAAACCGCATTTGCATTTAGAGAAATTGGTGCGACACGGATTGCAGAGAAAATTCCAACTGCCGAAAATCGGTCCCCCATCAGCCAGCTAATGAAGGCCAGGGGTAATCTTCAAGAGCAGATGCAACAGATCGATCCCGCAGCAGCCCTGAATGAATTACGGAAGAATTTAGCAAATGAGTTTCCGGAGCTGGCTGACCAGGCGGGATACACGCCCGATAATTCGCCCCCCACTCCGGACGATCCGGAAATTGAAACCCTGTCGGAAATCAGAGTCCTGCTGGATGCATACGTCACCAGCCATCAAGAGGACCTGCAGTCCGATCTGGATAAACATGGCGACCCGCGACAGGCCCCCGCCTTTGATCCCGAAGCCCATCTGCAGGAACTGGAAACGCAGCGTCTGCGGGAAGCGCAGAGGGCAGCCCAGCTGGATGCGATTCAATCGCTGAAACGCCAGATGAAGAAGTTCGAACAACTCTATCAAAAAGTGGAGGGCAATTCAGCTAAACTGGTTTCCCACCGCCGGGAACTGACCGACCTCTACGAACAATACTCAGGTGACCAGACGGATCTGCTCCCGAAATTGCAAAGCTGTCTGGCTGAATGTGAGGAATTCCAGAAAAAATACAGTGATATTTTTCACCCGCAAATCACACAGGACCTTACGCTCCAGAAACGGATGGACGACTACGGCCCCTATAGCATCGATGAAGATTTTGAATGTAGCACGATTCGCGTCTCCTGGTCGAAGCCAGACGGATTCCAGAACGACTGGACCGACTTCAACGTCGATATTGAGTTTCAGCCGGGAGAAGATCAGCAAATCAGCCTGCTCCTGGACGCCATGGAGCGTCTGCAATCCCACCTCCTGCCTCTAGCGACGGACCTGAAACAGCAAATCGTAGACAGCTTTTCTGATTATTGGGTCGAGATGGACGAATTCGAGAAGTCCGAGTTTGACATCGATTATGATGACCAGGAAGTACCCGACTTCAACTCTCTCAAATCCTATATCGGCATCCCGAGAATCAATCTGACCGTTCCCGGATGGCCAGATGACGATGAGATTGTCATTGATGGCTATCTGGCCGTCGATTGGGATTGCGAACACGGACTCATGTTCGAATGGGAAGACATCCTGGAAACAGAGTGAATTCTATTCACGACAATTCCAGAGAATCACTTGAAACGCTTGCTCCGCAGCATACTGAGGTGAACCAAAGACTCAACTACCTCAAGAAATAACTGGAGAACACAATTCCCGAACTACTTGCCTACCTGAAACCAAACGGCATCGACACCAGTGGCGTCGAGTAAAAGATCATCCTGGGAAAGCAGTCGATCTTTTCAAATGTTCGCTTTCTTCCGCACACTCACCAAGGTATAAACAGAAATATATATGTTTTGCAAATCGCTTCCTGTTTAGCTCCTGGAGTGACCAACATGCCCCCCACTGATTTTCAAAAGAAGCTATTACAAGGTTTAGGTGGTGAGTGGCCTGAGCCGCCGGCGCTGAATGTCAAACACCTTGAGACGATCCAGAAAGACGGTTACCGAATTGAATCTTTGACCTACGAAGCCGAGCCCGGCGATGCGATTCCCGCGATGCTGCTGATTCCCGATATGGTTTCGCCCGCGCATCCTGCTCCGGCCGTCGCGGTCTGGCATCAGCATGCCGGTCAGTATCATCTGGGCAAAAGCGAACCGGCGGGGCTGGCGGGGAACCCGATGCATCACACCGGGGCCGCCCTCGCGAAAGAAGGATTCGTTGTCCTTTGTCCTGATGCCCTCTGTTTTGAAGAACGCCAGGATTCCACCGGCAAATTGAAAGCTGGCAAATTTGAACGCTTTGAATTTCTGCGGTATATCGTCGCCGGGAAGTGTATGGCCTGGAAAAATATCTTGGATATGAAACGGGCCATCGATTATCTTCAGAGCCGCCCGGAAGTCGTCGATGAAAAGATCGGCTGTTACGGTCACTCGATGGGCTCGACGCATACCTGGCTGGTTGGCCCCTGGGAGCCACGGATCAAGTGCCTGGTCGGAAACTGCTGTCTGCCGACTTATAAAGGCATTCATCGCGAGCATATGCTGCACTGTTTCCCTAACTTTATCCCCGGAATTTACGAGTATGGCGACACGCCCGACATCGCCGCGTTGATCGCGCCGCGTCCCTTCCATCTGAATTTTGGCGAACGAGACGGGGGCAGTCCGATCGATGAAGTCCGAAATGGTGTCAAAATAATTGCAAACAACTACGCTGCCAAGCATGCAGAAACGAATTTCACTTATTATATTGAAGAGGGTGCAGGGCACGTGCTCTCTCCCATAATGTGGGACAAGACCTTATCCCACTTCAAACGCCATTTGCTGTCTCAACAATCATAGATTCGAATTCGGAATTCTCTCCCATGGATGCACTCAGTTATACGAAGGAACTTGTGGCATTTGAGTCAACCAGTAACCTTTCCAATCTGGCAGTCAGCGATTATGTCCAAGCGGCTTTGAAAAGTCTGGGATTCGAAATCGAACGTCTGGAATATGACGATGCCAAAGGAGTTCGCAAAGCGAATATCATCGGTCGACGCGGACAAGGGCAGGGAGGCATGGCGTATTTCGCACACACCGATGTCGTACCCGCTGATCCCTGGTTCACGGACGAATTTGGACCTTTCACCCCGACCCTGAAAGACGACAAACTCTTTGGTCGTGGCAGTTGTGATATGAAAGGTTCGATCGCCTGCATGCTGGCCGCCGCCAAACAATATGTGGACCGCGATCTGAAACATCCACTCTATATTACCTGCACTGCAGATGAAGAAGTCGGCTATCACGGTGCCCGTCACGTCGCTGAAAAATCGAGCATCTACCGCGAAATGGTTGCCGGTGAAGCACACGGCATCATTGGCGAGCCCACACGTCTCGAAGTCGTATACGCTCACAAGGGGACCTATGGTTTCCAGGCCATCTCACACGGCCGGGCCGCCCATTCCAGTTTGAGTACCGGCATCAATGCCAATCTGGCGATGATCCCGTTCCTCGTTGAAATGAAAAAACTGTACGAGGAATGCATGACGGACCCCCGCTGGCAGAATGCAGAGTTTGATCCTCCTACTAACGGCTGGAATATTGGCATCAACGACCGGACCAATGCCGTCAATATTACGCCACCTCAAAGTATCTGCACGGTCTACTTCCGCCCCATGCCGGGACAGGATCCCGAAGAGCTGGTGACCCGTGCTCGCGCAGCGGCAGAACAATGTGGTATCGAATTCGAGTTCAAGTGTGGCGGACAACCCGTCTACACCGAACCGGACTCTCCCTTCGTAAACGAAGTGCTGCAGATTGCCGGTAAGGAACAGGCCAGGACTGTTTCTTACGGAACCGATGGCAGCCAGTTCACAGAGATGAAAAATATCGTGGTGTTCGGTCCCGGTGACATCGGACAGGCACATACTCACGACGAATTCATCGAACTCGAACAACTGGAGCAGGGGACCCAAAAGTTTGCCGCACTCATTGAAAACTGGTGCTGCTAAGACACACCAATTGCCTCAAGGCACTTTGGGTGTTGTGCCATTATTAAACAGTGCCGGATCAAAGGGATCAGTGGGCTTCTCCTTCACCAGTTCGTTGATCTGTTGATCTGACAGTTTTTTCGGTTCAAAACCGCTGATCAGCGAAATGTCGCCTTTCAGAGGAACTGGTTCAGCTTCCATCGCCACTTGCTGCACTGCTTGCTGTACTGGGTTCTTTGATTGTATTGCGGCTGCCTGCTCCAACAGATTCTCTTTCGCCTGCCCCTTGCGGCGTTGCGCACGACGCGTCAAACGATCTACCCGCATTTGATCCTGCTGCAAGCGATCCGCCACGACGTCCCCCACCCACTTTTGAATGAGCTGCTTCTGCTTTCGCCCGGCGTATCCGGAATAAACTTTAATTCCCTGCTGGAGATGCGCTTGCTCTGGTTGGACCAGCAACTGGCTGCGAGCGGCTTCATCCAGGTCAACCCATTTCATCACCTCGGCCAGATTTTTCTCTGCATAAATCCGATGGTTCCCGTAACGGCGGCTGACCTGTGTCAAACGAAATTCTGATTTAGCAGCACTTCCATGGCAACTCGCATTACCGCATTTATTCAACAGAATCGGCTGAATTTTTCGCACAAAAATAGCCGACTGTTCGCGTGAGATTCCCGATAAGGATGTCGCCTCTTCAGACTGGGACAGCTGTTTCTTCAGAATCGTCTCTTTGATTTTTTCTTCGACCGTTGGCTGATTGTTGGCGGAAGGTTGTGTTAACCTGCGTAACATCAACTGTGGTTCCGAGCGTTTGGGTTCCAGTCGGATCGCATCTCTTAATTCCGCTTTTGCTTCAGCGTATAACTTATTTGTAATACACCAGCGTGCGAGATCCAGGTGTGAATTCGCCGTTGGAAATTTCATCGAATTTCGCTGTTTGACATAAAGCTCATGCAGGTCGTTCGCTTCGAACAGCACACTTTCATACGGAACCAGTATATTGCCGGCCGGGTTGTTCACAAAATAGCCGCCCGCACTTTCGCTAATTTTTCCTGAAAGGATTCTGCCGGTACTCATTAACAGCACAGAAGTTTTGCTCGCTTGAGTCGACTCCTGAGCCAGAAGCGAAGAGGGAGTCCCCAAGCCGATTAATACCAGACAAAGTGAGAGCAATTTCATCGAAAGCGAAAATGGAATTTGAAAGGAATGATTCTTCATTTTAAATCACTGACTTCTGTGAGAAACACGCAGACGGCAGACTCAGCCGTACCGCTTGAGACTTACCTAAGGTAATGAGTCATTAGGACTTATGATTTTTGACAGAAACAGAATATGGGAGAGGCACTGGGAGGATCGTTTGAGACACGTCTCATATTCGATTTTGCATTTTGGGTCAAGCCGGGTTTCCGCCAGGCGTTTGGTAACCTCGGATTGCCTGCGGTTGCTTTCCATTGAAAACCGGTCAGAATAGGCTTTGAATTTCCGGGGTGCGACTGCCCTGTATTCTAAACACTTTTCATTGCGGACACCTTTTATGAGTGACGAAAGCCACTATTTAGACGAACTCATCGGGAAGACGATCGTGGTCGATCTTTCCAGCCTGTATGTGATCGCAGGCACTTTGATCGGGCAGGACCAGCATTATCTAGTTCTGGAAGATGCGGATGCTCATGACCTGCGAGATACAACAACGACCCGCGAATTATACGTCCACGAAATGGGTATGCACGGCGTTGCCGTGAACCGAAAACGAATTCTGATTTCCAGAATGGAAGTTGTCTCGCTCTCGGCGCTGGAAGATATTATTCGCTAGCTCACAACAAACTGGTAAAACAGCACTCACAAAACAAAAATCCCCGCAGAGCATTTACCCTGCGGGGATTCGAAACGTCATTTTTTAAACAGAGATCTCGGCTTAGAGAGACCAGCCATCACGGTAATCACGGCTCAGAAACTTGTTTGCTTCAGGAGCGTTCGTGAATTCCATTTTCTTGGCATCCCAATCCAGCTTCTTGCCGGCACGAATGGCAACATTACCGAGTAATGTTGTTTCCGTCAGACGGCTGGCGTAATTGAAGTTGGACATCGCAGGATCGCCACCTTTGCAGGCCACGACAAATTCTTCAAAGTGGCCGGGTGAGCGCGGTAGGCTTTGCTCAGGCTTTTTGAAGTCTTTGAACTTGTCCCGAGGCAGTAGAACGTATTCTGCACCGTAATCATCGGGGGTGTAAAGATTTCCTTCATCACCAACCAGAACAACGCCGCTGGACTTCATCTTTTCGCCCATCAGAATTTCTTCTGGGGGCTTATTACCACCATCGTACCAGGTCAATTTCAGTGGGCAAATCTTGCCACCTTCACCACGTTCGCCGAATTGATACGTAATCTTGGTCGATTTGGGATACGTTTCATTCTCGATCATCCCTTCCTGTTCTGCGACGATCGACTTTGGATCATAGAGATCAAGGGCCATCACATGCATATTCATTGTGTGGCAGGCCATATCGCCAAGGGCACCAGTTCCAAAATCAAGCCAGCCACGCCATTCAAAGGGATGATACAGCGTACTGAATTCGCGATAGGGAGCAGGCCCCAGGAACAAGTCCCAGTGAATGTGCTTCGGTGCGGGTTCACCTTCAGGCGGACGCTCTACACCTTTACCCCAGACAGGGCGGTTGGTCCAGACATGTGCTTCGCGAACATTACCCAGAACACCAGAACGGATCACTTCGACTGCATCACGGAAACCGTTCTTGGCAGTTCCCTGATTTCCCATCTGTGTCGCCACGCCGTGCTCGTTGGCAGTTTCACGCATCACGCGTGCTTCTTTAACTGACCAGGTCAACGGTTTCTGTGTAAAACAGTGCTTTCCTTTTTTCATCGCCATCACACTGGCTGGGGCATGTGAGTGGTCAGGCGTACTTACAGTGACCGCATCAATGTCCCCGTCCATTTCCGTGAGCATTTCACGATAATCATTAAACTTTTTGGCTTTGGGATAACGGGCAGCCGCTTTCGCCAGACGCTTATCGTCGATATCACAAATCGCGACCAGATTACCGTGCTTGGCGGCATCTGCCGAATCGCTGGAACCTTTTCCCCCCACACCAATCGATGCGAAGTTCAATTTTTCCATCGGAGATTTCTCTGCTGCCAGCAGACTCTGACCACCCACCCAGAAGGCTGCGCCTAATGCCGATGATTGCTTAATGAACTCGCGGCGAGTTGAACGTTGACTCATGAAGTGCTCCTGTTTGAATGTTCTAAAGTAAACTTCTTACGTCATGTTACTTTAGTCGGTTAAAACGTTTCTTAACTTTTACGAAACTTGCATCAGGAAAGTTCTATTTATTGTAGTTACTGCCTGAACGAAAGAAAACAGAATTAGGCCGGAAATGGGAATGATCACCAAATCGAGACGGGAGCCATTTCCCCTGATCAGGTCTTAATTATTTTAAAATATTTTCTAAAGAGACTTTTCTATCAGCCCAGATAATGTCAAAGTAAACTAGAAAGCCAGCGTTCTCCCACCACTGTCACTCCTCAAGCTGAAATTGACGTGATTCATGAACACCTATGATCCCTCCCCCCAAAGCCCTGATTTTGATGTTCTGATTCAAGGCGGCACCGTGATCGACGGCACTGGTTCTCCCCGATATCGCGCGGACGTCGGCATTAAAGGGGATCAAGTCACAGCCTTGGGAGACCTGCAGAATGCGACAGGAGCTCACACGATTGATGCTCAAGACAAAATTGTCTGCCCTGGTTTTGTGGATGTACACAATCACTCTGACAGTTGGCTTTTGAACACTCCCAACTTTCTCTCGAAAACATCCCAGGGATTCACCACCGAAGTCATCATGGCTGATGGGATCTCCTACGCGCCCGTCGATCGCTGCACCGCGCAGGACTGGATCCAATACCTGCTGTCACTGGACGGACTTCTTCCCGAAGAATATACGGGCTGGGAATCTCTGGAAGACTATATGAAGCTCATTGACGGTAAAAATGTACAAAATGTGATGACCCACATTCCGTATGCCAATCTGCGTGCGATGAACTGCGGCTTCAGCCGCCAGCGCGTCGATGATTTTCAGATGAAACAGATCTGCAGCGAAGTCCACAAGGGGATGGAAGCAGGGGCAGTGGGAATTTCCACCGGACTAGATTACGTCGCGCAATGTTTTTCCACAACGGATGAACTCGTGGAAGCCTGCCAGGCGATGGCAGAATACGATGGCCTGTATGTTTCTCATATCCGCTATAAAAAAACCTTAATGCCTGCGATCAAGGAACTAGTAGAAATCGGCAAACGGGCAGGGGTCAAAGTGCATATTTCACACATGAAAGGCCAGCACCCGGGTCAGGCGGAGGAAGCACTCGAATATATCGATCAGGTCGCCCGCCACGAAGTTGATATCTCGTTCGACGTCTATCCCTACCAGCCCGGCTCGACCATGTTGCACTTCCTGCTGCCTTACGAAGTTTTTGAAGAAGGCCCCCGCAAAGCAGTCGAAAAATTAAAACAGCCGGCAATGCAGCAGCGTTTCAAATATGGCCTGGAAAACTATCTGCTGGATATCTCGGCAATTCAGATTGCCTGGGTTCTCACAGAGAAAAATAAGCATCATCAGGGTAAATCGCTGAGCCAATATGTCGCAGAGACCGGGCTCCCCAAAGAAGAAGCGCTGATCAACCTGCTGATAGAAGAACAGATGGCCGTGCTGCTGGTGTTCAATATGGGAGATGACCGTCTGGTCGACCCCGTTCTGCAGCATGATCTGTATATGATGGGCACCGACGGCATCTATATGGACGGGGGCATGATTCATCCCCGACAGTTCGGCTCGGCGCCACGCCTGCTCGGCCCCTGTGTCAGAGACCATAAGCTCTTCTCGCTCGAAGATGCCGTATATAAGCTGTCTGGCGCGGCTGCCAAACGTTTTGGACTTGGCAAACGGAGCCTATTGAAGGAAGGATACTTTGCCGATATTGTTGTGTTTGATCCTTTGACGGTTCAAGACAACGCGACCTACGACAACCCACAGCAGTTTTCGAGCGGAATCGAATACGTCCTAACGAACGGCGTGCCGATCGTTCACAACAATCAGCCACTTGAAATCAACTCGGAAAAACTACCCGGTCGCTACATCCGCTATCAACCCAGATAAGGTTGTAAACGCGCAACGGTCTCCGGATTCCGGTATTCTTTTTTCCCGATCCCGTATTCCGCACCAGCCTGAACCGCTTCTTCCTGATACTCTGGAAAATTGGAAACCAGCATCAACCGGCACGGTTTCACATCAGAGGATTTCTTGATCTTCTGAATCAGTTCAATTCCGTCACTATAGTCGGCATCCAGCTTCCGATTGATCATCACCAGGTCATAAGACTGCTGTTTCAGTTTTTCCATGGTATCAACTTCAACGTCGGACTCTTCAATTACAACATCGAAATGACTCGTCAAAAAACGAGCAATCCCATTTGCATCTGGCATACATTGTCCAACACTCAGTACACGCTTCGCCATTTAAGTAGATCCTTTTAGAGATAATAGTATTGATATATAAGCTTCGAATCGTGCTTTATCTGATTCACAGAATCGGGCTCATTCACAAAGTCGGGCCAGCTCACGAACCGCTTCCAGAGCATCATCAAGGTCAGGCACTTCGACCCCCGGTTCCCGACCAGCCTGATCACATTCTTCCAGCAGCAACAGATCTTCAAAATTCTCATTTGCCATGATCCGCCGTCTGGCACGTGCCCCAATGGTTCCATCTTTGATGGCATGGGCTTCCATATGATGTTGAATCAACCAGAATGTTCTCTCTGTAATCAAACCTTCCAGTGCCTGCAAGCCTGCTTCGACATGATTCTTGGGATCGATGGCTTTTCCGACATCATGTAACAGAGCCGCCAGTTGAAATTCTTCATCGTAAGGCAGTTCATCATAGGCCAGGTCATACACCTGGAGACTGTGATATAAAGCATCTCCTTCAGGGTGATACTTTCGTGATTGCTTGACCCCCGCCAGTGGCAGCAGCAACATCCGATAAAGTTGAAATCGATCCATACTTTGCTCTACTTCTGCCAGCCGCTCATCCAGATCGATACCCGGATATTCCTTTTGCAGAAGCTGTTCGAATTCCGGCAGCGTCGCCCGTTCAATTTGTTTTCCGGTGATCGAACATTTAAAGCCATAACTCGATTTTACCGTGGAATAGAGGGTTAATTCGACAGGATACTCATCCTGCACATGAATGTGTGTAAAGATTCGCTCTTCACCATTTTTTTTGACAGTTTTATGTTCGACCCGATAGGGAATTCCATCATCATCCAGTCGTGCTGTCACTGCTTCACAGCTATGCGAGAAGACGTGAATGTCAATATCCGACCCCTTGCGAATATGTCCGGTCAGCGTACTGCCAATCAATTTGGGGTGAAAGGGGGCAAACAACCGTAAAAAACGCAATGCCTGCAGACGCATCGAAAGCAGATTCTCGGTACGCGTGTCCCCTTCGAATGTGCAGGCGAAGCGTTGGATTTCATCCCGAATTTCGCGATTACTGGGCAAGTCAGACGGCTTCACCCACCCCTGACAGACCTTGCGGGCTGCCTTCATTTTGGCGCGATAATATTCGGTCTCTTGCCGGGAGTACATCAGTCGTGCCGCTTCGAAAATAATCTGGCGGCGCAGTTTACTGGCGTTCATTCAAATAGCGGTGAACTTTCTCACCGTCGAATCGAAGATAGGATTGAGAGACGTTTCAGGGACACCCCTGAAAGTCAGACTCATTGGAATTCTAGCGGAATCAAACGAAAAATCAATTCTGAGCTGTTCGAAACCCGATCACTTGGCCTCAGCCAACTGTTTCTGTTTCCATTCGTTATACAGAATACTGCTGCGAAAACGACTGAATCCCAGACCCGCTCCCACATTAAATGGCTTGGCCCCCAGGTCATACTGCCGCGCAGCGACCTTGGAGTCTTCTGACAATGCCCAATCTTCAGGTTTATACCGATGGTTAAAGGAATTATTGGTACGACGCTGCACAAACGAAATGGTTTCCTGCAAAGAGTTGTCATCCGAATTGCCCCAGAAGCGATTCCAACTTTTGACATCGGTCACGCTGGAATCAGCTCTGCCACTCAGCCCGAGCCATTTATCGACGTCATAAACATTTCCGTCACCAGTAAAGGAACGATTTTCTTTTGACGACTTCAACGACAACATGGACAGTCCCAGGTTATCGACTTTATAAGCGGTGAAGTCACTCTTGACGTGGATGTCTTTGACAAAGCGTTCGAAATCAAACACATCCTCACCTTGAATTGTACAATGTGAAAGGTTCAGGTTAATGCTGCCACCTGCTGTGGTTCCGGAACTTTTTAATACCGAGAATATTTTTCGCGAAAACAAGATGGAATCATCGACCAGCAATGTCTGTTTGCCGGTTCCTTCGATTTCAATCGCAGCCCGTCCCCCCACTAAAAAGCAGTTCGTAATGGAAGAATCAGTCGGCTTTAAAAACTGAATGGCGGCCATGCCTTTTTCGTTCTGTTCTGAAATGGAACAGTTCAGCATTTTCAGGTCACCACCATTTACGACGATCGCCGCCCAGGGAATATCTTTCCCGACTTCTGGGGGATCGAACTCAAACGCGATTCCTTCCAATGCCAGCATTCCCTTTGAGACCCGTATAATGTGTCGTACATTGGGATCTCGTTCAGGGCGTGCCCGCAATCCCAGTTTATTGCGTCCTCGGGCATACACAAAAACGGGCGAATAACCAAAGCCCGCTTCGATACTTAAATTTTTATCAATTTCAATATGCGGAATTTGGAAAGGCCCATCGCCATTGACACGAATCAAATCACCAGCTTTCGCTGCAGCCACTGCATCTTCCAGTTTCTCAAACAATGGTTTCTTTGCTTGAGTAGAAATCTGAAATTTCTTTTCTGGCTCCCCGTTCAGCATCCGCGAAATATCACTTCCCAGATTGGCTTTCCGCAAAAAGAGAATCGCAAACGAAGTCTCAGCCAGTTTTCCTCTCGAATTTTCCCAGCTTCCATCTTCTTTTTGAGTCTTGATCAGAGCACTGGCACCTTTCGAAAACCAGTCGGTGTCTCCCAGTCTTTCCAGCCCCAGCAAAACCCCCACGCGTTCCGTAGACCAGAGAAAATAACGTGCTGAGGAAGTACTGATTCCCGCCGCATATTTCCCCGCCATTTCAAGCCCTTTGGCAAAAATCGGATCAGACACTAAAGTATCACCCTCTTTTTGCTCTGTCGCTCTGGATTCACCGTCCTTCTCTTGTTCTTCCTGCAACGACCGGATTTTGGCCGCACGGGCAACCGTCAGACAAAACAGCCCCGCCAATGTCATGGAATTCTTTGACGGTTCTTTCATCTCTTCCGTGGGTAGCTTATAAGACCAGCCACCATCTTCATTTTGGGTCTCAACAAATCGTCGGGCCACACCAATCATCGAATTTTCGATATCAATATTCGATCGGGAGGCAGTCCATAAGCCGAGCACAGCAAACTGCGTACAACTGTTATCTCCCGGCGAAGTCCCTAACTTGGGACGGGCTCTCGGATTATTCAAGGAACTGGCAGAGGCCAGCGGGCAACTATAAGTCCAACCACCGGTCGTAGTCTGCCCGGCAATCAGGCGTGCGGCAAACCTGCGAATCTGAACTTTATCTTCCCGGTCTCCCACCCGTGATAGCAATAAGATCGCCAATGCCAGATCGTAAGTGGACTTCAACTTCTCTGACTCTTTCAGGACGAACTCACGGCCTTTCTGAATCAGAGGATCATTCACCGGAATGCCGTTTTCAAGCAACGCCATTGTACACAGCGCCGTAATTCCCACTGGATGCCCTTCGTATTCCCAACTCCCATCTTCCTGCTGTTGGGATTTCAGAAATTCGATCCCCTTTAATCGGGACTCTGTCACTTCCTGATCCGTCTGGGCTTGTACAACAGCGGTAAACATGACCGTTGATAACACAGTAACGAGTGAGAATATTATACTTTTGAAAAGGTGATGGCGCATCACTGTCTACTCCAAGTGAAAAATGGCTAGATCTGATACAGATCTTAATATCTTTATTTCATCTTAACTTATTCTACTTACGTGGTTTAGTAAAGAGAGCTTAAAATACAAAAAAACACCAATTTAGAGAAACTGCACGACAAATCCGGATTGCTGTACATGCTAGCCCTAATCGAAGGAGCGCCGAATCACTCTTTCACTGCCTGACGGGTCCTGAACCTTCATGAGATCTTCCTTCTTGATCATATCAAACCCATCAGCTGCTATTTTCCACAGACGAGGCAATCTGTCCGGCGTTGAATTGTATTCCGGTGAAATGTCATATCTCGCAAATCAAACATCATTAACTGATTGGTCAACGGCTCTCCTAATCCGGAAAGCACCTTGATCGCCTCCATCGCTGCCATGCAGCCGACTGTTCCCGAAACAGCGCCAAAGACAGGAAACTCCCGCTTCCAGGCAGGCGGATCGTGGGGAAACAGACACGACAAGCAGCCGGTTTGACCGGGAATGAACGTCGTGATCTGCGCTTCCAGATCATACATGGCACACTCAACTAATGGCTTCTTCTGTAACACCGATTGC
Organism: uncultured Gimesia sp.; assembly: GCF_963976445.1. Classification (GTDB taxonomy): domain Bacteria; phylum Planctomycetota; class Planctomycetia; order Planctomycetales; family Planctomycetaceae; genus Gimesia. The sequence goes on along the minus strand of NZ_CAXBKP010000014.1, from coordinate 122,168 downwards.
CGATTCATCGCATAGCGTTCGGGGAAGAGCGGGGCACAATCGACAATTAAGTCGACCTGGTTCACAATCTGTTCTGCATTTTCTTCGCTCATATTTTCTGGAATAGCAACGATTTCCAGGCGAGGATTCAGCTCTTTCAAACGGCGTTCCGCAGATTCCACACGCGGTTTGCCTAACCAGTCATGCGTCATCAATAACTGGCGGTTTAAATCACTCGGTTTGACATTTCCTGCATGGGCAATCACTAGCTTACCAATGCCGGCCGCTGCCAGCTCATATGCAACCACGCTGCCCAGGCCCCCGCAACGTGAGACCAACACAGACGCATTTTTTAATTTTTCCTGACCGGCTTCACCAAACTCCGGTACCCAGATCTGCCATTCATAAACTGCTCGTTCTTCATCTGTCAGGGGAGCGAAACCAGACATCATGACTCCTGTCTCTCAGTAAATAAGCATTGCCGATATATTAAAAACAGAAAATCATCCGCCGGAGATGGGCGAGAGAATCGTCACAACGTGATGCGGTTCTAAAGTCAAAGGCTCATCCCATAGAACCTGCTGATTGGAGACAAACAGCAGGATCGAAGGGTGTAACTCGTCTGAATTCGGGAACAGGATTGATTTCAGAGACGTCTCATGCTTCTCTGCCACCTTCTTGACGAGTTCCTGCAGAGTGCTTCCTTCGTTCACCTCAAATTCTTCTTTGCCTACACCGGCGGCTTTTTTAACCTGTGCCGTATACTCCACTACAATCTTCATCTGATTCCGCTTTCATTTTCGCCGGTTTTATGGGGTCAATTTTGTTTTCTGACTCACCTGACTCGGCTGTCCCGATATTTTTTCCGTGCTGCCCGTTGAGCGCTGGTGAACGGCGCCCCCCTCGATACATAACTTGATATCGCCTAATCGATCGGACTCTGAAAGATTATGCGTGATATGCAAAGTTGTAACGCGGGTCAAACGCTGCACATCGCTCAGCAGCACACACATTTCTTCGCGTGTTTGTTCGTCCAGAGCACTTAATGGCTCATCCAAACACAAAAAGGCAGGCTTCGCTGCCAGAGCCCGCCCCAGCGCAATGCGTTGCGTTTCTCCACCGCTCAAACCAAAGGGAGTTCGATTGAGTAGTCCCGTGATCCCCAGCAGACTGGCCAGCTCTTCCACACGATCATTGATTTTCTGTTTGCTCCATTTTCGCAGCTCTAAAGCAAACGATAAATTGTCTCTAACGGTCATCGTATGAAACAGCACACCTTCCTGGGGAACGTAACCAATCTCACGCTCAGACGGTTTGGCATGAGTCATCAGTTTCCCATTCAGATGGATTGTTCCGGAGAGGACTTTCTTCAAGCCACAAATGGTTTCCAGAATCGTCGTTTTCCCGCTGCCGGTCTTGCCCATTAATACCGCGTAATGCCCCTGAGGCACTTCAAAGCTGATATCCTTCAGGCTGAACTCGCCCACTTTTACGCAAAGATTATTTACTGAAATCATATCTTATCAAATCAGGCAGCAGAGTTCCCTGGCATCCAGAGACACTTTTAAAACATCAATTTAAATTGCCGCACCGCGCGTCAGTCCGAACAGCCGGGCAATCACCAATACGATCAATGCAGAAACAACCATAATTAACGAAGCGGCAACGGCACCTTCTATGTTACCAACTGTCAGCTCCAAAAACACGGTAGTTGGCAGAACCTCTGTCTTCATGCGGGTGGCACCCGAAAATATCAGAATCGGCCCGAATTCGCCTAACGAACGTGCCCAGGCCAGTGTCCCCGCCGCTAATAACCCGCGATAGGCCTGGGGAAACACCACACGCCAGAAGGCCTGCCCGCGATTACACCCCAGCGTCAACGCCACCTGCTCATACCGCGGGCCAATCTGATCGAAGGTCACCCGCATCGTCCGAACCGCAAACGCACACGCCACCATAAACTGGGCCAGAATCACACTCGGAATTTCATAAGTCACGCCGATCGGTCTTCCAAAAATCAGACCGGTGGTTTTGCGAATCATGTCATCCAGCGAATCTCCTTCGGCGACAAAGATTTCTTTGCCAAACAAGGCCCCTGAAATGGACTTCATTATATTGTTCACCCATTCAATCTGAGGCACTTCTACCTGAAACAGGATTAATAGGCACAAACCGATCACCAGCGGAGGTAACACAATCGGAATATCCAGGACCGCATCCACCAGCGTTTTGCCCCAGAAATTATGTCGGGACATTAAATATCCGATCGGCACCGAGACCCACAGTGACAACACTGTGGTAATCGCACAGGAGACAAGGCTCAGCCAGATCGCGTAGCGGATTTCCGGTTTTTCAAACGCACCCCAGATATGATCGGGGGTCGTATAAGTCGTCTCTGCCGACAACATCGCCACGATCATCAGCACGTAAATGGCGCTGATGGCAATAAAAATCGTATAAAAGGGGAGATCAGAACGAGATTTGAGCCCGCTGGAAAGTTCGTCAGTCTTCTGCTCAGTCATATCGACTCCGGAGTGATACGCCAGCGAAATCCTCGGGATTCAAAAATCACACGCGAAGAATCTGATGTTAACTGATCGACCAGACGTTGCATCAGGTTGGGATATTTCGTTGACTTCAAGATCGCAATCGGTTGCTCTGCCAGAGGACGTCCCTCTTTAATTTCCACGACATCCAATTTATCTTTTACTTTAGAAATATTAGCCCGATAGACAATCGCCGCATCCAGAGAACCAGTTCGCAATTGATTCACCAGCAGATCAGCGGTCGGAGTGTTGGTTTTAACATTCGGCTGAATTGCGTCGTACAGACTTTTATCGTTCTGGACCAGCGGCCCCAGTAATCTTTTGGTCAAGGCGCCCAGCGCACTTTGTTCTTGATGGGCAATCCCAATCTTGATGTCTTCACCAGCCAGATCGTAAACGGATTTGATGTTTTTAGGATTGCCTTTCTCGACAATGATAATCATATCCGTTTCGGCAACGGTTAAAGGGAGAGTAAATTTAGGCTGAACCTGAACCATGTAAGAGGTATCACAGGCAAAGTAAGCATCTGGACTTTGTCCGCTATTGATTTGCCCCACCAGAATGCCACAACCGTTATACACTACGTTAATCGAAACGCCTTCACGCTTTTCAAATCCCTTCAGCGTATCCTGGATCGCCAGTCGGTTCACACCACCACTAAAGAGCAGAATTTGGGGATGTGGCTCCCACGTGTCGCCGTTGACCGACTGATACCCCATTTTGGCAAACAGTTTCTGCCCTTTCTCCGGAGCCTGCAGGTAACGGGCAAACATTAATGCTTCCTGAGGATGCTCCGAAGAATTCAAAATCCCAACGGTCACATTTTTAATCGCCTGAGAGAACTCAGGCACCTCGATCATTTCCGCTTTGTCTCTATGCTGATTGACGGTCGCATCCCAGACAATGCCGGCGTCCACCGCCCCCAGCAGCACATCATTGGCGACTTCTGAAACCGTCGGTTTAAAGACCCGAGCTGATTTCGCCAGAGCATCCCACTTCTTAGCTTTTTCCAGCTCTTTTTTAGTCAGTTTCCCGATCGAGGCGGCATCGGGGTTCGCCAGGGAAACGGTCACATCTTCTTTTAACAGATCATCAATTGATTGAATCTGTTTCGGATTCCCTTTTTTGACCATGATCACCGGATGCATTTGCGCCACCGGAACCGCTTCTTTGACCAGGTTCTTCTCACGGGCGATTTCGATATAGCTGGTATCTGCAGCCAGATACAAATCTCCTTTTTTCGCCACTTGCAAATTACTGAGCAAGGTTCCAGAGCCCCCATACTGCAATTGAACGGGCACGCCAAACTCTTCTGCCGCAAATTGCGCTGCTGCTTCTGCAACCGGTGGCTTAATGCCCGCAGCACAGTACATTAACAGGGACTCGGTATTCTGACTCTCTGAGTCGCCTCGTTCATTCTTCGCAGCCGGTTGGCCGTCAGAATCCTGAGCCGTTTTTACTGGTGCTTCTGATGCATCTTTCGGGGGCGCGTAGATCAGAACCCCTAGCATAATGACGAAGAAAGCCAGAGAGCCTCCAACAAACGCCATTCCACTACTAATTTTGCCTCTTCGGGATAAAAGCTGAGTTACCTGCTTCCAGTGGTCACTGTGGTGGTGTCTCATTATATCATCCAGTTAGTTCAATTGATTCATTCTTAAGAATTAATTAACGCTTCAGTTTCACTCTGTGGCTGTAAACGGCCATTCTTGATGCCCAATACCTTCTGCGCCGACTGAACCGCCTGATCATCATGAGTGACCATCAGCACGCAGCCTCCGTTCTTGGCAAATGAATTGAGTGCATTCAACACAATTTCAGAATTTTCGGAATCCAGGTTCCCGGTCGGTTCATCCGCCAGTAGAACTTTGGGTTGATGAAACAGCGCTCTGGCCAGAGCCACTCGCTGCTTTTCTCCTGTACTCAATTCTGCAGGCGTATGGTGCAAACGATGCTCTAAACCAAATTGCGAGATCAGTTCATTCGCTCGTTCTTTGGCGTCCGTTAAGCTTGTCGCCAGCGCCGGCGTCAATACGTTATCCAGCACACTTAAATAGGGCACAAGGTGAAACTGTTGAAAAACAAAACCTAGATGGGTCGACCGAAACCGGGCTCTCTGGTCATTAGAAAGTGCATAAGGATCAGTGCCTTCAATGAGCACTTTCCCTGAATCGGGGCTTAATAAACCGCCGACCATTAACAACAGGGTAGACTTCCCGCAGCCACTCGGCCCTTTGATCGCGAGAAACTCCCCCGCGTCCACAGTCAGACTGATCCCATCCACGGCTTGAACCCGTCTGGAGCCGGACTTGAATGACTTTGATAGTTCCACTAATTCCAATAACATATTTATTCCGATTATCCTTCCTGAAGAATCGTGGCAGGATCCTGTCTTGCCGCCAGCAAGGCGGGGATCCAACTGGATAGACTTGCCAGTACCGGTGCAAATACCAGACTTAACAGTAACCATCGCCCAGAAAACAGGGCGACTTCCGGATTGACGGAAGCCGGCAGATTCCCCCAGATGATCCCGATCCCGTAGCCCAGAAAATATCCAATCAACGCGCCGATCACGCCGATCACAATCGCCTTGATGATAAAGATCCCAAAGACCTGTGAAGACCGTAATCCTATTGCTCGTAATACACCAATTTCAGTCGCACGACGCCGGACGTTTTCCAACGACAGAAACCCGATCCAGGCACCACAGCCGAGCACAACCAGCGGAACCAGTACCGCTGCAAAATCGGCATGACGTTCAATCATCTGCAGTCGACTGTTTTTTTCCTGTTCCAGCGAAGCGACAGCTGACTCATGTGCCTGATTGCGTGCCTCTGCCCGTGCCAGAGCAGGGGGGCCGCGTTCGATAATCTGAGTCCCGGGAAGTATTTTTCCAATTTCATCTCGAATCTGAGCCACGCGGTCTTCAGCAGCACAATTACATTCCAGAGCCAGAATCGCATTCACCAGGTTTTGCATTCCCAGTAATTTCTGCGCTTCTTCCAGGTTGATCCAAATTGTGCTGTCATCGGCTGTGCCACGTTCCGGATACGCTTGAGTGACTTTGAAGTTTTTCCCCAGTAGCTGAACTTCATCCCCCTTACTCAATCCCAGTTTCTGCTGTATCTGATACCCCAGTACCATGCTCCCTTTGGGAACCTGCTGCTGCAGCGGCTTCTTAAGAGCGCGATGTAAAATCGGCACTTCACCACGCGTGCCCGTTAAAATGACATCACATTTTTTTTCTGGCCAGGTAATTTTTTTCGCCACCATCGGCAGCAGGTGATTGACGGTCACGATTTTCGAGTCTGCCAGAGTTTTAACGTTTTCTTCCGGCATTGTTCCGGACACAATCCCGGTCAGATGAAACTCGTTCAAATCCTGATTTCCTGGCAGGATCAGAATATTAAACCCGAGTCCCTTTGTTATTTTCCGCATGGCGTCTACCAGATCATCGCCCGCCTGCTTCACTTCATCCGCTTTCTGTTCCAGAATGAAAGTCGTCTGAATTTCATCTGCCTGCAACAGTGTTAAAGCTGCGATCAAGCAAGCGACCGCAATCACAACAGAAGACAGCCCCAGCAAAAAATTAATCTTGCGATGCTGCATTTCCTGTATAATTAACCGAAATAATGACATGGCCCATACTTTTCTAAAACCAAAACAGAAATTAAACTCTGACTGTATCTACTGTCTCATTTATTTGCGAACCATCAACATATAGCTGGCCCCCAGAAGCAGAATGATCACAAATGAAGCCATGATGCTCAGATTCCGAAAGAGGGTACTGCCCTGAGCACTCTTCTGTGATTCCGCCCCGCTTCCACCGGGCTGTTCTGTCGCACCTGATGTCGATGCTGTCGTGGCACCATTGGTTTTCGTCACAGTAATTTCCTGCGACTGGTTCGCCTTCGTTCCGTCAACCGTTTCTGTCTGCTCTGAATCCGCTTTCTTCTCGGCCAAACCATTTTTCAGAACAGCAGGCATCTTGAGCGTTTCTGATGTCTCCTTTGAATCTTTGGAAAAACCGATCAGACCTGTTAGCGGCGGTAATTCTTTTTTATCCTCTGTTGAAGGTGTCACCAGGTTTTCCCAGTTCACAGCCATCAATAAATCGGTCCCTGGATTCTGGTCTTTCACCTGACAGGTACAGGGACCGGTGAGATCACGACATGCCTGCTCGATTGTTCCCGGATTGATCCCTTTGCCAATCAATGCATATAAGACCCGCCCTCGACCGAATACGGGTAACGCCATGGGCTCATTATCAAAGTCTTTGAGATCATTTTCCGTAGCCAGTAACATCTGCGTGAAGTAGGTTTCTGTTGAATCCTCACGCGAACATTTTACGACGCTGAACTTCAGCTTCAAACTATCCGGGGAAACACTGACCAATCCCTGTTCGATATCCGCCTGATCGATCTCAGGCAACTTCAGCGTTTTTTCCATTCGCTTGAGTTCTTTGGTCAGAAGTTCAAAGGCGGCTTTATCTTTTTCTGGATTCCCGCTTTCCAGGAAGACCCAGACCGCAGTTTGCCCATTAATCAGCTGCTTGGCGATATTCTGCCGCAGGGGAGAATCAATCAAACGTACCAGATTCTCTGCATTTAGTTCCCCCGACCAGAAGCCCTCCGTCACCGGAGCGGGCAGGGGAGTCCGCACGACCATTAATGGCAGCGTTTCTGATTTTTGTTTTTTCCAGAGATCAAGATCTTCCGGAGTGGGTTTCGCATCGAGATTTACCAACTTCAATTCGACGTTCGCCGATTTTTGGCCAATCGCGCCCTCTTTGTCGAATTGAGCCACCAGCTTTTGCTGCTCTGCATTGAGTTCTCCCCGGTAAAACACAACAGCGTTATATTTGTCGGCAGGCCACCGTTCCAATGCATAACGGAAGACGGGGACCGAGCACGCCCAGATTACTGTTGAGGTTAACAGTGCACCTAGGACAGCCAGAGAAGTGATAAACCGTCTCATGAATTCACCTTTCGAGGAGGGTAGCTTCGGGCGGGTCGATGTTTCAATTCGATCACAAGAGATTTACGAAACAGCAAATCACGCAAATCGAATCGACACCATACTATGATGACAAATTGTTTGGTAATTGTGAAGAAAAGATGTTTTTAATAGGAAAGTTTTCTTGGAACTGCAATTTACGGTAAGCAGACAACGAAAACCCATCGCACCGCATCAACTCTGTATACTACATTTCACAGCTCTATTTTGGGGATGGGCTAGCCTGTTTCCAATTCAACATAATACCCTAGAATCAAGAAGCAATATTCTAAGCGCACTCAAAACATCGAGTCGGGTTCACTCTTCAATTTCCGTTCGTAGAAAAAGCCCTGAATACACGACAAAACCCGAATTCGGAGGCGACCGAATTCGGGTATGTTTATTCTGTCACTCCGCAGTTAAAACCAGCAAAATGAGATTTTGTCGATCTGCCTCGTTTAAGAGAAGTGATACTTCTTGTCTTTCTATTTCCTATTTCTTCTTAGTCAGTTTTAACTCGATCGGCGTACCGGGAGAAACCGTTGCCCTTAATTCTGATTCATCCTGGCTAGAATACTTACGGTGAAGTGTTTCTTTCGCCGGAGATTCTATGGGGGGTGTTGTATCTCCTTCAGGAACGGGAGTACCATCGGGCAGTAATCGATAGCTGGCAGCCACTCGGTAAGTTCCTACAGGAAGTCCTTCTCCCCCACGACTATATATGACATTGAATTCGCCAGCCTCTTTAGTGCGGGCTTGTCCCCCCACTCCTGGAGTGCCTTCCAGAGGGATGAAAACGAGATCTGCATTGACTAAAGGCTCGTCGTTTAAAGAGACTGCACCTGTGACCGGAGTCAGTTCAGGGCCCGGTTCTGTTGCAGACCCACAACCCACACAGAAACAAAACAGAAACATGACGACGGCAGAAATGACCTGTCCGCAGGGATCGAAGCGCATTGAAAACCTCACTCTTACTTGATTCGTGATTGGGATACTCAGGACTTAGAATTAGGGGAGTTCAACTACCGAACCATCCGACATCGTTCCCAATCGCTTCAACAAGGTAAGATCCGTATTTTCTGAGATGAATCGGACCGCCCCATCACCAAGTCCAAAGTGTGCACCACCTGTGTGTAGACTTCCAACTTGGCCCCAGCTATTTAAGTTACCGACATCGGGACGAGTCCATCCAGTGGGAACATCCCACACATTGATCCCGGGATCAATGTCTCCCCCGGTTGTGACCCAGCCGCGCATTCCCCAGGCAGGTGCCTCGCCATTAGCGACCTCACGTGCCGTTTCACAAACCATGAGAGTATTGGAACTGCCGTCCTTAATATCACTGATTTTGGACCTGCTGTTTTCACCAAAGATTTTCCGAGCATTGGGTGCCTGGTTCGACCACAGATTACAATCAATCGTTTGGTCCGCACTGAATTCATAATTTGTCTGAGCAGGGCCTGGTGCCGCCGCAGTTCCATAAGGCGCACCAGTTCCTAGATGTGTGGAACCACTATCGGAAGGACAGAGAAAAACATCCAGGAGAGCCGACATTGCATCGGCGTTATCCGCTGGATTCCCTGCCAGGGGCTTTCCATTTCCTGTATAACTACAACAGTAACCGCTATTCTGAGCACTATTCGCTGTCTCCTGATTTATTTTATTATAAAGCGGAGCCTGATCTAAAAATGGAAGCAATAAAGATAACCCATTTTTATTGTGGTTTGTTCGTGCTGGACTCAGTGGCATGAAGGTCGCTTTTTCAGAGCACCACCCATAATTGATTGCCCCCGGAGGAAACACCCGATGTGTCTCATGATAATTATGTAATGCCAACGAAATCTGCTTGATTTTGTTCTTACAACTGGCACGACGAGCCGCTTCGCGGGCCTGTTGAACGGCAGGCAACAGCAGGGCAATTAAGATCGCGATAATCGCAATCACGACCAGCAGTTCGATCAACGTAAAACCTAGACGCCTCTTTTGACTTGAAATCATGACGCTCTCCTAAAAAAAGAAAGGATAAAATATTCATAAATTATTCGGCGCTGGCTAAAAAATCTGCCCCAAGGTTTTCCCAAGAGGCCCAGATGTTTAGCAAGATTTATTAAATAAGTAATGAAGAATTGTAGAGCTGATTTTTACTTCGGAGCGGCCTTAATTAATTAAGTATACTTACACAAGTCAGTACCTCAAGAACGAATTAATATTTGTTTCATAGTTTTAGAAAAAAACAATATCACCAATCACCTAAGCCTTTTCACCTAGACAAACTAGAGAAAGTCTGGCGAGCAGACAGGAGTCTCCGAGAATTGAGGGGGAGAGGAAGGGCAAGCCGGAGATTAGTGGACGCGAACGTCCTCAATAAAAAGGAAACTTCAGCGGCCGCAGAAGACGAAAAGTACGAGCAGAGTGGATAGCGTCATTAAGACCATCGAAGCACATCCAGACTTCATCTGAATCTCATACTTCTGGATCAACTCATCGATCACTTCTTTCGATTCTTTCAAGCCAGCGCCCGTGGACTCCCGGTAATCCTTGATGGCCTGGATCTTATTGCCCTGTTTGAGCGAATTCACGATCTTTCTTACAAGCTCGGACTGATCGTCGGCCGCGCCAGTATCTTCTGGCGATTGGGAATCGGAGTCATTCATATCAGCGTATCCTGGGGTAGAGAAAAATGCATCGCCATTAGTTCTACCACCAGGAGCTTGTTTTGTTCAAGGACTTTCCTGGCACCTACCTTGAATTACGCAAAATCGTGCGAGGTCCCGCACGATTTACGATGCAATTACACAATCGGAAACACTACGGTTTCGAGGCTGCACCTCTCCCCGGACACTCCGTATATAGGCATTAGCCAATAGTGTTTTCATCTCTGCCAGAGAAACCTCCTGCAAATCAACTTTCAGCTCGACCAATCGATCCACGACCGCATTAGCCAGCTCTGCACTACTTGCCGCTGGAGCCAACCCATTCCACAATTCTTCCATGACCTGATTTGACATGACCCTCTTCTCCTACTTTCACTATTCACGACTTTGTTTTGTTGATGATCTATTTCCACAGCCTCGAATCCTGTGATTCGAACGATGCTGTTGCTTTCCACCTCTGGAAAAGCTGAATGACTGAATGAATCGCAAGGGCTGTACCAAACTCGCCGAAAAAATGGATTCCAGTCACAGTCCATCCTAAATGCTTATGACTCCCACATCTGGAGCACAAAACACAAATTGAAATTTTCACAAAATGTGCAGGCACCATGCAATTACTGTCGTCATTTTGCGACATTCTTACATCAAGATGATAAATCTTACGAACTGACTGATTCTCCGCAGATTTCCCTCAAGTTCCGCCATACTCTATTCTTGGGCGGGCACTCATCAATATGACAACACAAACCTGCCTCAAGTTCGCTATTGTGCCGCTGCTTAAATTACGCCCCTGAAGCAACGGTCTCGGCGACATACTCTGATTTATGACGCTGACTGAGGGGCAGGGCGGGCAGCCTGTTTCTTATCCCACCATCGGATTGCCTGCTCACGTTCCTCGCTGGTTTCATCGAATAGAGAGACCAGAAGCTTACGCTGACCGGCAGAGAGTGACAGCCCCCTGCGCTGCATGGAATATTCAGCCAGCTGGAAGAGATCCGACAGGTTGATTTGACAGTCAATGCGCCCCAACCAAAATCGCGAAAACGAGGGAAGATGCTTCGGCAGCAACTCTCCCGTGGGCAGTACCATCGACATCACACCAACGGAAGTTCCGGTATTAAACAGACTGTTCAAACCAGTCTTAGTGTGATCTCCGATAAAGCAGCCTACTTTCACCGACTGCGTTTCAACGGGAATCCCCGCTAGTGGAACCTTGACTTCGGAATAATCGTTTTTGAGATCGCTGTTACTGGTTTGCGCTCCCAGATTGACCCAGGGACAAACGTAAGAATGACCTAAGAAACCGTCATGATATTTATTCACGTATCCATGAAGGATCGATTCTTCAATTTCGCCTCCCAGCCTGCAGTACGGCCCGACGGTTGTCCCCGCTTTGAGATTCGCACGAAACAGCCGAGTCCCTTTTCCAATATAGGCTGGTCCTTCAATGCGAGTAAAAGCCTGTATCGTCGCATCTTCCTCGATCACCACAGGTCCTTGACGTGTATCCAGCACGACAAAGGGGTCGATCTCTGCGGAAGCTGCCACCCGCACCATCTCTGGTGGTCCCACGATAGTTAGGTTCCTGGCGTCACCCATCGATGGGTGCGCTGACTGGTCAAAAGTAAAATCAGCAAGTAACTGACTTCGATTCTGATTCACCAGGTCCCAGGGATACTGCAATTCGACCCCCTCAGCAACGACCGACTTTCGGGTCGATGCAATTTTTTGAATCGCATCATCCCAGGCATCAGTTGTTAACAGAGCAGCCTCTTCTGGCTCCAGCAGTAAATAAGCAACTGTCTCCCCCATCATACCAACGGTATCAGGAGAAACGTGAGCCAGTCGTCCGAGCTCAGCATTCGAAGGAAGCCAGCGACCATTGATCAACAGGGTGGGGGCTTCGCTCAGCCAGATGGCGTCATTAATCCGAGCTTCGGGATGCTGTTCTGCGTAGACCTCAGCCAAGGCAGGGCGAATCAATACGCCCCATTCCGCTGTCGGGACAGACCGGAAAAGTCGTTCGCGAACAGAGAGTTGCCCGCACAACAATTCAAACACCGGTCTCAAAAGTGAAATCGGCGCGAATTGCAGCGCAGAACGATCCTCAAATATGGCAAGCCGCATTGTTCTCTGCACTTCCCTGTGCGAAATCAGCAGAATAGGTTCAGTTCGATGAAACTGGAAAGCTTACAGCAGCCCCAGTTTGTATTCTCATATCACATAGATACAAATAAGGAAAGAGAATTTTTTGTCTGTGCAATTCAATACAAAACCAGCTCATTCAATTAGAGAGTTTGTAATCACAGTTTAATAACACAGACTCATCAAAGAGCAGCTTAGCTCACTCCCTGCTTTGCCACATTACGACCAGCTAACTGATAAATGGCAGACTGGCAACCAGACAGCTTACTGTAATTATCGGAAATGCCCAATACGGTTTCAGCAGCCCCCAGCAATAACACACCCGAGGAATGCATTTGCTGACTGACGCGATTTAGAATATTCTTTTTCATCTCAGGTTTGAAGTAAATCAGAACATTGCGACAGAAGACAATGTCAAACATTCCCAGATGTTTGAAATCTTCGAGAAGATTCAAATGTTTCCACTGTATACTGACCCCGGAGTCGGATTTAATCTTCCAACCTTGTTCACATTGCTCAAAATACTTCATCAAGAGCTGAACAGGTAAACCACGCTGAACTTCAAACTGGGAATAAACTCCTTCTTCAGCCCGTTTTAAGGCTTTCGAACACAAGTCCGTCGCCATAATTTGGATATTCCAGTCTGCAAGTTCTGGAAAATGTTCTCGCAACGTCATAATGATACTGTAAGGTTCTTGACCATGAGAGCAGGCAGAGCACCAGATTCGTAACTTCTGAGTCATTTTGCGTTCTGCAATGATATCCGGCAAGATCGAATTCTTGAGCTCATCAAAAGGACGTCTGTCCCGAAAGAACGAGGACTCATTCGTGGTCATCGCTTCCATGACACCCTGCTGCAGAGTAGGGTCAATTTTTGACCTTAAACTCAACACCAGATCTTCAATTCCATTCATGCCGTGAGCTTGAGCGAGTGGAATCAGGCGTGCTTCCAGTAAATACTCTTTATTCTCGCCAAGAGAAAGTCCTGTTGATTCCAATAAAAAATCTGTAATATATTTATAATCTTCTGGAGACACGAGATCACCACTTTCTATAAAGAACAAAGTCGGGCTAATTCAGGAGCAATATTCCTGAGTGGTAAAACCTGGCTGGCCAGTCCTGCATTGGCAATCGCACCAGGCATTCCCCAGACAACACTACTCTGTTCATCTTGTGCGATAATATAACCTTTACGCTCACTGATCAATTGCGCTCCCTCAATCCCATCATCTCCCATCCCTGTTAACATCACTGCCAACACCGAACTGCCATACCATTTTGCTGCTGATGAGTACAAAGGATTTACAGAAGGCCGGCAAAAATGTTCTGGATCATCTTGATTCAAACGAATCACCATTCGATCATCCTGTTTATCAATCACCATATGAAAATCACCCGGGGCGATATAAATATGGCCTCTCTCAATTAATTCGCCATCAATAGCTTCCGCTGTCTGACGCTTCGTTTCCCGTTGAATATGCTCAGCCAGCGACTTTGTAAACAAAGGGGGCATGTGCTGGGCAATGAGGATTGGTAACGAAAATTTCTCTGGTATTGCAGACAACATTGCCTTTAATGCATTGGGACCACCTGTGCTGGACCCAACGACTAAAACCATCGGAGTCTTAGCAGGAAGTACTGCTGCATTCGAACTGCTACTGCGATTTGTGAAACTCGACTGAGGAGTTACTTGCGCAGGCCCCGCTAATGCTTTGATTAACGGAATCAAATTGCGAGCAACTTGTGCAATCGCCTCAGAGGGATTCGTTGCCACTGGCTTGGGAATACAACCTGCAGCACCAATATCAAGCGCTTGCAGAGTGATTTCTGCGCCAGCTCGAGTCAGGGCACTGGCCATGATGACAGGTAGATCAGGATAATCCTGTTTCAGTTGCTTTAAACAACTGATCCCATCCATGACAGGCATTTCAACATCAAGAACGACCACATCCGCCTGGTTATTTTGAAGCCAGGTAAGGGCAGTCTGACCATGCATAGCAGACCCGACCACTTTTAAGTCAGAGTCCATATTGATGGCTTGAGTCATTAATCCCCGAATCACAGCTGAGTCATCGACCACTAAAACTTTGATGACCGAAGGACTCACAAAACACCTGTCTCTTCTAGCTTGTCACGGACAATATCTTCCGTAAAAGGCTTCATGATATACTCATTGGCACCAGCCTGCATGGCTTGTACGATTTGAGGCATATCATTTTCCGTAGTACACATCACCACGATCGGCTGTTTTGCCCGTTCGTCGGCTCGCAATGCGGTTAAAAAACCCATTCCATCCATGATGGGCATATTCCAGTCCAGAAGGACAGCATCGAGATCTGGATTGGCTCGCGCCACTTCCAAAGCCTGTTTGCCATCTTCAGCCTCCAGGACTTCAAGTCCCAGAGTTCCCATCATACGGCGTCCAACAAGTCGAACAGCCCTGGAATCGTCAACTAGTAATATCGATTTCATTTCCACCGGTCTCCCAGTATGTAAAATTAGCTCTTTGTTAATAGCCGATAGCTCAAGTAATGAATGCATAAAATGCGTTGTCACCTCTTGAAATAACGACTGCTCATATTTCTAAACGAAGTCTAGGACACATTTGAGAAGGGGACGTGCTCAAACTGCAAATTCCTTCACTTTTAGCCATTTTGAGCATTTTCCCTCAAAACATCCCATACTCAGGATAGAAAAAAACCGCCAGACTAAACCGATGCACATAAACACATGCTTACTCTGGCGGTATTTTTTCGTTTTATTCAACAGCTGACCAGATTGGCCATGCTTCTCAAATAGATTAGATCGCTCTCATGCGTGTCAGGAAGGAAGCGGCTGCTTCGTCCAGTTTGACAGATTCCTGAGTCAGACCTTGAGCAGCAGCCAACATATCGTTTGCAGAGGTTCCACTGTCTGAGGCAGCTTGAGAGACACCTGAGATATTGTTCGTAACCTCAGCAGTCCCGCGGGCGGCTTCTGCGACATTCCGTGAAATCTCGTTGGTTGCGGCTGTCTGTTCTTCAACAGCACTGGCAATCGTGGTCGAAATCTCATTGATTTTGCGAATACTTTCACCAATCGAACCGATGGCAGAAACAGCAATGTTAGTCGAGCCTTGAATGGCGCCAATTTTTTCACTGATTTCTTCGGTTGCCCGAGCAGTCTGGCGTGCCAGTTCTTTGACTTCGTTCGCTACAACCGCAAACCCTTTGCCGGCTTCACCAGCACGAGCCGCTTCGATCGTCGCGTTTAATGCCAACAGATTCGTCTGCTGAGCAATCGAAGTAATCACTTTGACAACTTGACCAATTTCACTGCTGGCATTGCCCAACTCTTTGATCGTGTCGTTTGTGCGGTCTGCTTCACCCACGGCTTGAGAAGTCATGTGTGACTGCTCTTGCACGTGGCGGGCAATTTCACTGATCGAGGCACTCAATTCTTCTGCAGCAGAAGAAACAGTTTCAACATTGCGTGTCGCTTCTTCACTGGCAGCGGCTACAACCTGAGACTGGCGAGCCGTCTCGTCTGACATATCAGACAAGCTCTTGGAACTGGCCTGCATCTCAGTAGCAGAAGATGTGACGACACTCACAATGCCCTGAATTTCCGATTCAAAATCATTTGCCAAGGTCACCTGATCTGTAACCACAGACCAGCAGATCATCGGACCAATATAGTTGTTATCTTTGTCCATAATTGCAGTTGCTTCGAGATCAAGCGTCTCTTCGCCGACTTTGATTTTGGCGCGGTGCGGCAGGTTTGCAGGATCGGCCAGCAGCTTTCTCTGCAATTCCGGATTCTTATGGAAGATATCAATGCTTTGCCCCATCAGTTGATCAACAGGTTTGGGCAACAAGTGTTCGATAGCTTTTAACTGCTTATATGATGCTGGATTCATATAGACCATGTCATAGTCTTTATTCGCCAACAGAACATTGATGGGAATATTTTCCATCATATTCTGAATGCGTACCATTTCATTCTCGAGCCGTAATTTTTCAGTGATCACTTCCCAGGTCACCATCGGACCAATGTAATTTCCTTGTTCATCCATCACAGCACTGACCAGCAAGTCCAGTTTTTCCGGCCCAACATTAATCACAGCGCGTGTAGGAAGATTGGAAGGATCACTCAGAATCCCTCTCTGATAGGCAGGATTCTTATGGAAGATATCGATATTCTGACCAAGCAAATTTTCAGCTTTAATTGGCAGGAACTGCTGCAAAGCAGATAACTGCTTCTTGGATGCCGGATTCACATACGTAATTTCCAGATCCTTGTTGGCCATCATCACATTGACGGGAATATTTTCCATCATGTTCTGAACACGAACCATATCCTGTTCGGCGCGTTTTTTCGCAGTAATGTCTGACGCATACTTCACAACTTTGAACAGCTTGCCGGCTTTATTTTTGATAGGATTATAGGAGGCAGAAATCCAAACCTCTTTCCCCCCTTTGCCGATTCGTTTGTACTCAGCAACCTGATTCTGCCCGGCATTCAGTTTTTCCCAGAACTCCTTGTACTCATTGCTGTTTTTGAAATCGGTCTCGACAAACAGACTGTGATGTTTCCCCTGAATTTCATCCAGTGAATACCCTAAAGTAACACAGAAATTCTGATTCGCCGTCCGAATCGTACCATCCATGTTGAATTCAATCACAGCTTGAGCGTCACTAATGGCTCCTAACTGACCGGCAAAATCACAGTTCTCTTCTTCCAGTTTTTCGAGTTCTGTATTTTCTTCCCAGACGAGAACGGTACCTACGATATCACCATTCTCAGATTTGGCCGGACTCAAAGCAATCTCAACCGACCGATCACCTAACTTTGCGGTGATCGTCTTTTCTCCTGCCAAGCCTGATAATTTAGTCTGTAGTTCGGGGATCTGCTGATAGAGCTGGCTGATCGATCCCCCCACAAGCTGTTGTGGCTGAATTCCTAATTCACCACTGAGTAGTTTAATTAGCTCCTGACCTTTACGGTTGAGATAAGTCACAGTTCCCTCTGTATTCAAAAACAGAGTCGCCTGTGGGCTGTATTCAACAATGCCATAAAACTGGTCGAGATTCTGCGACTGTTCAGTAGCCGCACCCTGTCCCGTATTCTGTACTGAATCAATCGACATATCGCTATTCTCCTTGGGATTATTGATCTGCTCTTCAGATCTTAATGGTGGTTCGGTTTGTGTGTTGTGTAGTTTCTCTGAAACCGATGGAATGTCCTGTTCGGAATCCACTTCTTCAAAGTTGGCTCCCCGTGAGCCTGATACAGCCGCCGATTGAAGCTGTTTTGCGCGACTAGAGTCTTTGGCACCTTCAATCATGGTTGATGCAACCGCTTCGAGTGCCTGACTCCAGGACTCTTCCAGTTCTTCACTCCATTGATCACCTGCAAACTCAGCCAATACACTCAAAAGCGTACTGGTTACCGGTGGATAATCATCTTCCTGAATTCCCATTTCCCTGTGCTGCTTACCCAGTTGATGTAATACTTTGGTAAGTGCAGGGGGGTTCTCGAGCGATTTCAGCACGAGAACCAGTGCCTGAATTAACTTCCCCCGTTGTTCCGAGAAATCGGTATGCGTGAAATATCGCAGTATGTCGGGATAATCTTCGAATAACTTCTCATAAAACTGTTCAGCTAACTGGTCTGCACGAGGTGCAACCAGTTCGAACGAGTCTCGAAGTGCGGTCACATTTAAATCCACGGGATTGGCCCTTAAAAATCAGCCGAACAAGGAAAGTATTTCAGTCAAAATTTAATATTGTTTCAACATCAAGAATGACAAACAGGCCTTCCTCTAATTGAAAGACACCAATCGTCACAGATCGCCAGTGCTGGTCTAAGGTGCGGGGAACCGGTTCCATCGAGCGACCTGAAACATTGATTACATCACCCACTTCGTCTACCAGTAAGCTGAATGACTCTTCCCCCATTCGAGTAACAACATTCATGGAATCACCCTCTTCCAGATCAGGTAGACCTAAACGTTTTCTCAGATTGACTGCCGTCACTATCTGCCCTCGAAGATTTAACAGCCCTTTAATCTCAGCTCGAGCGAGAGGTGTCGGAGAAATCACTTGTTCGGTGAGTACTTCCTGGACCATATTTACCGGCACGCCAAGTAATTGACCATCAACCCTGAACGAAACGTACTGACTTGAATAATCTAATTGCGATTCCATACCACTACTTGAGTCTAATTTTGCTTTTGTTGTACTCATGCTTTTACTCCTGTTTCATGTTCTATTCTGGCAAAATATTCATCCAGACAAGAAACCAGTTCATGAGAATTAAATTTGACCAGGAACTGATCAAAACCAACTTCAGTTGCCCTCGATTGGTTAATCGAGCTACTTGAAGAAGTTAAAGCGATAGCCTTAATGTTTTTGGTATTATCCTGTTCTTTGAGCCATTCACAGAGCTCAAAGCCATTCATTTCTGGCAAATCAATATCAGTGACCACCGCATGGAACTGTGAGTCTCTCTGCAAAAGTTCAATAGCATTAACACAACTATCGCTAGTCATTACTGAATAGCCCTCAGATTCGAGAGCCGTTGCCACTAATTGGCGGAAGAACATAGAATCATCGACCACTAAAACTCGAAACGTTTTTTTATCTTCCACATCCTCAAACCAGTTCGGTGTAGAGCGTGTGACATAATATTGAGTATCAATGACATCAATAGCATTTTTACCAATGATTGCTGTCCCCAGGATGCCGGACCGATCTGACTGCATACGAATTACAAATTGCTCATCAATGATGTCTTTAATTTCATTGACCATCAGCCCCATTGATCGATTATTGTCCGAGAATACAATCACTGGTTGTGGATCCAATGGCTCGCCAGATCCATAGCCAGCCCCTTCAACGGAGACTAATGGTAGTAAATCCTCACGATATTGAACGACTTGATGCCCACCGTTAGTCTCTATGCTCTCTTGTGGAAACTCTTCTAAACGAGCAACCAGAGCCAAGGGAACAGCCATGGTCTGATTTTCTCCGACGTTGAAAAGCAGCATGCTGATGGTATCCCGATTGGCGCCTGTATTTGTCTCTTCTGACGTCGATTGAGAATGAGCTGCACTACCACCACATTTGTTGAAGATCCCACTTACGTCCAGGATCATCACAACACTCCCGTCTCCCAATATTGTAGTCCCTTGGTAAAGCCCTATATTTTTTAAGAGACGTCCTACAGGCTTCACCACAATTTCTTCGGTGTCAAATATTCTGGATACAATTAGTCCAAATTGATCTTCGCCCACCTGGACCACAACAATGTTGGTAGCATCCAAGTCATGGTCGTCCGGAGGTGTCTCTTCGAGCCCCAGTACTTCGTTTAGATGAACTAAAGGCAGTAACCGATCGCGTAATCGAAAGACCTCTTTATTATGAATGGTTTCAATTTTCTCACGGTCTTCTGCAGATAGCCGTACCAGCTCTACGACACCTAATTGAGGTATCGCAAATGGCTGACCACCACTCTCTAATACCAAGGCAGACACAATTGCCAAAGTCAAAGGAATCTTGATTCGTACCAGAGTCCCTTTTCCTACTTTGGAAGTAAGATCGACAGTACCACCAATTTTTTCAATCTGTGTCCGCACAACGTCCATCCCGACGCCACGCCCAGAAACAGAACTAATTTTTTCAGCCGTCGAAAACCCGGCATGAAAAATCATTGAATAGATATGACTGTCTGAAGCACTAGAAGCATCTGCTTCTTTAATTAATCCTTGAGCAACTGCTTTTGCCAAAACTTTATCGCGACTGATGCCTGCTCCATCATCCTCGATTTCAATAATGACATGCCCACCTTCATGATAAGCATTTAAATTAACCGTTCCCGATTCAGGCTTTCCATTCGCTTTACGTACATCCGGTAATTCAAGTCCATGATCGGCCGAGTTTCTGACCATGTGAGTCAGGGGATCCTTAATTGCATCCAGAACCGTCCGGTCCAACTCGGTTTCTGCCCCCGTCATAACCAATTCGATTTGTTTACTTGTAACTTGTGATAAATCTCGAACGAGTCGAGGCAGCTTGTTCCATGCATTACCAATCGGTTGCATGCGAGTTTTCATAACTCCTTCTTGCAGGTCGGTCGTCACCCGATTTAAAAGTGTGATCGGAGCCGCATACTTGGATTCTTCTTCATCACCTCGTGCAAGTTGCAGCAACTGATTTCTCGTCAGTACCAGCTCACCTACCAGATTCATCAAACTGTCAACCACATTGACATTCACGCGAATTGAAAGGTCGGCCACACTCACCTTGGATGATTTCGTAGAGGTATCTTCTGCCACCGACGCGGGAACTGTAGGCCCTGGTGTCTCTGACTTGGTTTCCGAATTGGCGGCAACAGCTTCTTCCTCATGCTCTACAGCGTTCTCGCTACTCTCAACCAGTGGACTGCTTGAACCCACTTCTACTTCAGGGGCGCTTCCGGCAGGAGTTGTCTCCGAATCAGGCTCCGGTGCAGAGGCAGGGGTTTCTGCTGCCGCTTTGGTAGCATATTCTGCCAGCTCATCCAGCATCAATGTTAAAGAGGAATGATCTGTTTTCGGCTCTTCGCCCGTCGCTTCCAGGCCTTGCAAAAGCGCTTTAATCTGGTCGATCGCTTCCAGGACTAGTGAAATAGCTCCCGGGGAGACATCCAGTATCCTTTCACGCATTTTGCCTAGAACATTCTCTGCAGAATGAGCAACTGCTCCCAGATTTGTCAGCCCGAGAAATCCACAGGTCCCCTTTATCGTATGTATGGTACGAAAAATACTGGCAATCAGCTCAGCATTCTGCGGATCCTTCTCCAACTCAACAATCTCTGAGTCAAGTTGACCTAGATTCTCCCAGCTTTCTGCCAAAAACTCCTGCAGAATGTCGTCCATCAGCCCGCCCTGGTGATAAAGGAACGAAAAAAAGTAAAGACATAGATAAGAGAGATTGTAAGTCACTTAGCAGGAAGAACTTATCGACAACCATTAATATATGGTTAGTCAATACATTCCCCCCAATTATTAGCATTCTCCCCTGAGTCACTATCGTCATTTCTGGCGGACCCGCTTGAGGGTGTATTACCCTTAGATTTGGAAGGGAGGGGAATCCTCTGAATATAATCACCAATTACAAATGACAGGCAACCACCCACAAAACCTATACAAAACCACCACCGACTATAGAACCTGACCAGAAACCTCGACATTATTAAGAACATTCAATTATTAAGAACTCAAAGGAGACTCTGCGTTCGGTTGTGTGGCTGTCCTGAGACGATTACAATCCACCCGATTGAAAGCTCTACGGCAGCCGCAATCAGAGATCCTTAAGGAATTGTTTTCCATCGCGACTGCCGTTAAACGATAAACATCTATTATTATTTGAACTAAGGAGTTAGTCACGTGCCCGTAAAGGTTGGTATCAATGGTTTTGGACGCATTGGCCGTATTACATTCAGAGCGCTTGCTGCGCGACCGGATGAATTCGAAGTGGTTGCCATCAACGACTTGGGAGATCCCAAAAAACTGGCATTGCTCTTAAAATATGACAGTGTTCAGGGGCGTTTCCCCGGAACAGTTGAAGTTGACGGGAGTGACCTGATTGTCGATGGGAAAAAAGTCCGAGTCTGTGCAGAACGCGACCCGCGCGAACTTCCTTGGAAAGAACTGGGAGTGGAAGTCGCTCTTGAATCAACAGGGTTCTTTACAAATCGTGAAGCAGATGGCAAACCAGGTTATGACAGCCACCTGACAGCGGGAGCACGCAAAGTTGTGATTTCGGCTCCGGCCAAAGATGCACCTGATATGACAGTTGTATTCGGCGTGAATGATGATCAACTGACTGCAGATCATCTCTGCGTTTCTAACGCAAGTTGCACAACAAACTGCCTGGCTCCGATGGCCAAGATCATTCATGAAAACTTCGGCATTGAGCATGGCTTGATGACGACAGTGCATGCTTACACAAACGACCAAAGGGTTTCAGATCAGCTTCACGCGGACCCACTTCGTGCTCGCGCTGCTGCCATTAATATCATCCCAACAACCACAGGCGCTGCAAAAGCAGTAGGGCTCGTCTTGCCAGAATTAAATGGTAAGCTTACCGGATTAAGCCTTCGCGTTCCTGTTCCTGTAGGCAGTATCACAGACCTCGTTGTCAATCTGAGCAAAGATGTCACCGCCGAGGAAGTCAATGCAGCCATGAAAGCTGCTGCAGAAGGCCCGCTCAAAGGTATTCTTGAGTATAATACCGATCCGATTGTCTCCAGTGACATCGTTGGTAACCCTCACAGCTCGATTTTTGACTCCACTTGGACCACCGTAATTGGTGGAAATATGCTCAAAGTCTTAAGCTGGTACGATAATGAATATGGTTATTCAAATCGAACTGCTGACATGATTGCTCGTCTGGCGCAACTATAGTCTATAAAAGGGCTTTTAATTATCGAAAAGCCATATTGCAAACCGGAAATCCAGCCGAGATGGAATACATCTCGGCTGTTTTTCAACCTAACAGGCACTAGTCATTAGAATATGCATTTTGACTTTCGACTAGACGTTGCTCGCCAAGATCGTAAAATAGCCCGCTTATAACTTATTCAACATCTCCTCTCAAACTTTTAAACCAAATGATCAAATCGATCCCATAATTCAAAGAACTTGCTTTTGGCTTTGAATTGGATATCATTCCTGAATTCTATGACAAATCAAAAACTTCAGAGTAAATTGAATACACCTTTTCCCGTCATCGCCCCGTCGATGCTGAAGTGTGACTTCGGCAATCTTCATCGGGAAGTCGAATTATTGGAAGCGGCTGAAGCAGCAGTACTTCATTGGGATGTGATGGACGGACATTTTGTCCCCAACCTCTCCTATGGGGCGCTGTTGATTGAACGAGTCAGACCGTTGACTCAGATGTTCTTTGACGCGCACTTAATGGTCAGCAATCCAGAAAAATATATCGACGATTACATTAAAGCGGGTTGTGATTCAATCACGATTCATATTGAAGCTGTTCCTGATCCACAAGAGATCCTGTCGCATCTGAAAAAATCTGGTGTCATACCGGGCTTGGCCATCAGTCCGAAAACTCCCATAACGATGATTGAACCTTATCTTGATTCTTGTGGCTTGATCCTCGTGATGAGTGTCGAACCAGGATTTGGGGGGCAATCATTCATCGAATCAAGCCTGCCCAAAATCAAGCAGCTGAAAACGATGCTTTCCAAAGAGACCATTCTTTCTGTTGATGGGGGAATAGGTCTGGAAACAATTGCTGAAGCGGCCGGTGCTGGCGCCAACTATTTTGTCGTTGGCAGTGCACTGTTCAGCCAGGCAGATTATTCGATTGCTGTAAGCGAACTGGTAGAAAAAGCCAGGAGCCAAACAGCTTCCTTCACATAAAAGAGATTTGAAACAATGCCCACTGTGGTACTAATCCGTCCTGGTTGTACAGACTTTGATAAAGATGCACGAATCCAGGGAACCCTGGACCTTCCAATGAATGAGGAAGGGGAAGCACAAGTCAAAAATTTGCTGCCCAAGATCGAGGGTTCCGGTATTGAAACGATTATCACTTCCTCTTCGGAACCGGCGCGCTCAACAGCCGAACAACTCGGTGAAAACCTCGGCGTTCCGGTCAAAGAAAAAGAGGGATTAAAAAATCTCAACCAGGGTCTCTGGCAGGGACTAGAGTATGAAGAAGTACGCCGTAAATACCCCAAGCTTCTTAAACAATGGTCCGAATCACCTGAAACGGTCTGCCCTCCAGAAGGGGAACTCGCTTCAGAAGCAGTAAAACGCGTTGAAAAAACACTGCAGAAGTATTTGAAAAAGAAACAAAACTTTGCAATCGTCGCCTCTGAGCCCCTGGCCACAATCATTTCCACTCTCTTGAGAAATGAGCAAAAAGAAAAAATTTCGTTTGAGCACAGCGGTCGCTTCTGTCAGAATGAAATGTTTGAAATTCTTGAGTCACCTCCGAAAAAAAGTGATTCAAAACAGATAAGTTCGGACGATCAATCTAAAAAGAAGGACCCGCAACAAGATCAGGGATGCCATGACGAAAAGTGGCGGTTCGAGGAGGCTAAGTAAAATGAGTTCTGCTCCCAAGTCAAATGTTGATTCATGGTTAAGCCATACATCATCTCGCCCGAAGCGCGGCGTTCCAGAAGGTCTCTGGTTACGCTGTACTGAATGTAATGCTACGGTTTTCAGGAAACAGGTCGAGCAGGGTTTAGGCCTCTGTCCTGAGTGCGATCACCATTTTATTATCTCTGCACAAACCCGCATTCAACAGCTGTTAGACCCTGACAGTTTTGAAGAATGGTATCCCGATTTAACGGCGGGAGACCCACTGGAATTTGCGGATAAAAACAAAACCTACAAAGACCGCCTTCTCATTGAACAAAAGAAAACAGGCATGAAAGACGCCTGCGTGGTCGGCCGAGGTTATATGCGAGGTCGCCCTCTGGTGGTGGGAATCACCGATTCCTCTTTCATCATGGGCAGTATGGGCTCTGTCGTAGGCGAAAAACTGACACGCGCCATCGAACAGGCCACTGAGTTAAATCTTCCGCTGATCATTATCAGCGGCTCGGGAGGTGGTGCCCGGATGCATGAAGGCATTTTCTCCTTAATGCAAATGGGAAAAGTCTCTGCAGCATTGGGACGCTACCATGAAAAAGGCGGGCTATTTATCTCTGTATTAACCAATCCGACAATGGGAGGGGTGGCGGCAAGCTTTGCATCTCTGGGTGATATTGTTGTCGCTGAACCCAAAGCACTCGTCGGGTTTGCGGGACCGCGCGTCGTTGAAGCCACGATAAAAAAACCCCTGCCTGACGGATTCCAGACCAGTGAGTTTCTGCTCGAACACGGGTTTGTCGATCGAATTATTCCCAGACCCAAACTGCGATCAGAATTAGCGCGCCTGATTGACTATTGCGTGTAATTCCCCCACTCATGCATCTGGGGGGAAGTTTCATCTGAAGAATCAAAAGCTTTCGGCAGTACCGCTTTGCGTATCTCTGTGAAGACAATTATACTATCGGGGGTGGGCTGGTAATTTTTTACTGAGCGGGAAATTCAGATTTGCACTGAATTCACTCTTTGCTTTCTGGTGAATGCATGAACTTTCTAAAGCGTTTCTTTTCAAAACAGCCCCGCATACCGCGTGTGAATATCAAACAACGTTTTGAGCTCATCGGACGCGTCGGTCAGGGAAGTATGTCCAAGGTCTGGCGCGCCCGGGACTACAATACGGGTAAGACCGTGGCACTCAAAGTCCTGCATAAAGAAAAAACAGAGGAACTCGAAGCACGTTTTGTCGGACTGAATAAACCAAAGGAAGGCGAAATTGCAGTTCAGTTTCACCATCCGCATATCGTCAAAACTTTTGAGCACGGCATTACCACCGAGAAAGAACAGTTTCTCGTGATGGAATTTATCGAAGGCTATAGCCTCAGCTATCTGGTCGAAGCACAAAACGAAGACATGCGCAAGAATTGCCTGAAATATATGATTCAGCTGGGAGAGGCAATTAACTACTTCCATCAGGAAAACTGGATTCACCGTGATATCTGTCCCCGAAATATCATGGTCAATAATGAGCAGCAACTGAAGTTGATCGACTTTGGTCTGGTTGTCCCCAATACAGCAGCCTTTCTGCAACCCGGAAATCGTACGGGCACAGCCGCTTACATGGCGCCGGAACTGATCAAACGCCAGAAGACCAGCCAGAAAATCGACATCTTTTCCTTTTCCGTGACCTGCTATGAAATGCTTACCAAACGATTACCCTGGGAAGCAGCAGAAACTCTGGATGCCGTCCTGCAACACATTAATACTCCCCCTGAAAATATTCAAAAGCTGCTGCCAGACCTGAACCCCCAGGTAGCAGAAACAATTATGAAAGGCCTTGAGCTCTATCCGCAAGATCGCTGGCAAACGATGGAAGCAATGCTCGAACCACTCAAGCAGGCCTTTCAAACGAATCAACAGCAGTTGAGAGAATCAAAATCTGCCCAGAGTACGAAACCATCAGCGAAAACAGCCGCTCCGGCTCCAAAGAAAAAAAAGGCTGCCGACCAGCCCGCTTCCCAGACAAAACGACCGCCGCAGGGAAAAAAGAAAATCAAAAAAAACAATGCTCAGGACGCTCCTGTAAAGACGGATCGTCCCCCAACGAAAAAACCAACATCAAAACCAAAACGCAAGAATCCGGATGAGAATTCCTGAATTCAACTCATCTGAAGTGAATCATCTTTCGATGATATAGATTTCGTCTTCGTTTCATCTTTCGACAATTGATCAATTTCATGCCCCTGTCTCCCAGCCCGAATCAATCGAGCCAGCTTTCGTCACTCAACCCGGCCCAGCGTGAAGCAGCCACGACTCTCAAAGGCCCACTCCTGGTCTTAGCAGGCGCAGGTACCGGCAAAACCCGAGTGATTACCTATCGAATGGTTGAACTCATTCGTCAGGGAGTCCCGCCTAATAAAATCTTGTCTGTGACATTCACGAATAAAGCAGCCAAAGAGATGCAGCAGCGGATGAAGAAATTACTGGGTAAACGACTGCCTGCGAAACCGGTTATCTCGACATTTCATTCGCTCTGTGTACGAGTTTTGCGGGAAGAGATTTCAGTCTTGGGTTACCCAGAGAAATTCGTGATCTACGATCGAGGCGACCAGGAATCGGCGGCTCGCTCTGCACTCCGTGATATTCGTGTGAATGATAAAAGTCTGCGGCCAGGAGATCTGCTCAATCGAATCAGTAACTGGAAAATGGCACACGTCACCCCTGAACAGGCCACGGATCATACAGAGAATGACTTTGATTTTCTCGCTGCGATGGCGTATCGAAAATACCAGACCAAATTACGCTCCAGCGGCGCGGTGGATTTTGATGATTTATTAATGCTGACCAATGAGCTGTTTACAATTTCCCCCGAAGCACTGGAACGCACCCAAAACAGATTTGACTATATTCAGATTGATGAATATCAAGATACAAACCTCTCACAAATTAATCTGATTCGCGCGCTGGTCAAACCACACCAGAACCTGTGTGTGGTTGGGGACGACGATCAGTCCATTTATGGTTGGCGCGGCGCGGAAGTACGGCACATCTTGGGGTTTCAACAACAATTCCCCGGCGCCAAAGTAGTACGGCTTGAGAGCAACTACCGCTGCACAGACAAAATCATTGACGTGGCCAACCGGCTTGTGAAACACAATCGTGATCGACACAAAAAACAATTGATCGCACATAAGAAAATGGGGTCCCCCGTTCGATTCCTGGAACTGGAAGACGAATCAACGGAAGCAGAAAAAATCATAGGCGAAATCAGATACCTGCACGAAGCCCAAGAAGTGCCTCTACGTGATTTTGCCATTCTGTTTCGGACCAATGAACAACCTCGCGTGTTTGAAACCGAATTACGTCGCACGAATGTACGCTACCAGCTCATCGGCAGCCAGTCATTTTTTGATCGCCGTGAAATCCGCGATCTATTAGCCTATCTCAAAACCCTGGCATTTCCCCACGATGAACTGTCCATGCTGCGAATCATCAATACTCCGACCCGGGGAATTGGCAACAGTACCGTTGAAAAGCTGGTCAATCAGTCCGTCAAAGCAGGGGACCGGTTTTGGGAAACGGTCGCTTCAGCTCAAAATACAAACGAGTTGAGTGCACGCGCCAGCACGGCACTCAATGGATTTCACGATTTGATCAAACGCTATCGTGCGCGCCTCGAACAGTCTCCCCATGATCTTGCCCGGATTATGCACGATCTGATCAAAGAAATCGATTATGAATCAGAAATCAAAAAGCAATATAAGACATCAGAACAACAGCTGTCTCGAATTGTAGTCCTTGAGCAATTTATCGAATCCATCAATGAATACTGCAAGCGTTCCAGCGACCCTACACCGATCGGTTTTCTGGAAGAGACCGCATTGGGGGACCGGGACGACTTAAATGAAAAAGAAGATCAGCTCGCACAAGATGCTGTCAAGCTGATGACATTACATAGTGCCAAAGGGCTGGAATTCCCACGTGTCTATTTAGTCGGTATGGAAGAAGGTCTGTTGCCACATAAACGCTCGGTTGAGGGAACAGACGCTGAAATTGCAGAAGAAAGACGGATTGCTTATGTCGGCATTACCAGAGCAGAGGACTATCTGACATTAAGCCGCGCTGCCACACGCACAAAGTGGGGAAAAAAACAGCCCACGCTTCCTTCTCGCTTCCTGTTTGAAATGCGAAAGACGGACGAAGAGTGACCTTGCGATGCCCCTCTTATTCGTCACACTCTTCACCAGCACGCTTACATTTCATTAACTGCTGATTATAGTAACCAATCGTTTCCTTACGATTCAGCATACCCAGCAATATTTCCGGATCATGCTCATCGACCACGGGTAACACCTCGACATTGATCGATGTAAAACGTTGCATCGCCGTATTCAAATCGTCATCCGGACTGACTTTCACGAAATCGGACTGCATAATATCCCGTGCCACAGCCAGCTTCCAGATGGTCTCATCATACAGATAAGCCCGAACGTCATCTTCCGAAAAAATGCCGATGATTCTTTCATTATCGTCAACAACAGGAAAATAGTGCTGCTGAGTACCTGCCAGAGAATGCACGATTTCATCCAATGATTTCGACTCATGGATTAGTTGAATTTTTCGCTCCGGATCAAACACATCGGAAACCCGACTCCCTTCAAGCACATCTACCAGAAAGTCTCCCCGATGCGCAGGTGATGTGAGGCGGCTGGGATACTGCTTCTGATACAAGTGCACTTTCTGGCACAACACGAAACAGAGTGTTGAAGCCAGCATGGTCGGCAGCAACAAAGAATAGTTCCCCGTAATTTCAGAAACCATGATAATGGTCGAAATCGGCGCGTGTGCCGCTCCAGCAAAAAAGCCGGCCATCCCCACCAGCCCGAAAGCCTCCGGCTGAGTCACCAATTCAGGCCAAAGCTGCTGTAAAATCAGCCCTGTCGCCGTCCCCACACAGCCGCCAATCACCATTGATGGTCCAAATACCCCACCGGAACCACCAGAACCAATCGTAAGCGAGGTCGTAAACACTTTGACGAATGCAACGGTAAGTAGCAGCGGAATACTGAGACCTGCCGCCGAAGTCAACGCATTCTGTAGAAGTCCATAGCCAGTTGACATGACCGACAAGGCACGCACGTCTTCATCAAAAAGAAAATACATGCCGATCCCAACCAGTCCTGTCAGAAAGGCACCAATGGCCGGCCTGAACATCGGCTTGACCGGCAATAATTTGAATAAGCGATTGGTGCCATAAAATGTCTTCACATAAAAGATGGCAGCCAAACTCAACACGATTGACAAGATCGTATAGGGAATCAATTCCCCATGAGAATCGACCGTATGATGCAAGCTATCTCCAAATAGCGGCATAAATCGCAATTCCTGGGGAAGTGAAAGACAATAGACGGAATAAGCGATAATCGATGACATCGCCGCCGGTACAATCACATCCGATTCAAAGTCGGCATTGCTGTAGAGAATCTCTGCAGCGAATAAGGCACCTGCCAGCGGGGCACGAAAGATCCCACCAATTCCAGCCCCCACTCCAGCAGCAAGCATGATTCTTCGATCACGGGCCGACAGCTTTAACAAACTTGCAACCCACGAACCAAATCCGGCACCAATCTGAGCAATGGGACCTTCACGTCCACCGGAACCTCCGGTCCCTAAGGTCAGGGCAGACGCAATAGTTTTGATCAGCGGAACGCGCGGCTGAATGATCCCACGTTTATTATGAAATGCGTCAATGGCCGCATCAGTTCCATGACCTTCTGCTTCGGGTGCGAAATTATAGACGATTAACCCTGAAGCCAGCCCCCCTAAGGTAATCACCACTAACATCAACCAGGGAGAAAAGTCCGCATGTTTTTTTGCCTCTTCATAGATGGAATGCTCGCCTATCGTTTGCGGGTGATCAAAACCGGAAATCGAAACGAGTGTATAATGCTGGACTACTTGAGTGAACACATCAAATACGATGGCGCCCAAGCCAGCGACAACACCAATCAATATGGAAAGCACGAACCATTTACTATTCGTTCTCAGATCGAATGATGTCAGAAACTGACCAAATGTTTTCAAATAAGCCATTTTCAATGATAACAATCAGGA
This sequence comes from uncultured Gimesia sp., assembly GCF_963976445.1. Taxonomy (GTDB): domain Bacteria; phylum Planctomycetota; class Planctomycetia; order Planctomycetales; family Planctomycetaceae; genus Gimesia. The sequence continues at coordinate 91,647 of NZ_CAXBKP010000014.1, read as the reverse complement.
AGGTGGTTAGAAAATCGCCGGCACGCCAGAAAAACAAAATACATTCTGCACGTTTGACTTTCATCGGAGGTAACTGTTGCTGCTTCTTTATCAAACACACTCTGACAAATTCGAGCTAGAAGACTTGGAAGGATTACCGGAGTTTGTAATACTTTAACTGGTTTTAACCGATTTGCCCCCCCTTTTCGATGTCTATTAATTGAGTCAGTGTGGAATATCCCCAGTTTTATCTAGGTATCGAGACTTCAGGGCATAGTGGGTCCATCGCATTCTATGGCCCTCAGCAGCAAATTGTGCAAGTTAATTTGCAACAGCAGGGGCGGAAACATGCACAGACTCTGGTTGCCGAAGTAAAAAAACTTCTGGATCAGCTCAATTTATCCCCAGGTCAAATTTCAGGAATCGGTGTCAGCCGCGGCCCTGGCAGTTTTACGGGCCTGAGAATCGGTACCACGTTCGCCAAAACTTTTGGTTACGTGACAGGCTGTCCTGTCTTAGGAATTGACACGTTTGAGGCGATTGCCCTCAACTGTCCACCAGAGATTCAGGAAACCTACGTGATCTCCAATGCACAACGGGGCGACCTGTTCGTCGGCAAATATCTCAAAATTTCAGACAACCAGTGGCAACAAACATCGGAAGTCGGCTTGTGTGAAATGACCGATTTTTGTCGTTCTCTTGCCCCCGGCTCAACAATTACGGGTCCTGGAATCGAGTTGCTTGAAACATCGCTTTTAAACACTGTTCGTCTCCTGGAATCGGAACAGCGATTGCCAGTCGCAGCCAAGATCTCTGAAATCACAGCACGAATTCTTCAAAACAACCTGCCTGAGCAGCATGAATCTCTCAATGAAGTCTGGAGTTTGACTCCCTTTTATTTGCGGAAAAGTGCTGCGGAAGAAAAATGGGATGCACAGCGACAGAACCAGACAGATTGATCCAGAACATTTCTCATTCGGAGCAATTCCATCGTGAGTGGCGAGAGGGGATCAAATTGATTCAGAACTCTGGATTTGTTATTTTCTCGAAACAATTTCAATAAGACACTCTCACCCTGAATCCGGCTTGGCTATAATGTGGGTCTAGAAAATGCTCGATTTCAAACTCCTGCGTTTATGAACTGCCGCGACAAATTCGAAAGAGTCCTCTTTTTTTCGTCGTTCGTCAGATTTTCACTTTTCCATTGTTCAGACTGGAGTTGAATTATGGCTCTTTATGAGATTGAAACAAACGCACATATCATGGTGGGTTGGGCAAATACTCAAGAGGAGGCGGAACATGCTGCTCAGGAGAATTATCCAGAGGATGAAATCCTGAGAGTCACACGTCGTCCGCGCGATATGTGGGTCATCTCAAAACGATTGCTGGGCATTGAAGGGCATACCGAGCCCTGCGATATGGCACGTGAGTGCCTGTTTAAGGCTTCCGGCGATAAAGTACATGCGATCCGACTTTATATGCGCGATACCGGTTCTGACTTGCATGAGGCCCAACTCGCGATCGAAACCAATATGTCTGTTGGCTGGTAAGCACAAGCAACAAATCATCAGACACGACCATAGCACAAACAGAACGACTTCAACCGATGATCATACAAGGAACTCTCGTCAGTTCTTCAGGCACTTTTAAAAGCCAGATTCGAGTCGACGGTAATTTTATCGTCGAAGTAGGACCTAACCTGGGTCAGCCAGATTTTTCTTTTTCAGACGATTGTCTGATCTTTGCCGGCATGGGAGATATTCATATCCATGCCCGCGATGATGTCAGTGAGTCACAGACCTATAAAGAAGATTTCTGTACCGCAGGTGCCGCCGCCATCAACGGTGGCGTGGTCCACGCAGCTGACATGCCGAACAATCCGGTCCCGCCCATCACAGACGAAAGCTACCACGAAAAAACCCGGCATCTGGAAAAACGAAACCCGCCGATTCACTTCACGCTGTATGCCGGAATCGGCCCGGGAACCAGACCACTCTCATTTGCCGTCCCCTATAAAGCATACATGGGGCCCAGTGTGGGGGACCTGTTTTTCAAAACACTGGAACAACTTGACGAAACGCTCTCCCACTATCGTGGCTGCAACGTCAGCTTCCACTGTGAAGACCCGATCTTACTTGAAGAACACGCCGATGCAGCCAGACATGAAGAGAAAAGGCCAGCAGAGTGTGAGATTTCGGCCACGCGTTTTGCGCTGCAGATGATTGAAAAATATGAACTCAATGGGAAGTTATGCCATTATTCAGTAGGGGAAGGCTTGCCACTGATTCGGGAAGCCAGAAGCCGTGGCTTGAAAGTCACCTGTGAAGTTACCCCTCACCATTTGTACTTTGATCAGACCGATCTGACCGATGAAAACCGTGGTAAAATGCAAATGAATCCGCCTTTACGCACCGTCGCCGACCGTCAGGCGATGCTGGCTGCACTGCGTGAAGGCACACTCGATTATCTTGCCACCGACCATGCTCCGCATACGCTGGAAGAAAACGAGCAGGGGATCTCAGGACAACCCCATCTGGATACTTTTGGCGTTTTTGTCACCTGGCTGATTTTGGATCAAAAATTTACCCCGGAACAGGCGGCTCTATTCTGTTCGGAAAACCCGGGTAATTTTGTAAACCCGTATGTCTCACCAAAGAAATTCGGCAAAATTGAACCCGGTTATACCGCCAGCTTAACGGTGCTCAATCTGAAACAGCCCGTCACGATCAAACGAGAAGACCTGAAAACGAAATGCGGCTGGTCTCCCTTTGAAGGAATTACCTTCCCGGGTTCGATAGAAGCAGTATTCATCGAAGGTCGCAAGGCCCGCTGAGGATTTCAGCAACTTGAGTGCCACTTCAAAAAAAAACCTCTGCCAGAACTCAAGATGAGCTCCCCATTTCTGTACTCAAAGTACAAGAAAAAAGCGGGAGCCGATCCAATGATCAACTCCCGCATTTCAGATTCTATTTTGAGTCGCAGTCAGTCAAGCCGATTAACTGCTGACGCTGGCCTGTTTTTCGCTTTGCTGAGAAGCACGTGCGGTTGCACTTCCAGGACGATTCATCAACCAGAGTAGAACGGGGCTGGCAATGAAGATCGAACTATAAGTACCAACAATCACACCCAAAACCAGACAGTAAGCAAATCCATGAATTCCCTCACCACCGATGGCATACAGGATCAAAACAACAATCAGCGTCGTGACCGAAGTCAACAAGGTTCGAGAAAGTGTCTGGTTCAAACTTTCATTGACCATTGTCTTGGTCAGAGCAGGGTTCTTACCACGCACTTCGCGGATTCGGTCGAAGACAACAATCGTATCATTCAGCGAATAACCGACAATCGTCAGGAAGGCCGCAATCATCGGCAGGTTGATCTTAAAGTCATTCAATCCCAGTACGGGCCCTAAAGCGGTATTACTCAAATAGGCCCCCAAAGCAACCAGCCCTAATACCACGAGCACGTCGTGAACCAGAGCAGCAACAGCTGCCAGACCAAATGTAATTCTCTGGAATCGGAACCAGACATAAGCCACAATCGCGATCAAACTGATCAGCATGGCCAATAAAGCTGATTCCTGCATTTCACTGGCGACAGAACTGTCGAAACTGTTCACTTCGTCCAGAATTGCTGTTGTCTCCATCACAGTCTGCATTGATGCGAGTGCCGTTTGTAAATCATCAACCAGGAGATCTGGTCCGGCTTGCATGGTCATCTTTTTAAAGCGTTTTGCTTCTTCTTCAGACTCGGAATCTTCCTTGTCGGCAGCAATGCCGGTCAACAGAAAGTCCGGGATGCGATCGTATTTAGGAGTCTTATCTGCATTCTTGATTGATGCAATGGCTTCTTTCAGATAATTATCAATCGTGGACGGTTTCACATCACCACTGAAAGTCAGTTCGACTTCCGCACCAGCGGGAGTATTCTCACTACCTTCAAGCTGATTAATCTCACCGAAGCTCATCGTTACTTTTCGCATCTTATGATCCGCATCATCGAAGGCATTATTCAGATTCTTACGAATCGTCCTTGTTGCTTCCGCTTTGTCTTCTTCTGCATCCGCGTCGTTCATTGTTGTTCGGAGTCGGAAAAAACGTCCTTCAGAAGCGGGATCGTTGGAAAGCTGCAATTGTTCAAGAGTTAAACTATTACCAAATTCGGCTTGCAGTAATCCACGAATATCATCAATGTTCTGTTTGTCTTCGAATTCAAACGTAACCATCGTTCCACCAGTGAAATCGATATCCAGATTCTTATCACCACGTGCCACAACAACTCCGAGTCCAATCACAATCAGTATAATTGAGAACACAGCAGCAACCATTTTTTTACCGATGAAATCGATGCTGGTGTGCCCTACGATGCTCATCATCTTCAGATCGCTGATCCAGCGTTTCCGTTCGCAAACATCAAAAATGATGCGTCCCACATACAAAGCGGTAAACATACTCATCACAATCCCGATGAAGAGCGTGACAGCAAAACCACGCACCTGATCGGTTCCGATGATATACAACACGATGGCGACAATTAGCGTCGTCAGGTTTGCATCCACAATCGTCGTGAACGCTCGTGAAAAACCGTTATTAATGGCCATCCTTAAACTGGAACCACGGGCTTTCTCTTCCCGAATTCGTTCAAAGATCAGCACGTTTGCATCGACGGCCATACCAATGGTTAGCACCAATCCAGCCAAACCGGGCAGGGTAAAGGTCGCATTGATAAACGACATCGTTCCCATCACCAGCAACAGGTTCAGGGTCAAACAGATATTGGCTACAAGACCGGAAAAACGATAGTAGATCAGCATGAACACAATGACTGCGATCGCGGCAATGATAATCGCCCGCCTACCTTTTTCCTGAACATCGCTTCCCAAGAGTGGACTGATGGAAAATTCAGAAACAGGCTCCGGTTTCAAGGGAACTTCTAATGCCCCCGCATTCAATACGTTTAACAGGTCAGAAATCTCTTTTTGTGTAAACCGGCCTGTAATTTGTCCTTCAGAGCCAATCGTCGTAATCAAACGCGGTGCGGAATGCACCTTTCCATCCAGTAAAACAGCCAAGTGCCGATGGAAGCCATCTTTACTGGGACGGTTTTTCGATGTGAGCTGACTAAACAGTGCGCCGCCCCGGGCATTGAAGGTGAATGCCACAGCAGGAGAACCATTCTGGTCTGACGATTGTCGGGCACGTACCAGATATTTACCAGTGACCTTTCTCTCGGGGTTGGGTTCAATAATCACAAGAACCTCTTCACCCTTGGTGCCATCTTCGCGTGTGAAAGGCCGTGAGACCATTTGATCGTCGGTATAAGAGTCATCGCCGTTTACTTCACGCCAACTGGCAATCACGCGACCTTCGCCGTCCCGAATATCTTTTCCGGGGCTCTCCAGAGCACGATTGACGATCGTAGCATGATCACGACGATTCGCCACAATATCGAATTCCAGACTCCCCAGACGGGTAATCAGGGACTTAATGCGTTGAACATCATCACTGTCTGCACCCGGAACAATGACCTCAATCCGGTTCTGTCCGACCTTGCGAACAGTGACTTCTTCCGTTCCGGAAGGATTGATACGACGGCCAATCGCCCCGACCATCTGGTCCATGACTTCATTGGAAAGTGCTTTTTCACTTCGGCCTTCATCCACTTCGAACACCATGTTCGAACCACCGGCCAGGTCAATCCCGAGACGAATCGCATTGCGCCAGTCATGTCCATTGGCAATCTGCCAGGCAAAGGGGGTCGAGGCAATCACAGCGGTGAATAACACCAGACCAATTTTGCGTGAAAAGTCCTTGAGTTTGAGAGCACGGGCAATAGCGGCTCCCAGAACAAATGGCACAATGAATACGACAATCAGAATGAGTAAGATGCCCCACCCGGATACTTGTGATGTCGTCTTTTCAGTCACTTCTGCAGCGAGCAAACCTGCTGAGTGGAAATCAATCCCTGTCATTCAATTAGTCCCGAAACTATTCTGTTTGTATGAGCCGAGTCATTCGGCTATGAAGATTTAAACTGACACATTGGTATCAGATACTGATTCTCAGAAACTAGCTGGTCGATTCTTTGTTTTCTTCCTGATAAGGCCCCTGGATTGCGGTACGTCGTACTTTAATCTTGGAGTTATCATCAATTTTGAGTGTCACTTCCTGCTCTTTTTCCGAAATGTTGGCAATGGTACCAATAATCCCGCCGATGGTCACGACGCGATCATTTTTCTTGAGTTCGCCAAGAGATTTCTCACGACGCGCCCGTTCTTTTTGCTGAGGGCGAAACATGATGAAATAAAAGAAAATGACGATCGCAATGATCGGCAGAAATTGAAAAATCGGTGAAGGGGCGGGGCCCTCTTTCACAGGTGCTTCTTCAGCAAATAAAAAGAGCGTTGCAAGTAGAATGTTCATTTAATTCTTTTCCAAGGGCTGTAAACCCATCCCCTTAAAGCAATAATTATTAACTACTTAGGAGAAGTCGTTTCCCGATTCAGAATGTTGCACACAGAGGTTTTCAGTACCCCCGCGCTTTCAACAGCCTGATCGAAATTGGCCCAAACCTAAACAATTTCAGGAGTTATCAAACGATCTAGTAAGCTGTATCTTAGAAAGATGCGTTCCAGCGGGCAAGGTGAACCGCCCTAAACTCCTCAACTTGATCATCGAGGATCGCCTGACGCAGATCTCGCATCAATTTTTGATAAAAGGCAATGTTATGCAGCGAAATCAAAATAGGCCCCAACATCTCACGAGACATGAATAAGTGCCTCAAATAAGCCCGACTATAGTCTCTTGAACCCGGGGAATCACATTCCGGGTCCAGAGGATTGGGATCTCTGGCATGTTTCTGATTACGTAAATTCACGCGTCCTTCACTGGTAAACGCCATCCCATTTCGCCCATTTCTGGTAGGCATCACACAATCAAACAGATCAACGCCTCTCATAATTGCTTCCATCAGGTCGGAAGGGCGTCCCACGCCCATTAAATAGCGAGGCTTCTCTACAGGCAGCATGGGAGTCGTAAAGTCGAGCGTAGAGTACATATCCTCAGGTTTTTCTCCTACACTTAAACCGCCAATCGCGTATCCCGGAAACTCCAGAGGCAGCAAGCCTTCTGCAGAACGTTCCCGCATTTTCTGATCGGTTCCCCCTTGAACGATACCAAACAGCGCCTGGTCATCCCGTTTCTGGGCGTCCCGGCAGCGTGCTGCCCAGTTCGTAGTACGATCAACGGCATCCTGCATCTTTTCCAGTGGGACATCGTGGGGCGGACATTCATCCAAGCACATAATGCAGTCTGCGCCCAACTGTTCCTGAATCTTGACTGCCTTTTCGGGTGACAATTCAAATAAGCTGCCATCGATATGAGAACGAAATACAACCTGTTCGTCATCCATCTTGGTCAGCTGCGCCAGACTGAAGACCTGAAAACCGCCACTGTCAGTCAGAATCGGACCATCCCAATTCATGAATTTGTGCAGCCCGCCCATCTCTTCCACAATATCGGCCCCGGGACGTAGCGCCAGATGATAGGTATTTGCCAAAACCTGCTGGGTTCCCACCTGTTTGAGTTGCTCTGGCAGTAGCCCTTTTACCGACCCTAAAGTTCCGACAGGCATAAAAGCAGGGGTATCCACGATTCCATGCGGCGTATGCCAGCGTCCGGCACGGGCTCCGGTCCTGGAATCAGTATGGATCAGTTCAAATTGAAAATGAGACACTTTAACTTTCTCTTCAGAAGAATATTTCGTTAATCAGAATTCCGAGGATGCAAAAAACGGCAGTTCAAACATGCTTCAAGGCATCGTTGATTATCCCCAGATACCAAAAAGCGATCCGGAAGACAACAAAGATGATAAATGCAGCAACCAGTGCCCAAATCAGCCAACCGAGAACCGCAGCCATTGTCGCCAGGCTCCGCTGTGCATCTTCCTGAAAACGTGGGCTTAATCGCTCCAGGGTTTCCGGAACGGTACCCGATGTCTCTCCCACATCCACCATATGAATATATTCTTCTGTAAACAGATGCGTTTCCGACAAGGCCTCTGTAAGATGCGCCCCATCATTGACCGCGCCGTTCACCTGGGGAATTTCAGCAATAAACGCCCCATTTCCCGTTGCTTTCAGGCTGGCATCTAACGAATCTAGAATATTCATTCCCGCTTGCTGGGTGAGTGAAAATGCCCAGGAAAACCGGGCAATCGCAAAGGATTGCATACAACCGCCTATGACCGGAATTTTCAGGAACAAACGATGAAAATAGCGTTTCCCGCCAAACAAACGATCCAACACCTGATACGTAACAAACAAGACAAAAATCGAACCGAACGTACATGTCAGCCAGATCATAGCGCCACTGGGACCGGATAAGCCCAGCCCCAATACATCAATTGGCTTTCCTCCTTGCCCGCTGGCGATCAGTCCTAATACAAGGATCATCAAGGCGATCACCAGAATTGCCACTATAAATTGAAATACAGGCCAGGCGATAAGCCGTACAAAGTTTTTCCGCATGTGCAACAGTTGCTCATAGTGGTCAGCCAAAGCCTTCAATACTTCAGGCAACCCGCCACTCTGTTCCGCCACACTGATCATATTCACCAGCAATTCGGGATAGAAAGATCCCTGTTTCCGCATGGCTGAGGTGACATCGTTTCCGGATTTCAGCTCGACCATGATCTCGCGCACAGATTGTTGCAGCCGATGATCTCCGATTTTTTTCCCTGCTAACTGGAACGCTTTGGTAATCGAAACTCCCGACTCCAGCATTGTGCTCAACGATCGGCAAAACAGCGACAATGATTTCAGTGAAGCACGTGCTCTGAACATGAAAACAACTTTCAGGGAATCGTTGAGAAATAGACAGGGATTTGAAGACCTCTTGAGATACCGTTCATTATTGCGAATTACGACATATCTGAGAGTGACAATCTCTTCCACATTGCGAAAAAAAAGAAAATTTGTCAGAGTGAACCCTCGGTAGACCGGATTTGTTTAGTTTTATCGATCTTTGGAAAGATGCTTGATGGATTTTTTGCAATTGGCTGGAAAACGGATTCTGATTTTTGGAGTCGCCAACCGGAAAAGTGTGGCCTATCAGACTGGTAAGGTACTGGAAGAAGCAGGCGCGGAAGTGATCTATGTCGTTCGTTCTGAAGCACGGAGAGAATCGTTATCCAAGCTGATCAAACACGCCCCGATCTTTGTCTGCGATGTGGAGCATCAACCGGAGATTGACCAGTTAGCCACAGAAATCCGTCAACAATACGACGTAATCCACGGCTTAGTACATTCAATCGCCTTTGCAGATTACTCCGCAGGCTGGCTTCCTTTCCATCAAACGCCGCGTGCCGCGTTCTTGCAGGCGGTCGATATTTCCTGCTTCTCGCTGATGGCACTTTCGAATGCATTCAGCCAGCTCCTTGATCCGGAGCAGGGGAGTGTCGTGACGATTTCCATCTCAACCACGCGCATGGCAGCCGAAAATTATGGCTATATGGCTCCGGTTAAAGCTGCGTTGGACTCCTCAGTCTGCTTTCTTGCCAAATCATTTTCCAACTTTTCCAAAGTCCGTTTTAACGCCGTTTGCCCGGGCTTATTGAAAACGTCTGCCTCAGCAGGCATTCCCGGATATGTCGATAGCTATCTGTTTGCGGAAAAAGCAACCCTTCGAAAAGAAGCCGTCCAGACCCAGGAAGTCGCTGATACCGTCGCATTTTTAATCAGCCCCCGCTCATCGGGCATTAATTCTCAGGGAATTGTGATTGATGCCGGGATGGGAACCAATTATTTCGACAAAGAAATTGTTTCAGAGCAAATATAGTCTTTGAAAATAAAAAAGCCGACTGAACCTGTTCCAGTCGGCTTTTCTTGTTCACATCACTGGCAGACCTGTCGAGCCACAGCAATGTTTTCAATGATTTGCGTTAAGGTTTCTTTTTCCCTTTTCCACCTGCGCCTTTAGAGCCTTTTCCAGCACCTTTCTTCGGGCGATTCTTCATCATTTCTGCGCGGGCAGCCTTTCGTTCTTCTTCATTCAGCCTGCCATCACCATCTTTATCAAACTTTTTGACCATCGCTTCGCGCTGTTCGCGGCTCATACCGGGTCCGCGACCTTGCCGACTGCCCATCGACTTTCGAGCTGCTTGACGTTCCGTTTCATTCAACTTTCCGTCGCCATCTTTGTCGAACTTTTTGACCATTTCTTCCCGGCTCATCCGAGGTCCCCGCTGCCCCATTTTGGCTCTCGCTGCTTGAGCTGCTTTGCGTTCGGTTTCGTCTAACTTCCCATCGCCATTCTTATCAAATTTTTTGATGAGTTCTTCCCGGTCCATTCCTGGACGGCCTGTTTTACCATCTCCCTTAAGGCCTTTTCCTTTGGGACGTGCCGCTCTTGCTGCTGCACGCTCCGATTCACTCAACTTTCCGTCACCGTCTTTGTCAAACTTTTTGAGGATTTCTTCACGGTTGGGCCGTTGTCCTTTTTTTCCTTCTTCAGCCTGTGTGACTGAATTTCCCGAAAAAACCGCCATTCCTAAGACAAATGCTGACACCGCTAACAGGCTAACTTTCATCAAGGCAACTCCTCATGCATTAAAAAAATGGACAGGATTAAATTCCTGTTTTTGATTCACTTCACAATAAATCAAACTCGCCTGTAAACGATTGGTTTCGCAGTTTCTGAAAAAAAACGATCTCGATTCGCAATCTTCCAACGTGGAATTCCTAAGAAATAGAGCACTTCATTCAAGCAAAACGATTCATCAAGCTGATCTTGCTTCAATTCCGCTTCTGAGATTATGATGCGTCACCCGTTGGCTTAGCCTGTTCAAACAAACCCTGGCCCCTAGACATCAAACGATTCCGATGAGTTCCCAGCACATTTTATCTCAATTGAATCAGATTGAAGCCAAACGAATTTGTATCATTAAGCCGAGTGCGCTCGGCGATGTTGTGCAGACGCTGCCGATCCTCCCGGTACTTCGAGAACGCTTCCCCAACGCCGAAATTTCGTGGGTCATTCGAGACAGCTTTGCTAATCTGCTTGAAGGACATCCACACATCAATCACATCATCCCCTTCAGTCGACGCTCTTCAGCTCGGTACTGGTGGAATTTTCTGAAAGATCTGAAACAGCGTCAGTTTGATCTTGTGATTGATTTGCAAGGCTTACTCAGAACAGGCATCATGACAACAGCCACGCGTGCTCCGTGGCGAATTGGCATTGAAGCGGCCCGCGAAGGGTCGCATCTGGCCTACAACCTGACCATTCCCGATACCGGGCGGCTGGTACCCGCCCATCTGAAATACTGGCGTGTCGCAGACGCGTTGGGATTGGGAGAAACTCAAAGACAGACCGACATCGCTCTCAGTGAAGAAGATCGGAACTGGGCAAAGAGCAAACTTTCTCATCAGGAAAACCGGGCTCCCACACTGGCACTTCATGCTGGCGCGCAATGGATTACCAAACGCTGGCCCCCTGAAAGTTTTGCCGCGGTCGGCGCCAAAGCAATCCGCCAGTTCCGCTGCAATATCGTTCTGGTGGGTTCTGCCGATGAACGACCATTGACCAATCATATCGAACAATTATTACACAAATTTGTGCCTACGGGCAACGTGATCAATCTGGCCGGCGAAACCAACCTCAAACAACTGGCGGCGGTGCTCATTGAATCTGACTTCCTGCTGACCAATGATTCCGGCCCCATGCATCTTGCTGCAGGGCTGGGAACACCCGTCACAGGAATCTTCACCTGCACCAGCTCAGTCCGCTCGGGACCACCGGGAGACCAGCATGAACTTGTCTCCACAAATGTTGACTGCGCAGCCAGCTATCAGAAGCGTTGCCCCAAACGCGGCCCACAAAATTTATGCTGCATGGAAGAGCTGGAAATTGGACGCGTCTGGCAGGCTTTGTCCCGACTGATTTCCAGGCATTCAGCGCAACGCGCCGGGAAAGCTGCGTAAGCCAGTCTTTAATCCTTTAAGGCCGTCGCAGTTCGTAATAGCGACTCAAAACGCGAACTCGGTAGATCTGATAAGCGGTCATCATCCCCAGGATTGCCAGAACCATCCCATAAATTACGGGATACTGCCACGGGCCTGTTAATTCTGGTCTCAATAACACGAGCACAGCAAATGCCAGCAGGGACATCATGGTCGTGAAGTAGACCAGCCTCACATAAAAAAATAGTCCCGCGGAAACAATTAACATCGGATAACCTATCAATAAAATGCCGACGGGAGGGTCCGCCAGAATCAATAATCCCGTCAACAACGAGACATCAGCGGCCACCCAGCAATAGCGCACCTTTTCCTGATTCCGGAAGTGATCCAGGCTCCATTGAAAAAACAGCGCCAGAATTCCCCACAGGCAAAAGATCGTCATAATTTTAAGATGATAGTAGAAATCCACGCCTTGCGTCGAGTACACCGTCTGAACAATTCCCGTGGAAAGCACAATCGCCGACAAGCGAGAAACTAAGGCCGGCTGTCTGCGAAACCAACGTTGAAACAACTGCCTGAAACCAGCAGGTTGTGCCTGAATCGGTTCTCCGGCAATAAAACACTCCAGATCCTCAGCCAGAGCACTGGCTGACTGGTAGCGCAACTCCGGATCTTTTTCCAGACACTTCAGACAGATCAATTCCAGCGGACTGGGTATGTCTGGATTGAGTGAGCGCAGTAACGGAGGCTCGCCTTCGATTACAGACACCAGTGAATCCAAAGGACTCTTTTGTTTGAACGGTGAAACGCCGGTCAAAAGTTCATACAGAATGATCCCCAGACAAAAGATATCACTGCGGGCAGAAATATCCTCTAGCTGTCCCGCTGCCTGTTCCGGCGACATATATCCGGGTGTGCCTACGATGGTTCCACTCTGCGTGTGCGCATCATGGTCCGTTCCCTGATGAACCGCGTCAAACACTTTCGCCAGGCCAAAATCAGTGACATAGGCCATCCCACTTTCATCAATCAGAATATTCGACGGCTTTAAATCACGATGAATGATCTCTTTGGAATGCAGATACTCAACGGCCTTGGAAACCTGCATCATTAGACAGGCAACCTGTATAAAATCAGCTTGTGGTGTTTCTGAAAGTGTTTGCAGTTGGGGGTTCGCTAACGAACCTCCAGAAATATAATCCATCGTAAAATAATGTTGCCCGAGATACTGTCCGACTTCATGAATCGAAACAATATTGGAATGCTGCAATCGGCCGATCGCCTGAGCTTCCAGATAAAACCGGCGCACTTCTTCTTCTGAAGCAAATTGTTTACTCAAGATCGTCTTTAAGGCGACAATCCGGTTCAAGTCCTTCTGCCGCGCTTTGTAGACCACTCCCATTCCACCCCGGCCGAGTTCTTCCAGCAATTCATAGTTTCCGAATTCGGGAGTCTGCTGAGGCACAGATCGCTCGGAAGGTGAGCCGGGAAGCAGTTGGGTCGCATCATCCGATCCCAGAAAAGGCGCATCCCGGTTCGCGTTTTCAGCATCTGGCGCCAAGCGTTCGAGTGAATCCAGGCAGGCCATCAGATTTTTCAATTCCGGATTCACCGCCTGTAAACCGTGGCAGCTATCCTGGTCACTGAGCTGCAAGTAATCCAGATACTGGTTCAAAACCCCGATTACGATCTCTGACTGTTCATCCCGCTCGTTTGTCACCGGATCCTATGCTCTCTCTATCTTCATGCTGGACTGCCATAAGCAATTCAAATCCGTTTCCACAGACTTAAACACGCTCCATCAGTTCCTGCAACTGGTTTAAGGCTCTCAACCACAACATTTGCACTGCGCCCGGGCTGCGATCCATGCGTTCTGCGACTTCTTTAAATGAAAGCCGTTGCAGATTCCTCAACATAATCACTTCCTGGTAATCGGGGGGAAGCTGTGCGACCGCCTCTGCCATCAGAATTTCCTGCTCCCGATTCAATAGAATGCGACTGGGGGTTTCCGTCTGATCTTTCAATTCCCATTTCTGGGGTTCCGAATAGGCAGAATTTCCCCCCACCTGGTTGATGGAAAATTCTCGTTTCACATCACGCTTGGCAGCACCCTGAAATTTTCTGGCAAAGTCCAATGTGTTATGGTTTAAAATCCCGCGCAACCAACCCAGCCACTCAGCTTCTGTCTGGCCTTTGAAATTTTCGAACCCCTGATGTGCTTCCAGCAATGTCTGCTGCACTAGATCAGATGCGTCGAACTTAGTGCGCATCCAGCCTTCAATTTGAGCGCGCGCAATAATCGAGATATAAGCCCGGCATTTTTGCAGCAATTCGTTCTCTGCAGCCCGATCCCCTGACCGGGCTCGTTCTATCAGTGCTTCAAATTGTGATTCAGACATAGTTGCGCCTCGGAGTTGGTCTTTTCTGCGAGATTCCTGCGGCGGATCACAAACGAATTCATCTGAAAGGCTACGACGAACCTCAACCACTTATCGTTTTTTATATTTGTTGCTTGCTTCTTTAAGCAGCGCCCGTTCCTGATCGGTCAGACTGGCCTCACCCTCACGGCTGATTTTTTCCAGTATCGCATCCACTTTTTCGTCCAGCCCGGCCTTGGAAAGTTTCGCATCAGGCTCGGAATAGACACGTAAGTTTTTACTTCTGGCAGAACGATTCAGTTTAAAGTGATCCCACTTTTTCTGAAAGCTGCCTGTCAGATGCCAACCAAAATACTTATACGCGACCCCAAACGCGGCTCCTCCCAGATGTGCGAAGTGGGCCACACCGTCACTCTGTGGATTAATGAATCCAAACACATCGACGGCTGCATAGAGCACGGCCAGCCAGCGCAATTCAATCGGCAGGATAAACATCAGTAGCACAGTCATCTTCGGAAAGGTCATCGCAGTCAGAAAGACCACAGCCATCACGCCCCCCGAAGCACCAATCACGGGGTTAGGACTGATGGCAACGTGGCAGATGCCACTGATGACAATACCGACCAGGTAAAAGGCGAGAAACTCCCGTGATCCCAGAACCGGTTCGACCATCCGGCCAAACATCCAGAGCACGAACATATTAAAGAAGATATGCCCTAAGGATGCCGTGGAGTGACAAAAGCCGTATGTCACAAAACGCCAGATCTGAAAGTAAGGCAGGACGGCATCACGCTGCAGTGCGAAAAAATTAAGAATTGAGGGGGAGGACATCTCCAGCAAAAACACAGCAATATTGGCGATAATCAGATACTTGATGGCCCAGCCACCAGAAGGCCTTCTGAAAGAACCGTAACTTCCCCCACCACTTTCATGCCGCAGGTAATCCCGGCTCTCAATCCCCATTGCCAACCTATCCTTGTTTGTCTTTTTATAATCAGGGGCGTTTCGAGAGTCTTCGCCCACCTTCCATGCTAATCAAAGTCGCTCAAACAGCTCAATAATCTGCCGGGGTCTGCTGCGGCAGCTGTTTGGTCAGCTTACTGACTTCCTGCACCAGATCAAGTTGTTTTTGATAGACATTCAACAGATCACGTCTTAAACGATCTGTTTCCTGGAACTCTTGATTTCGCAGTTTCTCTTCTTCTTCCAGGCCGGCCACCAGACCTTTTCGTAACTCGACCGGAAGAATTTCATCCTGCGGTGCATTCTCGGAACCAATCAACTCACTCACTCTGACTTCCAGGCGTTCCTGGGCTGACGTCAGTAATCGATTCAAATCCTGAATCCGATCTTTCTTCCGCGTGAGCTGTTGTTCGCGTTCCACCAGATTATCCCTTAATGTTCGTAAGGTGGAAATATAATTGGGAGGGACCAGGGCTCTTAAACGCCAGACACCATTCTTCCAGGTTGCCACTTCACCGTCTTGAGGCGGGTTCACAGCGATCAGTTGCGCACCGTTTGGTTCCAATGCATTCACACGAAACGCCCCCACATAGCTCACACCATTCGGATTATTCTGATCAGGCTGGAACGCAAATACAACTGGTTGCGCAGCCGGATCATCGCCTTGCTGTGCAGATCCCAGTCCCTGATTTCCACCAATATTGACCTGAATTTCACCGGTCTGTTGATTGGCAACAGTGACATTCGCATCCCAATAGCGATCCCAGCCCAGCATCAGCCGCGTCAAATCGTTGCGAAGCGTTTTGTTTTCCGTCTCTTTGGCTTCGAGATCAGCTTCATTTTTTTGAATTTTCGACTTGTTATTTTCAACGGTTTTTAACCAGCTTCCACGGACGTCCAGCATCTTCGATGTCATCAGCACCGCGCCGATAGCCACGAGAGCGACAAACCAAGCCAGGATAACTCCAGATTTATGCATCTTCTTTGAACCTTGATGGAATCGAACGAGCGCATCTGCCTCGTTATACTATTTCGTATTATGCAAACTTAATATCGTTATATTCTACGGGATCACTCAGGTTTGGCTTTCAAAATGACCTGAAGCAGGAATCACCCTCGCCACCCTGTTTATTACATCGTCCTCAAACGACTTTGAGAACGAAAATAAATCCTGTAGTATCAATTATTCTCGTGTATCCCGTATCAGACAAGCTGGTGAGACAGTGAATTGTGATTAATGTTAAGCAGAACCATAGTTTAATGATAAGTCCCCTTATAAATCAGGGTCAAGCAGAAACCACAATTATACACCTTCTCCTCACGGGATAATCGCTAAAACCGACAAATGTGAATCTTAATCGAGCTCAAATCGATGCCAGGAACAAACGCCCAGCAATATTGAAACAAGAATACCGGTCTCGATTCTGTTTGAAAACCCAAACTTTCTATCCCTTGATTCCGTGCATTTTCCGTCAAGATGACTTATAAAACATGCTGATTCGTTACGGATCAGGGTAACCTGAAGCAGGGCACACGCTTCGAATTTGCAACTTGTGCCCGATCAGACGCGTAGCAAAACTTTGATTGATTCCGACAACGCGAACCTTTCTGTCAATTTTTCATCACTATCTATAGTTCATCAAGGGATACGACCATGTCGACGGTCACGGTAAAACGAGCTGACCTCAAAGCTGGGGAAGTTTTATGCAGCTATTGCACAGCACGTTGTTGTCGCTATTTTGCCCTGCCGATCGAAACCCCGGAAAACTGGGAAGATTTCGATCATATGCGGTGGTATATCATGCACGGCCATTGTGCCATTTTCGTTGATGAAGATGTCTGGTTTTTGATGGTCTATGGCGATTGCAAATACCTGCTACCCGATTATCGGTGTGGCAATTATGATGATCGTCCTAAAATTTGCCGCACTTACACGACAGATGAATGTGAATACGACAATGACGGAACTTATGATCGCCTCTTCGAAACTCCGGAACAAATCTGGGAATATGCGCACGCCGTTCTGCCACCGAAAAAGAAGAAACGAAAGAAATCGCCGGCAGACACGGCCACTCAAAAACTGCCCGTGGTCCATATTTAGTCCCCTGCTTTAGTCACTCCCCGCATCGATTACTCCAAACAACAAAAAGATCACTTTCGATCCAAGTCGGTACCTACTGTGAAAAAAACACTAATTGAGCCACGAACACTCAAAGGATTTCGGGACTATCTGCCTGCAGCAATGATTCCTCGCGAACAACTGATTGAGACTGCCAAATCAGTCTATCGCAGCTATGGTTTTAGTCCGATTGATACGCCCGCACTCGAATTCACTGAGATTCTAACCGGTAAAGGGGGAGAAGAGTCGGACAAACAGATGTTTCGCTTTGAACAAGGCGGCCGTGATGTCGCGATGCGATTCGACCTGACCGTTCCTTTCGCCCGTTTTGCCGCACAGAACATCAATGAACTGGGAACTCCCTTTAAACGTTATCATGTCGGGAAAGTCTGGCGCGGCGAGCGACCACAAAAAGGACGCTACCGTGAATTCATGCAATGCGACTTCGATACCATCGGCACGACCTCAAACTCAGCCGATATTGAGACGCTGTTTATTATCCATGATCTGATGGTCAAGATTGGCTTTACCGAATTTAAAATCCGCATTAACAACCGCATGGTTCTGAATGGACTGCTCGAAATTCTGGAACTACAGTCTCAGTCCGCGGAAGTATTGAGAGCGCTGGACAAACTCCCAAAAATTGGCCCGGACGCGGTCATCAAAGAAATGCAGGAACAGGGGAGCCTGACGCAACAACAGGCAGAAAAAGTGATTTCCCTGACAACGGTAGCGGGCTCGACAACAGACATTCTGAATTCTCTGGAGCAGCAACTTTCCGGAAATGCGTGTGGAGAGCAGGGCGTCCAATATCTACGGGAAATCTTCACTGCATCAGAAAGAGCCGGCATTCCCGGCGATCGGATTGTCCTCGATCCATCCATTGCCCGAGGACTCGATTATTATACCGGCACCATATACGAAACATTTCTGGACCAGTTACCAAATATTGGAAGCGTCTGCTCAGGCGGCCGCTATGATAATCTGGCCGAGCTGTTCACGACGCAACAATTACCAGGAGTCGGCGCCAGCCTGGGACTGGACCGCTTATTGGCGGCGATGCAGGAACTCAATCTGCTGCCAGACGTTTCGACGCCAGCTCCCATTCTGGTCACTCAAATGGACGCTGCTTATACGCCGGAATACCTCAGACTGGCCCGTGAACTGCGACTGAGCGGACTGAATGTAGAAGTCTATCCTGACACTAAATCCATCAAAAAACAGTTCAAATATGCAAATCGACATGGATTCCAGATCGTGATTATCGCAGGGACTGATGAATTTGAAAACCAGATCTGGCAAGTCAAAGAGCTGCAGACAGGCACCCAGACCGCTGTCAAGGAACAGGAAATAATCAAATTCGTGACGGGACTTCTTGAATAACAGCGCCCCGGTTAAATAGCAGCACCCCGGCAATTCTCCTGATCGTGACGCGGTTTCCCTGAAAAAACACATCCACTATAGACTTTTACACCACACCCCCATATCATTCACATAAGATCAGTTCACATCTCGATTTTAGTGGGGAGATATACGGGCCATGGTCATCCGCCGCAACCATTATGACGCCGCGTTTGAAGACTACCTTCGTGCAGCAAAAGTCCCTTATGTGGCCGTCGATGAGAAGCGTAGAGCCCTGGCACAAAACGCCTCTATCAAATCTCTGGACTTTATTGTTTCTTCGCAGCAAGGCCCTAACCTGCTGGTCGATGTCAAAGGCAGAACAGAAATTTCCCCAGACCAGCGACAGAGTCGACGCTGGGAAAATTGGGCTACGATTGAGGATATTCAGGGGCTCCAGCAATGGCAGGAGCTGTTCGGCGAAGGCTTCATCTCAGCATTAGTCTTCGCATATCAACTTCCACCGAATTCCTTGTCCAACGACCTGGAAAGATTGTTTCCTTATAAAGGGAGCCTGTATGCGTTTTATCTGGTGAAAATCGATGAATACCGCCTGAAAATGAGATCACGCTCCCACAGCTGGCAAACCGTCTTCCTGCACCAGCAGGATTTTCACGAAATGCGACAACCTGTAGATGCGATCATTCAATCCTGAAATGAAACACAGCTGTGATGTCTGAAACGATCTCACCAGAAATTGGATCTCCGATTTTTCATTCCGGTTTCCATCAGGAATCGGCTTTTCCTGATGCAGTTTGTGAGTCAGGCTGATACAATAAGCCAGCCGATAACTCCTTTAGTTCTACCTCTGCTTTCAGATTTAAACGACTATGAAGCGATCTCAAAACATTTTCAGAATCATTACTGGGTTCGTATCAGTTTCCGGAGCATCGCTGGTTTCGGTAACCATGGCACTGGCACAAGCGGACGAACAAAAAAGCGGTCTGGTGCAACAGTCTCAAACTTCGATCTTCGAATACATTCTGGTAGCGGTACTGTTCGGCTTAGCTTTATTTGCCATCTGTCGAACCAGTCATCGTTCCTGAACGCTTTCCTTCTCTCACTTCCTTTGCGACTTTAATTTCTAATGCGACCAAAGCTATCGGTATCTGAGCTTTCTCCCCGCAGGGTCGTGATTACTGGCATCGGTTTAATCACTCCTTATGCGGCAGGCCGGGAAGCGTCCTGGCAGAAACTGCTCACAGGGCAATCCGCAACCTGTCTGCTTGATGACTTGTCTCGGCAACTGAATCGCCCCATTGCGGGTGGAGTCATCCCAGACAGGCAACTCTCATCCACTTCTCTGTCCGATCAGATTCCGCTTCAGAGAGAACCGTCAATCACATTAGCGCTGAACGCTACTGCAGAAGCGATTCAGGATGCGGGGCTCGATATGGATCAGCTTCCCCGAGAAACAGCAGGCTGCGTCATCGGTTCCAGTAAGGGAGGCATGGCTGGTTTTGCACAAATGGCAGAATTGCCGCGGATGCCCCCGGAACAGGCAGCGCAAGTTCCCACTGCGTTCTGGCAACAATGTTTTCCCAGTGCCGCCAGCCAGTCCGTCGCCGCACATTATGATTTACAGGGTGCGGCATTATCAACGGTCTCTGCCTGTGCGACAGGATTTTCCAGCATCATGCGCGCGGCTGATCTCATTCGAGAAGGAGTCTGCGAAACCGTTTTTGCAGGCAGCGCTGATGCGTCTCTCCTTCCGGCTGTCATCGGCTCTTTTCAACGCATGGGGGTTCTGGCCACCGATTTTCCATCTCCCGAATCCGCGTGCCGCCCATATGATCGAAAACGTAACGGTTTTGTCGTCGGGGAGGGTGCCGGAATTCTAGTTCTGGAATCGCTGGAGCAGGCATTGAAGCGAAACGCGGTCCCTTATGCAGAATGGTTAACAGGCAGCCTGGGTTCAGACTCGACTCACTTAATGCAGTTCGATCCGACGGCGCAAAGCCTGTCGCGATTGATTTCCAGTACGCTCAATCGCTCCCAGGTCACTCCCGCAGAAATTGACTACATCAACCTGCATGGGACGGGAACCCAGATTAATGATCTGTATGAAACCCGTGCAATCCAGAACGCACTGGGATCTGCATCAAGCAAGATTCGTTGCTCAAGTTTAAAAGGAGGCATGGGACACCTGCTGGGAGCGGCCGGAAGTGTGGAACTCGGTTTTACCCTGCTGGCGATGCGCGATAACCTGGTTCCCCCAACAGTCAATCTGGAAAACCCAGATCCGGAGTGCACTCTGAATTACACGCCGCTGAAACCGGTTCCCCAGGAAATCAAAACGGCTCTGAAGCTGTCGTTCGGTTTTGGGGGACACCTCGTCGCGGGACTGATCCGCAAGTGGGATCCGTCTCTCTAGTGCTTTGTCAAGCTAGAAATTGAGGCTTAGGGGTGTTGTTTACGTGCTCCGTTGTCGCACTCTCGTGATATCTATCAACCCAATATTTAAAAATGACGCTCCACTAGTATGACTGCCTATTGCACAAACCGAGCTGATTTGACAAATTCGCGAAATCCCTCTTCTGCTTTTAGTAACTGCTCACGCGGGCCTGTCAGTTTGAGATAAAAATCGCGGGGACTGCGTGGAATCGCAACACCAATCATTCTCATGTCGGATGCCACACCGGAATTGATCGCAGGTCCAGAATCAAAGGTCCCTCTCAGATCGAGCCAGATCGCATCGACATGATCCACTCGAATTGTTTCCTGCAGAGGTGCTTCGCCAGGCGGCAAATGAAACTGCCCCTTCCATCTTTGAATGTTGGCGTCAATGCCGCCTCCCACGGAAGAAAGCGTCAGCTTGACTCCATCTCCGGCCTGAGGAATCTTGAAGCTGGCGGAAATCATTCCCCGTTGAGCCGGCGTTAATGCTGCCTGCTCCCAGCCCACAGGCACCTGAAACTGAATCCCATCAAATTCTTTGACTCCGGATGTTTGCTGGTCTAACTGATCGGACTTCAACCCTCTGGAATGCAGTGGTTCCGCTTCCGGGATGGGTAAATCGGTCTTCGATTCATACTCATTCAAACCACAGCCAGGAAAACCGACAGCGCAGAGAATTACGACTATCGAGTAAGAAGATTGCCACTGTTGAATCATTGCCTGCCTCATCGACGCCCCTCTATTGGGAATCGTACAGTTTGAGAAGAGAATATCCGTTACAGGGCGCTATTTTATCAATTAGGACTGAAATAAACCAGAGTTGTCGCTTCGTCATTATATTTTTGAGAAAGCCGGATGATTTCATCACGAATCTCAAAATAGGCATCAATGACATCAGAATCCCACTGAAAGCCTTTACCTTCGCGGAAAATGATTTCCAATCGTTCTAAGGGCATACCGTTTCGGTAAGGACGATCACTGCCCATCGCATCATAAGCATCGGCCACAGCAATAATCCGCGCCATCAATGGAATGTCAGTCCCCTTTAACCGATCGGGATAGCCTAAGCCATCAATCTGCTCATGGTGATTACGAATCCCCGGCAAAATATTCTTCAGTTTTTTGATCCCGGAAAGAATTTTATATCCGATCATCGGGTGCTTCTGAATTTGGGCAAACTCTTCGTCAGTTAATTTTCCTTCTTTCCGAAGAATCCCATCATTGACTCCGATTTTACCAATGTCATGCAACAGCCCCGACAGATAGATATTCTGCAGAAATTCGCCGGAATATCCCAACTGCTTTGCCAGTTTTTGTGCAATCAAAGCGACTCGCTCGCTATGGCCTCGTGTATAAGGATCTTTGGCATCAAGGGTCGAGATGAACGACTTCACAAAACTCAACATCAACTCTTCCTGTTGAGCGTAAAGGTCAATATTTCTCAGGTGAGTGCCTAAAAATGAAGCCACGGAATTTAGCAGGCTGGCCTGAATTGTTCCGTATTCTTCGCTTTTCAGTAAATTACAGCTGAGAATCCAGCCATAAGAATTGGAACCATCAGAAATCGGTACGAGCACCAGATTGTGTAAATCTGGAAATTCGAGTGACAATAGTGAGTTCTCTACCTGGTTAATGACAAGTGGCTGATTCCAGTTGTATCCGTCAAACTGCGCCACGAGCCGGGCCAGAGCCACTTCATCAAACCCCGCTGTACAGTCTGGCATAAACTGTGACGTATTGCCTTGGCCTTCAAACCAGATAATATTGGTTTCCGCTTCGATCAAAGTCCCAATTCGATCGAGGCACAATTTCCCCAATTGTTCCGGACTTTCAGAAATCTTGAGATGCTGAGCCACTTCATGCAGCAGACTGATTTCTTCGAATGTCTCATCCAGACACTCAGACAGATTGTCTACTTCTTCATTCAAAATCGTAAGTTGCTGTTCCTCTTCGATGTGAAGCAGGGCCAGACTCAATAATGCATGAAGAGATTTCGTATCCAGGACTCTTTGATTTTCCAACCACGCATCCAGTTCCTCTGCGGCCCACTCTCTCTGAACTGCCGCTAAAACCATTTCGGTCAGTTTGCGTTTCTCTTTGGAAAACACAAATCCAGCGGCTGTAATTCGATGAGCCTCATCTTCTACGAGAGGGATGAGAAAGTGAGTCACTCCATTTGTATTTTCGACCAAAGTCAAGCCATCAATGTGTTGAATTTCATTGAGAATATCGACAGGAAAGAAGGGCAGGGACTGCGCATTCGTTTTGTCCAGAACGATTCCATTATCGGAATCGAAACAAAACATCGTCAGACCAGTCAGTTCTGAAACTCGCTTCATGCGGCTGATGGCAAGATCGATCTTTGCATCCTGATGCAAATCCAGATCCCATTCACCACCACATTTGCTGAAGTTCGACAACTTCTTCACTGAGTCAGTTGTTCCTAGTGCCATAAGTCTCTTCTCTACTTTCTAAAGGAATATTCCCAATAAAAAGTTAGTTCGTAGACTTAAGCTCGCAAATCAGTTTTAAAAACCGGACCTCAAATGCCTTATCTCTAGAGAATATCGGGACTTTTTATAGAAAGAGTGCTGAAATAAGAGGAGGAAAAGCTTTATCCGGCTAATAGTGAACAACGAAATCATTATTCAAACCTAGACTGGTAACCAATTGCCCCGCTAGTGAAATTTGTATGATGGGCCTACAGGATCGCTCGAATAAGTCTTTTTAAACAGGGAACTTAAGGCGAATTAAGTATTACAACCTTGAAGCAGAATTTCACAACTCATGAAAGGAGCGTGTTCACCATTTTGTGGCTCAGTTCCATTTGATCCTAACGGCTGAGAGTCGGGTTTTACCGATTGGTGAAAATAAACCGAATCTACGGCCTCTCAGGTAAAATGATTTCCAAAAAAATAAAAACCGCCATTGTAAATTCTCAAACACAGGACATTAGGTATACAGAGTGTTCGGAAAGAGCGGGGATGGGATGAAACTGAATATACCGAGATTATGGATCGGAATCACTTTTACGAAATCTGGCACTCACCTGATTTAACTGCTGTCGTTCTTTGGGAGTCAAAGACTCTAAACCAAATTCGTGAACCTTATGCAGCAATAAATCAAGCTGTATTTCTGCGTCCCGATTCTTTTCTCGCTCTCGAAGCTGTTTCTGGAGTTTCCGCTTTTCCCGCCATTGCTGAAAGAATCCCGCCTGCTTCTCCACGAGTTGGCCGCTGGAACGTTCCAGGCTGGTATAGCCCTGTGAGAAATCATAGCCAAATATAGAATCATCAAATGAATCTTCTCGATGAGCTGACGTAAACTCAATCAAATTGAGCATCAGTAACAGCGCGCTGAAAAAGACGACCCAAACACTGGAGGTACACAGTCCAATGACCATTCCCAGACCGCCGCCCCAGAAACTGACATTGAACAGAATCATATGCACGACAGTTTCATCAAAACGACGCGAAAGAATAATCTGAAGGACTTTCCCACCATCCAGCGGAAGCACAGGAATCAAATTGATCAATAAAAGCAGCCAATTAATGTTAAAAATCATTAATAGAATGACTTGCCCCAAATTGTTACTGAGGTCAACCACAGGTAACTTGATCGGATTCAAAGACTCTGACAGATGCCCTGACCAGATCACAGCAGGAATCGTAATGGCACAGAGCAGCAGGTTGACAGCGGGTCCTCCGAGCACGGTCATAATCCGGGCTGAAACAGAACGCCCAGGACTACAGGCAACAAGCCCCCCTAAAGGCCATAACACGATCTGATCTGCTTCTCCACCGCCCATGCGACAGGCGACAACGTGTCCCATCTCGTGCAGGAAAACGCTCAAAAAGAGGATGCCAAATAAGAGAACTCCCAGTCCTAATGAGTAATGAGACCAGAAGACGAGTAGCAATACTGGCAGAAAAATACTGACGCGAACCTGGGTCAGGAACCAGGTTCCGATTGGAAATGACCAGTGCAATGGGTTCGAACGACTCATTTTACGAAGACCTGAAGATTTTAGTCACTGAAAAACCTGAGAGAAAATCTGGTTCAGAATGCAAAGTCACTCCCAAATTGCGAATCCTGACCATACCAATATGTTATACACCGGAGAATCCATTGGCAATTCCACTCTTTTGCACTTGAGAAATCATAATCAATTTTGCCGACTAAAGCATCCCCAAAAGTTTTTTCTCACCAATCCCTTCGGCAATTTGTGTCAAAATCTCCCATTCCGGATCTCCTTCCTGATGGACGCAATTTGTTGAAATTGCTAAGACTCCCACTACCTGATCGCCTTCGATGATCGGGACAGCATACGATTGCTGAGCCCCGAATTTCTGGAGCCATTCCGAAGACCCCTGAAGTCCGGATTCCTCGACTCGTAGCGTACCAATTGTCGGCGTTCGTTCTATTATTGCCTTCACAATCCCTAAACCGGTCTTTTCCAGAGACACCTCTTGGGTAAAGGACGCAAATTGTTTACGTACTTGTTCATCCATCTCAGCGACAGCACGAAAACCAATCTGGATCAATTTACCTATTTCACACCGCCACAGTCCAATTGCCCTGCCTCCCAAATCATCCATAATTCGGTCTAAGACAGGAAAGATTGTGCATTTTTCTTGAAACGCTTCTTCAAACTGGGCCAAGATATCATTCACTTGTTGCATGACTGGTTCCTATCTACTCCAATCCATCGAATTTCAATCTGATTACAATTGAACATGTTAACAAGTCCCTTAATCCACGTTACCGACTTTAATCAGAGGTACCTGCAATCAAACCGCTAAGTTCTTTTGACCACAGATGCCTGATGCTATATATAGATAATCCTTGAACGGAACGTTACCTACCGTATACAATGGGTTTAGAGCACTATTTTATTAACCGTGCATCACAGGCTCATTTCTGCACGTGATCATACAATTACGGTACTCAGATTCCAATCAATCGTATTTGTGATTCGTGACACATTCAAAACCTCTGACAACTACAATATATCGGACTAGTGAATATGGATCTTCCAACTTGCCCATCTTGCGGAGCATCAGTTCTCGATGAAGACGCAGCAGAATGTCCTTTCTGTGGCGCGGCAATGTCCGCTTCTGCTTCACGTAAACCTGCTGCTGAAAAGAAAGAGGCTTCGGGACAGAAACCGCAACTCACAAAACGAACAAAACGGGAAACGGTTTCTGATGATGACCCGTTTGAACTGGAACGCCAGAAACAGTCCGAAAAAGTAACTCCCTTATTGCGTAAACCCGTGAAAGGAAAAATGTTTCGTGTCGTGTGTCCCATGTGTGATACCCCCGGATTCGCTTCTCCCAAGATAGTCGGAAAAGAAGTGAAATGTCGTAATCCCGAATGCCTGGCGCCGGTTTTTCTGGTCCCCGACCCGGAAGCCAAAGATCGTAAAGCGGCCGAGCAAGTCAAACCACAGGAAAAGAAAAAATCAAAACTGCCTCTGATCGCAATAATTGTTGTGGTCATCGCAGGTCTGGGAGGCGGCTATTATAAATTAACCCAAGTCCCTGATGGCTCAGAGTTGGCAAAACCGTTTGACCAGCTAATCATTACAGATCCTGCTGGTCGATCGAAGCAGTCTGATAATGATAAACCCAAAGTCAACCCGCTGGTAAAAGATACCCAGACGAAACAGCAGCCATCCAGCAAAGATCCGGTCACTCCGGTCTCGACTGCAGTAGTTCAGAAAGAAGCACTCGAAAAAATCGTTGACCTTTCCCGTTTACGAAATAACCGTAGTAAACCATTCAGTCGACGGCTGGCTGCCGAGGCCTACGCCATCACGGGAAATATCGAAGACTCACAAGGACAGATTGAGCGGATTGACGCCGTTAAACCGCTTCTCCCTTTTTATAAAATTTTTCCGTTGATCAAAATTGGCTGGATTCAGTTAAAACAGAAATCAGGACCAGAATTAAAAAAAACGCTGGATCAAACCATTGAACTCTCAAAACAGATTCCCGAATTTGGTGGGCGGGACTCGCTCGATCTGGTCGCACGCCTGGCAGCATTCTGGGTCGCAGCCGGCAAAGAAGACCTGGCGATCGACTTGGTCAAAAAATATCAAGCTGAAAATAGTCTGGCACAACTCTCTGCCTCACTGCAGATTGCTCATGAAACCAATCAATATGATTTTGAGTCACTGATCGATCTGCATCATCGCTGGGATTCTCCCCAGTGGGTAGCGACGACTTTGATTCTGATTGCCCGCGGTTATCCTCAAGAAGCCCTGAACTGGGCGGCGTTGGCTCCTGACTCAATGGAACGAACAGAAGCAGTCACGCAATGGTCACTCGCACAGATAGAACAGTCTGTTAAACAGAAACAGAAACCAGAAATTGCTAAAATTCAACCTGCAGAGAAGAAACTGTCACCCACCGGCAATGCTTTGATGTATGCCCGTTGTGCCAGAAAGCTGATTTCCCTGAAGCAACCGGAACCAGCCCGTGTTTTCCTGACAAAATCAATCTCGTTTTTGTCAGGCACACCGGTTCCCACTCCCGTCACTCTGGGAAATATCAAAGCGATCAGTGAAATGGCACTCCCCGATGCCGCACCGCTGGATTTTCTCGCTCAGACATACCTTCAAATCGCCTGCGCGGAGTCTGAACTAGGCCAAACAGCAGAAGCGGTCAAATTCCTGAATAATTCTGTGCAGACAATTCGTGCGATCGCCCCCAGCGTAGCTGCAGTCCAAACCAAAAATAGTGAAGCATCCAACTTTAATTTTCGAGATCAGATCAAAGAAGCCCTGAATCTTGACTCGAGTGATCGCCTTCGCAGAGGTATCAACAACTACAAAAAACAATTACGCAATCTGAAATCGGCTGCGGAAAACAGACAGGTTCTTCTAGTCAAGCTGCTTTCCCAAGCCACTCGTTCCCAATTAGCCGCACAGGCATGGAAGATAGCCGCAAGCAGTCAACAGGCGACCAATGATAATTTGAAAGATACGCTGCTGGAAACAAGTCTGCCAGCTGTCATCCTCGAATCAATTGATCAGAAGAACAATCAATTAGAAACACAGATCAAAACGGCATTGAATCAATCTATGCCAGATTTATCGAAAGAAGACACGTTAATAAAACAAACAACTTCACTGGTAATGAATGGAAAACCGGAACAGGCCGCCTATGAAATTAACCAGTCAGATTTAAAGAAGGCATGGAAAGGGCAACTTTCACTTCAATTACTTTCTTCATTAATGAATCAGTCGAAGTTAAAAGAGGCGATTCAATTCACAACAGCGATCAAAGATCCCGTCTTACGAGA
This sequence comes from uncultured Gimesia sp., assembly GCF_963976445.1. GTDB lineage: Bacteria > Planctomycetota > Planctomycetia > Planctomycetales > Planctomycetaceae > Gimesia. The sequence continues at coordinate 63,143 of NZ_CAXBKP010000014.1, read as the reverse complement.
AGACATGCTGAATACCATTGGGGCCGTTGCTGCAATTCAGGGAAATATCGCTCCTGTCAAACAGTTGCTGGATTCCAACCGCTACACTCCTACTGAAAGCATTTCAGGTTACCTGGGACTAATCAGTGGAATCCAGGCTACTAAGAAAAACGACGATGCCAGCACATCCCCTTCAAAGGAACAACCGAAAAACCTGTAAGGTTCGATTCAGGTCATTTGTCCTGTTTATTGATCCCTAGTTTTCGTTTTTTTGTGTTTGCTGTAGAACATCCTTAATTATTTCCCAGAAATCCCGCCGAATTTTTATTCTGTACTGGCTTGGATAACCCAACCTCACACAGGAAGTGTACATTAGGCACGTCACCCCAAATCCGCCTGTTCTACCCGTTGTGAGCTTTAACGATTTCGGACTTTAGTTATTTCTTCAACCAGAGTTCCCTATTCACCACTTTCATTATAAACTAACATCCGCCAGTGGTACGTTTTAGCAGGGAACTAACACCGAATAAGTCTAAATCAGACCCTGGCAGTTATTGTTGATCACCATCGATCCCTAGAAATACATCATGGAGGAAATGTATGAGCCGCATTGCTCATGTTGCCTTAATCCTGTTACTCGGAATTTCCGTCCCCAAAGCAGTCTCGGCCGAAGAGAATTCGGCTCCGAACATCTCGCTAGTCCAGATCAATGCCGAGGGCATGATTGCCGACCTGAAATATCTGGTCCTTGATCTTGCTGATGATAAAAAAGGCTGGAGCAACCTCGATGAGTTGCTGCCCACCTTCCTGGAAGGGATCGATAAACAACGTCCCATGCGAATTGATATTTTGCTGGGAGAAAATCAGCAGGAACGATATCGGTTAATTCTTCCCGTTGAGGACCTCGGAACTTTTCGTGAAGCTTTGGAAGTCTTCGAAATTTCTGTGAAGAAACAACGCAATGGACCTTATATCCTGGGTAACCTTTTCCAAGGATTTATGAAATACCTGCAGGACTACAAATATGTCGTCATCTCTGAAAAACTCTCAGAGGTAGAGGAGATCAAAGATCCTCTCAAACGGGTCCAGGAACTGTTGAATCAAAAATACGATTTTAGTGCATTGATTACGAATGAAAAAGAAGGGGTCGATGCACGTAAAAAATCGATGAATAGCACCCGCAAACAGTTGCTGGCAGCTGTCAAGAAAAAGCAAGATGAATCGGAAAACGCATACGAACTGAGAAAACTGGCCTTCACTCATCAAATGGATGAAGTCGAGCGACTGTTTGCAGAATCACAAAAAATGGTCATCGGCTGGACCACTGATGCCGCAAAGCATGAAGGACGCCTCGATTTTACTCTTAAAGCGATCGCGGGTACTTCTCTGGATGACAGTATTAAACAGTTTGCCACAAAACCCAGTTATTTTGCCAAGGTCCCAGTCAAGCAGGACGGCATTCTCAACGGTAGAATCAATCATCCTCTCGATGAAATGCGAAAAACAAATATCACTGAGTTTTATAAATTACTCCTGCCAACACTCAAAGAACGAATTACGAACAATAAAAAACTGACAGAGGAACAAAAGACTGCCAGCAGTAAAGTTGCTGAACTTGTTATTGAAATGCTGGATGCCGGCAAGGAAACATCACTGATTGATGGTTTCATAGATACCAACGCTGATGGTGAAAAACATGTGATGCTCGGGGGAATTCGGTCAACGGACGGAGCCAAACTCAAAGAAGTTGTCGCACTCCTACCCAAGCTGATCATCGGACAAACCGTTGAGCTTGATGTTGTTAAAGAAGACTCCCTGAATATTCATAAAATCAACATTGTAGAAAAACAACAAGCCGGTTTTTATGAACTGTTTGGAGCAGGGGAAGCACTATACGTAGGCAGTACACCAGAATCGCTCTGGATGGCCGCTGGCCCGGGCGCTATCGAACGTATTAAAACGGCAGCCAAAACAGTCACAGAAGCCCCTCCCGAAACGATCAGTCCGAATGTGATCGAGTTGAATGTGAAGGCACTTCCCTGGCTGAAACTGTTCAACAAAATCCGTGATCAAAAAGGAAAACAGGAACTCCGTAAGATGGCCTTAGAGTCCCTGACCAGTTCCGATGATACCTTCTCTTTTGTGATGAAAAGAGAAGAGGATACCATCTCCGGTAAGGCAAAACTGGATAAAGGATTCTTAAGATTCCTCGGCAATATCATTGCCAAGTTTTCAAAAGAAACACTGTAAACCAATTGCCTCACAAGATAAAAACAAAACCGCACAGACTCTTACCTGTGCGGTTTTTTATTTGACTCTAATCATGTTTGCTGGTCGGAAATGAGAGTTGTGAATCTGGCGATCAAGCCGCACTCAATCCCAGTCATCCATCATTTCTTCCAAGGCTTCTTCTTCGGTTTGATCAAGATTCAACCCCGTTAACTGATCTTCAACCGAACTGGGGGCCACATTTGAATTATGATTTTCAGTGCCACGCTGCTCTAGATTAGGGGTTGTTGCAGTAACAACTGGTGCAGATGTCGACTGCTGTCGCTTGGAAGAATTGGGAGTATTCGCAACCCGCGTAAAGCCAGGTTGGGTAAATTTGCGAACTTTCTCCAGAAACTCCATCTTGGAGAAGCTGGTTTTAATAATGTAGTCATTGGCGCCTCCCTGAATGGCAGCAACAACCGTTTCTTTGCTCGCATCGGAAGTCAGCATAATAATTTTCGTCTGACTGAGTACCGGATGAGAACGAAACGCCTTCAGCGTTTGTAACCCATCCCATACTGCCATTTGCACATCAACAATGGCAATGTCAGGAGGATATTCCAATGCCTTGTAAAATCCTTCGGAACCATCGCTGGCTACAGAGACAATGTACTCTCTACGCAAAAATGAAACCATCAGATTACGAAAGAGGGGGTCATCGTCAATCACCAGGACGCGAGCATTTGATTTTTCTGATGCTTGGAGCATGAGAGGAACCTACTACCTAAAAAATCATAACTTAAGATTGGGTCGGTGGAATAATCGAATCAAAGACTTCATTTAAGACAAGCAACATCTCCTGAGACCGATTATCAATTTCAATTTTTTCAGTCACCTTAAAATCTTGATCTGTTAACTCTGTATCCGACTCGACTAATAGTTCTACATTGCTCATGGCAAAATCTCTCGCCTGTTCTGACTACCCAAGTTGTTCAGGACTAAATCACAAACTCGATGCCGTGACGTCCGTTGTTAAAAAATAGGTCAACTTTATGCAATTGGCTGAGGTTTCTGAAAATTTTTGTCTAGAAGTAGATTGCTTATCATCAGTATTCCACCCAGACAGCAAAACCCGAACAGCAGGTAAATCCCTCCAAATGGGACACCCACTTGGATTGACGAAACTACTTACTATCAAACCTGATAGTCCCATCCCAGTCGGCAGGAGCAACACGGTTTGTACGAGTAATTTGCAACGCTAGAAAGTCCTGTGCGCGATCGGAAGGAGGAATTGCATGCAACAATCGAAATGCCTCTTCCCATTGCCCTTGAATAAAACAGTCAACAGCTGTTTCGTAGCATTGAATCTGTTCATCCGTCAGAGTTTCTGTCTGCGTTTCTGGTGGAACCAACTCACTAACCACCACGGGTCTTTCCATTCCATAGGGAAGAATCCGAGCCAGCTTTCGAACTCGTCCCTCCTGACGATCCAGCTTACTCCTGACGATTTGCGCCGTCGCTTCATCCATTAAAACCGGAACACGCAGGTGCTTCGTCAAGCCCTCCAGGCGACTGGCAAGGTTGACCACCGGCCCAAAGACAGACACTTTTACCTGCTCACTGGTCCCAATCTTCCCGGCAACGGCTCTTCCATGAGCAATGCCAATCCCCATCCGAAAATCAGAAAGGGGGTGATCGGTCTGCAGCTTGAGCTGCTCGAAAGCAGCGCGAATTGCTAAAGCAGCGCGGCAAGCATCTAACGGCGCCAATTCGGAAGAGAAAGGCCATCCCCAGAATCCTAACGCCGCATCTCCCTGAAAATCACCAGTCACACCTCCAAAATCAAGTATATGTGAGGTCATAATTCCCAACGCCTGACTGACTCGATCCAGTAAACCAATTAAGTCTTCCGACGAATCCTCTGCGTGCTGGCTGAATCCCCGCAAATCGCAAAATAAGACGGTCACATCACATTCCCGAGGCTCCAGAATCTCTGTATTCAGATTGTCTCCGATAGCAGCCAGGATCGGAGGAGCGAAAAATTGCCTTAAACCAGCCTGCTGTCGTTCCAGTTGATTAAGACGCCTGACCGATTTAACAATTGACGAAACCAGTTCCGTGAACTTCACATCCGCCTGGAGATCAATGCCACTGGTCCCTTGAGGAATCGATGACTGAAAGGGATGGTTCAACTCACCTGCCACATACAGCCCCCACTTGACTGAATCACCATCTTCAACGGGTGTGCAAAATGCCCAGTCAAATTCCGCAACTGCTGTATAATCATCCTCGTCTGGGACATCTTCTTTGGAAGCCCAGACGTGCAAAACGCTCCGCCTGCTCTTTTTGACCGCTTCCAGTACCAGACGACTGCTTGGATGGAACCCCCCTTGGGTCTGGCGTCTGCGTTCCCAAAAGGGAACTTCAACTCGATCTTCCGCATTCAAACGAACGACCGCGACAGCATCGGCATGCTTCACACCTGACAGCAACATCGTCACCAGTCGATGATACAGATCCGCCTCGTTTCGCGCATCCATAATCAGCTCTGGCAAGTGGGCTAAAACATCGATTCGCTGATCGGCATCTCGATATCTGACCTTTAATAATTCATTTGGTTTGAACGTCACTTCTTCTAAAGGGGATTCGCGCGGCGATGCAAAACTGGAAACCGAATCCGTCAGTTGAAATGTAGTGGAACCAATCACGAACGCACTGCCTGGTTTTAGCAGAAACTCATCCTGCTCCTTTCCAGAAACAAATATTTGGTTCTCAGCTGATGGAAACCGCTTCACCAATACCTGTTTCTGTTGTACCGTCAGCAGCGCATGCTTTCGGGAGATTCGATCATCCCAGGAAACCGAAATCGGGACATCCTGAGACCGTCCCAATACAAGTTCCTGACCGGCCTCCAAGCTAAGTTTGCTGGAATTCTTTGGGCTTGCTCCATACATCATTAATTCCAACAAGAAAATTCTCCCTCATATTCCAAAAGAATGGTTTCAAGAACTATGTGGATGATTAGGCCAACTGGCCGAAGTTGAGCCTTGCTCGGAACGCTTTTCCGACTGCTGGCGAGACCAGTCCCATTCACGGCGTTCGGTCAGAACTCGCATCACAAAATACCAGACCGTGAAAATCAGCAGGCAACTCGTCACCAACACAATCAAACCATATTCAATGAGCCAGCTGCGCATTTCGGCAACGGGACGTAAAGCCATACTACGCCGTTCCTGAACAACAGCAGTCCAACCGGTGGTACCGATTGGCGAGAAGGCTGCCAACCAGACGTTATCCTGATCATCCTCTGAAAGTACTGCTTCTACAGGATCATGATAATCGTTAACCACCGCGGGCATAGGACCAGACTGTTTTTTCTGCTGCGCCAACATCGATAATTGCAACTGATTGAGGTGCTTCTCCTTGAGAACCAATCGATCTACTTCTTCACGGCTCATTTTCCGTAGCGTATTTGTTGTCATTCCAGGATGTGCCAACACTTTTCCGTCACGGTTATCAATCAGCGCAATCTTGCGATCTCCAATTCGTTCCGAATTACCACGGATGCTTTCATCGAATCCCGTGAGCAATTGATCTAGATGCGTTGTCCGGGCCAAGACCCCCAGCACATTTTCCTCTTTCGAATCCCATACAGGAACAGCGATTGCCACCATCCATTGGTTAGTCGCGTCACTCATAAACACCTGACAAATGTAAGGTTTGGTAATCGGCTTGATACCTTCAGGAGCTTTACCCTTGGGGTACTCCAACCCAAGTCCATGAAAGTAGTCACGATGAGAAAAATCCTGTCCAATCGTGGGTCTCACCGGATCACGCCAAATCTGCGTTCCATTCGCATTGGTGAGAAACCAACTCGCATCTTTCTCTCGTTTCAACTCTGTCCGTTTCTTGTCAACTAATTCTTTCTCTTGATTCAGATAATCAGATATCGCCTGAAGTGTGGATTCTTCGGGCAATTTTTCATCCTGATACTTCTGAAGGTTTTGTCTTAATAGTGTTCTGGTAGAGAGGTCGACAAGATGTTCCTGGCGATCCTGGAGATCCCGTTCCATATATTGCGACAATAAATCCGCTGAAATGTAATCACTACTAAGAGCCCGGTCCGTCAGGTTTTCCCGAAATTTATGTACCATTTGATTAACGGCTGCCCCCGCAACCGGGATCAGGCCCAGAATTAACAGAAGCGGTCCGATAATTCCCAAAGCAATCAAAGGCCTTCTGGCTCGATGCTGCTCTCTTTGAAGCAAACTGCTCAACACCGCTTGCGCATTAGGAAACCGCTTTTTGGGGTCGGGCTCCAGGCAACGATCAACAATTTCAACCAAACGTCGATCCACTCCAGTGACTTTTCGGTGTTCAGCAGGACGCGGCGCAGTCCGAATTAAATCTCGATAGGCCTTCAATTTTTCTTCAAGCGAATCCAATTTTCGTATGGCCAGTTCATTTTCAGCCGTCCGATAAGGCGCCTTGCCACACAACATATGATAGAGCAGGGCCCCCAACGCATAAACGTCCCACCTCGAATCAGGAACGGCCTGCAGATCAGCCTGCTCGGGGGCCATGTAATATAATGTCCCCAGAGAAGGGCTTTGCTCGTCTGAAAGTCGGGATTGTCCAAAATCACAAAGCCGGGGTTCAAAATTGGCATCGATCAGAATATTCGCCGGCTTTAAGTCACAATGCAAAATCCCTCGGCCATGCGCGTGAACCAGTGCCAGTAAAACGGTTTTGGCAATTCGTACCGCTTCGGAAACAGGCAAAGGCTCTGCATCCAAAAAGGAAGAAAGCGAGCCGTTCTCCAGGTACTCCATCATGTAATAGGGCGGGTCGCTATTCCAGCCAACCCCCTGTAAGCTGATGATATGCCGGGAGGTATACAATTCTGCCAGCTTCTCGACCTCCCGATTCAACAAGGACCAATCCAAGCCTCGACGGTAGGTATAAAACTTAATCGCGACATTCTTCCCGGTGTTCTCTTCCTGCGCCAGCCATACGGAGCCATAAGAGCCTTCTCCCAGAGATCGAATCATGACGTATCCGGGGATTTTTGTAGGTAACGAGAACCTGTCTTTACTCAAGTGAGCAGCATGCGACTCCTCTTCAGGAGATTGTTTCAGAGTTTTTTCGTGTGATTCTTTATAATTTAATTCAGAATCCTGCTGTTCCCGGTCTACAGCAGGGCTATCCGTAGCAGGTTCTAAATTCTCTGGAGGTTCTGATTCATTCATAGGAAAAAACAGCTTTTATAAACCCTGCTTTCGGAAGGGAATTCCATGCGTGATTTCGATCTGAGAACACCCACGGATACTTTCTCTATTCTATGCAACGAACGTGTTCCCCTCAATGATTAATCTGAGAACGTAACTTATTGATTTTCAAGGTTTTTCTCCCTTAGAAGGCTGCAAAATTCAGGTGCCTTGTTAGTTGTGAATTCGCGTGAATTTGACTACAATTTGAAGATGTTTTAAGGACTGGAATTCTGCAGCGAATTACTTAGCTTTTAACCTTGGTTTTGAGAGAAACGGCTGACCCTCTATCGAGTTTTTTTCAATAAAACTGGCATCCATTTTAACGTAATCAAATCGTTTCCGGAGTGTCAGAGTTAGTTCCCAGTGCATCTTCTTAAACGACTGCTCGTACTGGCTATGCACATTATGGGCTAATTTCAATCAGACAACAATTGAGACCAAACTATCTGTAGTTAATTTCCTTAAGGAGAACAAGGATTGGCTAGCGACAACGGCGAAAAGCCGAATATTGATCCGAATATTAAATACCTGGACATCCAGGATGAAATGCGCGACAGCTACCTCACTTATGCAATGAGTGTGATTATCAGCCGCGCGCTACCTGATGCACGCGATGGTTTAAAACCATCTCAACGCAGAATTCTTGTCGCCATGAACGATTTGAACCTTGGATCAAGTTCATCTCGGGTAAAATGCGCAAAGATTTCCGGTGACACTAGTGGTAACTACCACCCCCATGGTGACGGATCCATTTACCCCACACTGGTCCGTTTAGGACAAGACTGGGTGATGCGAAACGTCCTGATTGACAAACAGGGTAACTTTGGGTCTTTGGCGGGATTGCCGCCGGCTGCCATGCGTTACACCGAAGCACGACTTTCTCCGGTCGCTGCCGAAATGCTGGACGATATCAATCGGAACACCGTTGACTTTGTTCCCACGTATGACCAGAGAAACAATGAGCCGGTTGTCCTCCCTTCCAGATTTCCCAACCTGCTGGTTAACGGTTCCAGTGGGATTGCGGTCGGTATGGCAACCAGCATCCCCCCTCAAAATATGGGAGAAGTCTGCGACGCTGTCACACTGTTGATCGACAATCCGGATGCCACCATTGATGAAATTTTGCAGGTCATGCCCGGCCCTGACTTTCCAACCGGCGGAATCATTTGCGGTCGCTACGGCATCCGGAAAGGTTACGCGACAGGTCGGTCTACCGTCACACTCCGTGCCCGCACCCACTTCGAAACCGAAAAACAATCGGATGTGATCGTCGTCACTGAAATTCCTTATATGGAAACACGTGACCGGATCCGGGAAAAACTGGAAACACTGGTTCGCGATGATCGCGTCAAGGGAATCTCGCGCATTGTCGACCTCACAGACCGCAACGTCCCTCCCTGGAAAGTTCATCTGCAGATCATTCTGAAACGGGATGCAGACAAAGAAGTCGTGCTCGCTCAGTTATTCAAGTTTTCTCCCCTGCAGGGCACCTTCAGCCTTATTCTGTTGGCACTGGTTGGAAACCGCCCGGAAACACTGTCTGTCAAAGAATTAATTCAGCAGTTTATCCTGCACCGAATTGACGTCATTCGCCGTCGGACCGAATTCCTGCTTGCGGAAGCACGCAAGAGAAAGCACACCGTCGAAGGTTTGATGATTGCGCAGATTGACATCGACGAAGTCATCAAAACCATTCGCAATTCTTCCAGTCGAGCCGAAGCCAAAATCAGTCTGCAAGGCATGCAGGTTGACGGTAAGTTAATCGAACGCGCGCTTGGTGCAGACGGGTTTATGGAATATCAGACCGAACAGGGAGTTCATGAATATTATTCCCTGTCTACCAATCAGGCCGAAGCCATCGTCTCAATGCAATTGGGCTCTCTGGCAAACCTGGAACGCGAAAAATTGAGTGATGAGCATAAAGAACTGCTCAAAGACATCGCTGAGTATCTGCACCTGCTGTCTGATGAAGATCACATTCGCGATATGATTCGCGATGATATGCTGTACCTTAAAGGGAAGTTTGCTGACAAACGGCGTACTGATATCAACGATGATGAACTAACCGACGTCAACCGGGACGATCTGATTACAGAAGAACCCATGGTGGTGACGCTTTCACAACGGGGTTATATCAAACGCACGCAGTTGAATACCTACCAGGCGCAAAACCGAGGTGGTAAAGGCATCAAAGGTGCCAAAACCGACAATGAAGATCCGATTGAGCACCTGTTCGTTGCCAGCACCCACTCCTACTTGTTGTTTATTACCAACAGAGGACGCGTCTATTGGCAAAAGGTCTATGACCTGCCTCTGCAGGGGCGTACTGCCAAAGGCCGTGCGCTGGTCAATCTGCTCTCACTTCAGGAAGATGAAACCGTTTCAAATTGCGTTGCCGTACGTGAATTTGATGAAGAACGCTTCCTGATAATGGCAACACAAAATGGGATTATCAAAAAATCACCACTTTCTGCCTACAGTCGCGTACAGCGCGGCGGCATCATCGCGATCAAACTCGACGACGATGATGAACTGGTCGAAGCGCTGATCGTGTCCCCTGGAGAAGATTTGCTACTGGCGACTTCTGAGGGAATGTCGATTCGATTCGCTCAATCTGACGCGCGCAGCATGGGACGCAATACCCGAGGCGTAAAAGGGATCCGACTTGCCAAAACAGGGAACGTGATCGGAATGGTGATTGCCGATTCTGAAAACTGCTTATTAAGTGTTTGCGAAAATGGTTACGGCAAACGGACTCCCTTTGGATTCATCCCTACGGCAGATGAAACGGACGAAGAATTACCTGAAACGGAAGAAGAGGTTTCCGCCAGCGATACTGACGTCGAAGATGAAGCTGAAGCTGATGCTGAACAGGAAACACGTAGCGGAATGCACTACCGCCGTCAAAAACGAGGAGGCAAAGGGGTCCGGGACATTCGCACCTCTGCAAGAAACGGTCAGGTCGTAGATATTCTTTCTGTTGCCGAAGATGATGAAGTCCTCATGGTCACCAAAAATGGGATCATCCAGCGCGTGCGAGGACGAGAAATCAGCCAGGTTGGCCGTAACACACAGGGAGTGCGAGTCATCAAACTGGATAAAAACGACAAGCTTGTCTCTCTGGCACGAATTCCAGCCGAAATTGTCGATGAATCTGAGGGAGATGAGACTCTGAGTCCTACAAACACAGTTGAGGAGACTGCCCCCGAAGGAACTACGACGATAGAAGATACGACGACAGAAGACAATAATCCAACTTCAGACCAGGAATAATTTTTGCATCCCAGAGAGCCATTAAGAATTCCTGACAAGGATTGAGATTTCCATGAAGCAAATATTAGTGACTGGTGGTTGTGGATTTATTGGATCAAACTTTATCCGGTATCAACTTTCAGAGTACCCGGAACAATCAATTACAAACCTTGACAAGTTGACTTATGCAGGCAACCTGGAGAACCTGAAAGAGTTTGAATCACACTCTGGCTACACTTTTGTCAAAGGTGATATTACCAATCAGGATCTGGTTGACTCTCTGTTACAATCAACCAGATTTGATGCAATAATCAATTTTGCTGCGGAATCACACGTCGACCGCAGCATCCTTGATTCTGGCCCTTTCATTCAGACTAACATTGTGGGAACTCAAGTCCTGCTGGATGCCGCTCGCAATCAGGAAATCAACCGGTTTCTCCAAGTTTCCACCGATGAAGTTTATGGCAGCCTGGGCGCAGAAGGCCTCTTTACAGAACAAACACCACTTGCCCCCAACAGCCCTTATTCGGCGTCGAAAGCATCCGCAGATCTGCTCGTGCGAAGTTATGTCAAAACATTTGACTTACCGGCAATCATCACCCGTTGCTCAAATAATTATGGCCCCTATCAGTTTCCGGAAAAACTGATCCCACTCTTCATTTCCAATGCAATGGAAGATAAACCATTGCCGATTTATGGCGAGGGCAAAAATGTCCGTGACTGGATCCACGTCCTCGATCATTGCCGGGGAATTGATGCCGCATTGAGAAAAGGGGAACCAGGCCAAGTCTACAACTTCGGCGGCAATGCAGAGATGCAGAACATTGAAATCACACGATTGTTACTCAAATTATCGGGAAAACCGGAAACACTCATTCAATATGTCACAGATCGCCTGGGGCACGATATGCGATATGCCATAGACTGTCGAAAAGCAGAAGCCGAACTAGGTTGGAAACCAGAAATGGAATTCCACGCTGGACTGGAAGCCACATTCAAATGGTATCAGGAAAATCGAGACTGGGTAAACCGAATTCGTTCTGGAAAATACCTGCAGTATTACGACCAACAATACGGGAACCGTTTAAACAAATAGCCGTTTTCAATCAACTCATTTGAAATGGGAGAATGCACGATCACGGAATCCATCGTGAATCGATCTCGGCTGAAGCAGAAAACCTTGAGAGCTCTATGAAAATTGCAGTAATTGGTACCGGGTATGTCGGTCTGGTCACAGGCACTTGTTTTGCCGAAAGTGGAAACGATGTCACCTGCGTCGATATCGATGAAACGAAAGTCCAAAAGCTGAAGGCGGGGGAAATCCCGATTTATGAACCCGGCCTGGAAGAAATGGTCAAGCGTAACACGAAAGCGCGGCGGCTGTTATTCACAACCAGCTATGAAGAGGCAATCCCAGACGCAAAATGCATCTTTATCGCCGTCGGTACGCCACAAACAGCTGATGGGTCTGCCAATCTGGATAGTATCTGGAAAGTAGCAGAATCCCTGGCCCCTCTCTTATCGAAAGAGGCCATCGTCATTATCAAAAGCACGGTCCCGGTCGGCACAAACCGGAAGCTGGCCGAGCAACTGAAGGCACTGACAGGCAGAGAGGTCGATGTCGCATCAAACCCGGAATTCTTAAAAGAAGGCGCCGCGATTGATGATTTTTCTAAACCAGATCGCGTTGTCGTCGGCGTTTCTCGACCTGAAGTTTCTGAGGTATTACACGAGCTTTACAAACCATTTCTGCGAACAGAACATCCGTTTCTTTCAATGGAACTGGAAAGTGCAGAGATGACCAAGTATGTCGCCAATTGCATGCTGGCGACAAAAATCAGTTTCATTAACGAAATGGCTAACCTCTGTGAGCGTGTGGGAGCCGATATCAATCAGGTACGTCGTGGCATCGGTCACGACCAGAGGATTGGCTTTTCATTTCTATTCCCTGGAGTCGGCTATGGTGGATCCTGCTTTCCCAAAGATGTCTCTGCATTGATCTCGGTCGCCAGAAATCAGTCGATGGAGCCCACAATCCTCAACGCCGTCGATCAGGTGAATATCGCACAAAAAAGGGTGTTGTTTGAAAAAATCAATCGTTACTTTAAAGGCGACTTGAAGGGAAAAACATTGGCAATCTGGGGGCTGGCCTTCAAGCCCAAAACAGATGACATCAGAGAAGCTCCCTCACTTGTCCTGATCGATCAATTATTAGAGGCAGGAGCCCACCTGAAAGTCCATGACCCCGTGGCCATGAAGAATGTCAAAGCCCTATATGGAGACCAGCTAGTCTATTCTGATCATCACTATGATACGCTTGAAGAGGCGGATGCCTTAGTCATTGTCACAGAATGGAATGAGTTTCGGCACGCTGACTTCGATTACATCATCCACAAGCTATCGTCCCCTGTGATCTTTGATGGGCGTAATTTATACGATCCAGAAAGTATGAAACAGAAAGGCATCGAATACTTTGGAATCGGCCTTAGCTCTGTTAAAGAAAAGACCTGATTCGCCATACGTTTCTGACTATTAGTACACAAATCCCAAAGCACCTGATAATCCTGCGAGGCAGAAATTCGCTCAAACGCGAACACCGCCTTGTTTGAAATCATCTTGAAAGAAAACAGCATGGACCACGAACTGAAAGCTAAATGTACGGGAATCATCGATCGCATCGTCAAACTACGAGACTCTCTTTGACTATGCTGACAAGAAAAAACGGGCTGCGGAAATCAATGAACTGATGGGCGCCGCCGGCTTCTGGGACAACCAGGAAAAAGCACAAGAGCTGGTCACTGAAATGCGTCAACTCCAGTTGGTAGTGAAGCCCTTAACCGAATTGATTACGGGTGTAGAAGACCTCGAAGTTCTGCTGGAATTCATTGAAGAAGAAGATAGCGAAGAAAGTATTCCAGAGCTTTCCGCAACAGCCGACCGATTGGAAACCTCACTCGATCAGCTGGAACTTCAGGCAATGATGTCGGCTCCGGAAGATGGCTCTGCCGTCTATCTTAGTATCCAGGCTGGAGAAGGCGGAACGGATTCGTCTGACTGGGCTGAGATGCTGCTGCGCATGTATTTGCGCTGGTGCGAACGTCGCGGCTTCAAAGTCGAAATACTCGATCGCTCTGACGCAGAAGAAGCCGGCATCCGCAGTGCCACCATTCGCATTGAAGGTGATTACGCCTATGGTTACCTGAAGGGTGAAACTGGCAACCATCGTTTAATCCGCATCAGTCCCTTCGATTCCGCTGGACGCCGCCATACGTCTTTTGCAGCCATTGATGTTTCTCCGGACATGGGGGAAGTTGCAGAAATCGAAATTAATTGGGACCAGGACATTCGTGAAGATACCTATCGGGCCAGTGGAGCAGGGGGTCAGCATATTAACAAAACGGATTCCGCGATCCGCCTGACCCATCTGGCATCGAACGCTGTTGTGCAATGTCAGAACAACCGCAGCCAGCATAAAAACCGGGCGGAAGCCCGCAAAATGTTAAAGGCAAAACTGTTCCAGATTGAACAAGAAAAACGGGATGCCGAACTGGCTGCAAAACGGGGCGGAAAATCCAAAATTGGATTTGGAGGCCAAACCGTTCGCAACTATGTTTTACACCCGGAACAGTATGTCAAGGATGCCCGCACCGGCCACAAAGCCGGTAATCCCGGTCCCATCCTGGACGGTGATCTGGATGGTTTTCTGGAATCATTTCTCCGCTGGGGTATGACAGATAATTAGTCAGCAACAATTGAAAAACAGTGTTTTATACTTAGAGACTGGAGAGAACATCATGCCGCGAAAAACCGTTAACTGCATCGTTTTAAGTGCTTTGTTCCTGACGGGTTGCCTGAAAGTCGAGCATCCTTCGCCTCCAGCAAAATCACATGCAGAACCCCAAGCCAAAGAAGTGGCGGTAAAAGTAACTAAACCGGAAACCGCTGCCGAACCAGCGGGAAATATCATCCCTGAAACCGGCCTGACGGACGAAGAAATTGCAGCAGGCTGGATCGCCTTATTTGACGGGCACAGCCTCTTCGGCTGGAAAGCCAACAACGACGTCAATTGGCACGTCGAGCAAGGCGTGATCAAAGCGGATTCAGGAAAACCCGGGCTGCTGCTGACGACATCACCTTTTGCTGATTATGAATTGAAATTTGATTTTCGTTTAACTCCTGAAACAAACAGTGGTGTTTTCCTCAGAACGATTTTTGATCCTAAAGATCCCGTCAAAGATTGTTATGAACTCAATCTCTGTGATCAGAAAACTGAATATCCGACCGGAAGCTTAGTCGGTCGCAGCAAGATTCAAAAGCCGGTTCCCGCCAGTCAAGAATGGCAGTCATTTATCGTACGTCTGGAAGGCCCTAAAATCCAAGCCTCGCTTAATGGAAAAGAGGTTCTGAATTTCACAGACACTTCCGAGAATCTCCGCAAAGTCGGTTTTATTGGTTTGCAGAAAAATGCAGGCGCAATTGAGTTTCGAAAGATTTATCTAAACCCCCTGCGGATGTCGACTATTTTTAACGGCGTTGATCTCGCCGGCTGGCGCGTGGTTCCTGGATCGAAAAGTAAATTTGAAGTCGTCGACAGTACAATTCACGTCACTGCCGAAAAACAGGGTTACCTCGAAACCGAAGAGACTTGGGACAACTTCCTGTTTCAGGCAACAGCCAAATCCAATGGCAAAGCATTGAACAGCGGCTACTTTTTTCGCGCGATCGAAGGTTCTGAAAAGGGCATGGCAAATGGCTATGAAGTGCAGATCCACAATGGATTCAAAGATAAAGACCGCACCAAACCGGAAAACGCAGGTACCGGTGCCATCTTTAGAAGAACGGAAGCCAGGCGCGTCGTCTCAAATGACAATGAATGGTTTACCACAACCCTTTCCGCTTATGGCTCGCATATCGCTGTCTGGATTGACGGATATCAAGTCACAGATTGGAATGACACCCGTAAACCCGATGAAAATCCACGCAAAGGACTGCGGCTGAAAGCAGGACATATCAGTTTGCAAGGTCATGATCCGACCACAGACCTGAATTTCAAAGACCTGAAAGTCAGCACTCTGCCTACGGAATCGCCTTAAGCTGCAAACTTCGCTTGACGGCCTGGAATAATTCCTGTTCGGGAGCCACCTTACAGATCACGGCTTCGATGCCCCGCAGCTTCGCGGCCGAGATCGTTTCAGGGTGCGCCAACCCCATCACCCCAATTATTGGGGTCCCTGCGACCTGAGGCGCCAACTGGTTCACAGACTTTTCCCAAGGATCCAAATCAACAATCAATAAATCGGCGTCTTCATTGCAGGTATCCTTCGCAATCCGTCCCCCCCAGGAAACAAGCATCTCTTCCAACATGATTCGATAGTCATAGTCACCAGACTCGACTTTGATCAGGGGGGCACTCGCTTCAGAATCGAGCCGAAATGAGTGATCTGCAGCTTCAACCAGAAAAATCTCATCGCGGCCTGCCGTCAGAGGAAACGCTTCTCGGTTCCCCCTGATAATCTCCCATTCCAATTGAAGGCGTGATGAAATAGATCGCGCGGGAACTCGGATACTAAGAGGCCAAATTGTTCTGGTCCGACCATCGGCTTCGCACCAGACACCATAGCAGCAGACAAAACGGGATATGGGAAAACGACTGACCAGTTCACTTAATGTATGTCGTACGAACTCATCCGGCCAGTTCTGACAAATCAGGATCAAATCGGGAAACGTCACCTCGTTCGGAATTGCTACCAGGCTGGAACACGAAACAATCTGCGCGCCCCCGTAGATTTCACGTACCGAATCAAGCACCGGTCTCATTTCACTGGTTTGATCGTTTCCAATAATCAAGACTGTCTTTTGCGGCGTTTCATTCATCAGCCAATGATTTCTTCTCAAATGAGCACACGAACATTTACTTTCAACAAGCTTTATACCCTAAATTACCATTTGAAGAAAAGACCGCTCTCTGATTCGATCTGATATCACGCAAGACAGATCTCTCTTGCGAAAACTGCCATTTTTTGCCATAAATCACTCTCTTCTGCGTGGAATGGTTGCCACCAGAAGAATCTGACACCACAAGTAGTTACGCCTTCGGCAATTTTGACTTAGAAAAGGATTTCTTCACTTTGCTCGACCCTCCCTCAAAAGAGCTGTTACAACGTTTAACAAAGCTCAAGCTCTGCACTGCAGCAGATCTGAGGCGTTGTCGGCGGCGCGTGAAGAAATTAGCGAGAGGGATTCCTGCATTCGACTCTGTCTGGATTGACGCACTTGTCCAGGCGCAGAAAATCACGCCATTCCAGGCACGCACCCTGGAGTCAGGAACTCCGGAACGTCTGGCTGTGGGTCCCTATTTGTTGATTTCGGAATTAGGGCAGAGCCACAAATCCAGCACTTATGTTGCCAAAGCCCCTGAAAGCACAGAACTCTGTGCGTTAAAAATTACCAGGCCCCAATCTGAGAATTTGAACCAGATCCAGCAAAACTTTCAGCATCTCCTGAAACGTTTGCAAGGTCTACAGCATCCCTCTCTGATCCTCCCACGAACCATTAAACAACTACCTCAGCAGTTCGTTATTATCAGTCGTTATTTTCCCTCAATAAAACTCTCGGAACTGCTGATCCGTCGAGGTCGATTTCCCGTGCAGGTCGTACTTGCCATCGGTGCTCAGTTACTCGATGCTTTAGCGATGCTGGAAAAACGGAATGTGATCCACGGCGACATCCGTCCCTGGAATGTGCGACTGGCTCCAGATGGAACTGCTGCGCTGGTTGATACGGGCCTCGAGCCGATCCTCTCACCGGAACTCACAATTCATGCTTCACTGCCACCGCGCTGTTATGATGGCATCGCGCCAGAACTGATCGGCACAGGCCATCACCCAAATGCAAAAAGCGATCTTTATGCCTTAGGCTGCTTGCTCTGGGAACTGCTGGCGGGACGACCTCCGTTCACAACCGGAGACCCGCTTGCCAAGCTGGCTTGCCATCAGACCAAAACCGTACCCGATATTCGCAGCTGGGCACCGGAAACTCCCACCGCAATTGCAGAGGCTCTGGGAAAATTTATCTCTCCCGATCCACAGCAGCGTCCCGCTACGATTCAGGAAGCACAAAAGTTATGGCCCTCTCAGCCGCAGGCGACACGCAAGCCGTTGATGAAATTTCACGCCTCATTTCAGAACCAGAGTCCCCGCTCACACGCTGATTCAACGTCTGGAAAATCGGGCAGATTACCACTGATTGCGGCGCTGATTTTCGTACTCTCAGGATTATCACTAACCCTACTCGATGAAGGGGCCCGCAGCCAGTTATTGAAAATCACCTCGCAAGTCTCATTCAACCAGCAGACTGTGACAGAGAAAGAATCGACGTCTACAGAATCGCAGCTAGCGAGTCCATCTGCCCCGGAACATATCAGCAAACAGTTGATGCCTCCTCCCAATGAAAATGGAATCATTCTATTAGATTCATCAACTCCCTATGAATCAACAAAAATCACGACGGTAGGCTCGCTGACAATCAAAGGAGTCTCTGAATCCCCTGCGATCATTCATGTAGAGGACGAAGCCTTCAGTGTCGTGGCAGAACAATTGACTCTGGAAAATGTGATTCTCGTCAGTCACACCAGCAATTCCCAGCCCAGGCACGATGCTGCACAAGAAATACACCCCGCCTCACTTTTGAACGTGACCGCTCAGAGTATCATTCTCAAATCCTGTTTCTTCGCACAACTGGATGATCAACGCGAATCCAGAACGAAAATCAACCGCAGTGCCATCTACTGGAAACCCATTGATGCCCAGCAACGCACGAGAAGCCATTTAGAAATACACAATACGGTATTTGCCGTGCCCGAACATGCCATCTATCTGACTCATACTCCCCAAAGCCTCTCTTTAAGTAACTGTCTGAACATTACTTCACATTCCACGCTCTTCTTCGAACAGCCACCCGAAGTCGACCAGCAAATCAGCATCAGCCTGAAAAATCTCACCTTGCGAAATTCGGGCCCTCTGCTTTTGTTTCACTGGATTGATCAGAAAATCATTCCGGGAGCCATTCAGATCGAAAGCCAGGATTGTGTCTTCGACTTGACACAGTCAGCACTGATCCAGGTTACTGGTTCCAAACCGCCTGAAAACTGGCTTTCTTCAGTCGCGTTTGCCGGTGAAGGCTCGGTCGCCTCTTCCGATATCCAGATCGCTGGCTGGCAGACAACTGAAAAACAGCCCTTAGAAGAACTCAATACCGCCAGCATGTTGATTGAAGGCCTGTCTACCGGAAAATTCAGATATGCAGCTCCGTTGAGCCTCGCTCCGGCTGACTCAGTCATCACGGAAGCACAGGTTCCCCGAAAATCGGCACTCCCTCCCGGCATTCAGGCTGAACATTTCCCTGATTTCCTGTCTCGCCTGCAAACCCTTAAAAACTAGGAATCAGTCGGGAATATCTCTGAGTGCGCTCCTTGAAGGGAGCAGGGGGGATTGGTAATATCTCTTCAGTCCTGTAGAAAACCTCTCAGACGGGATCGACCGATTTTTAATCTCCCGATCTGAAAACGCACACGTTCAAATCTGAAGTGACTATGAATATCGACCATGAGTATCGAACAGACATTTCCAGGGGTTGGACGCGTAAACATATTTTAGGACTGCAGGACCTCTCAAAAGACGAGCTCAATATCATCCTCAATCAGGCTGCCGAGTTCAAACGCTTAGCCGCGATTGGTGAAACGAAATTGACTCCGCTTGCCGGTACAGTGGTGGCGAATTTATTCTTCGAACCTTCTACCAGAACCCGTATCAGCTTCGGGTTGGCTGCAAAACGATTGAGCGCAGATACCGTCGACTTTACCGCGTCAGGCAGCAGCCTCTCGAAAGGGGAAAGTTTTGTTGATACTGCTAAAACGATTGAAGCCATGGGCGTTTCTTACGTCGTTGTCAGACATAAAACTCCCGGTGCTCCCCAACTGCTGGCACAACATCTCGATGCCAACATTCTAAACGCCGGTGATGGCACTCATGAGCATCCCACGCAGGCCTTACTTGATATTTTTACCATCCGGGAACACTTTGGTAAGATCGAAGGGCTGACCGTGACGCTGGTCGGCGATATTCTGCACAGTCGGGTTGCCCGATCCAATATCTGGGGGCTCAAAAAACTGGGTGCCCATGTGATTGTTTGCGGACCGACGACACTCATCCCCAATGAAATCTCCCGCATGGGAGTCGAAGTTTCCAATAATCTCGACGACGTCATCCACCGCACTGACTGCCTGAATTTGCTGAGAATCCAGTTTGAGCGACAACGGGGGCATTTTTTCCCCTCGATCCGTGAATACGCTCACCTGTTCGGTATGAATAAACAACGAATCAGCAAAGCCAAAGATGACGTTCTGATTCTGGCACCGGGCCCGATCAACCGTGGTGTCGAAATCACACCCGATGTGGCAGACGGCCCGCATTCTGTCATTCTGGGGCAAGTCAGTAACGGCTTAATCATCCGCATGGCCTGTCTCTACCTACTCCACCTACAGCGTACTGCTTCCTTGGGAACACCAGGATGAAATCAATCCTAATTAAAAATGGCCGCATCATCGATCCCTCGCAAAATCTGGATGTGCTGGGCAATCTGCTGATCGAAGCTGGTAAAATCAAAGGCCTGTGCGAAGCAACCACAACTGCAGATGAAGTCATTGATGCAACAGGGCTGATCGTCAGCCCGGGCTTGATTGACCTCCACGTTTCACTCTGTGAACCCGGATTTGAAGAAGATGAAACAATTGAAAGTGGTACCGCGGCTGCCCTGGCAGGCGGGGTCACATCACTGGGATGTCTGCCCAACACCTCACCGGTAGTGGATGATCGTTCTTCTGCAGAGTTCATTCTGCTCCAGGCTGAACGTGCCGCCAATTGCCATGTTTTCCCCTTAGGGGCTGTGACCAAAAACAACGAAGGAAAAGAACTCGCGGAAATCGGACAGCTCGTTGCCGGCCAGGCCGTCGGTTTCACCGACGCAGATCAGCCGATTGAAAATGCGGAAATCATGCGATGTGCGCTGGAATATACACGCATGTTTGACCGCCCGATCCTGAATCGCCCTCAAGTACCTGAACTGGCCGATAAAGGGCAAATGCACGAAGGCTTTTACTCCACGGTTCTCGGATTAAAGGGAATCCCGGCAGCGGCAGAAGAAATCATGGTCAATCGTGATATTGCGTTGGCTGAGCTGACTCAAGGACGTATTCACCTGATGTGTATTTCGACGCAAAATAGCGTTTCCCAGATTCGACGAGCGAAGCAAGCGGGCATTCACGTGACTGCCGACGTCACACCACATCATCTGACACTAACTGACCAGATGCTGGAAACCTACGATCCGAACTATAAAGTTTTACCACCACTGCGTACCCAGGAACACATCGATGCCCTGATCGAGGGTCTCAAAGATGGTACGATTGACGCGATCTGCTCGGATCATACACCTCATGCGCCTGAGAAAAAGACCGATGAAATTCTGGGAGCCGACTTCGGCATTATTGGGTTAGAAACCCTGCTTCCGATCTGCATCCAGAGCTTGATCATTCCCGGACATCTATCATGGCCTGAATTAATCAGCAAGCTCACTTGTGGCCCGGGAAACATCTTAGGCCTTCCCAAAGGGACACTGGCAGATGGCGCCGACGCAGATATCACCCTGATCAATCCAGAGATCAAATACCAATTGGAACCGGGCCACCTGAAATCAGCCAGCCAAAACACGCCATTTCTGGGAAAAGAACTGCAAGGCAGAGCGGAAATCGTCATTGTTTCCGGCGAAGTACGCTATCGTGCTGAAAAATAAAAACTTCGACACACAAATTGATCGAAGTTGACGTTCCCTTTAGTATCATCGACAATAGAAGCAGGCTATAGGAGAGCACTTCTATTGCGGGAACAACCTCTGGGTTGGCATGGTTGCCCCAATGGTTCCAAAAAACTCTTCAATCACCCCAGGTTCGGGCTCAATCTATTCTGTTTAATCGCTATACTTTTTGTTGATCCGTACACAACCCTCTTTAATCGTTCCAATCCAGATCGCGCTTTTCTTTCGTATCAAAATAGATGATAATTAGAAAGAATCTGAAAACCAGATCATAAAAAGCCCAGATATTTATTCATAACGGAACTTGATATTCACTATGCAAAACAAATTATTGATTTGTAATCATTGCTCACAAAGAATCCGCGGTTATGGCAGCCTGCTGTTGACAGCAGTTCTTCTATTGAATGGCTGCGGAACAGAGACGTACGAGCAGCGACTGAATGAAACTACCCAGTTTTTCGCTTATCAAGATGTCCGAAACCAGGCACTGTCAAATACATGGTCTTCCCCTTCAGTCAGTATGCGGGTTCCCATCGAGTTCAAGCAGATCAGCGCCCCGCCAGCCGCTCCTGCTGCAGCTTCAGATAATTCTGAAGCAACAATTCCAGAACCAGACTCAACCATAGACCCCAGGCAACCCGACTATGTTGACCTGATCTTACCCGGTCTGGAAGGCGCATGGCGTGTGGAAGTCCCCGTCGATCTCGAAAATGAAATAGTCGATCGTCCTGCCTATTTGTACGTTCTCAGCAACAATAGCCTGCTGAAGGAAAAAAATATGGACGAAGCACTGATCTTTTTCGAAGATGTCAATAATCAAATCGCGAGTACATTTAATCAATTCATCAATAACGAAGAATTTAAAACGGAACGATTTCCGCAAGGAAAAGGATACATTGAACCGAAATCATTTAATGTTGGCTTGCTTGAACCCGAAATGCCGATCGATGGAGTTCCCTATGAATTCCAAATTTATCAAGTTGAACGTGGTGACAATCAGGTGGTGATTCTGCTGGTTATTCCTAAGAATATGACAGGCAGATCCAACATCAAAGAGCATCTCGATTTTAGTCTGGAGACTGTCGATATCGTGTCACCTAAATCTGGTAGCGGCCGATCCAATTCAGCAGCGGAAAGCACAAAGTTTTAAACAAACACAAATGTAGAGCTTCGATGCAAACAGAGACTACTGTCTATTTCTGATTTGAAGATGAGTCTTTCCAATAGATCTACCTAATTATATGTCATTAATTCACCCTGGTTTATTACTTGGAATCTTTCTCGCAATAATCCCGGTGATTTTACATTTCCTGCTACGATCAAAACCCAAAAAACTAATTTTCCCGGCTCTGGCGTTACTGCAGCGACGAAAAGTACAGAACTCCAGACGACTAAAATTACGGCATCTTTGGCTGTTATTATTACGAATTCTCGTGATTACCATCATCGTTATCGCACTGGCCAGACCCGCGCTCCCGCCCGCCAATTACAGTTTTTCGACTTACGAACTGGTGATGCTGTTAACGATCACCTTGATCGCAATCCTGGCGTACGTTTTCTTAATGCGACGCTATCAACACCAACGACTCTCTCACCAAACCTTGAACACTAAACGCACTTATTTAAGAGGCGGCGTGGGAGCCAGTGTTTTTCTGCTCTTGCTCTTGCTCGTTTTCTGGCCTTACCAGCGGCGAATCTTCGCCGAAATATCTGAACCACTGCCAGCCGTCGCGGAAAACATTCCGGTGACTGCAGTCTTCCTGTTTGATACCAGTCTCAGTATGGATTACCGACAGGAAAATCATTCTCGCCTGGATCAAGCAAAAGAAATTGCCAGCCAGCATTTGAGTAATTTGCCATCCCAAAGTCGCGTATCGGTTTTACATAGTAGTAGTGAAGATATCTCTCCCTATCAGTCAGACCTGTCAGCAGTTCAGTCCAGAATCAAATCCCTGAAAACCTCGGCTTACTCGCTCTTTCTGGACGACCGCGTGCGCACCGCCATCAACCGACAGGAAGATGACTTTAAACGCAGCCAGGCTGAGCAGCAGAGTTCTGCATCAGCACCTCCAGGTTCAGATCAATATATTAGAGAAATTTATCTCTACACTGATCTAGCCCGTTCCGCCTGGAGGAGCCAACCTTCACAATTAATCAAACAGCAACTGGAAAAACTGAAGTGGCTGGGAATTTACGTCATCGATGTGGGGGTCACAAACCCACAAAATATCGGTATCTCACAAATCAAACTATCACGTGAAACGGTAACGCTGGGAAATTCCGTCTCACTAAAAACAGAAATCGTTTCTTCCGGAATCACCGCAGAAAATACGCTTTTGGAACTATTCACTCAAAATGACAAAGGCCAGCTGATCAAACGGGATCAAAGACCACTGTCAACAGTTAATTCCACTGCAGATAATTCAGAAGCGAACAGCTCCTCAGCAGCAAATCGAGGATCGCAACTGGAAATGATTCTCCCCAATATCAGTCAACGTATTACGCAGGGAGAATTGCGGATTTCCTCATCAGATCCCTATCTTCCAGACGATGTGCGATTTTTTACCATTGTGGCAGAACCTCCGCCGAATATTTTAATTGTCAGTCCTGATCCGAATTCAGCACAATTATGGAATGACGCCTTAGCCCCGGAAAAACTTGTGTCGCTCAAGAAAAACCGGTACCAATGCCAAGTGGCTTCGCTGAATGAAATTGAGACGCTCCCACTAGAACAATATGCAGCCATCTACCTGATCAATGTCTCTGGGTTACCGACAACCAGTTGGCGACTCTTTCGAGAATATACCGAAAATGGAGGCGGCATCTGTTTCATTTTAGGGAGTGACGACGATGCTCCGGAATCAATGATTGTCTCGTTTAATTCAGAAGCCGCTCAGAAACTGCTTCCACTGGAATTGCTGGGATCACTCAAATTTATTCCCCCCGAGTTTTTAGATCTGGAGAACAACAAACACTCTCTGTTCTCTTATTTTCAGAACCTGGGAGGGACAGCAGAACTCTCTTCAATGGAAGTCAGCCGCTTCTGGCGTGTTCAACCGGCGAATCGAGGTCAGGTGATTGCAACTTATACGGATTCCCGGCATTCTCCTGCCATCATCGAACAACCTCTGGGACAGGGAAAAGTAGTTGTTATTACCACGGGCGTTGATTCCCAAGGCTGGAGCCAGCTGTTATTCGCACGCTGGTCCTATCTGGCATTTGCCGATCAACTGACCCGGTATCTTGTTCACACAAAAGTAAATCGAACGAACTACCTTGCTGGAGACGTCGCCAGCTATCAATGGCCCGCATCTGTGTCTCCCCCACAAGCATTTTTATTAAGAACTCCCGATTTAAAACAACTGCCGATTGATGTTAAATCAGGCGATCATCAGGTTTTCATTCCTGAGACTAAAATTGTTGGCCATTATCAACTGAGTGATAATTTCAGTAACCAGACACGCCTCTCGACCGGGTTTAGCGTGAATGCATCCCCCAGAGAAAGTAATTTCCGTCCGCTCACTGTGGAAGAACTCGACCAGATTCTCGGAAAAAACCGGTATAGCCTGACCCATGATATGGAAGGGCTCAAACGAACCATTCGAACCGGGCGATTGGGAGTCGAAGTCTTTCCACTGCTAACAACCATCCTATTATTTTTTTTCTGCCTGGAACATTTTACAGCAAACTTTTTTTATGAGGTTGACCAATCAGCAGAAGTCTCTTCCTGAGATCAGTAACAGCCTTCTCAGTCTCTAGTCCCATTTTCTCGAATCCGTCATGAAACCAATTTTTGAACCAATCTGGTCCTGGCCGATAATGATTCTGATCATCATTGCGCTAATTTCGTTGGTTCTTGTCACATACCCTCAACGAGTAAAACACTTACCCCCACTCTTGCGTCGATCATTGATCGGCCTGCGTCTCTTGACCGTTTTCTTACTGGCCTTCATGCTGTTGCGTCCTGCCATCGAATTGACTGATAAAACAACCAGACAGTCCTGGTTATATATTCTGGCGGATTCCAGTCAAAGCATGCAAACAGAAGACGGTCCAGGAAGTATCACGCGACGACACGAATTGGTTAAAACGCTAAATACTGTCAAACCGCTGCTCGATACCATGGATAAAAACATTGGAATCAAACGCTTTGATTTCTCTAAAGAACTTGTCCCCATCGAGGAATTCTCAGAAGAAGCTACTGGAGAACAGACTGCCATCGGTTATTCGCTGGAGACGATCTCTTCGCAATTACAACAGGAGCGGCTTGTCGGCCTGCTGTTGCTTTCGGATGGCGCAGAACGCACGCTCCCTCCATATGATATCGACGTCAGATCACAGGCCAGTTACTTTGGCGATTCAGGCATCCCGATTTATACAATTGGCTTTGGTTCTTCGACTCTGCAAGATACGGCGTTAGATCTGGTCTTGGAAAGTCTGGTCATTGATCCGCTGGTATTTGAGAAAAAGACCACCCCCATCAGCGTGAAAGTGCGCAGTCTCGGTGCTGAGAACCGCGAACTGACCGTGCGGCTTCTGGTGGAAGATCGCACGGGTAAGAAAAATGGTGAAGCAGGCCAGATGATTCCTGCACCATCCTACAGTAATTCGCGTGTTGTGACTCAGATCCATCCCACTCAGAACAATGAGCTCAGTACAGTGGAACTGTTCTGGACTCCAGAGATACCGGGCGAATATAAAATTGCTGTCGAAGTCGTCCCACTGGAAGGTGAAATTAAACAGACCAACAACCGCCTGGAAACGATCGTGACTGTGCAAAAAGGAGGATTACAGGTCGCCTATTTTGATTCACTCCGTCCAGAACAGAAATTCATTCGCTCAATGAATGACCCCAAGATCCAACTTGATTATTTCCCGATTGGAAGTGGTTTTTCCGGTAACCCCAAAACATTAAGTGCCGATCTGAAAGACCTCTCTAAATACGATGTATTCATTATTGGGGATGTTCCCGCCGATCTTCTTGGGCCGACGGCACTCCGCAAAATTGCCAATCGGGTGGAGCAGGGAGCCGGCCTGTTAATGACGGGCGGTTATCATAGTTTCGGTCCCGGAGGATATGCCAACACCCCACTGGAAACTTTCATCCCGGTCCAGATGCGCGCCAGTGAAAAACAGACAGACAACAAAATTGCCAAAGATCTGCATTATTTCCAGGACCTGAAAATGGTCCCAACGTCTTTAGGCTTACAGCGCTATGTGATGCAGCTGGACAATTCCGCCACCGCCAATCAGCGTATGTGGAACTCTCTGGCCCCCCTGAAAGGGGCAAACCGTTTAAGTAAAAAACATGACCTGGTGGAAATCCTGGCGCAATCGGCGGGCAATGAAGCCGTCCCGCTACTGTTTGCCTCTGATGTTGTAGGTGGGCGAGTGAGGGTGATGGCATTTGCCGGAGACACCACCTTCCAATGGTTCCTCTCTGGCAATCGCCGGGAGCACGAACGGTTCTGGCGACAGATGATTCTCTGGCTGGCTCATAAAGAAAATGATTCAGAACAAAGCGTTTGGGCACGTGTTACCCCCAGAAACGTGCCTCCCGGTGCCCATATTCCGATTCAGTTCGGTGCCCGCAATTCAGAAGGCAAACCTGTTTCCGATGTCAATTTTACCGTGCAAGTGAAGGGCCCTTCCGGAAAATCGAACCAGATGGAATCGATGGGTACCGGAGAATCTTCAACAACCACATTTTCACAAACCAGGGAACCAGGCGATTACTGGGTCACCGTACATGCTGAAAAAAATGGTGTCTCACTGGGATTTGACGCCACAACCAGGTTCATCGTCGATCCCCGTGACCTGGAATTAGATAACCCTGCAGCCGACTATTCACTGCTGGAAACGATCGCCTCTCTGTCCGGGGGCAGCGCACTTCCGCCAGAAGAACTGGAAAGTTTTCTGACTCGCATGAATAAAGAGAAATCATGGAACAAGGGCCTCATAAGGTACAAACGGATATCACTCTGGGATAACTGGTACTTTCTGGGTCTGTTCGTACTCTTGCTCACAGGCGAGTGGTTTTTGCGAAAAAAGAAAGGGCTGGTTTAATTGCTTTGGAGGATTTGTTTACAATTCTTCCGAAAAAAACGGTAAAAAAGAATCTCGTGAAAAATTCCGGAACATTAATACCACTGCTGGCGTCGATCATTCTATAATAGGTACGGGAGAACACGAAGGGATTTCTATTTATAGACAGGCTTTCCATGTCAACGGCATCCGAATCGTCATCAGCAACAGAAAATCGAACAGGCCATTATGCCAAGTTTGATGAGTACGTAGATTACCAGGTTTCCAAAACGGGCTCCCATATCAAAGCCAACGACCTGCTGACTACTGCCGTGGGGATTTCGACGATCCTACTCGGTTACCTGTTGATATTTGTTGTCTGCGATCATTGGTTTATCAAAGGCGGCTTTGGACATACTGCCCGTCTACTCATGCTGGTAGGAGTTGTATTCGCTTGTCTGGGTTGGGCGGTTTGGAAACTCATCCTGCCCTACTTTAAAAAAGTGACTCCTCTTTATTCGGCACACGCTTTGGAACAGGCCTCCGAAGAGATGGAAGGCTCCCTGCTGAATCTGATCGATTTGAAAAAATCAAATCGCCCCGTTAAACCAGAAATCATCAATTCGCTGGAAAAGAAAGCTGCTTTAACGCTTTCCAAAACGGATACCGATCAGGCCATCGATCGTCGTCCCTTAATGCGACTTTCTTATGGGCTGCTGGCTGTTGTTGCGCTTTTATGCTTCTACGCGTTGTTCTCCCCCAAGGAAATCTGGCCTTCGCTTTCCGCAGCGATGTCGTTTTCTCCACAAAGAGAATTTGCCACACAAACCCAGATCAATTCTGTGACGCCAGGAAATACCGAAGTCCTCTCTGGCAGCCAACTGGAAGTGACCGTTGATCTACGCGGTGAAGTCCCTGACAAAATTATGCTTTACTACACGTCCAGCGACCAGGGCAGGGTCAATGAACCGGTCAAACTACGCTCGATGGACGACACATTAAAACGTTATCAAGGC
Source organism: uncultured Gimesia sp. (assembly GCF_963976445.1). Classification (GTDB taxonomy): domain Bacteria; phylum Planctomycetota; class Planctomycetia; order Planctomycetales; family Planctomycetaceae; genus Gimesia. The sequence goes on along the minus strand of NZ_CAXBKP010000014.1, from coordinate 34,522 downwards.
GTAATAGTGGGCGTAAATGGCCGAGGAATCCGACAGGAATTAACCTACCACGTCGAAGCAGGTGACGCTGTCTCTGATGAGTATCAGGTCCAAGTGATCCAACCACCATCTGCCACAGTCCATTCGGTTCGATATGGGTACCCGCAGTACATGAATCTTGCCGCTGTTGAACAGCCTGGAGGGGCCATTGATGCCTGGGAAGGGACAAAAGTCACTGTTGACGCGACCACGAATATGCCCATCACGTCCTTCGAAGTGCTCTTCTCGGATGAAGAAGACTCTGCCTCCTTGCTGGAGGAATTTCAGATCGAAAAGACCATTGAAAAGAACACGATTTCCGCAACCTGGAAGCTAAAGCTGCGTGCTGACGGCACCTTCCCCGGCTTCTACCAGATTAAATGTCGAAATGAAGCAGGCCAGACAACGCTTTCGCCTACCGTCTACCCACTGGTCATTCGACCCGATTTACCACCGGAAATCTCATTGCTTTCGCCAAAACAGGATTTAAAGCTGCCCGCCAATGGCACCGTTCCGATTTCTGTCGTGGCGGAAGACCCAGATTTTAAAATCCGTTACCTCAATCTGAGAGTTGATAAGGAACAAATCCGGATTTTGGATAAAACCATCTTTGAAGGCGCTGAACAAAGCGTTGGATTGAATCATGACTTTGTCCTGGAACCGTTGCGGCTTACCCCGGGAGACACCATTTACTTCTGGGTGGAAGCCCGCGACAACAAGCATCCTTCTGGAAACCGCAAAAACACACCGAAAATCAAAATTGAAATTCTAGAGCCTGTTTCGCGAGAAGAAGCCAAAAAACAACTTGAGGAACAAAAACAAAAGTCGGCGCAGCAAAACCAAAAGCCAGATTCACAGCAGAAAAAACAACCGGAGCAGGGAGACAGCAAAGAGCCTCAACCCGGAAATAACCCCGGTTCTCAGCCTAAACCAGATCAACCTGAGAAAGGCAAGGACGGCGAAAAAGGTACCAAAGAAGGGGATCAAAGCAAAGAAGGAATGGGCCAGAAGGAACGAGACAAAGACGGTCAGAAGCAATCCGATTCGAAGAATCCTCAAAAAACCGAGGATCCAGCCTCTGAGCCGAATCAACAGAAATCGGATGAAAAGCAAGGTTTAGACAGCGACGGCAAAGACGATCAGGAAGCAATCAAGAAAATCCTGGAACAACTGAAAAAAGAAGGCCAACAACCAGATCCCGCTTCTGATCAAAAGCAGCCCGGTTCCGAAAAGACGGAATCGGGTGAGCCATCTTCAGACCAAAAGATGCAGGACCAGAAATCGTCAAACACTTCACAAAAACCAAATCAATCTCCCTCAAAGTCTACTGAGAATTCACAAGGGACTCCCGATGGTTCGGAAAACAAGAATTCCGCGCCACAGCCTTCATCCAAGTCAAAGCAGCCGGATAAGGACCCGAAAGGAAAACAGAAACCGAATCAAAGCGGTCCCGTACCCAAAGGGAAAAAAGAACCATCCGCTCCTTCGGAAGATGCGATGAAGACAAAATCAGATGGAAAAACCGAAGGCAAAGGAACGCCAAACCACGATCCCAATGCCAAGCCTGAGAAGAGCAGTCAGAATGTGGAGCGTGATCCAAAAGACAAACCCGCAATGCGTCCTGGCAAAAAAAATGAGTCACCTGCAAACGACTCTCAGCAGAAACCGAAACCCGGCGGAAATCAGAATTCCTCACCCGAAAAACCAGGCGATCCAATGGAAAACAAGCCTCAAGAAGGGATGAGAAAACCGGCCAATTCAAACCAGAATCCATCCCCTTCCGGGCAGCAAAAACCGTCGTCCCAAAATCCATCCAAACAAAAACAAGACCAGCCCGATGGTTCCAATGAACCTCCAAAAGGGAAAAACAATCCCACCGATCAAAAATCCAAACGGCCCCAAGAGGGGGAAAGCGGTAACAGCTCTCAGAATGATCAGGGACAGTCGGGTAGTAAACAGTCAGGTAAAGGTGATTCCACCGGACAAAAAGGAAACCAGGAACAAGGTTCAAAGAAAGAAGCTTCCAACTCCAAGCCATCTATGGATCAAAACCAGTCAGGAAAGAAAGGCGGACAGGAATCCTCGGGAAAAAGCAAATCCGGGGCAGGCAAAAAAGGCTCTCAATCCAGTGAGAAGGGTGGCGCTTCACAAGGTCAGGGCTCTGGCAAATCCAAAAGTGATCCGAAGCCGGGAGCCGGTTCGAGCACAGGTTCAAAATCAAACGATCCACAGGGAAGCAGCGCTACCAACGGAGGGCAAAGCAGTGCCGAAGGTGATCCGAATGCGAGTTCTGGAGAGAACTCCAATCTCCCCGAGGCCGAAGAGGCCAATCTGGAATATGGAAAAGAAGCTGCCAATCTGGTTCTGAAACGAATCAAAGATGAATTAAAGCGGAAAGACGTTGATCAGGAATTGATGAACGAACTAGGCTGGACAAAAGAAGAAATGCAGAAGTTTTCCGAACGGCTGCAAAAACAACTCCAGACACCTGACAGCGACCAACAGTCTGCAGAATCACTGGCTCGCAAACGTCAGTTTGAAGAGATGTTAAAATCACTCAAGCCCGCTTCCCGTGCGGCACAACGAGATCGGACAAGCACACGCAAGCAAACCAACGAGAGCCTCGGCCCCCGGCGGCTACCCGTTCCAGAAGAATACCGGGAAGCCTACGAGGCATTTACGCGAGGCCTGGCCGAGAAAAAGGCATCCGACAAGTAAACCCGCTTACGACAAGAGCAGTTCCAGATCGTCACTTGATAGATTCTTGAGAACGCTCTGGTTTTCTTCCAGGATCGCGTCTGCCATTTCCCGTTTCTGTTGCTGAAGCTCGGTGATCTTTTCTTCAACCGTGTTGCGACAAATTAGTTTGTAGGCAAAGACCCGTTTTGTTTGCCCGACTCGATGTGCCCGGTCGATAGCCTGTGTTTCAACAGCTGGATTCCACCAGGGGTCGAGAATGAACACATAGTCGGCGGCAGTCAGGTTCAAGCCCAACCCTCCGGCTTTCAAACTAATCAGGAAGAGACCACAGTCTTCGTCAGTCTGGAACCGTTCGACGCGTTCCTTGCGGTCACGTGTCTGGCCATCCAGGTATTCGTAGACGATATTTTTCTTGTCCAGATGTTCCTGCACAATCGACAACATGCTGGTAAACTGAGAGAAAACAAGTGCTTTGTGGCCTTCTTCAATCAATTCTTCCAGATGGGGAATCAAAACATCCATCTTTGCGGAAGCATCCAAAGCATGCCCACGATCAAGGAGAGCAGGGTGGCAGGCAGCCTGTCGTAGACGTAATAACGCCTCCAGTACATGGATCTTGGTCTTACCCAGCCCCTTTGATTCCACCATACCCAAAATGGAATCACGGTAGTGCTGTCTGAGTTCATCATACAGCTGAGTTTGCTCTTTACCCATATCGCAGTACAAGGTCTGTTCCACTTTTTCAGGCAGCTCATTAGCAACTTGCTCTTTGGTCCGTCTCAAAATGAATGGACGCAATGCATTGCCCAACATAATGCGTGAGTTTTTGTCTTCAATATCATTCGTGTAGGCTTTAAAGACAGAACTACGCCCGAGCATTCCTGGATTGAGAAACTCAAAGATCGACCAGAGATCTCCCAAATGGTTTTCAACAGGAGTACCACTTAATGCAAGTCTGTGATTTGCCTGAAGCAGGCGTGATGCTTTTGCGACTTGCGAACCTGAGTTTTTAATCATCTGAGCTTCGTCGAGAACAGCATAATCAAATTGGATATCCTTGATCTGCGTAATATCTCGACGCATCGTACCGTAGGTTGTTAACACTAGATCATATTCAGTTAACTGCTCCACCAGCTTACTTCGATCTCCTCCAGAATATTCAATTACCTTGAGCTCTGGAGTAAATTTTTCTGATTCTTGCATCCAGTTGAACATCAGAGATTTTGGAACAACGGCTAAAGAAGGGAAATGTTCGTCGCGTGCCTGCTTGCGTCTTAGCAATAAAGCCAGCAGTTGAACTGTTTTACCCAGCCCCATGTCATCAGCCAGACAGCCTCCAAAATGGAAATCCTGTAAAAACTGCAGCCAGCCTAAACCTTCGAGCTGATACTTGCGTAACTCGCCTTCGAATCCAGGAGGTTCTTTGTCGATGCTAATCCCCGAGAATGATCGGAGCTTCTCACGAATCTCGTCAAATTTGGCATCAGTTTCGACGAATTCCTGAGCGTTGAGCAGTGCATCCAACAAAGCAACCTGATTGGGTGCAAAGCGGATATGATCTTCATCAGTGACTCCAATGCCGGCGAGAATCCCATACTGTTGGATCCACTCTTCCGGGAGAATCCCCAGAGAACCATCATCGAGTCTGATGGAGGAATCACCGCGTGCCAAAGCAGAGAGTAGTTCCGGAAATTGAACTGTCTGACCTTCAAAGTCGATATCGGCATGCAATTCGAACCAGTCAATGCCAGACTGAACTTTGAAGAGCATCTCTGTCGGCTGATGAACCTGTTTTCCATCTGCCCGGACTGCCCAGCCCTCTTTGATCAAATCCCGGACCGCATTTCCCAGGTCGCGTGCAGAGATTTCGACGTCGCGCCCCTGAATTCGACGATCTAATAACCGACGAAAACCACTGTCCTGCAACAGGGTCCAGGCCTTGGATTCTTTTTCCCGATCACGGAGGATGCATCGTTTTTCTTTTCGATCAACGATGGCCCATTGTGTACTCGATCCTGAAACCAGATGCTCCAGGTAATTAAAATGAATCTCGCCGTACAAACGATCCTGTTGCCAGCGTTTTTTCTGAGGAGAATGAATTAACAATTCCGGTTTAGGTTCACTGGTGACTTCCTCAAGATGCAATTCATCCGGTAATTCCAGCCGGGGTAAAACCGGCATATCCAGTAAACGATCAACCAGTTCCTGTTGTTCTCCCTCGTCAACTTCAATTGTCTGGTTATGCTGAATCATTTTAATCCAGGGAAATGCATCATAGTCTTCCAACGGCGTAATCTTATCGCGTGTTAAGACCAGTCCGCCAGCGACGATCAATCGAGCCGAGGAAATTTCCAGAACCTCATCGCCGCGTTTTATATGACCGCTCAACTTCCAATTGGATTCTTTCCTGTCGTGTTCTACTCCCATGCAGAATTCCCAGGAATTCTCACCATCCCAGATGAGAGAATCAACATCTTCAGGCTGACGGTCCATGTAACGCACATGCCCCGTTCCACACATCAGAGGCAATATCAGTTCACAGAGTTCGAAGGGAATCCGATACCGAAAGGCGGCAACCTGAGTCTCAGTCTGCTGTGCCCGCCAGTTTGTTCGTTCGGGAGTTCCCCCCGACAGGTAGGCCAGAATCCGGCGGTCATCTTCATGTTCGACTTCCTGCAGTTGGCCTGCCTTTAGCTTGAGAGGCTTTAATTTGCCCCACTGGCCATTCGCCCGGCGTTGCCGCTGGGAAGTCTGAACTACTAATTGCCCCGATTCCTGACTCTCTTCGATATCAATCTCGTAAAAGATTTCACGTTCCTGCTGCGTTGTTTTCGAGAGGACCGGAGCCATAGCAAACTCATTCTTGAGTTCCACTAACCGCGATTCCCAATCACGCAGACGGGGTTTCGAAGAAACCGCTGTCGACTGACTACTACCCGATTTAGCCTTTCTTGAGCGAGGACTTCCTATATCAAAGTCTGCCGGCATGGAGAAATCTAAATCATCCGCATCGTCATCAAATGAGAGCGGCGCATTTTCGATGATAAACGGAGGAATGTAACCAGGCTTGACCGCCCCGGCTAGATAGCCAGCTTCATCGACGGCGAGAATCGCAGCCCAGAGATGCTTACAGACATTGAATTTTTGAAACTGATCGCAAGTGCAATATGTCTTTAAGTTACCATCATCGCGTGATAATTGCGTCTGGTACTCAACGCCATCACGGACCACAGCAAAGATATGATCGGCTGTAATACGAGTGAGTTCAACGCGTTCCGCTTCAATATAAGCGGCACCACGAAAACGGATATCTGCACGAAATTGTTTTTCAAGCAATTCTGCTAACGTCATGGACGGCCTCCTGCCGGATCCCAAAACGCAATTTGCATTCTTGAGACTCTCTCGTTTATCTGCATAAGTCAGTCCTGAATTGATCTTGGACCAACGATATTATCGGTCGGAACACAAAATTTTTGATTTCTTGACTTTCAAAAAAAAGCCGAAAATGCCTGACCGGGATTTTTGAGAGATTCCCCCTCAATTCCCAACCAAAGCGCATCTTACGAGGTTACTTGATCTACGCTGCTTTTGACCAGTCAATCTGGTCGGTTTTCTTATGAAATTTCGAGTTCCATGAAAAAAGAATGTGAACATTCTATTATCTCAAAGAGTCTCTGAAGTTCATCCCCTTGAGACTATGCGGATAGAAGAAAGTGTGATATAGGACTCTCACAGAAGGCCAAGTCGTTTCACTTTATGCAAAACTTATTTATATAATTGGTTTTCATTGTTAGCCCGTCCAAATTTCGAAGCAGAGTTGGCAGGAACGGGCTCATCTGAAAGCATGATTGTCAATGGAAAATCCTCATCAGACCCTTAGTGAGCAGGATGTGATTCAATGGTTTGAATCGAATCTCCCTGTCGAAGACTATCGGAATAAAAGCATCCTGCTGATCATCCCGGATGCAACTCGTACTGCTCCGTTGCCGCTTCTCTTTTCGACTTTCCATCGCCTACTCAGTCCTGTCGTAAAACGGATTGACGTTCTGGTCGCTCTGGGGACACACCCTCCGATGCCTGAAGCAGACATTTGTCGCCTGCTGGGAATTTCCGAGAGCGCCCGACAAGCCGAATATAAAGACGTTGGTCTTTATAACCACGAGTGGGACAATCCCGACAGACTCATTGAAATTGGTACGCTCACAAAACAAGAGACGTCCGAAATTTCCTCAGGGCTTCTGGAAATGGAAGTACCTGTCACGATCAATGCGCGGATTAAGGATTATGACATTCTGCAGGTCATGGGACCGGTTTTTCCGCATGAAGTGGTTGGGTTTTCCGGTGGCAGTAAATATTTCTTCCCGGGTATTTCTGGTCCAGACCTGTTGAACTTTTTTCACTGGCTGGGTGCCTTGATTACGAATGTCGGAATCATTGGAGTCAAATCAACCCCCGTTCGTGATGTCGTCAATCGATCAGCCTCGATGATTCCGAACGAAAAACGCTGCATTACATTTGTCGTCGCCCCGGACAGTTCGCTGTACGGTTTGTTTTATGGAACACCAGAAACAGCCTGGGAATCTGCCGCTGACTTATCCGGCCAGATTCATATCAAACGCATGCCGCGACCATTCAAGCAGGTTTTGTCTTGTGCCCCACTGATGTACGATGAATTATGGGTCGCCGGCAAGTGCATGTATAAACTGGAACCGGTTGTCGCCGACGGGGGCGAATTAATTATCTACGCCCCCCACATGAAAGAAATTTCCATCACGCACGGCAAGTTAATTGAAGAAGTCGGTTATCACGTGCGTGACTATTTCACGAAACAGTGGGACCAGTTCAAAGAATACCCCTGGGGAATCCTGGCACACTCGACCCATGTCAGAGGGACCGGTACTTTTGAAGATGGCGTCGAACATCCTCGAGTTCAGGTCACACTAGCCTCACAAATTCCGCCGGAACTCTGTCAGAAAATCAATCTTGGCTATCGGGATCCCGACAGCATTGATATTGAATCGTTTGCAAATCGAGAAGAAGAAGGAATTCTTCTCGTCAGAAAAGCAGGGGAGCACCTCTACCGTCTGGAAGACGAGTAATTTGCTCCTTAGATACAGCCTCATGCTATCATGATTTTCTAATTGGTTATCAGCCTTTAAAATTAAAAATTGAAGACGAAACTATGCCTATCCATTCAGAACAATTTGAATTAAAAGCACGATTAGAATTGGCTTTATTAGCTTCAGAAAAAGCCAGTAAGCTGATTATGCAGCATTACCAGTCCCCTGATCTCCAGGTAGATCGCAAAAGCGATGACTCACCCGTGACGATTGCTGATCGTGGTGCTGAAGAGATCTTAAGAGCTGAAATCACGCGCGCCTTTCCAGACGACAGTATCATGGGAGAGGAATTCCCGGCTGTTGAAGGCACAAATGAATTCAAATGGATTCTCGATCCGATTGATGGAACGAAACCATACACTCAAGGGGTCCCCTTGTTTGGAACTCTGCTGGGTCTGGAAGAAAACGGCAAACTGGTCATGGGGGTCTGTCGCTTCCCAGCATTGGATGAAGTGATCTATGCCATCAAAGGTGACGGAGCGTGGTGGAAAATCAGGGATCAGGAACTACGACGCGCCAAAGTCTCTGACAAAACGAAACTGTCTGAATCCGTCTTTTGCACCACAACCATGACCCGTTGGGAAACGATTGGCAAACAAAAAGCCTATGAGTACCTCTGTCGAAATTCCTACTTGGCACGCGGCTGGGGAGACTGTTACGGTCATATGCTGGTAGCGACTGGACGAGCCGAGGTCATGGTCGACCCGGTTTTGAGCCCCTGGGATGCCGCGGCGCTGGTCCCCATTCTGGAAGAAGCAGGCGGACACTGGATCGACTTTGACGGGACCCCTTCGATTTACACTGGAAATGGAATGGCCGTCAATGCTGCCTTAAAAGACGAGGTTCTGCAAATCATTTCCCAATAAGCCAGGGATTTTTGTCTGGAAGCAGGCTTGTTTGAAGTCCCATTGATCCGATTCCCCATTCTTTGCTACGATCTCAGGCGGAAGGATTTCGCCTCACCTATTCCGGAATTGTACCGCAACCTCAGGGAAGAATACGTATGGCCGGTTACAAGGAACATATTAGCGTCAGTGGTTTACTGGGAATCGGCTATGGTACGATTTCCAGTTTAATCTTCGGATTTACTCCGACACAGGGCATTCTCGCAGGCGTTTTGACTTGGATCGGCGGCATGCTACCAGACCTGGACTCAGAAACCGGGCGCCCGATCAAAGAACTCTTCAGCTTGACTGCAGCCGTTGCCTCATTTGTCGCAATGCGGAGCATGATCCGAAAAGGCGCTGACCCGGATGCTGCCATCCTGATGGCCGTGGTGACTTATGCAGCTGTCCGCTATGGTGGTTCAACCATATTGGGAAAATTTGCGGTTCACCGAGGCATGTTTCACAGCATTCCGGCGTTAATCATTGCTGGCGAATCCGTATTCCTGGCCTATGTGAGTGACTCATATGCAGTCAAATTTCTCATGGCGGGCGGCATCTCTTTAGGCTTCCTATCCCATCTGGTGCTGGATGAAGTCTATAGCGTAGAACGCAAGGGAGTCATAATCCGCTTGAAAAGATCCTCTGGCAGCGCGCTGAAGTGGTTTGGGAAAGGTCTGTTTGGAAACGCCGTTGCCTATGCAATTCTATTGACGTTGACTTATATCACGCTAGTAGAATCCGGTGTGCTGATTCCACCGCGGCAAGCTGCACCGACAATACAAACTCCGCATCCCATTCAGCAAGCCTCTCCCTTCAAAACAACGAAACGCTATTGAATTCCCGGTTAATCGACGGCAAACAATAGAAACTCGAGTTCCGGTCCTTTATAATCGAATCATCTGGTTCGCATTGAATAGCGTCTTTTATTGATCGTGATTTCGGGGATCGAAGTATATGAAAATTGCCGGCGTACAAATGGATGTTTCTCTGATGGCAAAAGAAGAGAACCTGGCGCGCATCATTGAAAAAATGAATGTGACGGCATCCGCAGGAGCAGATCTGACGGTGTTCCCGGAATGCGCGATCACCGGTTACTGCTTTGCCGATCTAGAAGAAGCGATCCCATTCGCAGAATCGATTCCTGGTCCTTCGACTGACAGACTGCAACAGGTGTGTCGCGAACGGAACCACTCAGTTGTTATAGGAATGCTGGAGCGGGCAAAACAGGGAGTATACAACGCGGCCGTTCTGATTACCCCGGAAGGTGTTCTAGGCAGCTATCGCAAAATTCATTTGCCTTATCTGGGTGTGGATCGGTTTGCGACTCCCGGCGATCAGGAATTTGCCGTCTATAAACATCCACAAGCCAATATCGGCCTTAACATCTGCTATGACAGCGCCTTCCCGGAGTCATCGCGTATTATGTCGCTGCAGGGTGCTGATTTCATCGCGCTCCCCACAAACTGGCCTTCCGGCGCAGAATGTATGGCCGAGCACGGAGTGAATATGCGTGCGATGGAGAATGGGATTTATTATTGCGCCATCAATCGAGTCGGCCATGAGCGCGGGTTTCAATTTATCGGCAAAAGCAGTATCTGTTCTCCCTCCGGTGAAACGTTAGCGCGTGCAACTGGAACAGAAGAAGAAATTATTTACGCTACGATTGATCCTGAAATCGCACGTAACAAAAGAGTCGACCGGGTCCCCGATAAACATGTGATTGACCGCATGGCTGATCGACGGCCTGAAATGTATGCTAAGATTTTCGAGCCACATGGATTGCAGCCTCCACATCGAAACTAAAATCATCGACATCTTTACTCTCTTTTAGAAATGATGCAAATGCGTTCCAGACTGTTTCAGAACTTGATCGCAGCTTTGGTACTCGCGGCTTTCTGCGCCTTGTGTTTTCAGGCATTAGTGGTCAATCCATCGGATGTGCTGGTTGGTTCTCAGGATCAAGGACACAACGATACCACAAATATTTTTATCGCCTTGAAAAGCTATCAAAAAGACAGCATTCAACAACACGACCAGCTTCCGTTCTGGAATCCTTATTCACTTCTGGGAATGCCCTGGTTAGGCAACCCGCAATCCTCGCTCTTTTATCCAGTCAACTGGATCTTTTTTTTCTTTAACGCATTATCCACAATCAGCTGGATGATGATTCTCCATCACTGGTGGGCTGGCTGGGGGGCTTATCTACTTGGTCGAAAATACAAACTTAATTTCTTCAGCGCCCTTATATCAGGCATCATTTTTCTGGCAGCCCCCTATTTTGTCGCCAAGACGGGTGAAGGGCATTACACGTCGATTACGCTAATCGCCTGGTTCCCCTGGATCTTATATGGCTATGAACTTTTATTTGAAGGGCGCAAAAAAGCGATCCCCGTTCTGACAATTCTGATTTCTTTGGCATTTTTCTGTGGACATGTTCAGGAACTTTATTACCTGCTACTTTTCCTTACGGCTTCGATTGGAATCGAGTCCTTAATCGCCCTCATTCCGAAAAAAAATACACGGCAATCCGAACAGGTCTTAGCAGAGCAAAACGAATCTGTTTATTCAAACATTCCTGTTTCAGCAGGTGCCTTGAGCCGAGGTTGGTTATTCGCAGGTCTGCTAACGATCGGGTTGGTCGCAATCGATCTGATTCCCATTACAATCTACACCCAACAGGCGGTCAGATCAGGGGGAATTGACTCGAAAGCCTTGCAAAGCGGCAGCCTTGCGCTTCCCAGTCTATTGCAGTTGCTGGATCCGTTTGTCTGGGGAGGACCTGACAAATACAGAGGTCCGGGCGGCTATTACTGGGAAGCGGTTTGTTATTTTGGATGCCTGCCGCTGTTACTTGCTTGCCTTGGCTGCGTGAGTTCCATCAGAAATCGAACGGTCATTCGACTGACTTTAATCGGATTCGTAGCCTTCTTACTCGCGTTCGGCCCCCAGCTCCCTTTTTACATGCTCTGTCATAAGATCATCCCCGGATTTTCCATGTTTCGAATGCCCGCTCGAATGATGTGGATTTGCTCCCTGGTAGTTGCCATGCTGGCGGGTTTTGGATGTGAAACCATCTCGTCTCTGTTTTTAAATATAGCCAGAAACAAGTACCGCAATCTTTCATTAGCCTGCTTCGCCATCGGAGGACTTTGCTTGATTTCTCTGATGTTCTATTCGGGGGGGTTGGTCTCCCTGAACCTCAACCCGGGACAAATCATGAAACTGCAATTGATCTCGATCACGGTTGCGGTAATGGGGGTTTCTGCAGCGGTATTCTCAGCCTGTCTTTCCCGTAAGACCGCGATCGGAGGCCTGATTTTACTTTTTATCCTCTGTTCCTGGGAACTGTCAGCACATAGCAAACATATTTTAAGAACCATTCCCCAAGCCTCATTTCGAGATGAAACCAAACTTATTCAATTCTTAAAAGAGAATCTGGGGCAGCATCGCGTCCTGGTTGGGCAGAAGCTGCTGAGTGACCGTGAAGCATGGAAACACCAGATCCGGAAAGTACAGGGGTATGAACCAGTGCCGCTCATTCGTCTCGGGCTGCTGGCAGCGGCAACGTTCCCTCAGCCTGACGCTGCTCTGATGATGGCCGGTTATAGCGAGCCTCAACTCTCCACAGCACGACAGCCGCTGTTGAATCTGATGAGTATCAAATACGCGATCCTGCAAACCAATCAACAGATTGAACTCGCTGGCTGGAAAACCATTGAACGGGGAACCATTCCAGCGGAATTTGCATTACGGAATTCGGAACCAGCCCCTATCCCTTATTTGATATTGGAAAATACCAATCCGCTACCGAGAGCATTTTTGACAGGTAAGGTGATACCGTTAAATCAAAATCAGCCCAGCAATCAAATTGTTGATTCCATCGCCAAAGTGCAACCGCAAAAGGAAGTCTTGCTACCACAGGATCATTTGCCTGCCGGGAAACGGCAGAGTTATAAAGCGGCTGAGATATTAAAAACGTCTCCCAACCAGCTCCAAATCATGGCTGAATTGGATGCACCAGGATATCTCATTCTTTCTGACATTTTCTACCCGGGTTGGTCTGCACGAATTAAAGAAGTGGGCGTGTCTGTTTTACCTGCCGATTTTTCATTGCGAGCCATTCCACTTCCGGCAGGCAAACATCAGGTTGAACTTGTTTATGAACCTCCCGGATTCAGAATCGGGCGTATGATTACCATTACCACACTTGCAATCATCTGCATCTTATTGCTCATGCCGTTTCGCTCTGTGAAAGAAACCAAAGCAGAATAAAACGAATACGATGTCAGCAAATACAAGGCAGCAATCATTTGATGGAATTGGCCACCATTTAGGATCTAGGAATCTGATGGTTTTTCGGTCTTCTGTTTTTGCTGGCGCCGAAAATATTCCTGGACACGTTCTTCAGTGGGAACACGTCCACTTCCCATAAACTGACCCAGGGGACGCTCCACCTTATGTACCAGATAGCGTCCTGAGCGGAATACAACAGGATGCGACCAGGGATAGGCCCCTTTCATGCTAACTGGATAATCGGGAGGTGTCAGTTGCTCCGGGTTCGACGATTTCGCCAACGCGGACTTGTGCTTAAAGCCGCTGTCTATCAGATCGGTCACAATATATTTTTGCGGGCTTTCATTGATGGCGTCATACAATTCATTTCGATGGTTCGGACAAAAAATCAAGGCCGAGTCAAAAAAGACAAACCGTGTCGCAGGTTTGAGAGCTAGTTCCGGATACAAATACACCAGGGTGCTGTTATAACAATGCAGCTCTTCGTCTTTCAGATTTTGCGACTTCAAATACTGTTTCACGGCTTCCAGATCCTCCCAATCGACCTGCACCATCAAAGTCAGCTGAGACTTTAACTGGGCGTTACTGGAATTCATGACACAAGTCTTCCACAACATTGCTCGTTGGGGTTTGAATCCCGGAAATGAAAGCACCACCATCATCAGGAAAAAAGCCATCCCGCTTTTCCAGCCCCAGGACAAGGAACGACTCTGAAAGCGGCTGCCTAAATAACCACCGATGACGGTAATGGCCAATAGATGGGAAGGGGGATGCACATAATCAAATAGGTGCTGGAACATGACTGACTGAAATAACCAGCCCAGATACATGCAAGCGAGCAGAACAAAGTCTCGTTTCCCCGGCTCAATAGCAGTGTCCGTTTCTGTATTCCTGCTGTTATTCCAATAATCTTTCAATGCCAGCAATGCGAGTGGGACCGCGACCAGATGCAGCAGGAACCAGGGATAAAATCGGTACAAAAACTGGGCAAAACGCATTGACTCCCATCCCGCCTTCCGTGCTGCCACATACTCGGGATTCCATTCTGTAAACGTTTCATAAAATGAAGGCCAGACACCATTCTGCCAGATCCAGAAAATCCCAACTGCACCAAGAACTAAACCTCCCAGCAATAAACCGGAAAAATCAATCAGTAGCCTTCGGAATTGTCCAACAATCAACAGCGATCCGATCCAGACACACAATGCCGGTATCGCAACAAACGGTTTCACCCAAAAAGCAACTGCCCAAAAAAGCCCTTCGAGAAACGCCCATCCCAAAATCGAGACAAACGAAGCCTCACCAGTTAACTGATTGCGATCAATGAGTCGATCTATTTGCTTACGTCTAAGCCAGAGTGCCGCCATTGAAGGGAGAAGCATCAGAGTGTCTCGCTGAAAGTGAGACCATTCCGAAATCGAAAAGTAAAACGAAAACAGGGCAATCCCAATCCAAAGCATGCCTGTCAGCGAAAGATGGTTTCTGCGATTCCACTGCATTAGCAGGAACGTAGTCCCGCTGAAAATCACGAGGTCAACGGCTCGAATGGCATCAGAACTCATCCCCACAAGCGAACGAACCAGCATATGTACCCAGACAATCCCCGGCAAATTTGTCTCGAACATATCCCGATATAAGGTTCCCCCATTGAGAACCATTTGTGCCTGTAAGTCATAAAACACGACATCTGTCGCTAGAGGCATTCTGAGGAAAAGCGGAACATTTAGAATTATAATTAGTAAAAAAATCATAACAGCTATCCATGTGAATGCTGTTACCTGCCCGGTTACCTGATCTCTCACCATCAATACTCCACATAGTTACACGTACCACTGCAGTTCTGAAGACCAGAATCAAAAAACACTATAGTCAGGACAAGCACTATAGGTAAAAAAAATATGCTTATTTTGACTAAAAACATGTCATTTTGTCAGGAAACCTGCAGAGTTCTCCTGATTACACTGTTATCCTAATCCCAATCAAGGGTCTATTTAATAATCGATTATACCTACTTTTTGTATTACCATCAGTCGCTCTGAAGGAAAGATCATAATCTCGTGGATCCAGGACACCTCACCGAACTAATTGATTTGGAAGAGAATTATTGGTGGCACGTTGCCAAGCGCAAGTTGGTAACAGAGATCTTGACCACCGAATTTCCTCCTCCCGGTTTAGTGATTGAAGGTGGGATTGGTTCGGCACGGAACTTACTTGAGTTCCGTCGGCTGGGTTATGAAGTCACCGGCTTTGATCTGATGCAAGAAGCAGTGGAGCATGGTCGCTCACGCGGCTTAGAAAATGTGTTCGTACATGAATTGAGTCAGCCTTGGCCTGTTGCTCCTGCTTCAGCAAAAGCAGTACTTTTATTAGATGTTATGGAGCATATGGAAGATCCGGTACAGCTACTCAAAAACGCAGCTGAAACCCTGGCAGAGGACGGCGGAATTATTATCACCGTCCCCGCCTATCCAATGCTGTATTCAGACTGGGATCGAAAACTGGGGCACTTCTGTCGGTATACAAAATCGAAATTTCGTCAAAATGCAGAGCAGGCCGGCTTAAAAGTGAAATGGGTCACCCATTGGAACTCGTTTAGCTTGCCTGCTGCGATTGCGATTCGCGGAAAAGACAAACTTTTAAAGCGAACGGATGATTCTCCTCCACGCTTTACTCGTGTTTCACGGTTCACAAACGCTTGCCTGATGTCATGTGCGCAAATCGAACGAAAATTGATTCATGCGACAGGAGTTCCATTTGGCCTTTCTCTGGTAGGAGTCTTAACCAAATGAATCAAAGTCAGCCCAATTCATCAACACCTTCGCGAATGCCGATCTCTGAAGTTCTGATTTCCGTTGTACTGCCTGTATTTAATGAGCAGACGGTACTTCCTCAACTTCTACAAGCCGTGGAAGAAGCTCTACAAACCACAGGCAGCCAGTATGAAATCATCTTTGTGAATGATGGTTCCTCAGACCAGAGTGGGCAAATTCTGAATGATCTTGCCGATTTAAACTCGCGGGTCAGAGTACTCCATTTCGCAAAGAATTTTGGACACCAGGCAGCAGTTCAAGCCGGTTTGCTGCACGCCACTGGCGACGCCATCGTCATTATGGATTCGGACATGCAGGACAGTCCTACTGCCATCGTCGATTTCATTGAACACTGGCGATCAGGTTACGATGTTGTTTATGCCATTCGAACAGACCGCAAAGAGGGTTTTCTCAAACGCTGGGCGTTCCAAACGTTCCACAAAACGCTCAATTTGATCGCCAGCACATCGATTCCACGGGATGCCGGCAACTTTGGATTGATTGACCGTAAAGTTGCCATTCAAATTGCACAACTGAACGACCGTGATCGCTACTTTCCTGGACTCCGATCCTGGGTTGGTTATCGCCAGATTGGTGTGTCCGTTGAGCGGTTGGCCCGTTACGACGAGAACCCGCGTGTCTCGTTTCTTCAGTTGTGCCAACTGGCTAAGACTGCCATTTTCTCTTTTTCCTTTTTCCCGCTTACCATTTTCTATGTGATTGCCGCCTTGTCTGCCATCGCCTGCATGGCGCTGATTTCCTTTGTGATGTATCATAAACTGGTTACTGGTCTGGCAATTCCCGGCTGGGCTTCCACAACCATCACAGCCTCATTTTTTGGTACATTGAATGCTTTGGGAATTGGAATCCTTGGCGAATATGTAACACGTATCTACGACCAAGTCAGAGCGCGTCCCATGTTCATCGTGGGGACTAAAACCAACTTTGATTCCCCGGAAATCGAGGCTCCCCTATTAGCGAAATCCGAGAGCAGGCAAGCATCCACAGAGAAAGAGATTCGGCTTGACGCTGATCAGGAATATTCCCAGCAGACCTGATTGAAATCTTATCTTGCGTGGCAGGCCACTTACTTATTGAGAGGTATGCCGCACAATGTTGACCGAATCCTGAAGTCGTGAAATCGGTTTTTCGCCTGACTCCTGATTCCGATCCACGTCTTGACCCTGAGTGGTATACAGGAGTCGTGGCCGGAAGACGACCATCAACAGCATCGGCAGATACCACAACAGATATACGCTTCCCTGCTGTGGATACCAGAGCAGGGTAGCGATGATAATCGCCGTGGTATGTGACATCAGGTGGCCTAGGTTCTTCTTTCGCGGCCAGTAAGTCAAACAGGCAATTAACAAGACAAAGCCGACAAAGACGGGAATTCGATAGGCAGTATCGTAGGCACTCCAGAAGCCCGGCATTTGCTGACCACCTTGAAACTTGAGAACCGACCAATCAATTGAGCCAATTGTCTGTTGTGTAAATGAGAATCGGTCCACGGAGGTCAGAACCAGACTCCCCAGTAGAACGACCCCCACAACACTTCCGGAAAGCACAAACCGCTTCAAACCATTTTTCCAGTAAAAGCTGGCCCATAACGGTAAGAGAAAGACGGGAAAAAACATGGCGCCACATGCCAAACCCATAAAAATACCGGAAAGAATCGGTTGCCGATATGTGACAAACGCCCAAACCAGTAAGGCAGCAGGGAGCACATGATTTGCTTTGCTCACATCATAGGCAGTACAGGGCAACAAGAGATACAGTAACGCCATGGCCAAACCAAGTTGAGTGTCAGCAAAATGGACTTTGCCCATTATGATTAGCCCCACAATCACGAACGCATGTGCCAAAATCGCCATAATCCGTGCGGCTAAAGTCGCAGAATCGAAGCTGGCTTGCGACACTGCACTGGAAAGCGGAACAACAGGCGCAGCTAAAAGACGCGCTGTGGGACCCGCTTCCGGAATTTTCTGCTCTTGTGCAACAGTCACATCTTCCATACTTAACAAGCTGTCGGCTTGCTTGACCGTTTGAATGGTTTCGGCAGCTGGTTTTTCAGTAAAAACGCGCACCATAAAAAATGCGAAAATCGAAATACAGAGAAAAGCCATTCCAAAGCTATTCAGATTCTGCTCGCCTCGCGGCCTTCGTTGAAAGAAACAATCAACGCTCATCCGAATTACTAATAACCCGGTGCCCACAAACAACCAGATGTTTCCTAGAATAGGATGGTCACTAAGAAACAAGAGGCCCGGTGATATCGACAGCAGTAATAACAAATCCAGATTGCGCAACGAAGCAATACGGTCAAATCGGAAAAAGACCGCGAGCGTCAGCAACAGGGATAAGTAAAACCATGTCGCCTCACTTAAATAATAATCCGGTAAGATGTGGTTCATACGAAAATACCGCCAGTGATTAGAATAGATCACCAGTCGAAAGTTTTTTTAACATCTGAGCAAGAAACAGGTCCCCTTGCTTTCACTCAGACGAATGTGCCAGTTCGCAATCGGAATATCCGTCATTTGATATTTCACGCTTGACTGGCAACGAAATCTGCACTCATTGTTCACACATTCCTAAATTTAAACCAGCCGATATTTGCTTTTTTCTTAAGTTCTATCAGATTTCTAACACCAAATGGATCACCCGTACACATCGACCATTCTACTACATTTACCTCCCGAATTTCCTTAGCACTATTAATAAATCATCCAATCCCATACATCAGCAGATGAGAACGCGTTTCAAAATTCAAAACGAAAGTGCCAGATTCTCTTTGAAAAATGAAATCAATACTGCCATCATGAAGACACAATGGACTAAAAGGTCATGAATGATCGAAACTCGTTCTCCCTGGCTCATAACTCAAACAGGATTGAGGAAAATTCACATGAGAGCTTTTTGTATCACACGATCGACGTTGCCTCTCATTGTTTTGTTTCTTCTGATTTGGAGCCCCCTCGCTGGAGCAGCGCAACAGACGAATCAGACTGCTGCTTCTTTTACGAAAGCCTGTCTGAATAAACTGAAAACGGATCGGGGGCTTTGTGTTGTAGTGGGCCTGCCAGAAACCGACGCCGCTTCTTTTGTCATCGAACTTATCCAAAACAGCAATTTGCAGGTGTATTTTCAATCTGAATCCGTAGAGGAAGTAACCCAGGTGCGGAACCTGGCTGATCAACAGGGATTGTTAGGACAACGGATTTTCGCAGATCAGGGAAAGAATGATTCGATTGCGCTTGCCAGTAATCTGGCCGATGTGATCTTTGTACAAACCCCGGCTAGCAAACCAACCACAAAGCAGGAACTCTTACGTGTATTACGGCCTCAAGGGACTGCATTTACCTCTGATTCCCAAATCACAAAACCGGTTCCCGAGGGAAATGATTATTGGGACCATCCCTACCACGGGCCTGATAATAACCCGCAATCGACTGATCTAAACGCAAGAGCACCTTATCGAACTCAATTCCTGGCTGACCCCAAATTTTCTCCAATGCCGGAAATCTCAGTTGCTGCAGGAGGTAAGGTGTTCAAAGCTTTCGGCCACATTGCTCATAAACAAAATCAGAACGCCATCTTGAACACGTTACTGTGTATCAATGCCTACAACGGCACCATTCTCTGGAAACGCAAACTTCCGGAAGGCTTCATGATTCACAGGAACACCATGATTGGTACTGAAGACGCCTTATTCATGGCAGATAACGAATCATGCAAAATCATTGATAGTGAAACCGGCGAGATTCGAGACGAGATCGTGATCGATGAGAAACTGGCTGACGGGCCAGTCTGGAAATGGATGGGCATGCAAAATGGAATTCTCTACGCACTGATTGGAAACCAGGAAGTCAAAGTCGATACCCAGAAATCGGCCAGACGCGGACTGGGACATTGGCCTTGGGGCATGTGGAAAGGACACGACTATACTGACCTCAAAAATGCGTTTGGTTTCGGTCGTACCTTTGTGGCAATCGATCCAGCCAGTAAAAAAGTTCTCTGGCATTTTCGGGACAAAGACTATATTGACAGTCGCGGCGTCTGTATGAAAAACAATCATCTTTTTTATTACTGCCCCGATAAATTCCTGGCCTGCCTGAATATCGAAAATGGAAAACCGCTTTGGAAAAATGACGATAAAAAACTGCTGGCTTCGATCGGCTCGAATCAGAAAGCGCAGCATTACGTCACCGGTTATGCCACCACGAACTACATCAAGTGCAGCGACGACTACCTGTTTTTCGCCGGTCCACAACGTTTGCATCTGGTCAGCGCCTCTGCTGCTGACGGGTATATGCTGTGGGAGAAAGAGCATGGAAACCTGCAACTCGTCTTACGTAAAGATGGAATTTATGCTGCGGGGCCGAAAGAAACCGGGATGAAGCTCGATTATGCCACCGGAGATAAAATTGCATCGCTCCCCACGCGACGTGCCTGCACCCGTGCCACTGGAAGCGTCGACAGCATCTTTTTCCGCACCAGAGGAGGTACGGTCCGACTGGAAACCGAAACTGATTCAGCACAACATATCGCTCCCATGCGGCCTCCCTGCCAAGACGGGGTAATTATTTCCAACGGACTGCTCTACTGGGGTCCCTGGATGTGTGGCTGTGAACTCTCGCTTTACGGACATATCTGCCTGGGTCCTGAAAAGGATTCCGCCTCACCAACTGCTCAGGCTCCCCCGCGCCGCGTCGTCTATGCGAGTGACCTATCGAAAGTCGACCCCTTGGCGGCCCGCGCTGGCGACTGGCCCGTGTTCCGTGGCGACAGCCGGCAATCCTCAACGACCAATGTTTCAATCCCTGCCAAAACCAAACTCATCTGGACAGCACAAGTTACAAAATCGGCACTGCCGACGGCACCAGTCATCGCAGGAAATCTGATTTTTGTGGGCGACCGAAATGGCGTTGTGTCTGCCTTTGATATGCAGGGCAAGCAGGTCTGGAAGCAATTTACCGGAGGGGCAATCTACTATCCGCCGACGGTCGACAACGATCGGCTGTTTGTGGGCTCAGCCGACGGACGGGTATATGCTTATGAAGCGAAAACCGGAATTCCGCTCTGGTCATTCCGCGTAGCGTCTGATCGACGTTGGATCCCCGTGTATGGAAAACTGATCTCCACCTGGCCCGTCTCAGGAGGAGTCGTCGTTCAGAACAATACGGTTTATGCTGCTGCAGGGATCGCCCATTTTGATGGCACCCACATAGTCGCGTTAAATGCGAATACTGGCGAATTGCAGCGAGAAAATAATACTTCGGGCGCACTTTCGGAGACCGTCAATAGTGGAATCAGTCTGCAGGGCAGCTTATACATTGAAGGAAACGAACTTCGGTTCCTCGCAGGCGGCGTCTATGAAATCGCCCGATACGATCTACAGACATTGAACTGTTTAAATACTCCCCGAGCCGAAGTGACGTCACAATACCGGACGGCCTTCTATCCCTATTACCCGGACTATGGAAAATATCTGTCCATTGAACACACCCTGGCAGACCGACGGGAGCTGGTGCATGATGCCAGCTATGAAGGGAGTTCCTTTACTAATCTGACATTAAAAGAAGCCTTACCGCCGGGGGCACCGAAAGTGAAAAAAGAAGTGGCCCGCTGGTTAAGCATGCGTGCCAGACGCACGGGAGAAGCATTTAAACGCAAAAATCTCTGGGTCGATCAGAAGCAACGCCGCTTCACCAGTTTTATCGTTTCTCCGGAAACGTTGTTAACGGCCGGGCATCCGGACGAGAAGTCAGACGAACCATTTCTGACGGCCATTCAGATTGATCAGGGAACTGACCTCTGGACGCACCCACTGCCTGCGCTAGCAGTGAAGGGGGGCACTGCCATTGATTCGAAAGGAAGAATCGTTGTCACTTTAGAAAATGGACAACTCCTCTGTTTTAGTAAAGAATAATTCTGCAGCGTCAAAACCAGAATTGGTTGACTTTCCGACAGAAGAGAAATCCGTTACGTTAGAGGCGTCAACAAACTCTCAATGGTTCTACTACTGAAATTTCATTCCCATGACCGTATCAATCCATATTTATCTTTCCGGAAACGAAAAACCGCCTGAAGGTCTCAGCAATTTTTCTCACCTGACGTTCAGCAGCCTGGATCTCAAAGGGTTCTCAAACATAACTCGCGAGACCTTAAATTCACTATTTGAAGAAGCCGATTCGGATTACGTTGGTTTCATCGAATTGTCACAACCCGTTGATCAGTCATTCTTCAATCAATTGAGCAATCTGAAGCTAAATCGAGATCAGGCGGGAGTCTACTTTCTGCCTTTCCACGATTCCAGTCCATTTGTCGGGGCATACGAAACCCTGCCTCCTGTAGCGGCTTCGCTGGCTATGAATCCGCTTCAGCATGCAGTCGTACTGATCCGCAAAACGGATTTTGAAAACCTGAAAGACTTTGAGGAATCGACGGATCTAATTTGGCAGACACTGATTCTCCTGGCACAAAAAGGAGTCCCAGCCCAGTTGATTGAATCAAAGACATCCTCACGGGTAAACCTCATTTCAGGAATATTTCCAGCCCTGGCTCCTGATGATCCTGGTCCTGATCGAGACTGGCTACTCCATTTACTACGGGCCTATGAACCAGCTCAGGATCTGCTTGCCATTTTGTCTCAGGCCGATGCAATTGCGCTCAAAGCAGGGCTGCTCTGCATGCATGACTATCTGGACGAAAGTCATGAATATTCACAGTCAGTTCAAAGCCAGGGGATACACGGGGCGGGTGACTACTGGCATCATATCATGCACCGCAGAGAGCCTGACTATTCGAATGCCAAATACTGGAGCAGGGCGGTAGGCTATCACCCGCTGCATGACGTTTTACCAGACGTAGTACAGACCTTATTTGATCTGAATTACGGCGATTCGGTTGAGGACTGGAAAAGTCGGCTCTTGCAAAATAAACGCTGGTCACTGAACGCATTTGTCGATTGTTGTGCGGAATGTGAATCAACGCAGGCCCCGGAGTTAAACGCATTTGCACAATCGATTCAATGGGTTGAAATGCTACTCCTGCTCCAGAAAACATCTCAAGATGCAGCAACAGGTTAAGTCAAAGCAGGTTTTTCACATCTGCCAAGAGTCGGAAAACCCTAAAAGGCGTTTTTTTTCCCATATTGACGTTCAGAATGCCAAATCAACAGAATTGGGCCGTTAAATTCTGTTGACAGACGCGTTTGCGCGGTTATGATTTAAGTACTTACCGCTCAATCCTCCTGCGACTCCTGCGGGCAAACCGAGTGGATATCCATCCCATGGGATTTCCTCCGAGATGTATTTTCGCAGAGCCACCAAGCAGGAACGAGAACTTTCCTTCGGTCTTTTCCTCAGTGCCAACAGCGCATACCTTTTTGGAACATTCCCATATTGCTGGTGTTCATTTTCGGTGACATCTCCATCTGTTACCATTTCACCGAAAGAACCTGATTCCTCAAGAAAACTGTAATCGTCGTCGACTTCGACTGATTCATCAAAGTTAGTGGGACCGTAGTATGTTTGGCTTTCCAGGCTGGATTGAAGTTACCATCATTTTAGGGATTATATTGCTGCTGTTTGGTAAGCGTTTACCAGGAGCCATGAATTCTCTCGGGAAAAGTATAGTCGAGTTCAAAAAAGGGGCACGAGAAGATATTGATGAAGGGGAATCTTCAAAGTTTCCCCCTCATGACTCCGAACACGATAAGCAGTCAGAATAGGACCGATTTGATCGCGTCAAAATGATTAAAGATGGTATAAAATAGTAACGAGGCTCAGAGGACATTGGCTTTTCAGTAAAGCGTCCTTCAACACCTTAAAATAAAAGAGGTTCAAAAATGTTCCAGACAATTACACACATGACAGCTGTACCTGCGATGTTCGGAATGCCTGGCGGCTATGAAATGATCATCGTTGGGATCATCGCACTGCTTCTATTCGGGAAGCGCTTACCTGAAGTCGCGCGCAGCCTGGGTAAGGGAATTGTTGAATTCAAAAAAGGCGTGAGTGGAATTGAAGACGATGTCAATCAGGCGTCGTACTCTCAATCACAACCTGAAACTCCTCGTCCCACACCGGAAGAACGTTCGGATGAGTTCTCAGCTCCTAAGTTTGAAGTCCCCAGCTCAGAACCCAAAACTGAAGAGAAGTCGGAACAGGCATAAGCGTTTCTGTGAGTTAGATCAATCAATGCGGTCTGACTTAATAAGGAGCCTTATTCAGCACTTCCACGTCAACGATGCGGCCCGAAGGCTTTGTCAGATCCAGAATGATGGGGTCCGGCGTGACCTCTTTCGTGATGTTACCTGCTGAATCGCGTGCAACGACCTGCAGATAAAATTTGGAAGGGTTGCCCGGTCCAACCGACCAGGTAAACCTTCCCATATCTTCCTGCCAGTTAACAATGGGTTCCCAAGGACCATTTGGCTGTGTCGAATAGTTGATGGCAATCGACTTCTCTGCGGGGTTCTGGTCACTCATTGCCCAGGAAATGGTCACTTTATTCGCTTCGCCTCCCAGCCCCTGCTTAATGGGATGCAACTTAATTGCCGGTGCGGTGCGATCGACGACAATGACTACATCCGGCTTTTCGCCTGTCTTGGGTAGTGCATCAGCAAGCCCTACGCCGCTACGGACTCGCAGTGCAAAGCCATAAATCCCATCATGGGGAACTTCTACATGAAAGGGGCTCTTCTTGTCTTCATCTTCACCATACTTATACCACTTCTGACCATTGTCTTCTGTGATATACAGCTCAATTGCCCCAATCCCTGACGGGCCGACTTCGTCAACCTGAAAGCCGATCTGAAACTGTGTCCCGTTTAACACCTGCTTACGTTCGGGCGCCCAATTCTTTTCTGAAGCGGGATAACGGTTTTTCGCATAATGCGGACGTTTCTCTGGAGCATCGGCGACAAATTGCCCTTTCACCGAATCCTGCATGGACTGGCTGCCGGTGCCAGCTTTGGGGAATACACTGGGTAGTTGATTATTATTAGCAAGGGGGTTCTGCTGCTCAAGCGGTTTTGGCTGTGAATCCTGTCCCTGACTGGAATAGGGAGCAAGCGGTTCCGGCTCGGATAATGTTAAACTGTTATCCGGAATCCCCCCTGATGCGATAGGCTGATTAAAATCAAGCAGGTCTTGTTTTTTCTTAGGTACCGTACGACTGGCGGAAGCAACCACACGGATCTTCTTCTGACTGCTCCCCATATTGTCGGCTCGGTCTTTAATCATACCCCGAACAGCAACAACACCACCTTGAGAAATGGACCAGGTCGTCTGCCCCTTCCCATGCGGGGCGACAATAACACGTTGCCAGTTCTGGCTTTCATTTTGAGAATATTCCAGCACCAGCTTACTCGGATCCAGATACCGATCTTCAGCATTCCAGATCAACTGGACTTTACCGGGAGAAATCTGTCGTAGATCAAGCTCCAGTTGAGGAGGTGTGGTATCAATAACGACTCGCAATCCTGGCTCAAAAACACGACCAGAAGGGTGCAGTTGATTTTTCGAATCCAAAGTACGGACAGAAAACCAATACTCGCCATCCTGAGTCGCTTCAAATGGGAATTTGCGCGTGGAAGGAGAGACTGATTTCAAGTGGTTCCAGGTAACGCCCCGGTCTGTAGAAACATACAGCCTGATTTCACGGGCCCCCAGGCGATCGATTTCCGCCTGATCATAATGATAGGGAATTCGAAACTGAGTCTTACTGGTATAGACGGGCGCCGAAGGAACTGCAGCTGCCTGAGACGAATCGGTTAGAATTCCCCAACTACAGCAACTGACTACCAGGAATGTCAATAGTCTCATGCCAATTCACCTCCATACCCAGACAACAACAGTTTGAAGTTATCCAAGCTCGGAGCCCCCTCCAGAGAAGTTGTAAATTTATTCAACAGCCAATACGTACGGGTACTAGTAAACCGAATCTTGACTATCTAGGCATATCGTCAAATCAGATCGTACGACTTGAGAGGATCTTTCTGGTTAAAACAGAAGCGCAGTAGAAGAAAAACCTCCCAGTTTTGAGCAATAGTCAAAGAGAAGCCTGACCACCGCTTGAATTCGGAAGTCGCACGATAATCAGCCTTTGCGGATTTCAGCAATCTGATTCATATATTCTGTGGTCAGCTTCTGAATTCCATCCAGATCGCCAGATTCGACCATCTGTTTCGTAACCAGTGAGCTACCCAAGCCAACAGCACAGGCTCCTGCGTTAAGATAGGCAGGCAATGTTTCTAAATCAACACCGCCGGTCGGCATCAGTGGAATCTGGGGCAGGGGGCCATGCAATGCTTTGAGGTAAGCAGGTCCACCCACAAATGCTGGAAAGATTTTAATGATGTCCGCACCGGCTTCCCAGGCGGTCAATACTTCCGTTGGTGTAAATGCACCGGTCATGATCAACTTGTCATACCGATTGCATAATTCAATCACATCGGTATTGACTGTCGGGGTCACAATAAACTCCGCTCCTGCCAGGATCGCAGCGCGGGCCGTTTCCGTATCGAGCACCGTTCCAGCCCCCAGTAGAATCTTGTCGCCCAGTTCCCGTTTGACCTGAGCCAGAATGTCCAGAACTCCTGGTACCGTAAAAGTGACTTCAATGACATCCAGACCACCAGCATAGATGGCTTTAGAAACATCGACCAGCAACTCACCGGATTGCGCACGAATAATGGCAACGGCACCACGATCAACTACCTGAGTGAAATCCGCATGGCGACCCATAAAACAAACACCTTATCTATTTACTCTATTTTTAATTTCAGAGAGTGATGATTACGCTTGAAACGAAAATTGTTCTGCAAACTCCAGAATCCACAAGTCAACCAGATCCTTAAATGAGTCCATATCTGCTTCAGCAACAAACTGATAATGGGAACGATTGAAGGTTTCCTTATTTCTGATCGTCGCTTTGGCGACCAGTTCAATGATGTGTGTTTCGGTAAAAGGCCGAACGACCATCTCCAGCCGGGTATAGAGGCTCTGTGCCTTTTTCCCTGCCCCCAGACTGACATCATCACGTGTAATCCTGGATCCCCAACCTTCCTCTTCCATAAGTGTATTGAATTGAAAACCGGGAAAATGATCGGCTAGCTTTCTCAACCCCCCATCAATATGGTCAGTCATCTCGAGTCGGTATTTCAAATGAAGATTCTTAAACTCCTCTTCAGACATCTTCTTCCCGACAGCTTGTTGTATTTCTTCATTTTTGGCTGCGCGCCCTTTGTTAATGGCGTGCTGAAGACGTTTTTCAAAATCCATTCAAAATCCTAACAATAATGAGTCTGTAGTGCTGTGCTGGTTTTGACAGCCAAAAATCTGCAATCAACCACGAAATGAAACTTCTATCTAGAATTGATCATAAAAGTGAATTCCCCGGGATGCAATGCAAAGACTCTGAGAGCCTGCCAATTCTCCGCGTGTTTTATAGAAATCGATCAAATCACTGTACTGCTTTGATTTTAGGTAAATTCAACAATGTAAGTCTTACTATTTCTCTGCCTGGCAGACTGCTGGATCTGAAAACAAACCTCAATTTTGATGGATTCGAATTCTTAAACGGATTTCGATTAGAAAATGTCGTTCTTATAGCCGATTTTCCGCTTAAAATGAGAGATTCAGCCCCTCTCAGCAGAACTAGAAGGCTCCCCTTTGAGACCCCCACAAAGGGAGTTTATTTCTCTCTCATATTAGAATTCACTGATTTTTGGCGCATGAAGTGCTAATCTACCCAGAGACCGATACAGATCAATTACTGCAGGCGGGCTTGCCTCTATTAAGACTCTTCCCAATAATTATTGAGCCTATATAATAAGTAAGAGAGGGCTGTTGAGGGAGTTTTATTTGAATGCGGGCGGCTTCGCCAGCAAAGCAGTTGTGGGTTTGTATTAGGGAAGGCAGGAAGATAATAATTTCTGTCGGTTTTAAAGTGATTCTATATATTTTAACTCTGAGAAATGGAGCTGGAAGGCAAAAGTTATTCAAGGAACTGTTCGAGGGCCATGTGCTTCAGTGGATTTTGGCGGTTCTCGTTGTCAGTTTTTTGATTTGGTTGGTCGTATGGATCGTAGGATGTTTTAGGGAAAATGAGGATCGTCATGTTGACGCGAGTGAATTACTTCTACAATTCTCAGAAATGCGCCGAGAAGGTGACCTCACCGACGACGAATTCCGATCCATCAGGAAACGGCTTGTTGATTCGACCGAGAAGGGTTTGGAAAAAAAAGAAACTACTGATCAAACAGAAAACGCCGATTAGAAGTTATACGTAGAATTTTAACTGTTGCCTTCTAATCAATAATTCGTTGATTACTCTATTTACCCAAAAGTTGCCTCTTTAAAATTTAAGTAGATTTCATTTTTTAATCCATGTCACAAGTTTACTACATATCGAATGATTTGCATGGAGGCAGAATCAAAACTCACTGGACGTTAAACGCCATCATTTAGTTGACACCGTTGAAGGGAAGCTATGCCCACCGGACGAGATATCACCTCTGGAAAACGTAATTCTTCTGGGAAGAAAAACGCAAACTGTTCTTTTTGTAGAAAAAGTTATCGCGAAGTGGGGCCACTCGTAGAGGGACCCGACAATGCGTATATCTGCGGAGAATGTATTGAAGTCTGCCAATCAATACTGGAACAGGAGCATCGACGCCGGGGAACTACGAAGAAACTATTCAAGAATGTTCCCACGCCTCGTGAAATAGTGACTCATTTGAGTGACTATGTCATCGGACAGGATCGTGCCAAGAAGGTCATGGCTGTTGCCGTTCATAATCACTATAAAAGACTGATGCATGCCGAAGAAGAAGGTTCGGATGTCGAATTGGATAAATCCAATATCCTCCTGATCGGTCCCACTGGCTCTGGAAAAACATTGCTTGCCAAGAGCCTGGCGCGTTATCTACAGGTTCCATTTGCCATCGGTGATGCAACCACCTTAACCGAAGCCGGCTATGTTGGGGAAGATGTTGAAAACCTCTTGCTCAAATTATTACATGCCGCCGATTTTGATGTCGAAGCAGCCCAACGCGGGATTCTGTTCATCGACGAAATCGATAAAATTGGCAAAACCAGCCAGAACGTCTCAATTACACGCGACGTTTCCGGAGAAGGGGTCCAGCAGGCATTATTGAAGATGCTGGAAGGGACTGTTGCCAATGTGCCCCCACAAGGTGGCAGAAAGCATCCGGAGCAACAATACATTCAATTAGACACGTCTAACATCCTGTTTATCTGTGGTGGTACCTTCGTAGGTCTCGAAGATATTGTCGGCAAGCGACTGGGTCGCAAGTCAATCGGCTTCGGTCAGTCAGGCCAGAAGAAAGAAAAACAGCAGGAAAAATCGAAGAACGATTTACTGGCCCAGGCTTCAGTCGATGATGTTCTGGAATTCGGTTTGATTCCAGAATTGCTCGGACGCCTTCCCGTGTTATCGACTTTATCCCAACTGGAAGAAAATGATCTGGTTCGAATACTGACCGAGCCTAAGAACTCGCTTGTCAGACAGTTCCAGAAATTCTTCGAGATGGAAAACGCCCATCTTGAGTTCACGGAACCCGCTCTTCACGAAATCGCCCGCATTGCTCAGAAGAAAAATACGGGAGCCCGTGGGTTGCGAAGCGTGATCGAACAGGCCATGTTTGACATCATGTATGAGCTTCCCGAACAGGAAGCAGGGAAGAAATATGTGCTCACACCTGAAATCATCCGAGGGACGGATCAACTTTTTCCCGAAGATGACTCAGCCGCCGCATAGACTCGCTGCAATCCAAGTTCTATAATTAAATCAGAAATGAACAACTTTCCCGCCGAAGTTTCTCTTCGGCGGGTTTTCTTACGTGTGGCTGAGTTATGAAAATTCGCTTGAGTCTTCAAAGTCCTTCTAAAAAAATGAAGTCCATGACACTCTCGAAAACAACGTTAGTCGGGAGAGCCTCTGACTGTGAGATCAAACTCAAGTCTGACCTGGTCAGCCGCCATCACTGCAAAATCTTTCTGACAGAATCAGTCGCTTTGGTTCATGATCTGGGTAGTTCTAATGGAACATTTATTGATGGCAAAAAACTGACTCCCAAGCGAGACACCAAACTGACTCCCGGTTGTTTATTGTCCATCGCAGACGTCAGTTTTAGAGTGGACTATGATCCCCAGGTATTTGTGGATGTTGGATCGACAATCAACCTGAAAGGCATTGAAGGGCTCTTGCCGGAAAACTCGCTCGCCTCTGCGTCAGATGATGTGATTCCGATTCATATTCCTGATAAAATTGACCTGCCAGAGAACCAGAAGAAACCGGAACAGAACAAATCCAGTGAAACCGTCACCATCGACGAATATGAGCCAGATCAAAATTCCAAGGAAAATAAGAAGACGATTCAATTTCCAGAAATCGAATTAACTGATAACATGGGTAAAAACTGACCCCATCGCAACTTCTCTCAACAGGATTCCATTATGTCAGACAATGACGTCCAACAGCTTTTGATATTAAGTAAACAACTCCTTGATGCCGTTGATCACAAAGACTGGAATACCTACACAGATCTTTGTGACGAAGAATTGACAGCTTTTGAACCGGAAGCGCGAGGGCATCTGATCACAGGAATGGACTTCCATCGTTTTTATTTTGAAATGAATCCGACTGGAAGACCGCGGCAATCGACCATCAGCTCTCCCATGGTTTCGATTATGGGAGACGTTGCTTTGGTCACTTATGTTCGAATTGTCCAGGCAATTGATGACCACGGACATGATTCAAGTGCTGCTGCCGAAGAAACTCGTATCTGGCAAAAACAGGACGGCGACTGGCAACATGTGCATTTTCACCGTTCCATCATCTCATAATTGATCGTCTAAAATGACTGAATCCAATCCATCAACTCAAATTGTCATCCTCTGTTCTGATATGCTATTTCTCAGCAAAATCACGGGCACAGCAAAAGAGTTGGGATACTCATTCTGTACGGCGCTCAGTTGCAAAAAAGCTGCCGCGTCTCTATCTAATGGGACCAGTCAGTTACTGCTGATTGACCTGAATCAAGAGAATCTGGATTGGGAACTGCTGACATCGATCCACCAGAACGATGCCAGCCTGACCAGCATTGCCTTCGGCCCACACGTCGATACGGAACGCCTCGCCAAAGCAAGAGCAGTCGGCTGCACTCAGGTGCTTCCTCGCAGCCAGTTTTCGGCACAGCTTCCACAACTCATGGATGCAGCGTTTGGTGAAGCAACCTGAGAAAAAACAGGATCGAGTCTTAATCCAGCTCGAATTTCTTCAACAACCCCTGGTAGGCCTGCTCGCCATGCTCAAGGGACACGACGGCGCTGATCCGGGTCTCACTGGTGTTAATCATCTGGATATTGATCTGGGACTCCGCCAGTGCGCTAAACATGCTTTGTCCAACCCCCGTATGACTGCGGAGACCGATGCCAACCACGGACAGTTTTGCTATTTCCTCTTCATGACTCAATTCAGCATCGCCCCATTCCGTGAGCAGAGGCTTCACCAGTTCCAAACTCTTTTCCAGTGATGTTCTGGGTACCGTAAACGAGAGGTGAGCCTGTTCTTCTTCGCCCATATTCTGCACGATCATGTCGACCGATACGCCCCCCTCCGCGACTACAGAGAACAACCGCGAGCAGATCCCCGGGCTATCAGGTAAATTTCGGACTGTCACGCGAGATTGACTTTGATCGAGCAGAACTTCACTCACCACAATGTCTTCCATGTTCGCTAACTGATCAACAATTTCCTGCTCTAACTGTGCCAATCTCTGTGCCGACTCACCTGAATCCTCACCGTCAGACAATCTCTGATTTGTGGCAAAGGTATAGCTGGCGAGATGATCCAATTCAAAACCATTATGAATCACACGCACCGCTTCTTCACATTGATTGCGATCAACGAGAACGGTCAGCTTGATTTCGCTGGTTGTAATCATGCCCACATTAATGCCTGCTTCAGCCAGGATCGAGAACATGCGGCTGGCCACACCGTAATGATTACGCATACCACTGCCTACGATTGAGACTTTGGAAAGATTGGTCCCATGTTGAATCTTTCCGGCACCAATGGCATCGATCGCTTCGCTGGCTGCAGTCAGTGTCTCCGCCAGATCGGACTGCGGAACGGTAAAGGAAACTCGCGCGAGTCCTCCCGTTCCCACATCCTGGACGATCATATCCAGACAGATTTTTCGCTCTGCCATCCTGGTAAAGATACTGCCCATGATCCCCGGCTCATCGGGTATGTCGGTCAAACTGACCCGAACTTCATCACGCACAAAAGCGACTCCTGTCACCACGGGTGCGTCAGCTAAAGGCTGCGCGGCGATCAAAGTTCCTTCGCCATCTGAAAATGACGGGCGGACTTTCAGAGGCACTTTATATTTTTTCGCAAACTCAATCGACCGCGAGTGCATCACCCCTGCGCCCAGGCTTGCCAGCTCCAACATTTCGTCATAAGAAATACTGTCGACTTTATGGGCCTCAGGCACGACTCGAGGATCGGTTGTAAACACGCCCTCTACATCGGTATAAATTTCACACATGTCTGCATCCAGCACAGCTGCTAATGCCGTCGCGGTCGTGTCACTACCACCGCGTCCGAGCGTTGTGATATTCCAATCCTTGTCCCGCCCCTGAAAACCGGCGGCAATGACAATCTTGCCTTCACTCAGGGCGGTACGCATCCGCTCTGTTGAAATCGAAATGATGCGTGCCTTCGTATGCGACGAATCTGTAACGACACCAATTTGAGATCCGGTCAGACTGATCGCTTCTCCTCCCAGCTTATGAATGGCCATCGCCATCAATGCAACTGATTCCTGTTCCCCCGTAGACAACAACATGTCCATTTCACGCGGAGTAGGGCTATCTGTCATTTCCGCAGCCAGACGCACCAGTTCATCCGTCTTTTTGCCACGCGCACTGACCACCATCACGACCTGATGACCCGCTTGATGCATTTCCGTAGCGCGTCGTGCTGCAGCGAGAATTTTGCTGGTATCGGCTACACTCGTTCCACCAAACTTCTGGACTATGAGCGACACGTCTCTTCTCCGTTTCTCTACTCTTTTAAAAAATGACAACCTGACTCCGCAAGAAAGCAGTCTCATGCAAATGATGCATTTTACACCTCTCAAACTTACTGCATTGAGCCAAAGAATCTGGAAGGTACCAAATAGGCACTGTTTCGTGAATCAACAGACTTTTCGGATTCGATAAAACTTGAAAAACCCCTTTGAAATGCGTCATATTCCGAAATTCTGCCCCTTCAGATTCAGTGTAGACATTCCAGCCCAGCCAAAAGAGTGTTCATAACCACACACCCAGTCAACCCTGGATCACCCCAGCCACTTCCTCTGCGACTCGACAGGCTGCCTGCGGAAAGGCCAGTTCATGCATCTTTCGAGACATCGTGCTTCGTTCCTCATCTGCATGCAACAAATCCACTACCAATGTCCCAAGCAATCGGGCGGTGAGTTCCGGCTCCTGTGCCTGCTCAACCAGCAACGCCGCTCCCCGTTCGGTATAAAAACGAGCATTGATCAGTTGATGATCCCTGATCGAGTTTGGAAATGGAATGAGGATCGCGGGGAGACCGAGACACGTTAATTCTGCTAGCGTTGTGGCACCGGCCCGGGAAATGACCAGATCCGTTCGGGCGTACCACTCTGTCAGATCAGCAAAGAAAGGTTGCACCGTCACTCTAAGATGGGAAGACCTCTTTTTCAATCTTTGATAGGCATCATTGACACTTGCAAAACCGGAAACCCCTGTTTGATGTACCACATGCAGCGACTTCGGCAGTTTACTCCACGCTTGCTCCAACATGGAGACAACCGCGTCATTCACAGCGGTGGCTCCCTGGCTGCCGCCTAAAATCAGAATTAACACTTCGGCTGTATGATCTATTTCTTCTGTTCGCAAAATCGCTTCCGCAATCTGTTTTCGGACGGGATTCCCAGTCATCACAATACGGGGCTGACCGGATTGAGCACTCGATCTGTTTCTTGTGAATAATGTCTCAGCAAACGAAATACAGACCAGAGAAGATCGCGAAAACAAAAACTGATTGGCTCTGCCCGGAATGATATTCTGCTCCAGCAACACAATCGGAATTTTTAACCAGGAAGCCGCCAGAATCACTGGCACACTGGCAAAACCTCCCAGGCCAATCACCACAGCCGGAGATTCTTTTCTTAAGAAACGAAGTGCCTGAAAAAAGGCGCGGCTGTTATTCCAGAGAAATCGAAAGGGGGCGCGTTTTAAATCGCTGGTTGACGACGCAGGTAAACT
Source organism: uncultured Gimesia sp. (assembly GCF_963976445.1). Taxonomy (GTDB): domain Bacteria; phylum Planctomycetota; class Planctomycetia; order Planctomycetales; family Planctomycetaceae; genus Gimesia. The sequence continues at coordinate 356 of NZ_CAXBKP010000014.1, read as the reverse complement.
GAGGTGCTGATACCCTGAGCTTTCAATGATTTGCTGTTCGACTGTGCGGTCTGAGCCTACAAAAGTAATCTGATATGGCCCGAGAAAAGTCAATTGTTCTGCGACAGCGATTCCGGGAAGCAGATGACCTCCTGTCCCGCCTCCTGCAAAAACGATGGATTTATTCCCCAAAACAGACTCGGTCATTGTATCCTGGAATCACTGGTGGAGTAACTTGTTAACCCAAATACCAATCAGACGGTCCAGCATAGAGGAAGTCCTCTCAAATTCCCAGTCAATTCTTCGCCTCTTCATCCTCGTACTCTTCATCCTCGTACTCTTCATCCTCGTACTCTTCATCCTCGTACTCTTCATCC
>NZ_CAXBKP010000013.1:0-175320 GCF_963976445.1 uncultured Gimesia sp. | reverse complement strand
ACAGTGAAACGTTTCTGTGTGCCACCGCTCGGCTTGCCCGACGGTGCTCGTTCGAAATCAGAAAGACATTCCAACCGGTGTTGCCGTAGGGTGCGGCCCTATGTGGCCGCCCGCAGGGTTGGGGTTGCATGCAGAAGCAACTGACGCATGCATCAACTGGCCCCATTCTCAACGTGATAACAATTCGACTCTCCCCAGGCGGGCAGACACACAGGTACTGCCCCGACGACTGAGTCGCCGGATCGTCTGAAGCCTGCGGGTGATATTTTCAGTACGCATTCTCAACAGTTTCCTGCTCGCTGCGCTCGGCCCGAATTTCATTCGGGCCCACCCCTTGATTTTAATTTCGTGCGTTTTCGAGTCTTTCGTGGTAGCAATCATTCTTGTGACTACTCTCTGATTTTCAGTTTGTGCCGTTGGGGGTGATGCATAGAATCTGGCTCAGTTTACTTCATCCGTTTCTCGTAGAGTGCATTGAATTCCTCGTCGCTCATGGCTTGGAGTTCGGCGGGGGTCAGTTCGGGTTCTAAATGAGTCTTCACTGGCATGTCGAGCCCCAGGAGCTTGTCCATGCGTTCGCGGGCACGGAGTTTTTCGCGCGGATGGGCTTTGGGGTCGTTAATCATGCTACGGTAAAAATGAAAGGCGTCGGAGCGGTGGTATTCTACCGAAATTCCTGTGCGTTCCACCATTTCCTTGCGGGCGCGTTTGATATACCGTTCGACGGAACGGCGGGAGAGATGGAATTCCTGAGCGACGGCCTGTTTGATATCTGACGTGTATTTCCCCATGCCGAGCATTTTTCTGATCAGACGAAGGACGAGCTTCCGCTGGTCTAATGAAAGTGATTGTCTTTTTTTGGGAGAGGTTTCCGACATGGGTTTTGATCCTTTGAGTAAATTCCGATTCACATATTCCATCTTGCTATATCTTGCCGGTCGGCGTGAAGCGGTCAAGAGACGATGGTCCTGTGATCGCTCGGGAACAGGTCATGATGTTCATCGAAGCGAGAATGAAGTGCCCGTGAAGACGATCGAAGAGAACATGAACAATGGGAAGTGGAATTGCGAGAGTCGAATCAATGTGCGAAAAACAAGTGGGTTTTATGGTGCTGAAATCAACAGCGGCAGATTGATTCCGCAGAAATGCGACTCTGCCTCACGCGCGCAACTCTATTAGCACATGTTAAAAAATGGCATCGCTGCGTCAACAGAAAGAAAACTCCCTGAATTTCAGAGAGTAGATAACGGTTCGCAGAATCGCACACGTGTCAAGCGAATTATTTTTCGCCGGATTGTAATATCACAGGGGGAGAGAAGGTTAAGTCTACTTTTCTCACTTGCTTGCCCAACGAAAAAATCCATGTTCCCGGTGATCAGAGGGAACATGGATTTCGCGTGTTTGGTTATATCACTGACAGTCGATCGGCTTCATCTAACTCTGTTGACTTAGCCGCGCCGATTCGGATGATCGGTTTTTTAGTGCGATCATTGTGTTGGATTCACGGCTGGTTGTTCAACGGCTGGTGGTGCGGCGTGTGGTTTATCCACCGGTTTATAAATCATTACCATGGCGGCACCGGCGGCTGCCAGGACCAATCCAAAGAAAAACCGCATGTCGGGCATTGTTTTCGCAGGGTGGAAAAAAGTGATCGTGGCGATGGTATTCACAATGGGGGCCCCGGCAAAAACGAGAGGTGCGACATAGATGGCGGCTCCTTTACCCCCGGTGGTAACGGCAAAAATCACGCAGAGTGCACCGATGGCTCCGGCCGTTCCGGCGAGAATTCCCCACATAATGGGGCCAGCATCAAAGTTGGGAACCCCTCTGACCGTGGGATCTTTTCCTAGCACAAAAATGAAGAAGGCAGGAATCAGGACAGCGACGAGGAAGTACGCGACCCCCACAAACAGGAAGGCCCGCAGGTTACTGTGCAGTTTCTGGGCGGCAATATGAACCAGAGGCACATAGGTTCCCCAAGAGAGTGCAGCACAGGCAACAAAAATTAAGACAATCGTCCATTTCGACATGATTAAAACTCCTGGATTTGTGGAGAGGATGGATTATTTCCAATGGCGAGAAATTCAAGGTGTCATGATAGTAAGTTTGTGAATTCGCAGCACCCGACAGGCATGATATTTTGAATGAATCAGGGAAAAGCGGGTCTGTACAAACTCTTATTGCGCGCGTAATGTCGCCAGAATCGGAGCGCGGACGGCATCGGCGACGGCCAGTAAGGCAGCCAGCATACCCACAACGAGAACAGTAGAAAGAATGATAAGCCCACTTTCCCAGGGAAGATCGGCGCCTGTTGACAACAAATGGGGCAGCATCGCCAGAAGAGCCGAGATGGTTCCGGACATGAGCCCCCAGACTAACAAGAACGCGTTTTCCGCGAGCACGATCAGCGCTACATTGCTGCCCGTCATACCAATGGCGCGAAGCAATGCAAGTTCGCTACGTCGTTCGACGACGTTACGTAACATGACGGTGGCCAGTCCCAATGTGCCAAGCAGCAGCCCCAGGCCACCCAGTGTTTGAAATGTGGAGAGGTAAGTATTTTGCACAGCCAGGAAATCGGCCAGTCGATTGGCGACGAGGTCGGCATCGAAGCCATATTCGGTGAGCCCGGTTTCCAAAATCCCCGAAAGCTGGGCGGCGTCTTCCGGAGGAACTTCGATCAGAAAATATTGAAAGCCGGCCTGTTCGGGAAACAGCTTTTGGAAGTCGGTTTCCGAGACAAGAAGGACTCCCTGAAAGATGCTGCCATCAAACATACCTTTGATTTTCAACTTGTGTTCGGGGCGTTCGTCGGATGGAATGCCGACGGTGGCGCCGACGCCTTTATGCAGGCTATACATCAACGTATTCATATCGCCGAGCGCGGGGATTGATCCATCCTCTTGTGGTTCGTTCAAAAGTTTCCAGGGATTATCGCCGGGGGTGTCAGCGAATTTGAAGCCGCCCCGTTCGATCAGTTCCTGTGGGACACCCAGGATAGTGGGGACGCTGGTTTGATAAATATTCAGACAGCTGGCATTTTCGCCTGGCTTAACGCGAAATGGAATCGGATTCATTTCGCTTAATAATTTATGAGTCTCTGGATCATTGGGAATGTTGACCAGAGTTTTGGCGCGGCCGTCAGCCGTATTCAGATCATAGATCAGTGGGGAGGTTGACTCGGCGATGATGGTAAAACCACCGTTGCCGGAATTCATATCAGGCGTTTCAACGGCCGGGTTCCGATGACCGGCGGCGACGGAGACGAGCACGAACGTGGCAGACGCGATCAGCGCGGTGGTTAAGACACTGCGTTGACGAAAGCGGCCCGCATTGCGGAAGCCGAGCTTGATCAAGGCTCGCATACCGGTACCTTTAATGGGGATGGCCGATTCAATTCTGAGTCTGCTGGATAAAAAGGAAAGACTGGCAACGAGAGAAAGTATGCCGACCAGAAAGAACGAAACTGTCTGCCAGGAGAAACCGGAAAAGGCTTCCTGTTTGGGAATGAGGAGGGAGATTGTCGCCAGTAGCAGAATGAAAGCGGCCACGGAGGATGCTTTATAAACATAACCGACGCGGCGGGCGTCTTTGGCTTTGTCAGACTCCGGCGTGTTTACCCCCAACAGCATGCTGCGAATCGAGAGTTGTTTGAGTTCGGCCATCGCGCGCCAGGTGACAAAGGTAGAGCAGAGTACCGAAATCATCAAGCCGACGATGATACTGGTAGCCGTGAGATCAAGATATAAGAAGCGGGTTCCGATGGCCCCGATCCACCAGGTTTTTAAGCCATAGAGCATCAGCCAGGCATAACCGATGGCAGCGGCGATGCCGAGGATGCCTCCGAGCAAAATGACGGCGAAGGCTTCTTTGAAGATAACCTGCCTGACCTGCTGCGGAGTGAAGCCGATGGCCGACAAGAGACCGATGGATGAGACGCGTCGGTCGATGCCGAGCTTGAACAACAGACGGATTAAAATAATCGCGGAGAGAATAATAAAGAAACTGAAGCCGATAAACAGACCGCTGAAATCAGTCGTGCCACTGGCAGCCATCAGGCCGAGGAACTTGATGGGTTGGACCGTCAGTCCCATTTTGAAGACGTCAATTTTCTTGAGCACTTCATTGCCGAACAGGTTTTCCGATTCCTTAAGCGACTTATCGGCCAGGGGGCTGACGCGTAATGAAGTCAGACTGCCGTAACGGCTGTTCCATAAGTTTTGCGCTGTCTCCAAAGCGACAAACGCTTTGGGGGTAGCTTTGTATTTATCCCAGTAGGCTTCATCCCGATCGGTGACTTTGTCGAGTTTCATGGGGAAGGGTTGTTTCCAGTCGCCGAAGGTGTCGGCATCGGTGATGCCTTCCATTTCCGGAGTGAGCTTTCGGTCAGCGGCGGGAGTACCATCGAGGGCAACAATGCCGCGGACGTAGAAGGTTTGTTCGACTTCAGGCAACTCTCCCCGCGAGCCCACCACATGATATTTCATGAGCACGGCCTCGCCGACTTTGGCGTTCAGATCTTCTGCCAGCCATTCGTTAAGTACGATTTCATTTTCTTTAAGAGGCAGCTTTGGTTTGTCTCCGATGAATTTGAAAGGACCAAAGGGGGCCTGTTCGGTGAACTCGATGCCAACCATGATCGAATACATCGAGAAGCGTGTCTTAGGGTCGGGTTGCTTCGAGACTGCGGGCCTGATTTCATTGGCGATGTAAACCATCACGGGGGACGCGGTGAGCATGAGAGACTTCGCCGCCGTTCTGCCCGCCTGTTCGATTTGCGGGTCGAGAATCATTTGTTCGCTTTCCAGCGAGAGATAGTTGAACGCCTCGTTGGGGGCGATTTTGAGATTTAAGTCTTCGAGTTTCAATGCTTCTTTGAAAGCGGCTTCCAGGTCCTTCGCGATTTCGAGCGCGGCGGGAGTGGTGCCTGCTGCTGGATTATCGGAACTGAAAAACAGGGAGTTCACACGAGCGGGCCGTGATTTCGGATTGCGACGCGAGGCTTGAATTTCATCCAAGTCTAACGCCTCTTGGAGCGTGCTTAAGGAAACGAAGAGATCCAGTGGCAGCTGCTGATTGGGCATGAGCGCCAAGCGTCCTGCTTTGGAAGACTCATCAAGAATCGCGCTGACGGTGAGTGTGATTTCGACCGATTGTTCTTCGCGTTCGCCGAGCAGCGAATCACGGGGAATGGCGGAGGGGAGTTCGATCCAAAGCGTGATTTCATCGCCAACATCAGCCTCTAGCTGTTCTGCAACGCGCGCATTGAGAATCGCCTCGTCACCTGAGGGATGTTCCTGGTTCTGGTGTTCGAGTAGCGACCAGAGCCGCTCATCGGTACCAAAGATATTGACCTGTCCGACGCGTAGATGCTGTTCTTCTTGATTTTTTTCCAGGCTGCCTCGGAGCAAGAGCGCGGGGGCGATGGTTTTGATGTTGTCGGGTAAATCGGGTGATTCCGCGAGGTCAGAGGCGAGTTGTTCGCGGAAAAAACGATGGCCGGAAACGACGAAATCGATTTGTCCCAGGCGGTCGAATGTCATTTGCCGCAGGCTGGCGCGGACGGAATCTCCGACAATTAAGGCCCCCCCGATCACGGCGGTTGCCGCGATGACTCCCAATAGGACAGCCAGGTTGGTGCGCCAGTAATACATCAGGCTTCTGATGACAAATCGCGTTTGATTCATAACACGAACTCTTGTGAAGATTTTGAAAACGAATGTCAGACCGCTTCGGTGACGAGCAGTCCGTCGCGTAATCTCTGATGTTGGGGGAACAGGGTCGCCAGTTCGCTGCTGTGGGTCACGCAGATGAGGATCGTATTTTGTTCCTGATTGATTTCGAGCAGCAGTTTGCCGATCGATTCGGTATTGGTGCGGTCGAGATTTCCCGTTGGTTCATCGGCCAATAAGAGACGGGGATTATTTATCAAGGCACGGCAGACGGCGACGCGTTGTCGTTCGCCACCCGAAATCTGTGCGGGTCGGTGCTGCATGCGGTCTTGCAGGCCCACGCGTTCGAGTAGATGGCGGGCCCGTTCTTCGGCACCAATCGCCGCTTCCTGATTGACCATGGTCGGAATTAAAACGTTTTCCAGAACGGAAAATTGCGGCATCAGATGATGGTCTTGAAAAATGAAACCCACATTCTGATTGCGATACTCGGCCTGTTCTTTGGCGTTCAGAGCGAACGGGTTTTGGCCGAACTGGATGACTTCACCGGAAGTCGGTTGGTCGAGGACTCCCAGAATGTAGAGCAGGGTGCTTTTCCCTGAACCGGAAGGACCAGTGATGGCGAGGGCGTCTCCCCGGCTGAGTTCAAGGTCCACGCCGGCCAGAATCGGCAGTGATTCGGCAGCGATCGAAAATGCTTTGGTTAACTCGCGGACAATGAGCTGGTCGTTGGAGTCATTCATGATGGTCCCTGGCAAACAGACTATTCAGCGTGATCAATGGAATCTTCGATTTTCTTTTGAATCCACTCTGGAATTTCAATCGACTTCATGGGATTCCCGTGAGTGAAGTGACAGCAGACGGTTTTCATACGTCCTTTGGCAATTTTCGTTTGATCTCGCCAGAACTCGTATTCAATCGTGAGCGATTTTACCCCGAGACGTTCGACGGACAAACGGATTTCGAGCAGATCGCCATAAAAAGCAGGAGATTCAAACGAGCATTGTGCAGAGACACGCGGCCAACCCAGCACGGAACCATCCTGCTGTTTATCGACAATGGTCAGATCCAGCGAGCGAAAGTATTCATGCTCGGCCTGTTCCATGTACTTATAAAAGTTAGCGAAGTGGACGATGCCGGCCATGTCTGTTTCGTGAAATTCAACACGGCGCGTTGTTTTAAAAGTACAGGACATGTGGAACTCGATCGAAGTCAGTAAACAGCAGGCTGTGACGAAAAAAGGAATGACCGTCACAGCCTGTCTTGGTATTTATTTCATAACGTAGCAGAGCATCGAAAATTAATTTTCCGGGAAGAACCGAACCAGCGTTTCTTTGCTGGGTGGCCTCGTGACGAGCGAAACCAGGACCATAGCGGTCGCAGACGCGACGACCATTGTGGCAACCGGCATCATTCCCAGAAACGTATAATTCGGATTCAAAGCATACTTTGCTTCTTTAAACAGGTAGAGCCAAGATCCAATCGCCACGAGTACTCCCGCGTAGGTGCCGGCTTTGGTGAGTCTCTTCCAATAGACCGCCGCAAAGATAATGGGGAACAGGCTGGAAAATCCACTAAAGCACCAGACCCCCAACGTAAAGACCCGCCTCGGTTCTAACAGGCTGCAGCCATACGTGATGGCGACAACGAGAATGATAAACATGCGGGCCATCATGACAACCTGCTTATCTGTAAAACGATCTTTTCCGCAGTAATGGACCACGATATCTTCGGTAAACATTGTCCCGATACAAAGGAACTGACTATCCAGCGAAGACATAATCGCCGCCAGAATTCCGGCAGTTAAAAATCCGGCCAGCATAGGCGAGGTCATTTTTTTCACCATCGCCGCCAGGACGGCATTGGCCGGGAAGTGAGGCGGAAACATGGGAGCCCCGTTGAGCATTGCCGAAGTAGCCCATACGCCAACCAGCACACAGGGGACCCACACAATCATGATGAAGAGCGGGTGTGCTACGACAGGCAGCTTAAACGTGCCCGCGCTGCGTGCGGTGAGCCAGTGCTGGAACAGGTGAGGAAACATGCCAACGGAAAGCGGGACGAAGAAGTAAGTTAAAAAGACAAGCTTACTCATGGGATGCGGTGCATCGGGCGCCCAATTGCTGGCACGGTAGACGCCGACTGCTTTTTTGATCGACCATTTTTTCCCTTTTGAAGGATCATCCGGATCGAGGTCATGTTCAGGATGCCCCACTTTTCCACCGAAAATCAACATCGCCTTCTCTTTTTCGGCGTTGGCTTTTCGTGGATATTCGCGTACATCATGATGCGACATCAAACCCATTGTCCATTTTTCCGGGAACGGGTCTGGCATGACGCGGTCATCTTGAGTTAACAAAGCCTTATTGACTTGTTCCGAAGATAAATCATACAGTTTATTTTTTGAAGCATAGAGGGCTTCAGCCGTATTTTGCCAGTTGGGCATACGTGGCTTGAACTCTTTATATGCTTCCGTTTTCTGTTCGGGAGTCAGTTTCAGAGTTTTGAGAATCCGTACGGAGTAATTGTATTTTGCGATTAAAGTCCAGCGTTGATACTTTTCGGCGTATCGTTCACGGTCCAGGGGATCGACGGCTCGCATTAACTTGGACGGATTCTTTTCCAGAACCGCATGACTGGCAGCCTGGAGGCCTCCCAGCTTACTGGAAATGACGAAGAAGGTGACGACGCCGAGAATCATGAAGACAATCGTCTGGAACGTATTGGCCCAGGCTGTTCCTCGCATGCCTCCAAAAAAGACATAGATCAGAACCACCAGACTGATGACCAGAGATCCCAGCCAGGGAGGGACGCCGTAATCGTAGGCGGCGAAGGAGCTTTCGAATGCCCCTTCGGTGATGCTGCTGATGACGACGCCGGATGACATCACGCCGATCAAGAGGTAGGGAATCACCAGTCCGACAAGAACCGGAAACAGAAGAATCCCGATGCGGTCACTTTCGAGCCGATCACGGAAGAATTGAATCTGTGTGGTATAGCCGTATTTATATCCCCAGGACCAGAGTTTAATTCCGAGCAGGAAGAAGCAGAGCGAGTGGATGATACCGCTGGATGAAGCCAGCATTCCATATACGCCGACGCCTTCTTTGTAGGCTTCACCGCTGGAGCCGACTAAAGCAAACGCAGTCATCGTGGTTCCGAAGATTGACATTAACAACAGAAAGGGGCCAATCGAGTGACTGGCCAGCATATAGTCTTTACTGGTTCCCTTAAACAGGCGGCTGGAAAACAGGCCTAGACATAACAGCAAACCTAAATAGATTCCGATGATTACTAACTGGGTCATTATTCTGTTTCTCCTGTTTCCTGGGCAGGTGACTCTTGTGCGGGATGCTCTTGCACGATTTCTTCAAGGTGATGCGGCCAGGCAAACTTTGTAGCGAGAAACCAGACAAAGGCAGCCCCCATGGAAATTCCTGCCTGATAGAGCAGAGTAATGGGCATGAATCCGAAGATGAGTCTTTTGTCATCCCAGAGCCAGTTGTCCTGGTGAATAATGATAAGCACGACAACCAATCCATAAACGGCGTATCTCATATGTCATCTTTTCTATGTAGACAAAGTCATCACGGTGGGTTTGCTAATGCCAGAAGGCAGCAATCACTTTGGCGGGAAACAGGATTTTTGGAGATCCCGCTGGTTCGCACAGGCCTACTATTGTGACAAAAACCCAGTAGAGTCACAACGTAACGGTTCAATTTGTGGAAATAATCCTCCTGAATCCGCCGGAAGCGAAGCGAGGTGTGCTAACTTCCGTTTACAAACCTGCTGTTCAATGGATCAAGTACTTTTGGAAATTTCAAACGTCAATTCCAGACTTGCAAATGGTGGACGCTCAGCCCAAAATGGTGACTTGCGTATAATTGTCGATCTGTTTCGATTAAAGCTCTTGGAGAGGATGGAGAATTGATGTTTCGCCTTGCACTTATCGGGTTATTCTGTGCCAATTGTTTGCTGTCATCTGAAGCGTTCGCTCAGGCGAAAAAAGGTGATAAGAAATTTGCCATTCTGGACATCAAACAAGTTGACGAGGATTTCCAGTATCAAGGCGAATATTATGGCCAGATCGGCGCTGACTGCTCCTGGTGCGGAGAATGTGCGATCGGCCTGCAGGTGGTAGCCCGCGGCGACGGAAACTTTATCGCCTCTCTCTATAATGGGGGGCTTCCCGGAAATGGCTGGGATCGTTCACAGAGACAGGAATTATCGGGCAAACGGCAGGGGGATGTGCTGACACTGACAGACGACGACTTCCAAGTACAGGTACAACAGGGAGGAATCGTTGATGTGCGCGATTCACAAGGACATTTACTGGGTCAACTTTCTAAATACCAACGGAGCAGCATCACGCTGGGAGAGAAACCGCCGAGGGGAGCCACCGTGCTGTTTGATGGTTCGTCAGTCGAACATTTTAAAAATGGCAAAATTACGGACGAAGGCTTGCTGAATGTCGGTACCGAATTTAAGCACAAGTATCGCAGTTTTCGTCTGCATGTTGAGTTTCGTTTGCCTTATATGCCTTATGCAACCGGCCAGGCCCGCAGTAACAGCGGCGTCTACCTGCAGAGCCGTTATGAAGTGCAAGTCCTTGATTCCTTCGGACTGGAAGGGGTCGAAAATGAGTGTGGCGGGCTGTATAAGCAGAAACGAGCTGATGTGAATATGTGTTTTCCGCCTCTGTCATGGCAGACTTATGATATCGCATTTGTTGCTCCCAAATTTGATGCGGACGGCAAAAAGATCAAAAATGCATTCATCACCGTGCTACAGAATGGGGTCCCCATTCATCAGGATTATTCGATTGTTGCCAAAACGGGTGGTGGCAAGCAGGAAGGGCTTGAATTATTCCCCATCAAATTGCAGGACCATTCTAATCCGGTTCGTTTTCGCAATATCTGGATCGTGGATTTAAGCGATCAGCCCGATCCGACGTATTGCCATCCCTGTCAGCCTCTGCTCTGTGATCGATGTGGCAACTAGCCTGTATCCCGTTCATTGCAGTATATCCAAGGTCATTACATCGAGAATCACAGTCTGGTTGACGCTCTGGTTAATTCAACAGGGCGTGATTGAGTCCTACCAGAATTGATATCTCACTGGTAGCATCAACTTGGTCACATCTGCGGTCAAATCATTCCGAAGCTGGTTCTTCCCCTTCGCGTCTTGCCTTGCTTTTTAAAGCCGGTACAATAGGAGGGTGTGCCTTAAGGGATATCTTCCTTCAGGCATAGGATTTCCGGTTACTAATTTATTGACTCCAATTACTGTACTGATCCGGTTTGAAACCGGTTTGAAACCAGAACTCGAACGTGTGAGTTACGGAAAGTCTACAGATCTAATGGATTATTCACTGATTGCAATTCTGGCATTGGTCGTGACGCTGATGCTGTTTGTGGCAGAGATTTTTCTTCCCTCGGGAGGCCTGATCGCCGTTCTGGCGTTGACGTGTATGGCCAGTTCGGTCTGGGCCGCCTGGATGGCGTGGTGGGGAACGAGTCCTACTCTGTGGTGGACTTATATTGCCAGTGTCATCATTCTGATACCAACCACAGTGGGATTTGCCGTCAAGTTTTTTCCGAATACGAGCTGGGGCAAGAAAATAATCCATGAACTCCCCACCCTGGAAGAGGTCACCGGATTTCAGCAAGAGACGGCACATCTGCAGTCTTTGATCGGAAAAACGGGAAAAACGCAAACTCTTTTGAACCCCAGCGGCTTTGTGCTCGTTGATCATGAAAGGCTGCACTGCGAGAGTCAGGGGATGATTATCGAAACACAGACCGATGTGGAAGTGATCGCCGTGGAAGGCGCAAGACTGGTGGTGAAAGTGAAAAAGCAGCCCACAGCCGAGAAGAAATCACCAGAACCGGAAACCTCACAAACCGGTGAACCTGTTGCCGGTGATACGCTTGATTTTGAGATTCCGGAGACCTGATTTTCTGGTAGTCTCTAGATGGTTTCCAGGAATTCCCTTACAATGGGTTCCTGTATGATGGATGGATTACAAGACAGTTTCAGCGGATAGTTTACAACACTTGAAACGACATTTTTCTCAGGATAGGAAATCGGAATGAATGCCTTGAATCTTTTGGCTGTCGAAAATAGCACAACAATCGCCTGGATTGTGGGGATTGTTATTTTTCTCGGCATGCTGGTCTTTTTTGCGGTTTTCGCGAGATATGCCGGGTTATGGATTCAGTGTAAGATGACAAAAGCCGGGATTTCCTTCCCGAATCTGGTCATCATGAGCATCAAAAAAGTGAACCCAACGATTATCGTTCGTTGTAAGATCATGGCGATTCAATCGGGAGTCACGCGTCACTATGATATTTCCACTCGCGATCTCGAAGCACATTATCTGGCTGGCGGAAATGTGCCGAATGTGATTCGCGCGTTGATTGCTGCTCAGCGGGCAAAGATCGAGCTCGACTGGCAGGCCGCTCAGGCAATTGACTTGGCAGGGCGGGATATTCTAGACGCGGTGCGAACCAGCGTTTATCCCAAGGTGATTGATTGTCCCGATCCCCGTAAAACCAACTCGACCTTGGATGCCGTCGCCGGTGATGGAATTCAGCTTAATGTGCGTGCACGCGTTACCGTGCGAACAAACCTGAAACAGTTGGTTGGTGGTGCGACGGAAGAAACCGTGATTGCACGTGTGGGGCAGGGGATTGTGCAGGCCATTGGTTCGACAGACACCTATGAAAAAGTACTTGAAAATCCTGACAAAATCACACAGATCGTGTTGAATGAAGGTCTGGAGAAACAGACGGCTTACACGATTGTTTCGATTGATATTGCCGATATTGATGTTGGAGAAAACATTGGTGCCCGCTTGCAGGCCGATCATGCCGAAGCAGAAATGCGGGTTGCTCAGGCGAAAGCAGAACAACGCCGCGCCGATCAAACGGCCCGCGAACAGGAAATGGTCGCGTTGACTCAGGAAAACCGGGCCAAGGTTGTGCTGGCAGAGGCCCAGGTTCCTAAAGCGATAGCCGAGGCATTTCGCTCTAAAAAAATTGGTTTGATGGATTATTACGAATTGAAAAATATTCAGGCTGATACCAAGATGCGGGATTCTATTTCGACTCCTGAACGAGAAATTGCTACGTCAACATAAGCACTACTCAAGGCCGTCTTGCTGAGGGAAGTAAGACCTTGCTTGAGAAAAGGAATCAAGGACCGGGGTTAGTTTATGGACATTCCACTATTTGCCGCTGACTGGGTAGAGGGGATCATTGGGGTCATCTTCCTGCTGATCGCCGCAGTAAGCGCCATCAGCAATATCGCCAAGGAAAAGAATAAAGGGCAACCCGGGAAAGTCAAAGAAAAGGCGGCGCTTCAGAAAGAGTTGGAAAAATTCCTGCAGGATGCGATGAACCCACAGCAGAAGAAAAAAGAGAAACCAGCCGAAGTCGATATTTTTGAAGACGTTGAAGTCGAACCCCAGACTTCTGCTCCGCCGCCACCACAACGGCACAGACGTCAGCAATCTCAACCACCACAACGATCCCGCTCTCAAAGGAAGCAGCAGCAAGCTGAAATATCTGCTGCAGTCGGCTCCCAAGAAGCATCAGAATCCAAGTCCCATGTAACACATCGCGAGCGGGCTCTGGTTCATGCACAAGAACAGAAGAAACGGATGGGAGGCGGGGTACGAGATCGTATTGAAAGGAAACAACAATCTCATATGGGAACCCGGCTTACCAGCCATCTCGAAAGTAAAGTCGGCTCTCATTTTGCAGAGACATTCGGTTCCCGTAGAGTGCAATCCCGGAAGAGTACATCTAAGACGGGAGGCAGTAAAGTAATCAGGGCGATGCTCAGAAATCCTCAGTCATTCCGTCAGGCAATCATTTTGAATGAAATCCTTTCTCCTCCCAAATCACGCCGTCATTCCTGAGGGCGATCTGTTACAGCACATCACTTTGATCGTGTTTGACCGGTTGAATTACGAGAAGAGTGAATGAGTAAAGCAGATTCTCCACCCATTAATGTATTGCTGTTTGCCGGCCCTTTCGAGTTGCGGGGCACGTCTGCTTATACACTGCGGTTGGCACAATACGCTCCCGTGTATGACATTCAAACACGCGTCGTCTGTCCGGATGCGTCAAAAGTTGATCCCTGTATGCGGTCGAAGCTGGAGATTTCAGAGTATCGGAATCTGGGTATGCCGATACTCGGACAACTTATTTTGCAATTAGTAAAACAGGAGTCGAAAAAGAATCCGCCTGATTTGATTCATATTCAGTCTCGGCATGTTCTACCGCAGGGACAGTGGCTCGCCAGAAAGCTCCAACGTCCATTTCTGTTAACCGTCAATGACTATCTACAGAGTGATGAAAAATTGCGAATTGACATGCGCTGGTGTAAAGGAATCATCACAGTCAGCGAGTCGGTCAAAAAAGATCTCCTCGCACGCACGGGGCTGCCGGAAGACTTTGTGTTAGTCATCCCCAGCGGTGTCGATGTTCCCGATCACTCGCATCTCTCCCCGGTTTTATCTCAAGACCATCAACCTGTTGTCGGAACTGCCGGGCCTTTAGAAGCAATCAAAGGCCTGCCTTATTTTTTGGGAGCCGCCAGCCGTGTGCTGGAAGTAAACCCGAAAATTCAATTCCTGATTTCTGGTGCGGGGCCTGAAGAAAGCAACCTGCGTCACTTAGTGCGCGATCTGGAAATCTCCGAAAATGTAACGTTCGTTCCCAACTTGTATGACTTCTCGATTTCGCTCAAAGCGATGGATGTCTTCTGTCTGGCATCACTGCGGCAGGGACTGGGGACGATCATGTTGGAAGCAATGGCATTGGCAAAACCCGTGATTGCTACGGGAGTGGGCGGAATTTATTCTGTCATTCGTGATGGGGAAACCGGTCTCGTGGTGCCCCCTTCTAACAGTGAAGCTCTGGCAGACAGTATACTCAAGTTATTAAAAGATCCGTTGAAAGCGCGGGCGATGGGAGAGTCGGCACGAGAACTGGTCAGGCAGGAATTCCGTGTCGAAACGATGATCGAACGAACCGTAGAAGAATATAAACGAGCGTTGCAGGTTGTATCATAACTCTGCGACAGCGTGTGAAACAGAATTCTTGAGAGCGAGTACCGGTGGTTGTTCGATCTCAATATTGGATTAACAAATGCAAGCGGAAATCATTGCTCTTGGTAGTGAATTGACCAATGGTGAAAAACTGGATACGAACAGTCAGTGGCTCAGCACAGAGTTAGCTGCTACTGGGATCTCGACACACTTCCATACGACCATCGCCGATCACATCGATGAAATCGTGGATCAGCTCCGCCTGTCATCTCAACGGTCTGATCTGGTTTTGATCACAGGAGGACTGGGGCCGACTCTGGACGATCTGACAAGACAAGCGATGGCAGAATTAATCGGGACAGACCTGGTACTGGATCAGGAATCATTGCACACCATTGAAAGTATGTTTCAGAAACGCTCTCGAGAGATGCCTGAGCGAAACCGGATTCAAGCGATGGTTCCCCAAGGAGCCGAAGCGATTCAGAACCTGCACGGAACGGCCCCGGGCATCTGGATGCAGGTGCCACGTACTGATTCAAAACCGGACTGCTGTATCGCCGCTATGCCTGGTGTTCCTTCGGAAATGAAGCCGATGTTTTTTCAATCGATTCTTCCCCGGCTCTCCCATGAATCGAACATCATCCGTTTTGCCCGCATCAATTGTTTTGGTGTGGGGGAATCGAAAACGGAGGAACTGCTCGGCGACATTACCAGCCGCGGACGTGATCCAGAAGTCGGCATTACCGCTCATGAGGCTACGATCACATTGCGAATCAAAGCGATGGGGGAGTCTGTCGAAGCGTGTGAGCAGAAAATATCAGAGACGTATGAACTGATCCATGAACGGATCGGTGAATTTATCTTTGGCTATGAGGATGAAGAGCTGGAGCACATTGTGGTGGCGTTACTCGGCCAGCAGGAACAGACTCTGGCGACCTGTGAATGTGGTACCGGCGGCCTGTTATCGTATCGCTTTAATGACGTTGCCAGTTCTGCTAATTTTTATGCTGGCGGCACAGTTTCCACGATCCAGAGCGTGCTCAATCAGAAGGCTCAGCAAACAGGAAATAATCAAATCACTTTAGATGCTTCCGATGCGATTTCCCTGGCAAAAGCAACGCGTGAAAAGTATGCCAGCGATTTTGCGTTGTCGATCATTCTCGACGTGAATCAATCCTGGCAGGAAAGCGAGAACGCGCCGCAGGCTTTTGTCGCTTTGGCAGCCGAGGGAGTCGAACTGGTTGAAGAAATCGGGTTAACGGTGAATCGGGCGATCGCCAAAAGTCGAGTCACAAAAGCAGCCCTCAATTTGTTAAGACGGACGCTGATTTCATCGGCAGATGAAAAGTAGGTTTCAGAGCCGCATCAAGCAGCACGCAGCTTTCTGGCTTGTTGAGACCAGCTGATCCAGTCTGAGATTTCCTGGAAGTCAGGCTCTTTTCCATTGCGGATAATCTGTTGCCCCTGGCTTGTTTTGACAAACGACTTCACTTTTTCGAAAAGTTTTTGTGGCGCAGTACGGGCAATGGCTTCCGGCTCGTTTAAACCACAGGCAACCAGGATCTGTGCGTCATGGCCGCGCAGGCCGGGGATGCAGCAGACCAGCTTCGTTTGTTTTTTCCACAATCGAATCGTCTGCTCTTTTATGTGCCGCACTTTTAACTTCTTTGCGATAAATTCGGGATTGCACTCCAGCAGATCATTCACGGTGAAAACACCTGTTTTTTCCAGCCGATGTGCTGTTTTGGGACCGATTGAAGGGGCTTCTTCCACAGGCATGGAGCGGCTCAAATAGAACGGGGGAATCGTCGGGTTTGAACTGTTTAACTCCGCGTGAGAATTGTCACGCCGATATCCCCGATTACCGCGGGAATGTTCCGCCTGCTGCGTCGTCGTATCTTGTGCGGATGCGACTTGATCAGCAGGATAAGTCCGTGCCTGTCGAGCCCAGTGACTCCATTGCTTTACCCGCTTCAGTGTAATCTGCAGATCGGGCTGGTTTCTTGATGAATGCTGACAGGATTCGACAAAAGACCAGAGTTCTTTGACTGGCATTGTAGCGACTTCGTCTATTTCAGTAATACCACATGATACCAGCTGAGCGGCTTCCGCTGGTGAGATACCACGAATGCACGAAGCCAGTCGTGCCTGACTCTGCCATTCAAAAATCAGACCGGCTGTCAGATGTTCCTGTTGCAGTTCCCCGGCGATCTGATCTGCACTGCGAGCAAGAAAATTATGGATGGTATGAATGCCAATCTGGTGCAGTTCCTGGATCTGAGACTCATTCAGAAGTTGCAAGTTTTGAATGGGAGACGACCAGTCGAGACGATATTCCGGTGTTTCGGATTGTGGTTTTGGAAGATTCTCCGGAATCGGCTCGGCAGGTGTTTCAGCATTCGAGAGATTACGCGCGGTATCAGTCTGTCGTGAATATGACTGTGAAGAACTAGAACGCTGTGAAGAACTAGAACGCTGTGAAGAACTAGAACGCTGCACACGAGTTTCGGGAAGCCAGACAGGCGAACTGCCATGCTCTTCGAACAGACGCGTCAGGTGCAGATGGCAGGTGAAGAACAGGATTTGCTGGCCTTTGGCTGCGACTGCGTTTAACGTTTCGATGGCGGCCTTGGTGCGTTCCTGATCGAAATTCACGAGCACATCATCCAGGATAATGGGGAGTTCAACACCTTGATTCCGAAAACGTTCGACCATAGCCAGCCGAATCGCCATAAAGAGTTGCTCACGTGTGCCGCTGCTCAATTCGCTCACCGTCAGCGTGTGTCCGTGATCGTCATCAATTTTGGGAAACTGTTCTCCCAGCGGAGTCCAGATATTTCTGTATTTCCCATTGGTTAATTGACAGAGATACTCAGAAGCAATCGCCAGTGTTTCCGGTTGCGAGGTGCGTTCATATTCTGAGCGTAACTGGTTGAGTCCCACAGCAGAGAGCTCAGCCGTAAACCAGTTTTCGCCGGCCTGTCTGATTTGTTCGAGAACCTGTTCCCTTTGGAAACGTAACTGAGCTGAACTACGATCGGTTTTGGCATTTTGATAGTCCTGTTTTAACCGCCCCATATTTTCCGCGGTCGTCACCAGGTCCTGTTCGATGTCTTCCAGTTCCAGATTCAGCATATCCAGATGCTCGGTATTTTCGTCTGGATTGAAGTTCAGTAGATCTTCTTCGACAATCGCCATTTCCTGTTCGGAGCGGCTGACTTTTTCCAACTCGGTCTGTGCGTTCGCCAATAGCTTTTCAAGTTGGATGCGTTCCTGCAGAGAGGTGGCGCGTTGCAGGAATTCTTCCCGGTTTGCTGCGCCGCCCTGAATCAATAATCCCGAGCGATTGTGTTTGAGTTCCTGGATTTTTAATTGCAGCGAATCTGCTTCCTGATGTAATCGGTTCTCTTCTTTTCGCAGGCGCGTCCGTTCTTTCTGGTGACCTGAGAGTGTGTCGAGTTCGCGTTCCCATTCTGAAATCACATCAAAGGGTTTGTCAAAATCATGCTGGTCGCGATTCATGCGCAGACCCAGATCTCTGACGCGACTGTAAAACATGCTGATGATATCGCCGAGGGGTTTGATCCGTCGCTGTTCATGATTGAGCTGATCCGCGTACAGATTGGCATTGGAAACCTGATGCCACATCTGGAATGCGTCATTAACTTTCAATGTTTCTGTTAATCCCAGTTGTTTGAGACATTCACACCATTCATGCCGTTTGTCGCTAAACTGCCGTTGAATTTCCTGAGAACGATTTCGCAGTTTGACCAATAGTTGACGGGTTTTCTGCGACCGCTCCTGGGCCACTTTCAACTGTTCCAGTTCTGCGATTTTCAAAGCGAGTTCGTGCAGGAGTTCGGTTCGCAAAATATTTTCGTCATTGAATTTCAGCGAGGGAACTTTTTCCTGATGTTTGTGGCTGGTCAGCGAGTGTCCTTCTTTAATCAGCTTGAGCGAGAAGTATTCGTCTTCCAGAATGCGATCAATTTCTTGCCGCGTTTCGCGCAGATGTACGTCGAGCGCCCAGATTTCATCCTGCAGTGTTTCCGTTTGATCATCAAGATCCACTTCAAAATGTTTTTTAAGTGCCCAGGTCGTGCCCCCTAAAAATGTGCCTGAAAGACAGAAGATCAAACCGATCAGAGCTGCATCAGAGACGCCGCGCCAAAAACCGGCAACAATTAACAGCATGCCCGCTAATGCAAAACCAAATAATGTTTTCTTGGCCCAACTTGGAATACGTGCATGGCTTTGCAGCCCCACCAGCTGTTCTTTAACTGCTTCCTGACGAATTAAGAGTTCGGACTCCCGGAACCGCAGTTGGCTCAGGCGTTCCAGATGTTTCATTCGTTCTCGGGCGCGTTGCAATTCTTCGTCAATGGAATGCCCGTCGATCAGTCGGCTCGATTTCTCTTGAAGTTGCGCTAATGTCTGCTGGTATCTACGGGACACTTTTTTGTACCGTTGATGCGCATGCTTTCGTTTTCCTGCGGACAGTCGATAGGCCCGTTCTGCGTTAATCAATCGTTGATTGTTATCGGGCGTTGTTTTAATGTGTGCGATATCGCTGAGCGTCTGATTCTGTTTCAGATGTTTTTTCAGCGTCTGTTCCAGATCAAGCACTTGCGATTCGCCTGCCTGATGCTGTTGTTCCAGATCAACAATCCAGGTTTTCTGATCGGCCAGACTTTGGATATTCGGTGCAAAGTTGAGCAGCTCGTTATCCAGTTCATATTGCTCGACCTCATTGCGAATTCGTTTGATTTCGGCTTTCACCTCGATCAGTTTTGCTTCGGCCTGTTTGAGCTCTCGATCATAATTGTCAAGCTGAGCGACACCCCCATCGGGGAAATTATGCACAACGGGGAGCTGTTTTAATTGCTGATGTAAGTCTTGTACTTCCTGCCAGGGCCTCCAGACTCGATCCAGAAAACGATGTCCCCTGATTTGGTATTGCAGACCAGTCTTGCGCTTTTTGAGACTGTCGGATTCCGACCGCAAATTCTGCAACTCGCTCGACAAGTTGAAAAAACGTTGTGCCCGTTGTTCCAGATCGGCAAGTTTTGAATTCAGCTCATCCAGCCGTTGGTACAGATCTACCAGCTTTCCATTTTTGAAGTCACGGCTCAAAAGTGATTGTCTTGATTGATTCAAACGGCTGGAAGCATCGAGAATCGCCTGACCTTCCGGGCCCAGGGAGAGGCCGTAAATATGTTCGGCAACCTGGTCGCCGTGCAGTGTTCCCAGTTCTTGCAACTCATTCAAGCCGATCGCGAATACGTTTTCATAAACGCTCTCCTTCACCCCGGCATGCAGCGACGTGAGCAGATCCTGGCTTAAACTACTACTTGAGTCACCTTGAAATGAAAATTGCCCTCTGCCTTTGGCACTGGTCTGACGGCGTATTTCGTAGCGTTGTCCTTGATGTTTGATATCCAGTAGAGCAGACCAGGGAGCCTCATTCGAAACACGAGAATGTTCGCGAATTTCTTCAGTCTGGAACCCATACAGGATACCGCGGATCATGCGCATCAATGTCGATTTGCCGGTTTCATTGGGGCCGTAAAATACATTGATCCCTGCGTTCAGAGACGCAAGATTCAAATCGTGCCAGTTTCCAAATTGGTCGACATGGATTCTGGTAATTTTCATGAGTGTACTTCCTCATCCGACGTAATGTTGAGCCAGGTCTGTCCGTTTCGGATGGCTGAATTGAAGATGGTTTGCTCATCGATTTGTTCTGTGAGCGAACCAAGACGTTCATGCCAGGTCTGATCAAGCTGAGTCGTGTGTGTGATTAATTGTTTGAGCGATGAATCTGTTTCCTGTTTGAATGCTTCAATTTGTTGCTGAAAACGATGCACCAAATCAGATGTGGTTCTGCTGGAATGCGCGTCTCTGTATTGAAGATAAAAAGCTTGCTCAAGCATTACAGACAGACGATCTTTGATTTCGATTGCCAGTTCGCGACTCCATTCACCCTGATGCTTGAAGCTTCTGAGTGAATCAAATAATTCCCCTGAGCCTTTCATGTGCCAACGAACCATCCATAATGTTTCATGGCCCGCCGACTTCTGTGAAAGCAAAGCTTCTTTCATCAATTGCTTGAGTTGTTTTGAGGTTGTTTCCGGCTCCAGATCAAGCTCGATCGCCAACCAGCGAACAGCGGCGACTTTGAGCAGGCGCAGGTCCAGCTTGGCCTCTGGTTCGACAGTAACCAGTGTGACTCCGGTCTGCTTGTGTTCGTCATAATTGAGCCCCTGAGAAGTTCCCGGGTGGTGAGCCAGCCCGGGATGCATTTCAAACGTATGCCGCTGGGTGCCTTTACAGAGTGCAATATAGTCGACAGCCACTTCATTGATTTCATCCGCTTGCCAGTTAGCAGGGAGAAAGTCACCCGAGAGAGTCAGGGGGATTGATTGATTTGACTCTCCGTAATGATCAGCAGACTGTACTGATGAGTTCGCCGCGATCAGGCCAATAGAGAGTGCACGCTGGTCATCTTGATTAAACAACTGATTGCGTTGATTTAGTTTCAAAGGCTGTTGTTTTTTGAGATGCGCCGCCCCGAGTATCTGCAGCGTCGCGATGGTTTCTTCGTTGCGCAGAATATCAAGTGTGTCATGATCTTGCGGAGAGAGAAATGTGACGTTGCCAGGCCAGTTGGATTGTAAATCCCAGGCACTCAACGGATCGTGTTGGCCGGGAATGACAAAGACCTGAATGTTTTCCGATGCGAGTTGCTGGAACCCGTCCAGTAGCGCAATTCGGGCACGAATGCTATGGTCTTCATTGATAAAAGTGTTGCCACTCAGCAGCAGGAAGTCAATTTCATGTTCCAGACACGCTTTAACGATCTCCTGGAACGTAATCAAAGTACAATCTTCGAGACTGATCTGTGATTCTTTTGAAACTGCGCCAACCCCCTGAGGTTGATGGTCGAGGCGCAGATTACTGGCGTGAATAAACCTGATTGGTACGAATGGCATGGCAGACTCCTTTCCGCCGCACAACCTGCCTGTTTCTTGTTCTACAAAGCGACACGGGATGCAGGTGGCAGTTATGCTTTTACGAAATTAATTGCGAGTGGGAGTGTACTTCACTATGCAATTTATGAGAAGTCGATTCTACAGAAAAAGCCGTGGACGCCACCAGGAACACAGCCCGGCCCCCCGTCTCTAAAGAGGGTGACGCGAAAGGAGCGACGTGTCTGAATATTTCAGGCTAGTGCTTTATCAAGCTAGAAATTGAGGGTTGGGGGTGTTGTTTACGTGCTCCGTTGTCGCACTCTCGTGATATCTATCAACCCAAAGTTTAAAAATGACGCTCCGCTAGTTACCTAACCAGGAAGGCACATCTGGATCGTGATACGTGTCTACCAGGGCATGTGCAACGGTCGTGACTAACTCCTGTCGTTTGAGCGGCTTAGACAGAACCTGATACGCTTTGGCGGCACTGGCATCCTGCCGTAATTCCTCGGTTGCATCGGCGGTAATCAGGATGCAGGGCAGAATCTCGTTGGTCTGCTTGATGATGCGTACCGCTTCGATTCCTGTCAAAACGTCCATGTGCATATCGAGCAACACAATATCGACATGGATCTGCTCGACGAGTTCGATCGCTTCTTCTCCCGATTCTGCTTCGAACAGCATGAAGTAAGGAGCTAAAAGCTCCTTGAGAACATCACGGAACCCGGAGTCATCATCAGCAATCAGTAATTGATAAGGAGCTTGCGATCTGGCATTGACCATGATACATCTCACCAAATAATCCGGAAGTCAGCCGCATCAGCGGAGATTTATGTGAATCCTGTCCCCAAAACTCTTCTGATGCAAAACACGTTGGAACGAATTAATAGCAAATCAGATACCATTATCAAATAGAAACAATTGCGTATCTGTAAGTTGTTACTAATAAAACGCTTAAGGGAACACGGCCGTCGGGGGCCCTACGTGAAATGGCTGTATTCCTTAACAAAAAATGCGAATGCGCTGTCAAATAGGCAGTGCTTGGGGGTTATGCAGAACGTTTTCTGAATGGCGATTCGGAATCAGGCCTGCGCTCGGGGACCAACTCGATTTCCATCTGATTGGTCAATTGTTTCTGAGCAAGCGTTTCCTGTTGTTGTGAAAACTTCAACGGCATTTGTGAGAAGAAATTGATCAAGGCAGCATCAAATTGATCTGGCTGAGTAAATCGACCCGCATTATGAATGGCTTTCGGTAGCAGGCAGACTTTGGTTTCTGAATGCCGAATTTTTTGAACAATCAGCTCTGTCATCCGCGGGATCACACTCCGGTCGTTTTCTCCCACGAGAAACAACAGTTCTCGGCTTTTCAGGAATTTGAGATATGATTTCAGATTGATGTAACGACAGCCCTGAAGACGTTGTGAATACCAGATCATAATCCGAAATGCCCGGATGACCTCACTGGTGGGGACTAATTGAATAAACAAACGCGGCAGGAACCGTTCTCCCCAGCGAATGGCATGATCCAGGAAGAGTTCCTCATTCAGGAAGGCACCTTCACAGGCAACGAACTGAATTTCAGGAGATTGTGCTGTGACCGCCAATGCTGCTCCCGCACCGCGGCTCATGCCCAACAAACCGAGTGACAGCTGATTTAATTCCGGCTGCTTTCTGATATACCGAATGGCTGCTTCGACATCACTGATCTCATGGTTGGATAGCCAGTGAATCGAGTGATAACGGGGGTCTCTCTCGCTTTCGCCGTGATTACGAAAGTCAAATGAGAAAACGGCAAACCCGGCATTGAGTAAACCCCGGCATTGAAACAGCGAGATCTTTCCCGTTGATTTAAATGGATGACAAAACAGAATCAGCTTGTGGGGATCACAGCTTTTCGGGGTAGCGATGAAACCGCGCAACGTCAGTCCGTTTGAAGTCGGGAATGAAACGGCCTTAATCTCGATCGTTTCATCGTTTTCAGGAAGGGTCGTGAGCGTGCCCGCGAGATTAAAACGATCCGGCATGGGAGCAAACAGCACCGGATAGGCAGCGCGCATGATGCAGTATTGAATGACCAGCT
This sequence comes from uncultured Gimesia sp., assembly GCF_963976445.1. Taxonomy (GTDB): domain Bacteria; phylum Planctomycetota; class Planctomycetia; order Planctomycetales; family Planctomycetaceae; genus Gimesia. The sequence continues at coordinate 151,537 of NZ_CAXBKP010000013.1, read as the reverse complement.
CTATAGCCAGCGCGATCAGAATGCACCAAAACAACCAACTCACTGCCGTCTCCATGGAGGTGATATGGCCTGCCAAATCCTTCGACAAGCTCTGTTAGCCTACAGGTGATGTATACTCTTAATGACTCGAATTGATCAAGGCCTTATTTCTCCTTGAGGAGCTTGACCAGCGAGCATTTTATGACAGTGTCATCTGTTTCCGAGTGAGCGTCGTTGTGGTTTTCATTTCGACCTGGAAATTGAAAACGGCTTTAGTCTTTGAACTCCGATAAAATCAGTGAAATATTCTGACCACCAAAACCAAAACTGTTAGACAGCGCGGTTGTTACCTTTGTTTGGCGTGCTTCATTGGGAATATAATCCAGGTCACAGTCCGGATCGGGAGTTTCATAGTTCATGGTGGGAGGCACCACGTTATCACGAATGGCCATCAGACAGGTAATGGCTTCCACGCTTCCCGCTGCGGCAATTAAATGCCCCATCATACTTTTGATACTGGAAACTGGGACTTTATAAGCATGTTCGCCTAACGCACCTTTGATGGCTCTGGTCTCGACTTTATCGTTAACCGCCGTACTTGTTCCGTGTGCATTGATGTAATGGATGTCTTCCGGATTCACGTTCGCATGGCTCATCGCCATTTTAATGCACTTGATGGCGCCACGTCCTTCGGGATGAATGTCGGTTACACGATAGGCGTCTGCACTGGAACCGTAGCCGACGAGTTCTCCATAAATGCGGGCACCCCGTTTTTGAGCCCGTTCCAGATCTTCCAGAACCATCATGCCGGCTCCTTCACCAAGCACGAAACCATCACGGTTTCGGTCGAAAGGACGGGATGCTCCCGCGGGGTTTTCGTTGTTTGTTGAAAGTGCTGTCAGCAGACTGAAGCCGGTGACACCAAAGGGGTGAATCATGCTGTGAGCACCACCGGAGAGCATGATATCAACATCGCCACGGCGAATCAGTTCTGATGCTTCGCCAATCGCCTGACTGGAAGCAGCACAGGCTGTGAGGCAGTTCAGGTTCGGCCCTTGTGCATTAAACAGGCTGGCCAGATGGCCGGCTGGCATATTGGGTTCCTGCTCAAGTTCGAAGCGTGGATTGAGTTGTTCCAGTCCGACTTTGGTAAACTTTTCCAGATCGACATGACCATCACTTTGTGCCTGTGCGATGATCTTCATAAATGTGTAAAAGTCTTGTTGTCCTTCACCGGCTCCCAGGTAAACACCGAATGTCGCAGGATCAAAATCGTCATCCAGAATACCAGAATCTTTGACGGCCTGCGTGGCGGCACCAATGGCGTAGCGAATATTGCGGCCGGAATGCTCAAAACGGTCCAGGTTGTCGACATAGTCTTCAAAGTGGAAGTCCTGGACTTCGGCCGCAAAGCGGGTAGGGAAATTCGAGGCATCAAAATGAGTGATGTTGGAAACACCGCATTTTGATTCCTGGAGCGCTTTCCAGGTATCTTCCACGGTTTTTCCCAAGGGAGTAATAGCGCCAATTCCTGTGATCACAACGCGGCGGTTCATAGCTTCGAATTCTTGTTTATAAAATTGGAATTTTGTAACAGCAGGCGAATCACTGTGTCATCAGACCCAGCCAGTTGAGATTTGCTGCCAGATTATCAATCCGGTTCTTGATATCGTTGAATTATGATTGTAGTCCATTTGGAATCAAGGCCTCCATAGCAAGCTTCCCAAAATCGAGGGCTTACGCCTGTTCTTCACCCGTTCCCGCTTTTCCGACATCTAGAATTCCCAGTAGATTCATCGAAAACACGAAATTTTTCTGGTCGATGGCGCCAAATTCGGAATCACCCTGATCCAGGTGAACAAAAATGATGCTGCCTTCTGCCACCAGACGATCACCGACCATGGCGGTAACGTCGACAGCCCCTCCTTCTTCACCGGCGTTTGTAATTTTCGCGGTGTAGATCAGCTGGTCCCCCGGACAGGCCCAACTGTGAAAGGTCATCTGTGGTACCTTTGCCAGAATCACGATGTGTTCAAAATCGTTGATTTCGCCTAGCAGAATGCCTCCGGTTTGCGCCAGGCCTTCGATCATTAAAGAGCCGGGCATCACCGGGAAGCCGGGAAAATGATCATGCAAATGTTCTTCCGCGAGTGTGACGTTTTTCACACTTTTGGCGTGAGAACCGCTTTCGAATTCAATAAAGCGATCTATCCAGAACCATCGCATTTTGATGAACCTTTAAGTTGGTAGCTTGGGGGCACAGGTAAGGCTGGCAGATCAGTTAACTGATCTGCCGTTTGTATCAATGCAATTCGAATAAAAGGTGCACAGCTCACAAACGTGAGCTGTGCCTGCATCTGATATAGCCATCTTGATTTACAACAGTTCCTGATTAAGCAAGACGTGCATTCAGGAAGTTCACCAGCATATCGACGGTAAACAGGTCCTGCATTTTTTCGACTTTAGGATCGTCTACAAATGAATCAACGTCTGCGTGAGGCATCTTAATTCGGAGTTCTGCAATGCCGGATTCTGTGAATACACCATCTTTAACAAAACCGGAATCCGAGGATGCGATATTTTCGGGGAACAGTTCACCACGGGGAATTTTAATATCGAAGGCTTTTTCCAGACGGAATGCGATATCAAGAAAGTCAATAGACTCAGCTCCGAGGTCACCCATCAGGGTGGCTTCTGGCACTACTTCGTCGTCATCCAGTCCGAGAGCGTCCACCAGTGTTTCACGAACGGAATCGAAGATTTCATCTCTAGTTGGCATCTGTAATTACTCCTTGGTTCGACCTGATGGTCGATTGGTCTCGCCGACCCAGCCTGATTAAAAAAACTATTCGGCGAGAAGAATAGTTTTGACAATTCTCGTTACCAATATGTTGAATTGACCCAATTCGAAAATATACTGATAACACAAAATAGTTGCCCCGAAAGCAGCGACGAGCCGTCTCGGAATGGCGTCAGTTAAATTCCACCCAACGTTAATCCGCCGTCAACAGCCAGCGTCTGGCCGGTAACGTAGGATGACTCACCACAAGCGAAAAACAGTACCGCGTTGGAAATGTCTTCTGGAAGACCCAGACGACGGGTGGGAATATGTTTTTTGATTTGATCGCCGGCCGCATTTCGCACATCGACGGTCATGTCGGTTTCAATAAAACCGGGAGCAACTGCATTGACAGTAATTCCCCGTTTTGCGAGTTCCGTTGCCAGGCAACGGGTAAAACCAATGATTCCCGCTTTACTGGCAGCGTAATTGGATTGTCCCGAGTTACCAAAGTGAGCGGCAACACTCGACATGTTGATAATGCGTCCGTAGCGCTTTGACATCATAGGGCGTGTGACTGCCTGGCAGAAATTAAATACACTAGTCAGGTTTGTATCAATGACCGCTTGCCAGTCTTCTGATGACATGGTTGCCAGAAGTCCGTCCCGAATGATGCCGGCATTATTGACCAGAATGTCGATTTTTTCCCATTTTTCAATGACCTGTTCCACAACCGCGTCTGCCTCTGCTTTATTGGCGACGTCTGCTTGAATGGCCATCGCTTCACAGCCTTGGTCAGCGAGCTCTTTCACAATTTGTTCTGCAGCTTCCACACTGGAACGGTACACAAAGGCAACCTTTGCCCCTTCACGGGCCAAGGCTTCTACGACGGCTTTTCCAATACCGCGACTGCCTCCGGTTACCAACGCAATTTTTCCTTCCAGTTTCATTCTTTTTCCAATCTAACTAAATCTAGTTATTTAAATTTCTCAAAATTACTTTGACTGAAACAGACCATTCAGGCAAACGCGGTTTCAGGATGTGGTTTGCCGGTTGGGGTTCCAAAGCTGGCCAAATTGCGTCCGGAGATCTTTGACTCGATCTGCATCGTTCTCTGCCATCGAAGGGGTTTTGTCCCGCAAGTTAAATTGCTCCAAAACAATGCGACCACTGACGGCGGTTTCCCCTTCCACTTCGCTGGTCGCTTTCAATGTACACAGATTCCCATCCCATTTTTGTATGCTCAGGGAGACTTTCAGCTGCTTTCCCGGGGTCACAAAACTGTTAAAGCGGATGGCTTTTGTTTGTTTCAGCAGGATGGTGCTATATTCAAAATCGTTTGTGTAACGCATCAACCAGGCACCAGCCTGCACGATTGACTCGACCATTAAAACCCCCGGCATCACAGCGAAGCCAGGAAAATGGTCCTGCAGGTATTCTTCTGCCAGAGAAAGGTTTTTGAGAGCCGTGATCGACTTTCCTTTCTCTAGAGTTAGTATTTGATCGACGAGCGAAAATCGCATGTCAGTATTATCTCGCTACAGGTCAGGGAAGGGTTGTGTCAGGAAAACCGGGGCAGAAGCTCGTCTGCTGTCAGGACTCACAAGTTTTAGAGTGATTGTCAAACCGGTTTAAATAGAGAAACCCCTAATCGATGATCGAACCGACAATACTTCATTCGATTCTTATGAGTCATTGGAAACGTGGCAGTATAATTTCCTGATACCTGTTTCTCAAGCTAGTTGCCGACCTGACAATCCCGAAATCACACGAATTTTTCACGTTTTATATATTTGTGTGGTAAGCCACTGTTATAAAAGGGGTTGTATCACCCTTCCTGATTCAGGTTTCTTTATGTCAGGGCACCGACCCTCGACTGTTGGAACTGGACGAAATATCGGTACATTCGAAGATTTCTGCTGCATGTTTCAAAATAAGGACGTCCTGTTTTTGACCATAACTCATTTGTAACCTAGGTTTAAACAGGTAAATTTAGCAGTCCCATATCACCGGGCCTGCTCTTGTGGACCGTTTTTGTCTTGTTTTTGTCAGGTTAATGCACATGAATATTTTAATGGACGCGGAGCCACAGGTTGCTCCAGATAAAATCGCTGTCGAAACGGAAAAAGTCGTCTCCTCTGCGAATAATCAGACAGCCCAGTCGATCTCATTCCGCCAATGCCTGGGTAGTGCCAGACGGCCATTAAAAGTTCGCCCGCGCAATTCGGGGTGTTCGTGGAACAGCGTTCTTTCGAAAATTCAAGCGAATTCTCCAACAACAACAGAGGCTCTGATTCAGGTGCCCCAGAGTCAAAACAACCAGAGTCAAAATAACCAGGGAGAAAACAAATCGTTCGAACGCCGCGAATTTCCGCGACACACCAGCGAAGCCATTGTCCTGGCTTTCAGTAAGGACGAACAAAGTCTTTCCGGCGCAGGAGACCATCCTGGGGCAAAGGGATATGCCATCAATGTCAGTCAGAACGGGCTTTCATTCGCATCTCGTTCCGAGTTTCCCTTGCGGGATGAACTGCAACTGCATGTGGAAGATCAGCGCGTGAAATTTGCGCTGGACGTCACCGCTTCGGTAGTCCGTGCAACACCACTTGACGATGAATTCTGGCGGATTGATTGCAAACTCATCGCTCCGTTAACCGATCAACAGGTTGCTCTGTTGAAAGAACACGTCCCTTCCTGCTACGCCGGCTAAGCTCGAAAACTGCCTTAAAAGGCTACATTCCCTGTGGTGGAACGCCCAATGATTTTCCACCATCAATGCGAAGGGCCGTTCCGGTCACCATTAAAGAGTCCTTACTGGCCAGATAACAGATGGCAGAAGCAACTTCGTCTGGATCGATCATTCTGTTGTTAGCTGCAGCGATGGGGCTGGCACGAATCATTGATTGTATCAGCCCATCCGGGTCGTCTGCGTTGGCGATGTCACTATTCATCATGCCGGTTTCACCTACCGGTCCGGGGCAGACACAGTTGATCCGGATGTTGTCCTTGCCATGACACAGCCCCAGGCTTTCGGTCAGCGCTACAACAGCATGTTTGCTGATCGAGTAAACAGGGTCATGCGCGCGAGGCAGCAGGCCGGCATTGCTGGCAGTATTGACAATGGCGCCACCGCCTGTCGCAAGCATATATTTTATCGCATGCTTACAGCCTAAAAATGTGCCTTTGAGATTGGTGTCGATGCAGGCGTCCCACTCGGCTTCCGTGACCTGATGGATCTGTTTGACTAACCCAATGCCAGCGTTGTTGACCAGAATATCGATCCGACCATATTGATTGACCGCCTGTTCGATCAAAGCCTGAACCTGCGATTCCTGTCGCACATCACAAACCACTTCCGTGATTTCCAGGCGAGTAAAGGTTTCCCTGTTCTCTTCAAGGTGGTGTAAGTCGCCGGCAAAAACATGGGCACCCGCTTCGGCCATCATGATCGCGGTGGCACGTCCGATACCATTACCGGCCCCGGTAATGATGACGACTTGATCCTGGAAATGGTATTGGTTTGTCATGTCTTCTTATCTGGTTATCTGGATGAAAAAGGATAATTTGTATCCATGTGTATATACGCTAGGTGTTTTTCAGCCCTGATTAAGGGCCTCTGCCAAAGCTGCGATGGTCCCCCAGCCATGGGGATCAACCTTAAGTCTTTTCATATTGTTACTTTATGCGACACTTACTGGTAGTATAGCTATAAACGTTACATCTGACTTGCTTGATATTTAGATGGGAAATTATGCAAAATTGAGTACGCTTTTATGAACAAATTCGTATAAAATATTGATATTCTTTGAGACTGACTTCGAATGTTTTGTCTTTTCAGGAAGTTAATACAGTAGCGAGGCAATTTTCTTTTCGCAATTTGTCTGAGAGAGAGTTGCCGATAGAGAATATTACAGGGAGTTCATCCTGTCATTTTTCAATACAGTGGAGAACACAGTGGAGAACACAGTGGAGAACATGAAAATGCGTCGTTTTTCTAAACAACTTTGTGTTGTTTTTACATTTGTGATCTGTGCGGGTTCCCTGGTGTCCTTCGTGGGCGCCGCGCCTCCGGAAAGCAGGGCGAAGTCATTTTCTACCGGTGCACTGGATCCTTTCGTTGACTACATCAATCAGCGCGTTCGTCAAGGTTGGGAAGACAATGAAGTAGAGGCCTCTCCTGTCGCTTCTGATGAAGAGTGGCTGCGTCGGGTACATCTGGATATCATTGGCCAAATCCCTTCCACAGAAATAATCGAGCAATTTATCAAGGATCGTGATCCTGCGAAGCGATCAAAAATCATTGATAAACTGTTGGATGACCCTGCTTATGTGCAGAACTTTACAAACGTATGGACGAATTTGCTTATTGGTCGCCGTACTCCTCGACGCGTAAGCCGCAACGGGATGCAGAAGTTTCTGCGGGAAGTATTTACGAAGAATCGCCCTTGGGACGAAGTTGTACAGGATATCGTGACTGCGGAAGGGCACTTTGAAGAAAATGGTGCCGTTAATTATCTGCTGGCTCAAATGCAGAATAATGATGAAGCAGTTCAGGTTACTGCAGCAACCACACGTCTGTTTCTGGGGATCCAGGTACAATGCACGCAGTGCCATAACCATCCCTTTAATGACTGGAAACAGAATCAGTTCTGGGAATACAACAGTTTCTTCCGTCAGATGCGACGTGTGAACCACCGTAAGACAGACCCCAAAACAGGGCGTCAGGTGGATGATTATTCTGAAGTGATTGCGACCGGTTTTAATGGACCTGTCTATTATGAAAAACGTTCCGGACTAATGCAGGTTGCCTATCCGATTTTCGAAAACATGAAAGTCGATCCGGCAAGCGGCGTAGAACGCCGTAAAGAGCTCTCCAAATTGATCGTTCAGGGGGAAAAACCTCTGATTGCAACAGCGATTGTAAACCGTATGTGGGGCTATTTTATGGGATATGGATTTACCCGTCCCGTGGATGATATGGGGCCGCATAACCCTTCATCCCACCCGGAATTGCTGGCTAAAATGGCCGAAGAACTGGTCAAGAAAAAATACGACTTGAAGCAACTGGCACGTTGGATCTGTAATAGTGAAGCATACAATCTGACCAGTCAGTACGGTCGCAAGAATGAAATGGACAGTCCTGAGCGAGGAGAAACCCCTCTCTTCTCTCATATGTATGTGAAGAACATGACTGCCGAGCAGCTCTATGATTCGTTAATCGTAGCGACTGGTGCTCACAAGTCAGGGCGGTCCAACTGGGAACAAGCTGAGGAACAACGTCGACGATGGATGCGTCAATTTATGGTCGCATTTGATAACGATTCCGGCGACGATTCCACAACGTTCAACGGAACGATTCCACAAGCACTAATGATGATGAATGGCGAGTTGACGAAAAATGCCATTAGTGCGGATCGCGGGAGTTACCTGAATCAACTGTTACTGGAAAAAGGAAACGACCAGGCTAAGATTCGCAAAATGTTTATAGCCACATTAAGTCGATATCCTGATCGTCGTGAAATCAACAGTGCTCAGAAATTGATTGGCGGTTCGCGGGACAAATTATCCGCGTACCAGGACCTCTACTGGGCATTACTGAATTCAAATGAGTTTGTCTTCAACCATTAAACTGAAACAACGTATCGCATCGCGATCTTTTTACAAACAATTTTCATCACTATAGAACCAAAAGAGGGCATTCGTTATGACTATTCTCAATCCTTACGGAATGACACGTCGGCACTTCATGAAGCATGTCGCTGGTGCAGCGACAGCAATTCCTACGATGCATTTTCTGTCTCATCTGGAAGCGAATGCAACTCAGGTTAAGAAACAGCAGAAAGCCTGTATTCTGATTTGGATGGCTGGTGGCCCGCCAACAATTGATATCTGGGACCTCAAGCCTGGCTCCAAGAATGGGGGCGAGTTCAAACCGATCAGCACTCAAGGAGATATGCAGATTTCTGAGCATATGCCTAAGACGGCTCAGATTATGGGCGATCTCTCATTGATTCGCTCGATGAGCACGCGTGAAGCCGACCATGCTCGTGGGACATACTACATGCACTCGGCTTATGTGCCTAATCCCACCGTAGTTCACCCCACATTTGGTTCGGTCGCCAGCTATGAGCTGGGCTCTCGCCGCAAAGAACTGGATATCCCGTCGTTCATTTCGATTGGTGGTAGCCGGGGAAGTGCCGGATTCCTGGGAATGTCGCATTCGCCGTTTGTTGTGTCCAGCAATGGAACCATTCAAAACGCAGAAGTGAACACAGCAGAACAACAGCGGTTAGGTCAACGACTCGACATGCTGCAGGTTTTGGAGTCAGGATTCATTAAATCGAAACGAGGTGAATCTGCGAACTCTCATAAAGATATCTATAAGAAAGCTGTGAACCTGATGACTTCCAAACAAATGGAAGCATTCAAAGTGGATCAGGAACCAGCAGCTTTGAAAGAAGCTTATGGAACCGGAAACTTTGGTCAGGGATTATTGCTGGCTCGACGTCTGGTTGAAGTCGGCGTGCCGTTTATTGAAGTTTCTGCTTCAGTCGGCAGCTGGGACTTGCACCAGGGTGTATTTGATACCTTGAAGAATCAGAATCTGCCTCAGTTGGACATGGGCATTTCAGCACTCGTCGCAGACCTGAAACAGCGTGCGATGCTGGACGACGTGACCATCGTCTGTATGGGTGAGTTCGGCCGAACTCCTCGTATTAACCAGAACGTAGGCCGTGATCACTGGGCTGCCAGCTGGACTGCCATGGTTGGTGGTGGCGGACTCAAAAATGGTCAGGCGGTCGGTAAAACTGACAGCGATGGAATCGGCATCGAAGGCAAGAGCTATCTGCCTGGCGACCTGTGGGCAACAGTCGCTCACTCACTGGGCATTCCATTGGATATCGTACATACATCCAAACGCGGTCGTCCCATGAAGCTGGCGAATGGCGGAACTCCGATTAAGGAATTGATTGGCTAATCCTGAGATTCAGCCAGTGAAATTGACAAGCCATAAAACAGCGGACGCTCGAAGAGGGTGCTTCCGCTGTTTTACTGTCGACCATGTTATAGCCGACGATGAAAGAAATTAGTGCAGACCCACTTTGACGAAACGAATTGGAATTACTTTGACAAGTTCGACCGATCAACCTGTTTACCCAGATACAGAAACAGATGAGGGACGTGAATTTATAGCGTTGTTTACCCAAAATCAGCGACGCATTTATTTATACATCCTCTCCATGATTCCACATCCGCTGGAAGCAGAGGAGATTCTGCAAAATACAAACTTGATCATCTGGAAAAAAGCACAACAGTTTGAAGTGGGCACGAATTTTTTTGCCTGGGCGTGTCAAATTTCACATTATGAGATTTTGAAATTCCGAAAAAAACGAGGCCGCGATAAGCATCAATTCAGTGACGAGTTTGTCTCTCAGGTCGCTGAGGCGGTACAAGAAAATCAGGATGTCTTTGAGTTACGTCGCAACGCCTTAACATTCTGTCTGAGCAAATTACGCAAAAAAGATCGAGAACTGATCCAGAGACGTTACCAGGGAACGAACCAGGGTAAGGATCTGGCAGATGAATTAGGCCGCCCGGCAAATTCTGTTTATCAATCGCTAGGGCGTGTCAGACGCACTTTGTTTGAATGTATTAATCGTTATATCGCAACAGAGTCCTATAGTCATGAGTAAGAAAGAAGTCGAAATCGCTGAGCTTTCTTTGCTGATGGAAGCATTGTGCGAGGAAAGTCTGTCTGCGAAGGAAAGCACCAGACTGGAGGAGATTGTTCTTTCTGATCCGGATGCGATGCAATTCTATCTGAATTATTCACACCTGCACGGCACCTTACACTGGGATCAAGCCTTAGGTTCTGACGCGATGATTCCTGTTGCATCTGCTGTGGATGAAGAAATTGCTGCAGAAGAAGCCGTCGAAGAAGGGGAAGTCACTGTAGCCGAGACGGTCCCCCTCCCGAGAATGTCGCGCAAAAATCGCTGGGTCGCGGGGATCACTTCTGCCTGCCTGCTGGTCGCATTCATGCTCGTGTTAAATTCATGGCTGCAAAAAGGCGATGCACCTGGTCTGGCTGAAAATCCTTTACACCAGAACCAAACCCCCGAAGGGACCAATGGTGCTTCAGAGAACCTGGTTGACACTCCCTCAAAACATACTCGTTCAATTCAAGTCAAACCATTCCAGCATCCCATGTTGCGTCCCGGTCAGGGAGGCTCCCCTAAATCACTCAACGACCGTCCTTTAATTGCCGCCAAGCCGAAACAATTAGCCCCGGTCGAAGAATTACCGTCTGGTGCTTCTGATGAATCCATCATCACGTTCATTAATCATCGGATTCATGATGGTTGGGCCGCCGCGAATATTTCCCCTTCGCCCTCTGCTACCGACGAGGAATGGGTCCGGCGCGTTTATCTGGATGTCATTGGACGTATTCCGACCGCTACCGAAGCAGAACAGTTTTTGAAATCCAAGCAGCCAGATAAACACCAGCAACTGGTGAAACAGTTAACCGAAAATCCGACCTATGTGACAAACTGGTCAACAATCTGGACACGTTTACTCATTGGTCGGTCTATGTCTCGCGAGATTAATCGCCGCGCGTTGCAGGACTTTCTGGTTCAAAGCTTTGCAGAAAACCGTCCCTGGAGTGATGTTGTTTATGATCTGGTTTCTGCGGAAGGGGATGCGGATACGAACGGTGCCACCAACTTTTTACTGGCACATTTGAATAATCAAGCCGTGCCCGCGACCGCGATTACCACACGACTGTTTCTGGGAACACAAATTCAATGTACCCAATGCCATAACCACCCTTTCAATGATGCCACGCAGAGCCAGTTCTGGGAAATCAACAGTTTCTTCAAGCAGACCAAAGTGGTTCGCAAACAAAACATGGGAGAGCAAGGCGAAAAGAAAGCTCCAAAACTGGCATTAGTTTCTCTTTCCAAAGGGGGAACCACGTTTTATGAGACGCGGCAAGGCTTGATGCAGCCCGCTTATCCAAAATTTGCAGGAGTGAAAATCCCCTATGGTCCCGGAGTGAATCGGCGTCAGGAACTGGCACGATTAATGACATCTGGTGAAAATAATCAATTGGCTCGTGCAATGGTCAATCGGATGTGGGCTCACTTCTTTGGTTATGGATTCACTCGACCAGTCGATGACATGGGCTTTCATAATTCCCCTACGCATCCCGAGTTACTGGACCAGTTGTCTCATCAGTTTGTCGACAGCGGCTATGATATTAAGCAACTGATTCAATGGATCTGCCTGTCGGATGCGTATCGGCTCAGCAGTCGTTTTCTGGATGAAAACGTGACAGACAATCCCGAGGATGGCAGCACTCCGAACTTCAGTCGTATGTATGTCAAGCAGATGACCGCAGAGCAGCTTTATGATTCGCTCCAGGTTACAGCAAAGCCGTCGCAGATCGTCACCAACTACTCGACGGCCTGGAACAAAATGCAGAAACGCGATCAATGGTTGCAGCAATTTGTCTATACGCTGGAGAATGAAGAAAACGACGAAACCACAACCTTCGATGGTACGATCACGCAGGCGTTGTTAATGATGAATGGTCCTCTGGTGAAACAGAGTCTGGATTTGAAACAAGATGGAAGCATTTTGACACAGGCACTCAAAGAACGCAGCCCGGATGCCAGAATCAGGAAGCTAAGTTTGGCCGCGTTGACACGTTATCCCACTTCACGTGAGCTGACAGAACTGAAGCGTCTGGTGAAGGAACGTACTAAATTTCTGACTGCCCGAAATGTGCCGCTTCCATCAGCAGTCCAGCAAAGCTACCAGGATGTCTATTGGGCTTATCTCAACTCTAATGAATTTATCCTGATTCATTGATCGATCTAACACCGCTTGCGATTTCAATATCGAATTGCTATAGGTAGTTTCTACTTACGCATTCTTCGTTCGCATTTCCGGCGATTCAGTAAAGGATTCTGATGACCGATCTCTTGTTTAATAAAGTTGCTGTTGTCACCGGCGCCAGTAGTGGCATTGGTCGTTCTATTGCGGAGCATTATCTAAACGAGGGAGCAAAAGTGGTTGTCTTTGCCAGAAGGAGCGAACCACTGGAAGAGCTGGAAGCACGTTTTCCCGCACGGACTCTGGTCGTGGATGGTGACGTCACTAGTGAAACGGATCTGAAGCGACTGGCAGACGCAACAGCGCGCCGGTTCGGCCGTGTCGATATTCTTGTTCCCAATGCGGGAATGGCACGTGTGATTCCAATTGAAGATTCAACGCGTGATGCCATCAAGGAAACATTCGATGTGAATTTTCATGGTGCGTTGCAGACCGTACGAACTTTTTTGCCGGATTTGAATCAAGGGTCTGCCGTCATTTTTATCACCACCTTTCTGACCCAGGTCGGCTTTCCCGGCCTGGCAGCCTATTCTGCTTCGAAAGCTGCTTTGAAATCATTGGCCCAGACGCTGGCGGCGGAATTAGGGCCTCGTGGAATTCGCGTGAATTCAATTGCCCCGGGACCAATCGCAACGCCCCTCTGGAGCAGTGTGGGGCTGAATGAAGAACAACTCAACAGCGTTGCAGAAACAGTGACCAGCCGATTGATTCCTCAAGCCTTTGGGAAACCGGAAGAGATTGCAGAAGTCGCCGTCTTTCTGGCGTCAGATGCCGCCCAGAATATTTTCGGACAGGAAATCGTTGTCGACGGCGGTTACACGATCGGCTAAAGTTTTAGCTCCGCATGCAATCATTCATACTAGAGATGCGATCGACAAACTCATTCAGCGTTTTTTCCTGCTTTTCTGTCAGTAAGACACACAATTCACAGCCGGTCGAATATTTCCCGGACTGTTCTTGCTCTTGCCAGACAACTTTTGCAGTCGAATTAAAGAGGTGCTTGCCTGAGTTATGGACTTGCACAAGCAGCGACTCGCCGATGGAAAGCGGCAGATCCAATCGAATGCGAATACCATTTGATGATACATCATACAGAGTACCATTGATGGGAGCTTGGCCAGTAGAGCTGCCAGATCTCAATAAACTGACTTCTGTTTCGACTTTAATTCGTTGATATTGGCGTCGCTCGTTTCCGGAACGTCGGCTTGTTGAATTTCTTCGGTCAGTCATGGGCGCTGCCTGTCTTGTTTGGCTAGGCGAATATTTCATCAACTGTGCAGAAATGAGGGGAACGACTTACCCTGCAGGTCAAGTATAGACCAGAATATCGCAGACTTCGTGAGAGAGTTGCAGAATATCAGAGGATTTTCCTGACAGGTCCGCCTGTATCAACTTTATGCTTTGACCGGCTTAAACAAGGGCAGGACTTCGTTCAAATTGTCTTGTTCACACAAGAGAATGACGGTATCACCTGCCTGAATCTGATCATCAGCACCGGGCACCCGAACACAATCTTCTTTGACAACAGCGGCAATCAGTGCCTGTTTCAGTTTGATGTCTTTTAATAACGCTTGAGTGATGGGGGTATTCTTCCGAACTTCAAGTTCGAGGATTGCCGAATTCCCTCCGCCAATTTCCGAGTGGCTGATAATGGGGCCTGAGTGGACCATGCCCATAATCTGCCGCGTAATGACTTCGCGTGGGCTGACTGCAACATCGATACCCAGTTTTGTCAGTACATTGGCATAATCGGGACGCCGCACAATACTTAAAATGCGGCTGGCTCCGAGTTCCCTGGCTTCGACACCACACACAATATTGTCTTCATCTCGACCGGTTGCAGCGATAAATACATCAGATTTGCCAACGCGGGCCTCTTCCATTTCCGTTCGCCTGGTTGCATCGGCGTGCAGGACTGTTGTGGAATCGAGGTGCCTTGAAAGAAATTCACAGCGAACGGGATCCGTTTCGAGAATCGTAACCGAGTATTCTTTTTTCTGCAAAATCCGTGCGAGATTAAAGCCAATATTTCCACCGCCGGCAATGATCACACGAAATTTCACGGCTCGTTTGTGTTGAAACATGCGGTGCACTTTATCGATATGTTCCTGTGTACCGATCAGCGTTACGATTTGCCCTGCCTTGATGACGTTGTCAGCGCCGGCGATGAATGTATTCACACCGTCTGAAATCAGACCAACACGAACGCCACTGGGGAGACTCAGGTTCCGCAATAACATTCCATCTGCTTTGACGCCCTTTTGCACATCCAGGACCTGAATGACAACTTCCCCCCGCGCGAAGTTTTCCACCGCGAATAAGCCGGGTTCGCCGATTTGCTTGGCCAGTTCGAGAGCCGTCAAATATTCCAGGCTCAATAAGCGGTCGATATTGAAATGACGTTGATAGTCGAACGTACTCAGGTTTAAATACGCATGATTAAATACACGGGCAACACAGCGGCGCGCGCCCATTGCTTTAGCGAGGCTGGCACCAACCATATTGACTTCATCCTGACTGGTTACAGCCAGGCAAAGATCTGCCCCGAGTACGCCGGCTTGAAACAAGATGGCTGAATCACAGGCTGAGCCGCAGATCGTCTGCACGTCGACTCGTTCCTCAACCAGTTCCAAAGCACTGCGAGATTTGTCGATAATGGTGACATTATGTTGCTCGGCACAAAGTGTGTCGGCCACAAAAGTACCAACCGTTCCAGCCCCCATAATTACAATATTCATAGTTTACTCTATAGAAAACTGATTTCAGTTTGATGGTTTGAATTCGCTCATCAGCTGCTGGCGCTGCGATAGCTGTTTAAAGACCAGTTGAAGATGTAGCGGGAAATAAATAACAACGCCAGTGTGACTGAAACAGACACGAGCGTGATCCAGGAAGGTACCAAAGCTTTCGATAATAACTGTCGCGCCGGAACCGTCACTACAAGCAAAATCGGGATCACATACGAGAATGCAAATCGCAGTAGCTCACCTGTCGGAGAACCGCTGTAAATACTCCGTGGATAGCGGGCGAATACCGTAATATAAAACCAGAAATCATACAGCCCCTGATTGCGCCCAAACCAGATACTGCTGCTGGCTAACGCAATCATTAAACTATAAAAGAAGGCGACCCCAACCCCCAACAGCAGACAATACATGAAAATTTGGCCTACGCCCTGGCAGCAGATCAGCAGCAGAGTCAGCCATTGTCCTGAGTGGATTAGATTTTGTAGCGCGAGAATCCCCAGATCAATATGTGCGATTTGCGACATCGAATAGAACAAGAGTGCGCCCGCCAGGAGCACCTGATTCAGCATTGCCACATTGACCTTCTCAAAGGAAACAAGAAACTGAGTGTCGATCGGCTTCAACAGCACAAAATCCAGGTTTCCATTTCGTATCAATTCACTGAAATTGGCACAGTTGGGCATGAAAAACGTTTCCACGATGGCATTGATCAGCATCCCGGTAGCCATAAAGGCAAAATATTCCTCACGGGTCCAGTCATTGATCGTATTCACATTGCGATAAATAATATCAAACAGGATCAACTGAGCCGCAAACCAGAATCCGCGCGTGACAATGGTAATGATCAAGTTGCCTCGAAACGTCATTTCACGAATCAGGGAATTGCGCAAGAACGTCAGCCAGACACGCCCATATTGAGGCCGGGTAGAATTTTCCATTTCAGGAAGCACTTTCTGTACGATCTTGGAATTCTCTCACTGATAGTTTTATCGAATCACGCATCAGCATTTTATTCGATTTGCCTTGCCTTGTCTTCTCTGACTGCCCCACCAGAAAAAGAAACTGATATAGTATGTTAAATTATCTCGAATAAGGAGTTTGTGAAGAATGTGCCCGTAGTGCCTCTCACGGAAACAAATTAGACGGACTTCGAAATGTGAAGTAAAAAACACTGATATTTCTGAGGGAAAAAAGCCTTGCCTCTGTTTGGCGTGTAAACTTGAGGTAAGTGTTTCCTAATAGATTTGCTGAACCTGAGGTGTGATCAATGAATTCAAATGTTTTTTTCTCCAATAATGTTCTTCAGCTCTGTCGCGTGATCGTGGTGGCAGTATTGATCAATTTTACAGGAGGCAGCCTCGGCCAGTTTGCTCATGCTCAAAATGATCCATTTTCTTCGGATGCTGAGCGGGCGAAAATGACGCCGGAGCAACAGGAAGCAGCGGCTCAGGAATTATTAAAAGGCGTGCAAAAGCTGGTTCTTTCACAACAACAACGAATTGCGCGAAAAGTGATTCGACTCTATCCCAAATCAGAATCTGCAAAAGTCGCCAAGTTGCTTCTGGAAGAATACGAGCGTTTTTCTCAGCTGAAAGAAGAGGAACAGCAGGCAGATATCGAGTGGCTCGACCAAGTGAGAAACCACTGGTTCAAAGAGCGAAGCCCGGTACATAATTCCTGTTTCTTTACCATTCTGGAAGGGACGCAAAAGTCGGCAACCACGGTCATCAACAAATCGAATTCGCCCGTTTTGTATGAGTTGAAAGGCCCTTCCATGCCTTGGAATGGTCCATTCCGTCTGCGTATTGGTGAATCGCACAAATTCTATTATTCTGCCCAGGTTCGTTTCTTTTCCGACCAGGGAGTTGTGGTAAAAAATTTGGCGCCAGGCCAGACGCTCCAATTAAACGAAAAAAACACTCTACATATCAAATAAAAAAACGCCCCCTTGTTTTTTGTGCATTATCTCACACACTACAAGGTTTTTTTTTTGATTCTGCCGACAGAGCTCTGGCTGTAAACTGTTTAAAGATAGCAGCTTAATACCTGTTAAAAAACTTACTTGCTCCAATTCCTCTAAGACGGTATTCACCTTTTCCCTTCTTAAACATCTCGCTATACTCCGTCCGCTCATCTTATTCACATCCTGTGAATCTGCCTCTCTCAATCTCTCCGTTCAGATTTTCTGATCTTCTCACACATAATATATTCGCAGCATATTTTTGCTGACGTTCACAATAAGGAGCCTCACCAGTGAGGTTATTTATTCCATTAATCATACAACGCACTCTGTTGGGGCTTTTGTTATGCGCTTATTGCGGAGACTTAAGTGCACAACAGGCTTCAGGCAGCAATCCTTTTATGGCACCATCGCCCTATAGTGGTCGTCAGGAAAGTCAGAGTTTGCAGCCAGCAAGTCAGGCACAGGTTTATCTGGAACAACAATATTCCAACCAACAACAAAAACGAGTGCAATTGGGATCGCCTTTACATCAAACCGATCCCGGCTGGAAGCAGGATCTTACTCAGAGCTTGCCTCCTCTTTATTCTCAAAACCGTGCTCAGACACGCCGCGGCCAATCCGGTTCGATTCGGCAGGTAGGCGCGACACAGACAGATTACCCCTCGGCCTTTGAGGCGTTTTCAGACGATCAGGAGTATCCGGAGCTGGAAACAAGGTCTGTTTCTGAGGAAGATTACGCCGAGTCCATCGACGAACTCTGTGGTGGAAACTGCTGGGGTTGGACGGTCTTGCCGACCGATCTGCTTTATACGTCTTATTTAGCAGGTCCTAAGGAGCCGAGAATGGGTCTGGCGGTTCTGAATGAAAAAGACATCGGCTGGCAGATGGAACTGGAAGCAGGAGCGCGCGTCGGAATTTTGCGTTATGGTACAATGGATGACGATAATGTTCTGGCAGGCTGGCAGCTTGATATCGAAGGAGCGGGTCCGCCTCGACTGAACATTGAAGAAGACCTTGATCTGGATGCCGCCGATTTTCGGGTCGGTGTTCCATTAACCTGGAGGCAGGGCGCCTATCAGGCTAAGTTCGCTTATTATCATACCAGCGCCCATGTTGGTGATGAGTATCTCAAACGGCATCCCGGTTTTCAAAGAATCAATTACGTACGTGATGCCTTTGTGTTGGGCGGAGGGTATTTTGTCGATCCGGACTTGCGGCTGTACGCCGAAATTGGTTACGCATTCAATACAGACGGGGGAGCAAAACCCTGGGAATTACAATTTGGTGCTGAATTCAGTCCGGCCGAGCATTCTGGAATCTATGGTGCTCCATTCTGGGCCATCAATGGATATTTGCGTGAGGAAGTGAACTGGGGCGGTAATGTGAACTTCATGTTTGGCTGGCAGTGGCGCGGCGATCGAAATAATCATCTGCTCCGCATCGGTTTTCAATACTTGGACGGAAAAACCATGCAATACTCGTTCTACCAGAATTCCGAACGAATGGTGGGCTTTGGTACCTGGTATGACTTCTAACCTACTCGCCATCTCTACACACTCTGCTATAATGTCGGTTTACGATTCATATTCAGTAAACAGTTGTTGTGGAGCGAAAGAGAGCAGATGGCGGGAGGAAAAGTCTATTTAGTCGGCGCTGGTCCTGGGGACCCCGGTTTAATTACCATCAAAGGGGTCGAGTGTCTCAAACAGGCAGATTTAATTCTGTATGATGGACTTGTCAATCCACTGCTGCTGCACCACGTTTCTTCGGAAATCGAACGCACCTGCCGTGTTGCCGAAGGATGTAATAATCGTCGCGTCTTACAACAGGACGAAATCAATCAGCGTTTGATTGACGCCGCCCGTGAAGGAAAGACCGTCGTTCGACTAAAAGGGGGCGACCCTTTTATTTTCGGTCGAGGCAGCGAAGAAGCGGTGGCGCTACGCAATGCCGGCATCGACTTTGAAGTGGTTCCCGGAATTACCGCCGCCACGGCTGCCGCCGGCTATGCCGGTATCTCTGTCACACACCGGGCTCACGCTTCCGCTGTCGCGCTGATCACCGGGCATGAAGACCCCAGCAAAGCGGATTCGGCATTAGATTACAATGTATTGGCGAAGTTTCCCGGCACACTCGTGTTTTATATGGGCCTGCATAAAATCGAACGCATCGTGTCTTCGTTAATTCAGGCCGGAAAATCAGCAGACACGCCTGCCGCTGTTATCAGCCGCGGAACCACGCCTTTTCAGAAAACGGTTCAAAGCGATCTTGCCCATTTGCCGGAAGCAGTTCGAGAAGCGAACCTGGTCGCGCCATCGCTGATTGTCATTGGAGAGTGTGTTTCCCTGCGCGATCAAATTGCCTGGTTTGATCAAAAACCATTATTTGGACTGCGAATCGGGATCACCCGCCCCTGGGAACAGTCAGAAGCAGAGATTCAACGCGCGATCAAGCTGGGAGCACAACCGGTTCTTTTACCAACGATTGAAATCAGCGCCCCCGCAGACTGGAAGCCCGTCGATGATGCGATTGCACGGCTGGAAGAATATCAGTGGCTCGTTTTTACGAGTGCCAACGGCGTGCAATATTTCCTGAATCGATTATGGGAGACCGGCTTTGATGCCAGAAAATTGGCGCATCTGAAACTTGCCACAATAGGTCCATCCACTGCTGAAACTTTGAACGCCTGGCACTTACGCGCGGATGTCATTCCCCCACACTATCGAGCAGAAGAGTTGGCGGCAGTACTGAAACCGTTGGTGAGTCAGCAAAAAATTCTCTGGGCAGGCGCGAATCGGGGGCGTGAAGTATTACAGACCGAATTAGCCGAAGTCTCTGCCACCGTGGATAAAATTGTCGCGTATGAAAATCATGATGTGACCGCCTGGGATCCGGAAAGTGTCCAGTTACTGGAATCAGGCGAATTGGACTGGGTCGGTTTAAGTAGCCCTTCGATTGCGCGAAATTTTCACCGCCTGTTACCTGAAAAAGCACGTGAGCAGATCGGAAACACGATCAAGCTGGCCAGTATCAGCCCCGTCACGACCCAGGCAGCGGAGGAAGTCGGCTTGAAAATCAACGCCGAGGCAGACGAGTATACCTGGGAAGGGATTTTCGCTGCGATTCTGAAGCAGGAAGCGGCTTGCTAATTCTCAACCGGCGCTGTTGAAAACCGCAAATCGGACAAAAAGGTTGCTATTGACCTGAATTGAAAGATTTACGATATTGCCCACCTATGAAAACAGGGTGCGGGTTTTGACTGGTCATTGTGGTGCCAGATTCACTTGCGCGACACTTTTATTTACAGTGTTTTAAGAATTACTGATCTCATTGTTAAGCCAGGGAAGGCTATTCGGATGCGATTATTCAAACGTGGACTCACTTATCTGACCATTGCCGGCTATGTGGGAATTTTAATGTTTGGCATCTTGAGCCATACATTTACCTATCAGACAGGCCGGCATCCCGCCATGTACTACATTGTCTGGGATATGTTTTGTGGCTGGTCAGCGTATTCAATTCGCACCCATATTATTGGTGAAGGAATCAGTGGGAAATATTACGAATTGTCGCCAGGCCCCTGGGGAGATTTCAAGCCTTACGGTGATTTGGGACGGCGTCATTACGATACAACCGGTGATGCCTGGATGAGAATTGCCATGAACACACTCGATAAGACCGAACACGAACCGATGCTTCGCATTTTATGTATCGAAGAAGCGTGGTGTAAGAAGTATAACCTGCCCGATGTGGTCTGGGATCAGCGTTATGATCAGCCTAAAGATTTTCAAAATTATTATCGTTTAAGAAAAGTCATCACGCCTGAAGGCGTCGTCGCGCAAACGTATGTGCCTTGGCTGACCAGACAACGATATCTTCAGATTAATGATAACCCTCGACTGATCGCCGACATGAGCCGTGCGCGTCCTTTTTTTGCTGCGACCGTGGGTAGCCGCGTTGAGCCTCCCAGCCCGCAACATGACCCTGACGTTCCGATTCATTTGGCTTCCCCTGTCGGAAATTAACCCACACCATAGTCTGAGCAAGATCATTCCCGTTCACGGCATTTTGAGTCACAACATCAATCAGGAATTCAAGCATGGATGCTAAAGAAGTGATTCCCACACAAACTAATTCGATTCGTGATCGCTTCCAGCGTTTCTTTTTCGCAGAAGAAGTTCCCTACGGACTGGCCATTGTCCGGATGTTGCTTCCCCTCGTCTTATTGGGAACAGTATGCACCAGATGGCCTTACGCCCGTGAGTTGTTCTCGGCAGATGGCGCGCCGGCCCCTTTGGCAGAAATATTTCGATTTTATGACTTCTTACCGATTCTTCCAGGAACGATTGCCGTAGGATTATTTGCCGCGCTCGCATTTTTTCTGTTCTGCAGCACCATCGGCTGGATGACCCGGTTTTCCTTGATCGCTTCCGTAACGCTTTATACTTATTTCTGTTTCATGGATTGCATCAGCATGGCGACGAAGTATTCTGCCATCGCGTCCCATGTTTTGTTTCTACTTTCGCTGTCACGGTGTGGATCGATCTGGTCTGTTGACAGCTGGTTGAAAGGCCGAAAGGAAAATAAAGCACTGCCGCTCTATACAAAACAGGAACTACCTCGCTGTGAGATCTGGCCGCAGAGGCTGATGCAGATTTTGATCGCGCTGATCTATTTTGGCGCTGCCATCACAAAGTTCCACACACCCGGATATCTCGAAGGGGATCAGATCAGTTATTGGGCCATGTCACGTTATAATAATCCTCACCCTGTGGGTGAGTTTCTGACAATGTATCCCGTTCTGTTATCTGTGATGTCATACGTTGCCATCGTCTGGGAGCTCGTTTTTGTATTTGTAGTCTGGCGAAAGTGGGGACGCATTATTGCCCTGGCATTGGGAACCGCTTTCCATATTGGCACGACCTTTTCTCTGGGGCTGTACATTTTTCCGATGATTTCGATTTCGATCTATTTCTGCTTCCTGACCGAAAACGATGTGCAATGGATGTCTGCTCAATTTCGTCGGCTTGCTCGTCGTGAAGGATGGATCAAACAAACTGCTGCAAGCCTGCGAGCAGCTATTGAAAAGTATCGCCCCCAACCGGTTGCTGGCTGGAAATCTCCCACTGCCTGGGTGACTGGAATTGTGGCTGTGTTATTCCTCAGCATTTATGTCGAGCACCAACAAGATCCCTACGGCCTGCGGCGCCCTGAAGGCCGGATGTCTCTGCATGAAGTTGATCCGGAACTGATGGCAGAAATGCTGGCACCAGAGCAGACGATGCGACAGAAAGACAAATTCCTTTCTGTCGATACGGGAACCCTAATGGTGGGGGGCTGGCTGACCAATCGTAAATCCGAATTTATGATCGGAGAGATGATTCTCGTTCAATGTTGCCTGAATCCACCCCATGAAGACATCTGGATCGATTGCCACTTCTGTGAAGAAGACGGACGCATTGTTCATCGCAGTGGACAAATCGTAGTACGAGAGAATTTACGCAGTGCCTTCCAAATCTACCCACCTGAGGCTCTGGAACCAGGAAATTATTATGTTTCCATTAAATCGAAAGGCAAAGAAGTCTTGCGGCGATCCGTCACACTGCTTCCCAAACTTTCAGCGGTTGCAAATTAATTAAGAGCAGAAAATGCGGTCGCGTGGTGGTGATGCCTGCCTGTTTTGGCATTCAAAACTAACATATTGGAACAGCTTTGCTATTTTGCCATTGTTCGTTAATCGTCGTGATGGTGATGACCCGAAGCAGTACCTGATTATTTGAGCGACTCTGCTCGAACCGGTCATTCTTACTACTGATGTAGTATTTCCCTTTGCCGATACTCTGACTACGTACTCTCGATGTCTCAGAGATTTGCAAAGGACTGCAATGACGACTCCTATTCAATCTGCTTCTCGCCTGTTGAGCAATCATGCCCAACTAAAACGATATACCTTTGTGGATTTTATCGCTTCCTTTTTTTCCATCCTCTGTTTGTTGTGCTTCCTATCTGGCTGTTCCCATTTTGAACAATATACGGTGTCCGAAACGCAAAAACCGGATGCCCGAAAGTCGCTTGCTACAACACCCTCTGCTCGGAAAACAATCGTTGAAAGTCGTGCAGATGAATTTCAAGAAGAAATTCCCGTGCTGGAACTGGCAGACTCGAACGTGCCTGAATCCAACAGTCAGGATCACTCCTCTCTGATCACACGTGTCTCGCTCAAGGAAGCATTAGTGCCTCCCGCCCCCTCAGATAAACAGAGTGCGGCTTGGAATTCGGGAAAGAAAACGTATTCACTGGCTGAGCTGGAAGGGTTGGCGAGTCAATATAATCCCACCCTGTCTCAAGCATCTGCCGTTGTGGGAAAAGCCTGCGGCATTCAAACACAGGTCGGAAAACGGCCGAATCCCATCGTGGGCTATTTTGGCGATGAAATTGGCGATGGTGGCACAGCCGGTCGGCAAGGCGCTTATATCGCCCAGACCTTTGTGACTGCGGATAAACTTCGGCTCAATGAACTGGTGGCCGAAAAAGACGTACAGGAACGATCGTGGCAATATGAAGCCCAGCGGATGCGTGTCGAGAATGATGTCCGTTCCCGCTATTTCGAGACCTTAGGTGCGCAGCGACGAATTGAACTGGCGAATGAATTACTCCAGATTGCAGAAGATGGATTAAAAGTCAGTCAGCAGCTGTTTGAAGCACAACAGGCAAGCCGGGCAGATATTTTGCAATCGAAAATCCAATTGAACGAAGTACAGATTGTGCACCAGAATGCAGTCCTGGCACATGAAGCAGCGTGGAAGCGAATGGTGAGTGTCGTAGGAACTCCCCATTTGGAACGGGGGCGTTTAGCAGGAGATCTGAAACAGCAAGTCGCACCTGTTTCTGATTGGGACACGGTTTATCATGCGTTAATTTCTAACAGTCCGGAACTGCAGGCTGCCTACTATCGCGTTCAGCGAGCACAGTCTCAAATCGAACGACAGCAGGTACAAGCGAAACCAAACTTTCAGACGCAGGTTGGCATCGGACACGATTTTCAGACAGGGAGTGAAATCGTGAATGCACAGGTTGGCGTATTTTTGCCGATCTTCAATCGGAATGAAGGGAATATTAATCTTGCATCATCAGACTATCATCGTGCTTTGAATGATGTCGAACGGATCGAACTGATGTTACGGGATCGACTGGCAACCACGTATCAAAATCATCAGCAGGCCGCACAGCAGGTCGAAAAATACCAAAAAGACATTCTGCCTTCCGCGAAAGAAAATCTGGATCTGACCAATGAAGGATACCGTCAGGGAGAATTCGAATTTCTGCGCGTGCTGACAGCACGTCGTACGTTCTTTGAAACGACGCAGTCCTATGTCACTTCACTCATCGCATTGCGGCAAGCAGAGATCCAGATTTCTGGTCTGCTGCTCTCGGGTGGATTGAATGATGTGCCTGATATCAGCCAGGGTGCCGGTGGTACCAGCCAACGCGGACAGGCGTTGAATGGTCAATAAACGTGCCTGATTCTAGAGGATGATCATTTTAAGGGTTCTCTGGTGCGGAGGTGACCAGGTTTTGGATCACCTTCATCAGGACTGATTCGACTTCCGGAGCCACCAGACTTGCTCCGGGACTCGACTCATATCCTCCCTGTGAATAAGCGATCTCCGTGCAAATATAACCGGGACCATAATCGCCGTAGGCAGCCATGCAGACGGTTCGCTTGGGCGCAAATTCCTGCGCTTTCAATTGGTATTCAATAAACAACTCTCCCGGAAGATGCAGAATGGACGCTGATTTCAAATGCAGGCAGGTAATCGGGATCTGATGCCCGGCGGCGGCTCTCCGATACCAGACCAGTCGAAACGCGGCTGAGGCGCGCTCTTTCGGAGTCTTTGTTTCATCTTTGACCGTTGCCAATAATTTTTCCGGATCCAGATGGGAAGCGACAGGCAAGGCGGTCATTTCGGTTTTCCAGCTCAGGTCGGCGGAAGTGACTTCTGTTTTATTTTGATGTTCAAATGCGTGCTGCATTGCCTGTTCGACACGCCCGGCCAATATCGGACGCATTTTAGTAGAGCCATCATTATACTTCCCGGCTGCGATATTGCCCGCTGCACCGTTGAAATAAACATTGAGTGTACCCGGTAGTGCTTTATTTCTGGCCTCCCGCGCCATGCCAACAAATTCATAATTGACATCGCCTTTTCCATAATAACTTTGAGGATGTGTGGCATAGTAGTTTAAGACTGCGACCGGGTGATCCTGATTCCAGAAGCAGAGCGAACGCAACACAGGATCGATGACTCCTTCCGGAGCCTTGATCGCCTCTGGAGACTTCGATTTGCTCCATCGCATCAAACGTACTTTGCCATCTCCGCCCAAAAGACGCCGATTCGACGCGACTTTTTCCACTTTTGCTTTGCCAATCCCCAGGTGCGTTACCGTTTGAGGGGCTTTCAAACCCTGAATGATGGCATCTGCGACTTTCTGAATACATTCTTGATTGTACGCATTGTCATAATTTTTGCCTGCAAGTCCCTGTTCTTCCATCAGTTTCCCGGTGGCGAAGTCGAATCGCGGCGCATCATGCTGGTGCAGTGAATGCACGGCGACTCGATCTGCGGTCGTATTTGCAGCCTCGGCCAATTCCTGACGCCAGGTATCATAGCCCGCATTTCCAATTCCGATCGCATCGACCGCACACAAGACAACCGGTCGCTCGTCGGACAAAAGGACAATACCCCTTGCATAGAGTGGCGTGACAATTTTCCTGGCGGGAGCATAGGCGACAGGAACTCCCAGTTCAGGGGTCACGTCGGCATTGAAGGTGACAATTTTCAGCTCGCCTGCTGACAGACATTGATGGGGGCCTGTTACAAAACAGATTCCGGATAGAACGATCAATTGAAGAAAGGAAAGTCGTTTGAAACTGAAATGAGACATGCAGGCGGGCTTCCTGAATCAGAACCGGGAAAAAGATCCAATAGGACAGACAGGATCTGGTAGTAACAACTTTAACTTAAACGGGTTGGGGATCGGAAGCAAGTAAGAAACGCGGGGAGCGTCTTGGGATGTGAGAGGTTTAAAAAGAGAGTTGCTCTATTCAACGGCAGACTGAATTCCCCCTGCTTTCTCAGTTCGAGAACCCGTCGTCAATCGTCTTCTTACTGGGCAAGTGAAATCAGGCCGCCTAATTCTCTGTATTCGATTCAAAGAAATTTTCGTTTTTTTCGCAATTTCACTCGTCTCACTTACGTCCAATCTTCCAGTCAATACGCGAAAAAAACTATACTGTCTTCTATAAACTCTGAATTTGACGCTTTTTACGCGATCGCCCTGTTTGTTGTCTCTTTTCACAAAAGGACAGGAGATCGAATAATGTACAAAAGGTGGGTGATATGCGATACCTGAGATTCACACCTCGATTTATTCTGTTTGGGATAGTAGCTTGCGCCTTGATGGTGGGGCCTCGTTTCTCGTTAGCACAATCAACGGTCGAAGCAGACAAGCCGGCCGCAAGCAAGAATGAGAAATCAGAGGAAAAACAGGATGACTGGGATCGCCTGATCTATGTCCCTTTCAAAAATATCAAGGATGTGTTCGATAAATCGGACGCGACCATTTTTATGCCTTATCTGGAGTATTTAAAACTCTGGTCAGAGTCGGCGGGTCTGGGCAAGGATGGGGGAATTCAGTTTCCCGTGAAAGCGGTTGTCACCAGCGCTGCTTATAAGGGAACCGTTGAAGAAAATGTGGTCCGCATTCAATGTGAGCTGACGATTCAAGTCATGGGCGATCCCTGGGTTGAAGTCCCTCTGCGTTTCGGTGATGCGGCGATTGGAAAAGTGAGTTCGGCGAAGTCCAAAGTCTTTCTACGCGGAACCGGTAATGGGAGCTACTCGCTGTTGCTCTCGGAGAAAGGCGCGCATCAGGTCCAGATCGAATTGCTGACGCGTGTGAAAAACTCTCCCGAAGGGCGCAGTTTTCAATTTGTCTGTCCGACGGTAGGAATTACCACGCTGGAATTAACTATTCCGGAAGCCGACCAGGCAGTAAAAATCACTCCGCAACTGGTCCGACTGCCTGCGACGTCTCCCCCCAAAGCAACCCTTATCAAATCTACGTTGGGAGCCACGGATCAAATCAGTGTGCTCTGGTATCCCCGTGAAAGCACAAAACCGGAAATGGATTTACTCGCCAGTGTTGACAACTCGACGCTGGTTTCAATTCGTGATGGCCTGGTTCATACGCAGACGTCATTAAAGTACGACGTCCTGCGGGGCGATATGCAGGGGGCACGGATCGCTGTGCCACTGAACGACCGCATTCTGGATCTCTCTTCTCCGAACGCCAAAATCAAAAGCTGGAAGGTGGAAAAGGCCGCTGATCGGCAAGTGATCTCGGTCGAATTCCTCAACAAGCTGCAAGATGGTGCTGTAATTCAGGTGCATACGGAAAAAGAGATTCCGGAAGAACCATTTGAGATTCTCGGTTTGACCGATTCCGCTACGCACGGAATTCATGCACTGGACGTCATTCGGGAAAGCGGCCAGATCGCCATTGATCCTGGTGAAAGCATGACATTTTCTGTCACGAGTATGGAAGGCGTCACCCGCAGTGAAGCGACGGGCATACCGGCAAGTATTCAGAGAACCAATGCCGTTTATTATCGATTCTTCAATCCATCAGCAAAGTTACAAATTAGTGTGCAGCCGCTTGAACCTCGGATCTTTGTCAATCAAATGACCGAGTGTTATTTCGGCGAAGATGAAATCAGACTGGGGGCGCAGCTCGACTACGATATTCAGCGGGCAGGTATTTTTTCATTCCAATTGAAAGTTCCCAAGCCACTGCTAATCGACTCGGTCAATGCGATGGGGTTAAAAGAATACAATTTTGATAAGCAATCACGGCTGTTAACCATTTCATTACTGCAAAAGTTTCAGGGAAAGCTGAAACTACATATCCGCGCTCATCAGGATTTCCCCCAAGGGGAACAGGAATCAAAAATCAACATTCCGTTACTGGAACCGACCAGTGTTGAACGGGAAACTGGCAAAGTTGCCATTTATGCACCAGAGTCAATGGAACTGATTATCAATAACCCCGATGTTGTTGGCGCACAGCCTGCCACGAATGCCAGAATAAGGAATTCTGGAAATATGGCACTGGCTTCAGTGTGGGATTACAATCGACGACCAGTGGATATTCCGGTGCAGATTCGAATCAAGCCCACCCGACTTGTCGCAGACGTCTCTACCAGCGTTGATGTCAAAGAGCAGATTGCCGAAGTCACAAGTCAAATTTCCTATCAGGTGCAGTATGCCGGCATTGATACGTTTCGGTTTGCTGTGCCGGAAGTGATTGCCGATCTGATTCAGATTCGTTCTTTATCCGCGGCTCCCGCACCTTCGATCAAGCAGAAAAGCCGTTCTGAACAAGCCGTTGACGGTTGGGTGATCTGGACGGTGACCACGCAACGCAATGTGCAAGGCCCTTATGTCCTGGAAGTACGGTATGACATTACACCAGGTCTGTTAGCATCCGTAACCAAGCCTCCAGAAGATGGTGACGCCGCTGCAGCGACAGAGAAAGCAGCTAAGAAAAAGAAAGAAAAACCCGAAGATGAGTCGGGGGAAGTCGCGCTGCAGAAAATTCGTTTACAGCCTGTGAAAGTACTGGGGCTGGAAAAATCGGATAACAATAAACGCTCTCGCGATGTTCCGCTGTCCCGCGTCTACGGGGAAATTTCGATTCAGAAATCAAAAACACTTTCTGTCTCGACCTCTCAGCTCGATGAGCAACTCGATCCGATTGACATTCGCGAGTTGAAGCTATTACCCCAAGACGGATTTCTGGCGTATCGCTACTTCACTCAGCCTGTCACTCTTGAACTGGCTTCCACGCGACACAAAATTCAGGAAGTCGTTGAGACGATCATTTTGAAATCGTTGGTCGAGGTGGTCGTGAGCAAGGAAGGGCGGTCGACGTATCGTTGCCGCTACTTAATGAAATCCAGCGAACGGCAGCAATTGAAAGTGGCGTTACCAGAAGGCATGGAGCCTTTAAGCGTGACAGTCGCCGGCCAGCCGGTCCCATTGGAAAAAGATGAACAGAGCCAGAGCGAAAAAGGCTGGTCAACCTACTTTGTGAATGTCGCCCGTGACCAGGCTTCCGATCAGACATTTCTGATCAGCCTGTTATTTACGAAATCGGTTCCCCGAATTACCGATTCACCGGGTGGCAATTTAACGCTTCCCTTACCCCGCTTTGGTGGAACTCAGGCAGAAAACGTGGTCGTTCAACAATTGAGAACTGCCATCTGGGTTCCGGAGAAATATACTCTGGTGAGCGTGTCTGACGAATTTGAACCTGAGCACCAACCCTATCTCGCCGGGATCATTCCCAAACGTGGTGGCCGACGGGCTTCTGGCAATGACTTTGATTCCTGGATCGGAAAGTCCGGTGGTTCTCTTGTCGATTTCCCGACGGAGGGCCGTGCGTTTTTATATACGCGATTAGGCGACAGTAATGAAATCAGTGTTTCGTGGTGGAAACTCTCCTTTTACTCCTGGATCTTGAGCGGCGCTCTGGTGCTGATTGCCTGGGTAATGCGAAAACGATGCTGGCAGAATAAGCTGACCCTGCTGATCTTTCTGGTCTTCATTCTAGCGATGTTCTCGTTAACGAATGCCAATATTGTTTTGAACGGTATCTACACCGCACGTTTTGGAATTCTTACCATGCTCGGGCTGTGGCTTATCTATGCATTCTCAGGACTCCGTAATGGAATGTCATCCCATAGACTGTCCGGTTCACTCGATTCCAAAGCCAACAATGAGGGCTCAACAGCGGCAGTGATTCCACCGCCGGGAATTTTTGATGACTTCCTGGGTGATCCCTCGGACAAAAAATAGCCGATCGAGAGCTCAGGCAGCGACAATGTTTTGTGAAATGATTTAGAGACTTACAGTGAGCGACAAACTTCAATGAGGTTCGCCATGATTCAGAATAAAATAAATCGAGCCGTGTCTGGAAGAAACAACGGGCGTCTCCTGGTTCATCGAAACAGCATACCCTTGTGGCTGTTCTCGATACTGAGCTGCTGCTTCTGCCTGACACTCTTCTTTCAGCAGATGACACTGGCAGAGAAACCGGCTACAAAAAAAAGTGCTTCGATGCCTGCCCCGAAGAAATGGCCGAAGACCGCGGTTTATCTTCCCGTCGATCAATTGGATGCATTACTCACCCGCGATCGCAGTGGTGTGCTATTGCCGCGGAAACAGTATGAAGCATTGAAAAAACAGGCTGAGACAATCGCGGGCGGCGTGGAACTTCCTCAGACGAATGCCATTATTTATGCAGCCGACTATCAGGCAAAAGTGGTTGACCATCAGCTAATAATCGAAGCAACCATTTCATTTCGCCAGTTCCAGCAGAAATTGACTGTGATCAATCTCCCCTTGAATGGACTGGCAATTGAATCGGCGACCGTCGATCAAAAACCGGCGATGATTGCACGTTCGTCAGGGAAAACTCAGGTTCTTCAGTTGTTCAATCAACGGCCAGGTGAACACCAATTGAAATTGCAAATGTCGGCGGCACTCAATTCCGTAGGCAGCGATCAGGTCTCGCAATTCCAGCTACTGCCTCAAGTCGCCAGTAGCCTCAAGATGGAAATCCCCGCCAGCCAGCATCTGGTTGTCAACGATCTTAAAGTGAAATCGTCTACCCCAGATGGGCAGAAAGGCGTTTATGAATTTCCTATCGGCGGTGAAGCCCGCGTCAGTTTAAAGATCACCGAGCAGGCTCGCGAACAGACCAATGATTCCCTGATCTTTGCCCGCAGTGGCATTGGCGTTTCAGTGAATCCGGGGAAAGTAGCCTGGCAGGCACAAACCGCACTCAATATTTATGGTCAGGCGCTGGATCGAATCGTTCTCAGCGTGCCTCAGTCTCTGGAAATTGTCAGTGTAGAATCGACGGGCCTGGAATCGTGGGTGCTGAATGACAGTATGCAGGATCGAAGTCGGACTGAAATTACCCTGAATTATCGGCAGCCTATCGAAGGGGAACGACAGATTATCTGCCGTGGCGTGATGACAACCGAAACAGAGAAGTCTTGGAAAGTCCCCGATCTCACAATCGAAAAGGTCAACTCGCATGTCGGTTCTGTATTGATTCGCTATCCACTGGGTGTGCGGCTGCAGGTGGAACGAACCAATAACGTCAGACGCAAAGAACTGGCACAGCCGATCACGCGTAAAGGTTCTCCCGAACGTAGTTTGAAGAATCCCGGTCTGGATTTTGATTTCTGGCAGCAGAAATTTAACATCACACTGATGACTCAGGAAAAACGCTCTGAAGTTCAGATGGCGGCTTCGACCGTGGTCAACATCAATGAACAGGGGATGGATTTGCAGCTCGTCACAACAGTGGAAAGTTTGTTTGCACCGCTGTTTGAGTTTCAGATGAAAGTTCCCGCCGAGTGGACCATTCTGGGAGCAACACTGCAAAACCAGCCTGTCGTCTGGAAAGAATCGTCACGAGAAGCAGGCATCAAATTAATTCGACTGCCTTTCTCCAAAGCACTACCCGCTAATACTGAAGCCAAGGTCGTCGTCATTGCACATCGCGACTTGGAAAACTGGCCCCCGGATGCGGACAGTCTGTTGCTCGAACTGCCTAAAATTGAATTACCACAGGCGAAAATCCTCGAAGGTTCATTGGTCATTAATGCGGATAAAGACTGGGATCTGGTTCCCAGCAGTTTAACAAATCTGGAACCGATGCAGGAACGCATTCCCAATATGCGGTTTGGGTATCAGTATCAGGATAATAATTATGCGGGCAGTCTAACGGTGTCACGCAAGCCATTACAGTTAGCGGCCCATCATTTGCAATATGTACGCCTCGATCCGACGACTCTGTTTTCACATTTTGAAGCGACACTAAATGTAGAGCGAGGCAGTTATCGCTCCTTAATGGTGGCGCTCCCGGAAAGCGTAGGAACAGACTTACAATTCCGCCTGATCAAAACGGCTGGCAAGATTATTGAACAGGTGGCTGATGAACCGCAAAACGGTGTCCGCGTCTGGACATTGAAAATGGATCGACGTTTAAGTGGAAAACAGATCCTGGTGGTGACGGTCGAACAGCCTCGAAAAAAGGGAGAAGTCGTCAAGATTCCTCAATTGCAGATCATGTCCGCCGATCGCCAGTATGGCGAGGTGGCATTTGAAGCAGAAGGGGATCAGCGTTTGAAAATTCAAGCGACCGGCTTGCGAGGTCAATCGCTAACCGCCATTGATGCCGCCGAATTACCGATGCCAATTGCTTATCAACCACGCGAACGAATCGTGGCCGCTTACCGATTTGTCGGAGTCGGACACGAGATTCAAGCGGAAGCGACCCGCTTTGATCAGACAGCGGTTCCCACAGCAATCGCACAACAGTTGAGTCTCAAAAGTGTGCTGGGACATGCCGGCGAAGTGCAGAATGAAGTGCTGCTCTCCTTTTCCGCGGTGGGGATTCAATCTCTGCAGGTCGTCTTGCCCGATCAAGGCGAATTACTGTCTGCGCTGGTGAATGGGACTCCGGTGGAAGTCCGCAACACCGGCGAGGCGTTTATCGTTCCGATTTCGTCCGACACACAGTCTGACGGCAGCCACACGTTGAAATTATTGTATGATGCGAACCGCGCGCCGGTTCATGAAGCGAAACAGTTTTCACAAACGCCACCACAGTTGGCAGTCATCGATGGTACCGGCAAGATTCAGCCTTTGATAATCCTGAACCAGTCCTGGACGATTCTATATCCCAATGAACTGTTAATTACTGAAAGTTCGGGAGACTTTGTGCCGGATCAACCTTTAATGCGACCGGGGATGATTGAATATCTGCGTCAGCATCTCGCGGTGCTTTCTCTGGGCGATATTATCTGGAGAGTCATTTGTGTCTGTTTTGTTGCCGCGATCATTGCCATTGGTGCGTACTCATTTCGCAAAAGAGGCATCTCGTCTGCCGTCTCACTGATTGCCGGATTTATTATTCTCTGCGTGCTATTTGCTTTAATGCTGCCCGCAGTCCAGCTGTCGCATGAAGCCGTCCAACCTTTGCCGTCACGAAACGAGCTCAGCTATAGAGATATGAGCGCGGTGCCTGGTAAGTCTCTCGAGCCAACGAGTAACAGACAGGCGACGCCGCAATTGCGAGAATTTGTAGAGCCTGAGTCGGCGCCAAAGCCTTCCGCTAAAAATGCAGGAACTGTAGAATCCCCTTTACTTGTCGGCCCAGAAGATCTTGCTAATAGGAAGTTAATTACAAAATCCAAACGGCGAATTGAAGGAGGGGCGGTCTTTGAAAAATCACAGCAGGATAATCCCTTTTCTTCCAATACAAAATCCGGCGAAACGGTATTCCAAGGAATGGCCGCTGGTGCTGAACCAGCAACACCCATACCTGCCAGAGCATTGGGGGGACGGTTGTCGGTTGAGGCACCGCTACCCGAACCCGAAGGATTTCGGTCGCTGGCATTTCAATATTATGGGGAACCGCAGCAAAAACCTTTGGCGCTGACCGTTTCCTTACTACAGCGACAGCGGAGTCAGCGAATTTATCTGACGGTCATCGCAGGCGTTCTCTGGCTATGTTGGCTGTTGCGGGGGATTTCCTGCTTGCGAAAACTGCTCGTCAGCATCGTTGGAATTCTGGTGCCAGTTGCCTGCAGCGCTCTGTTCCCGGTCTGGTCTCAAGAGATTCTGGATGGCATCTTTACCGGGACCATCCTAGCCGTCTGCTTCTGGGGATTAGACTGGCTTGTGCGGCAGCTTCGATCTGAGATGAAAGAATTACTGAGTCGAGTAGACAAAACGAAGGCCACCACTGCATCATTGATTCTACTGGGAACGTTGATGAGTGACCCTGCAGTGAGTGTTGCACAGCAGAAACCAGTTGTCAGTCCACGATCGCCTCAGAATCTAGTCGTTCCTTATGAAGCGGGTACGGACCCGTTAAGTTCACAACGAATCTTTCTGTCACGTGAAGAATTCAAAAAACTCTGGAATGCCGCGCATCCCGAACAGCCAGTGGATCAGGCAGCCACATCTGTGGGAGCCGTCAGTCAGGCGCTGTATGCTGCCCAAATCAAACCAGGCGCAGAAGCCGGGCAGGCTGTCGTGCATGTGACGGGCCGTCTGGTGATTCACACCATTGGCAAACAGCCGGTCACACTGCCTTTACCATTAGGAGCCACGGCGATCAGCAGTGCGCTCTTAGATGGAAAGTCGGCCATGTTGTTGGCGCATCCATCCATTAAACAAAAAAAGGCGACCGAACATTTTTATTCACTCGTAATTTCGGAACCAGGCCTGCATTTACTGGACCTCGAATTTGATCTCCCCGCGCAGCAGACGGGTCCCGCAGGCAGCTTTCGTATCGATTTAAAGCCCGTTGCCAGCGGGCGATTGACGCTGGAACTTCCGAATAAGGACTCCCAGCTGAGTGTGACCGGAACCAAAGCCTCTTATCGTAAGCAGACCGCTGGCGAGAAAGCAACGCTTGAACTTCCCGTGGATCAGGGGGGCGAGATTCAAATCGCCTGGAGACCGGCAGAAGAACGCGGCGCGATTCAGGGAATCGTGCATTGTCAGTCAACACAGGCGACGATCATTCAAGATGCCGGCATGGAACTGCAGAGCACACATCAATACCGCATCCGACAGGGGCAAATCAATCAGGCCAGTCTGAAGATCTCAGAAGATTTACGGATTCAATCGATCACTGGCCCTGATATAGGGGGCTGGGAGATTGTCGGCACCGGTGAAGCACGCCGCATCAAGATCTTTTTAAGACGTGATGTAAAAGAGACAACGACAGTCAACGTGGTCGCCTTCCAACCCTTGTCAATTGGTAAACAAGCGCGGGCCGTTAATCTGCCTCAAGTTGTGCCCGAAGAGATCACCAATGAAACGGGGACGGTGGGCGTGTATGCCGAGTCTCAGTTTCAGGTTCGTCCAGCTGAAATCGCAGGAGCGATCCAGATTGATACCGGGCAATTTCGAAATCCGGCAACGTCTTCCCCGATAGTCAACATTGCCGGACAGAAGCTGAATCCACAGTGGGCTTATCGATTTTCTCGGCGGCCTTTGACGTTGCGATTTTCCGTTTCGCGACGGCAACCGGAAAAACAGGCGATTGCAGAGCATGCGGTGTTAGTTTCCCCGCGAAAGACGAGTCTTTCCAGCCGGATTCGATATCAGTTGAAGGGAATTCCCGAATCCACATTTGTGATGGAACTGCCGGAAGATTATCTGGTACTAAACGTCAACGCCGAAGGTCTGGATGACTGGTATATTATCGAGCAGAATGCCGATGATATGCGAGTGTTGGTTTTTGAATTTAAAGAATTGAAAACCAATCAGGTAGAAATTGTGTTTGAAGGGGTCATTCCTCGCGATGCAAATCAAGCGGAAGCGGAAGTCATGATGCCCACGCCGCTCGAAGTGTCGTCCGTTCGCAGCGATCTTGCGATCTGGTGTGATGAATCTTTAGTGGCCCGCGCACCGGAATTAAAAGACTGGCGTTCGATTTCCGCCACTGATTTATCAGCCGAACTGAAAGCACAACAAAGCCGTCTGCCACAATTCGCATTTCGTTCGACGGCGGAGTTGCCTGAGTGGATTAAACTGGCACTGACTCCGGCGCAGCCGGGCATTACAGCGAATTCCCTGGTGATGACCACGGTGGGCAATGTTTCGGTGAGTCATACGGTAGCGATTCGCTGGTCGATTCAGGGGGCTGCGACGAGCGTCTTGTCGTTCACCACTCCCGCCTGGTTAGGCGAGCATCTTGATTTTCGCGGCACAGCGATCCGCCAGGTGGATAAACGCGTGATCGGCGGCTCTGTCGTACAATGGACCATTTACTTACAAGATTCAGTCGAAGGGGCTTACTTCATCACCGCTGATGCGACATTATCCCCTCCGGCTTCCGGTCAAATTGAAATTCCGCAGGTTCGTGTTATGGATACCAGTGCCAAAGTAGATCCACAGACAACCGAACTGGAAACACAACAGCATTTTCTGATGCTGGTTAATCACTCGTGGGCCCGCCTGTCTTTAATGAATCAAGACAGTCTGATTTCGGTTGATCGTCAGGAAGTACCTTTAGTCATCAATGACTCCCTGGCGAATCAGGCGATGGAATTGGCGCGGATCATCCCCAACGGCAAACCGCCGCTGTATCAGATTCAACAGTTTCAAGCCGATCAGGGCGCTGCGGCCGCCGTCAACATGGCAGAACTCACGACGGTCCTGGCCCATGATGGAAGCTGGAAGACCCATGCCGACTATCGAATCCGAAATCGTTCGCGACAGTTTCTGGCCGTGCGACTTCCTGAAAATACACAGGTATTGAGCGCATTCGTGAAAGGGGTACCGACGGCTCCCGTATTGTTAAAAGGGGATGCGAAACAAACAGAAACAGACTCTGCGATTTATCTACTGGCACTGCCGAAAGCCAGTGCGGCGGACCTCTCGTTCTCAGTGAATTTGATTCTCTCAGGCCGGTTACCTGCCCCCTTGCCTCAAGGAGCCTTTCGTTGGCAGTCAGCGACAATTGATTTACAGCCGCCGCAAATTGTGGTTCCCGCTGAAGATCCAGAATATGGAATTCCCGTTGCGCAAACGAAGTGGTCAGTTTATGTTCCTGATGAATTTACAGCGACCGCACTGCTGGATGATCCACGCACGAATATGACGCCGGTTCTAACGCCGGTCGATTCGTTGAAAAGTTATATGACTACTGATGACGTTTCGGTGACGAGTATGGCCAAAGATGTCGAGAACTTGTATTCAGTTTATAGCGGCAGCAAAAGTGATCGTATTCGCAGCCGGGTCGTTGATAATCTGAAAAAGCTAGAACTCGAACTAGATCAAAATTCGACCCTGAATTCTGGACAGCAGGGACAACGGATCAAACAACAGATCGGTGAGATTCAACAGAGAGAGAAACAACGCCAGTCACAACAGAAGAAACTACTCAGCTACTCCGGAGATAAGAGTAAGAATGGCGTGGCGGACTTTGATTCAGAAGAGACATTTAACCAGCTCGTCATCGGTAACAGTGCGACGTTATTCGACGCGAATCGTCCTGCGTATCAACAAGAGAGTCGAAACAGCCCCGCCAAACCGCAGTCAGGCACAGTTCGCACCGTACCAGATTCGAAGTCTCAACTGAAAGGGTTCTTTTACAGCAAAGAGTCTGATAAAAAGGTGGGCCAAAAGCGAAAAGGCGTTCAGCCCCAAGCTGCTGACAGCCGCGCTCTGAGAAGAAAACAAAGCTTCCTGAATGCGAACGAACAGATTCAGTCTCAAGTGGAAATGCAACAGCAGGCAACAATGCCGAATGCTGCCCCCACAATCACTTTCAATGATCGTATTAGTTCTGAAAAACTACCTCTGATGCCCCCGAGAGATAATTATAGACCCGAATTTAAACGAAATCGTTCAAAACAAGAGGCTCTCGGAACAGATATGCCAACGCAAGTTCCTAATATTCCTCTTGGAGGACCAGCCAGTCTTAAATCACACACAATCCGTAATCGTGCTTCTGGAACATTCTCTACTCCAGTAGATTCAGTCATTGTGGATGGAGAGGTTGCCAGTCAAGGACAACAAACCGCTTGGACTCAAGCGGGGGGCATTTCGCTGAACTTTGATATTCCGTTGCATGGTCACAAGTTGGTGTTTACCAAAATCAATGGTCAACCCAAATTGGCATTAAGCGTGCGACCGGAAAACACCTATGAGTTTGGCGGAGCGCTGCTTTGGACGGTTAGCTGGGCCCTGATTATGCTCGGTTTGATCTGGTGCGTGTCCCGTAATCTGCAATCCGCTTTGGCCCAGAAAGGACTGGGGATGCTCCTGACGCTGGTTGGTTTAACAGGCTGGTTATTGCTTTCGGGAATGATTGCCGGGCTAGCGATTTGTTGTTTCATTGTCGGTGCCATTTTTCTGGCTTATCTGTATGTGAAGCAAGCAGCTTGAAATCCATTGTCATTCTGTAGTATCTTGCAGGCGTCATTTTCAAGTTAACTTCTTCCTCCAATCCTCAGAGGCTATCATGGCAACGAAGATCACCTGGCTGGGACATTCTACCTACCAAATTGAAACCGCCGGTAAAACGATTCTCCTGGACCCGTTTCTGACTGGGAATCCTAGTGCCACGATCTCTGCGAATGAAGCTTCCGCAGATGTGATTATCGTCAGCCATGGTCACGGCGACCATGTTGGGGATACAGTCGATATTGCTAAACACACGAATGCCCTGGTGATTGCTAATTTTGAAATCATCGACTGGATGGGTAAGCAGGGCATCGAAAACGTGCATCCACAGCATATTGGCGGCGCGCATGAATACGAATTTGGAACGGTCAAACTCACGATTGCCCATCATGGTTCCATGCTGCCGGATGGAAGTAACGGGGGCAGTCCTTGCGGGATTCTGTTGAAATTAAACGACGGAACGATTTACTTCGCCGCAGATACGGGCCTGTTTTACGACATGACTTTGATCGGTGAAGAAGGGGTGGATCTGGCAATCTTACCCATTGGTGATAATTTCACGATGGGGCCGGAAGACTCTGTCCGGGCGACAAAGATGATTGCTCCCAAACGGGTGATGCCGATGCACTATAATACCTGGCCGTTGATTGAGCAGGACGCCGCCGCGTGGGCAGAACAAATCCGAGCGAGGACAGAGGCAGATCCTATCGTGTTGGAGCCGGGCGAGTCCTGTCAGCTCTGAGGCTCGCTCGATTCGGTTTCTTCTGCAGGGAGTTCGAGACCGACCTGGATCTCGTCTCCTTCAATACGAAGCGGATACACAGGAACGTGCAGCTTGGCTTTGGGATTATCGAGCCAGGTGCCATCTTTGATGCAGAAACGCCAGGCATGCCAGGGACAGGTGACAGCGCCTTCATCATCGACGTATCCTGTCGAGAGCGGCGCTCCCTGGTGCGGGCAGAAATCGTTGATGGCGGTATACACTCCCTGTTTCAGAAAAACGGCAATCATCAGTCCTTCAATATGAAACGCACGTCCTTCCCCTTCAGGAATTTCTCCCACCTTGGCAATCGTATGGTATGTGATCACAAAAACGCTTTCGTAGTTTAATCTTTAGAATGTCCGGGTTGGGCTGCTTGACGAATTTCCGATAGCTGACGGATTAGATCGCCCATTTGATGACGATCGATTTTTTCTGATTTGGTATGTTTGGCTGCCTGTTTCAGGAACGATTTAATTTGTTGCGGATCTTTTTTCATCCGTCGGGCGATGGGATCAATCACACGATGCTCTTCTCCCCGAAAGTTCCTGAGATGCAATTGAGTAAATAACTGTTTGACATATGCGTAGAGCAAAAACCGTCCATTCCCTTTTTTATAGTGCAGATTCCCGACATTGTCTGTGTGAGAAACGATGTTGTGCCGGGGGAGAATATGAGAGGAAAGGATCGGGCCAAATCGGGTACTCCGCCACCAGCCAAAGATTAACAGGGTAATCAACAGTTGAATGGTTAAAGGCCTGAAAGTCGGGTCGATTAATAAAGCGACTACTTTTGAGGTCCCCGAGGCATTCAATGCTTCATCAACAACCACATAGTCGGCTGCTCCCGCGGCTTCAATCAATCGATACGCGGGAACGCTCCCACCATCAACCATGGATTGATTGGAAAAGAGTTCAGACGAAGCGGCGACGACAATCTCACCAATGCCGTGTCGCAGCTTTACTGCTTGTTTTGTTTCTCCCGCCGAAATGAGTGTCTCTCCGGTTGGGGATTCGACCTGTGCGTTGGTCTCCCAGATAATGGAAGGGGCATCAGAAAAGACGGTCGTGGCCTGACTTTCCAGCAGGCCGTGTACCTCGTTTTGTGAGAATGAAAGCCGCGCTTCATTCATTTTTTCAGATTTCGCACGCGGGATATTCTCACGCTCGGTTTCATCGAGGTAGCTGACTCTGATATCTAACGGTACGATTTCAAATTCCGGATGCTCGTGATTCGCAGCTATGACCAGGCGGCCTCCTTCTTCCACCCAGGCAAGTAGCGATGCCCATTCGAGTGGACTGGGATACCGGGCCGGCCCCAGGAGACAAAGTGTTTCATCATAATCCAGTGATTGAATCAATACGTTTAATGGAACACGGTTTCGTTCCGCGCCAAATGTTTCCGTTTCGAGCAACAGGTAAAACGCTTTTTTGCCACTGGCAGACGAACTATAGGAATCGTCCATCGCGCCGGTTCCCAACTCTGGAAACCAGAGGTGGAGCGGTAGTAAGAGACACAGAAAAAACAGCCAGACCCAGCCGGCGTTTCTGCGTTCACGCTTTTTTCTGGAAGGCTGATTCATAATATTGGAGCGTACTTTCAAAGTGTTCTCTGGTGGCTTCGCGACGTCCGAACCCCAGCGGTTCATAGGTGCGAATGATCTGGCGAAATGAATCGCCGGGCAAACCGTGTGGCCGCGCGGCACGGAGGTAATCGCGATAGGTTAAGCCTTTTCGAAAACGAATCCAGCCGGCGCGTTCAATAAAGCTCATTGAGCCATAGATCAATTGAATGATTGCATTGTGATAGTCACCGGTCTGAGCAATGGTTTTTGCGCGTTCCAGGTAGATTGAGACCTCGCGTTCAGCCGGTGAAACAATCTGTTCGAATGTGACTTCTCCCTGTAAGTGCCGGCTGTCGGACTCGTCTTTTATTTTACGCGAGTACTTATAACCGGTCAGGGCTCGGTAGAGTAAATACAGAATCAAACCGCAGGCACAGATGACGGCGGTATAAGACAAGAACAGAATGACAGAGCCGGCAATTCCGGCCAAAAACTGGGGGACCTGAGGGGGTTCTGCCGGGTCCTGATCTTTGAGTAGATCCTTTAGATCAAAGGGGGCATCGCCGGAAATTTGTCGCTCCCGTGTCAGGTGACGAAACTCCGGGCGGTTCAGGATTTGTTTTGTATCCTGTTCGATCATTACCTGATCGGGTGAAGACAGATCAATCGAGTCGTTCTCGGTCGTTTGTGAAAATGCGGTCGCTGTGATCAGCGACAGACAGGCAGTTACAAACAGCATGTGACTTCCCAAAAGACGGACTGTCTGATGAGATCCAGGGCGCATCATAAGGTGGTCCCCCGGGAATGCAGATCCTGCGCCACTTCAGCCATCCTTAGTTCCATATTCCAGCAGTCAAGACGGACGCGCAGATCGATATAAGTAAAGAACCAGGCCAGGCGGCCGATGGGATAAACAAGTAGAATAAAGCCGGTCAACACTGATAAAACTCGTGGATCCGTTGTCATCAGTAGTAGAATATTAGTCAGAGACTGATCTATGGTATCCGCATCAAAAAAATACGGAATTTGCCCGATTAGAATCGGGAAATCGAACAATTTATAGGAAAGATAATCGAATGTAATAAACAGTACCAACGTCACGACATAGCAGAAAAATAAAGTCCAGAACCCACGTGCAAAGAGTCCGCCGAAATCATGTGAAACCAGGTCTTTGGTACGATGATCGTGAGAGGTTCCTTCCTGCGAAGCGACACCGGCAAAACTGAGAGAAGCCTGTTCTGCACGAAACCCATTTCGCAAGGCCAACCAGATGCCGGGGAAGAAGAGAAAGATAAATCCCAGTAGAATGAGGAAATTGCCAGAGAATAAAATCAACGCCGGGCCAATAAAGAGAAGCGCACGATCAAATAGACAGCGCAGCATTAACGGAATCAGTTTCGGATTGAATTGACTCTTGAGACTTCTGAATCCCTGAGCATTGCCAAAAGTAAATAAAGCAGTATTCCAAGTAAGAAGTACTCCCAGCGGCGAAGACACAAAGTACGCCACGGTGATTGCCGTTCTGATATCCACCAGAAAATAATAACTGAGCAGATAAACCAGCGTGCAGGCCGGGACAGCGAATAACGCCCAGAGTTTCAGAATCGGGATGAGAAAGCGACCATAAAACATGATCGCCAGATCCACACAATTGAGGCCCTTCCGAGGGACGAGCGCAATATTGACATGCTCAAATCTCATGCCTGCCCCTTGTTACTGATCCGCTTGGGTTGAGAATTTGATTGCAGTCCTGCAAATCCCAGATAAATAAACACGATCAACCAGAGCCCGCTGCCAACAACATATTTCACGCTATTCGGGAT
Organism: uncultured Gimesia sp.; assembly: GCF_963976445.1. Taxonomy (GTDB): domain Bacteria; phylum Planctomycetota; class Planctomycetia; order Planctomycetales; family Planctomycetaceae; genus Gimesia. The sequence continues at coordinate 108,954 of NZ_CAXBKP010000013.1, read as the reverse complement.
ATCGGAAGAAGGGGACCAGAATGCTTCAATGAACGCCGCGATCACCAGCATGACGGCGGCTCCTCCGGCGATCTGCACTGCTTCGAGGCCACGTACCTGCAACGATTGAAACCGGGTTCTCTGACCGGGATGAATCAAGGCATTTCCCAGCATCAACCCCGCACCTCCCGCTACGGCGATCGCCGTCAATTCAAACGAGCCATGCGAAATCACAAAGCTCAAAAAACGTTCCCCATTCCCTTGGCTGACAATATAGCCGGAAACGGCTCCTAGATAGATCCCATTAAATAACAGCGTATAAACGGTGCCAATCCCCAATAATATCCCCAGTGCAAAACACTTCAATGCGATGCCCACATTATGGTTGATATAAAATCCGGCCATTGAAGCGCGCTGGTCTCCATAGTTACCGAGCGGTAGTTCTTCAGTCTCGTCTGATTCCGGTTCATCCTCGGTTGTTTTTTCTTCGTCTGTATTGAGAGCACTATCTTCTCCATACATCTGATCGAATTGCGACATCATTTCCTCTGGAATGACTCTGTTTGCGAGACTCGGATTATTCTGAACCACACACCAGCTGATTCCCAAAGGGAGAAAAAACAACAGGCACGCTGTAATAAAATAACCAATATTGGCGCGAAAGAGCCGAGGGAATTCAAACGCCAGATAGTGATACACGCTGGCAAGATTTGCGGGAGGCGCGCTGTAAAACATGTTATGACCGCGGGCGACCAGATCATTCAAATAGGAAACCAGCTCCTGGCCCCAGCCCCGTGATCGAATGGTGGCTAAATCATGCGAGACTTCACGCAACAGCTGTGAAAAATTCGCAATTTCTTTCGCGGGTAGTTTTGATATCGATTTTCTTGAGGCATTCGCAAGTAGTGCTTCAAATCGTTTCCAGTGAGGTCGCCGCTCTTGAATAAATTTGTGCTTATTCATGTTTCAGATCCGCAGAGAACCCCTGGCCATGATAGACGTCGACGGCTTCCTGTTCTTCTTCCTCTTTCGCAAAACTGAATGTCTTATAGACGGCCGCCAAAAATGCCATCGGATAATGAGTCACTTTTTTTGGGTCACCCGAATAATTCAATCGTTCCGCCAGACTCTGGGCCAGGATTGCCGCCAATGCATGACCACGATCATAAGTAAGAACGTGCCTGCGGCCAATAAATTCATCAATCAGCGAGAGGACTTCATCGCGAGGCAGAAAGCTGCCGATTTCATTTTTATTCAGTGGTTGAATTTTATCGAGGATGACTGGTTTTCTCGGCAGTGTCACCGAACGTTCCTGGATCACGACTGTTCCCGCCACGAGATCCCCCAGGCGTTGAAACCGTCGCGTCAGCAACATGCTTGTGATGCCGATGCCATAAAAGACAATCGCATCTGCACTGCGGACAAGGTTTCGTAATAAAGCAGGCCAGAACGTAATCGGATAACCTTCATCGCGAATCACGCGCAAACCACAGAAATGTTTACCGATGGACTGGCCTTTAAAGAAACCTTCGGAAATCGTGTAGTAGCCCCAGGTATTCAAGAACATCAAAACCAGCATGATCCCCACCGCTGTTCCTGGTAACACAATTCCCACCATGGGAGTGACGACCATCATGCCAAACACCATCAGCACGCGGATTACCAGATCGATCATATACGCAATATAGCGTTGCGCCGGCCCAGCGAGTTGATAGGTCAGAATCACATTTTCTGGTGTCTCGATCTGCATCTCCAGCCCAAAGACTTTGTTCTGTTGTGAATAGTCCTGCTGTCGAATGTCAGCGGCGGCGTTGGATGTTGCAATAGTCGTCATTGTCGAAGTCTTGAAACACAGATGTTGAATTAAGGTTTCGGGGAAGAAAGTCCTGAAAGAACCCCCTTAAAGTACAGTGATTATAGACCAGAGTCAGTGGTGTTATCTATACACACGCGTTTTTTTATGAAATCTCCATTTCACTGTATTCTAACCTGTGCGCGTCTGGATATAATTGGCCTGTACCCGCCGGAAAATCATATGGAGTATCATCCAGGCTGAGCGATGTCGATTCGGTTGCCGTTTCCGATAGAAACGCATCTTGGACGACTTATTTGTTAACGCCCCTATTTCTGTTTTCGATGATACTATTCCAATATTTGAAACAGTTCAAACTGACAGTGAGGATCAATTGATGTTTTTGTCTCGACGTAATCTGAAAACCGCTAGCCTGTGGTCTCTGCTTCTGACCGGGTTATTATCTACCGCATTTGCTGCAGAACCGGCGCTGAGCGATGCCGATTTGCAGACTTTGAAAAAAGAACAGCAAAAGGGAATTAATTATCTGAAGAACAGCCAGCTGGCTGACGGGCTGTGGACGACCGAGACGGTGCCGGGAATTAGTGCTCTGGTTGCCACTGCCTTACTCGAAAGTGGCGTTCCCGCCAGTGATCCCGTGGTTGCGAAAGCACTTAAACGCCTGGAAGAATTTGTTAAGCAGGATGGCGGAATTTATTACGCGAAGAGTAATCACCGTAACTATGAAACCTGTATTTCCATCATGGCATTCAGCGCGGCCAATCAGGGGGGACGTTACGATGCCACTATCAAAAATGCAGAGCTGTTTTTACGAGGCCTGCAGTGGGATAAAGGGGAAGGGCTGGAGTCTTCTGATACAAGTTTTGGTGGGGCCGGCTATGGTGGCCATCAACGGCCCGATCTCTCAAACACACAATATCTGATTGAAGCGTTACGCGAGGCGGGTGTTAAATCAGATGATCCGGCGATTCAGAAAGCACTGGTTTTTGTTTCACGCACGCAGAATTTGGAATCGGAACATAATACGACTCCCTTTTCATCCAAAATCAATGATGGCGGTTTCTATTACACACCTGCCGCCGGTGGGACCTCACAAGCAGGAAAGACTCCCGATGGAGGTCTGCGATCCTATGGCAGCATGACGTACGCTGGACTCAAAAGCATGATCTATGCCGGAGTTGATCAGAATGATAAGCGCGTCAAAGCAGCAAACGAATGGATTCGTCGGCATTACTCTTTAAAAGAAAACCCGGGGATGGGCCAGCAGGGGCTCTACTATTATTTCAACACGTTTGCGAAAGCACTCAACGCGTTGCAGGTAGAGCAATTCACAGAAGCTGATGGCACGGTCCACAACTGGCGTGCTGAATTGATCAACCATCTGGCAGGGTTGCAGCACGAAAACGGAAGCTGGACCAACAAAGCGGAACGCTGGTACGAAGCCGACCCTAATCTGGCAACCGCGTATGCTTTATTAGCACTGGCGCACTGTCAGCCTGCAAAATAAACAGACAAGTCGCTTGTTCCCCTGTTTTATCTATTAAAGATGAAACGGGGGAATCTCGGCTGTGTTTGTTCCGTCAATCATACCTGCGATGTATTGTGAAACCTGTTTGACAATTTCATCGATCATTTTCTGACCGGCTTCTGCCGTGGCTTCTAAAGGCTCCCGATCTTCCTGATCCTGCATGGCATCCGTACGCACATTTTCAGGGAAGGCTGCCAGTGCAAAAGCCGTTTCGAATTCCTGCGCGTGACCGGGCCAGCGTTTTGTTTTCAAATTCGCCAACGCGACTTCTTCCGGTAACAGATTCCAGTATGATTCAAAATGCAGATTGATTTCCAGTCGCTGTTGAAACTGTCCCCACATTCCCAGGCAGGGGGCAATATTCCCGCCATGCCCGTTTAGTACCAGAATGTTATCAAAGCCAGCCTGGTGCATACTGCGAATGGTATCAAACAATACGCTGAGCCAGCTTCCGGGTAAGGCAGACAGCGTTCCTGGATGCTTCATGTGGTGCTCGCTGATACCAATGTTCATGGAAGGTGCAACGATGACTTCCGGTGCCAGGAGTCGGGCGGCTTCCGTTGCGACCAGCATCACGCTTCTCCAGTCATGCTCCATCGCCAGATGTTCCAGATGCTGCTCGGTGGCGGCAACGGGGATGATGCAGGCTTTTAACTCACCTGACTGCATGCGTTCGCGAAATTCCCGTCTGGTGTGTTTATGCAGCAGAACTTCACTCGGCTGACGATTTGATTCCGACATTGATTAATTTCCTGTGATGGATTTCTAAATTGTAAGCGGCGGGTAGCGCGAGTCTTGCTCTTCCCTAACTGGTATATCATCTATAATTGGAACGAGTCAACGTTTCAGCATCTTTTCCATCACCTGGTATCCCGGAAAATTAAAACCGATTTGACGGTAGGTCGATTGTGCGCGTTCGTTTTCTGTTTCCACATACAGACGCAGGCCGACGACATCCGGATTGGATTGTGCCAGTGATTGGATATGGGCAGCGAGTTGTTGAAAGACACCCTGACGTCGGAAGGCCGGATCAACATACACACTTTGGAACCACCAGAATTCACCGTTCCGCCAGTCGCTCCACTCGCGTGTAAACATCACCTGTCCGATAACACGTTCCTGATAGCGGGCCACATAGTAACGGCAACCCCGGGCATCACCCAGCGATTCCACAACGCCGGTTCGAACCAGCTCTCGATTCAGAGATTTAGACTCCGTTTCCTGAGCTAGCTGAATGTTAAATTCGGTAATAACATCACAGTCATTCAAGGCTGCCTGATCGATTTGGATATCCAGCATTAAAATTTCCTCTCAGAGTTAAAACGGAAATCGAGGTGGGTTTCATCGCTCAAAGCTACCATTGTGATTGCTACGAAACAAGTTGCGGCATTGATTCTCTCTCAAAACACGTCTGCGATATTGCTGACTCAGGCTGGAATTTCGAAATTGTTCCCACTTTTATTCAATAATGATGAAACTCAGAAAGTCAATCTGGCGATACTAGGTAGTACAGCTTAGTTGGTTTTGCAAGGATGCATGGTTAAACCTTACAGGATGTACCATTTATTTGTCCGTGTTAAACCAAATATTCTGGGAGATAGAGCCTTGAGAAGTTCAGGGGAACGACAATATCGATTGGATACCAACGCCCGGTTCTCGACTGGTCAGAACACTTGGACGATGATGGTGATGGGGGTGGCGACAGGCCTACTAGGCACGTACTTCATGGTCGCACGTCCGATGTTAAGCCAGATCAATCACCTGCAGACAGAGTTAGTCGCTGTCCAGCAGGATATGGATAAACTGGTGGGTGCGAAAACCAGCGCCTGGCAGGTCAATAATTTGCTGAGTGTTTTAAATTCTCAGGCAAATCAACTCACTCACGCCCAATCTGCGGTAGCAGAGATTCGAGACTTACGAATCCTATTGGAAAAAGAGTCTGCCAAAACAGAGCAGGCTTTGGTCGCTTTTCAGAAGGTCAGTGATTTCCAGAAGCGTGTAGTGCAACAGGATGGCTTAACATCGAAGGCCCGTATGACGTTGGATGAAATGCTGGCGATGCAGGATCAGCTTGCATCTCAGACGGCCCAGACCAAACTGACGCACTCTACATTGGAAGAGATGGTCAAGCTGCAAAAAATGGCGATGGATCAATCGACGGGTATCAAAGATGCCAAGACCGCCTTTAATGAATTCACCCAATTCAAGCAGCAGATCGTAGACCAGTCTCAACAACTTGACGCGGCTCGTGAAAACAGCAAGAAGATGATTGCTCTGCAGGACACTCTGGTAGCCCAAACCGAGCCGATTGCTGCTGCACAAAAAACGACGCAGCAGTTAATCTCACTGCAGGAGACGCTAACCAATGAGGATGTGAAAGTGGCAGAAGCCGGTACGAACCTGCAATCGCTGATGACGATTCAGGCCAAATTGCTGGCGGAAACGGGACGGGTTGTTGACGCCGTCGAAACTCTGGAAGTGCTGGGAGACCTGCAGGATCGGGTTCAGGAACAGGTCGCTTCTATGAAAGGCATGCGACGGGAGCTACTGGATATTGTCCTGATGGAGAGCACTGTCGCGAAAGCAACCAAAATCCTGGGACCGTTGGCAGAGCTTGGAAATCTGAGCCGGTTGAGCGATGCGGAAGTGCGGGAAGCAGCCCGGGTGATCATGGATCAGAGAGACACCCGGATGGGGAAGAATTCTCCCCAGTTTCGCCGTATTCAACGGGATCAGCTTCCTTCTCGGACATCCAAGCTGATGCTGGATGGAAACCCCGTCTTTCATGAAGACAGTAACAGCAGTGGTCTCGCTGATAAGCTGGTACCGACACCACCTGCTGAAGAAGAGTGAACAGTCTCCTGGCTGAAAGTGGCTTGAATTAAAACAGGGCATGGTTGTTCCATGCCCTGTTTTGATTAACTGATCATCGGCAACGAAGAAGCATTGTTACTTTTCTTCTTTCTTTGCCTCCGGTTTTGATTCCGGTTTTTCTGCTTTCTTCACTTCAGGTTTGGCTTCTTTCTTTACTTCCGGCTTTGCAGGCTTTTCTGCTTTCAGCTCTGGTTTGGGAGCAGGTGCAGGCGTTGCTTTTTCTGGTGCTGGTTTCGGTTTGGCAGTCTTATAGACAATCGCGCCAGAAACGGGGACCGAAGCAACCTGGAAGATATCTTTGGAAAGTTCTCCTTGTACGAAGACAACAAAGTGGAGTTTTTCCAAAGCTAGAGGTGCTCCAGTGAAATTTGTTCCTGATTTTTCTTCAAAGGCAGACAGATAATCTGTGAGGCGCCCTTTGAAATCACTCAGTGGAACAGATTTGGTTAGAGATAATTTCCCATCAACGGCAGGAAAACCGGTTGGTTCGCTCAACATGGACCGCACAATCATGTCATGCACGTTGATGCCGTTAGGTGCTTGGAAATTCAATTCATCTTCAGCAAGTACGGCTACCAGACGCAGCGGCTCTTTAATTTTCTCCGTGCCTGTTACATTTACCTGGAGATCCAGTTTGCCATCTTTTGCGGCAGCAGACAGGTCAATTTTGACATCCGTATTTTCGGAAAGTGCTGGAATCAGGGCTTCCAGAATCTGTTGATAGGAAGAATCAACCTGCTCTATGCCGCCAGCAACTCCGGGAATCATTTGACCATTCAAGTTCGTGGAAGGAGTTCCGCGGTGGTTGTAGAGAATAAACCGTGCTTCCGAGTCTGTATTGGTCAGGGGATCGGGAGCAGGAATATGCTGGTGATAACGTAGCACGATCACTTTTGATTCAGGAAACGAAGCTTCAATTACTCCGGTTGCCAGATCTGCTGCAACGCAGGGAGGACAGGAAGCGCCAGTAAATAATTCAATCAGCGAGACGCGGTTGCCTTTCTTTAAATCCACGGCCTTCGCTTCTTTGGATACATATCCCTCAAGGAAACGCTTGAATGATTTCGTCAGATATTCGTCGAGACCCTCAGTGGAACCATGTTTCTTTTTCCAAAGTGCAGTCAGAGTATCCCGAGGATGTTCATATTTGACCGTTTCCGGACTTTGTTTGGAAACTGCGATCAACTGTTGCTCACGCCTCGTTAGAGGAGAACCGGCCAGAAGTCCCAAGTGATCAATTGCCTTGTCGACACTGCCGTGGGTTTTTTCATAATTGACCAGCTCTGTCAGGAGCTCACGGTTGTGGGGATATTTTTTCTCTTCTGTTTGAAGCAGCTTACCGGCTTCCTGAATCTGTTCCTTATTGTCAGATTTCAGTCCCACGCGTGCCTTGGCCATTGCAATTTCCAGATCCCAACCTTTGAGTGGCGAAACTCCGTCTGTGATCAACTTGTCTACTTGATCCAAATATTTTGTCGCCAGACTGGAATCCGAATCACTTCTGGCCAACATTGAACTAACACTGATCAATGCAGTGGCCTGCTGTCGTTTGCCCCAGAGATCAGCCGTTTCCAAATAGCGGCTGATAATTTCTTCAAGAGTTTTGGCATCTTTATTCTGACTCAGAGCAATGGCGATCAACGCCGGATAAGCGTCCATTGCCAGCGGAACGGTCTTCATCTTTTGTGTGAAATCATTCAGCTGCTCGAATGCATCAGGTGATCGCATTGCCTGCATTAATTCCTGCGCACCAGGTGAAGGCATTGGTTCCTTGATTCGGGAAAGATCTTTTTCAGTGGTTGGCAGCAGTAAGGCAGGAGTACAATTTTCGTTATTAAAAGAAATCGTCCCCAGAATGGCCCCTTGATCCAACTTGCCTTGAAAATTCAAGCGGACAAATTCTTTCCCTTCGTTTAGCAGACTTTCTTCAAACTCAACCGTTTTTTCAGTCGCTTTGGATGAAACGATTTTTCCCGGTGCGACTTCTGCTCCTTTGGAGAGCAACTCAACAGCGACTGCGGCAGGTTTTTCTTCTGCTTTCTTGTCTGTTTCTGCTGAGGCTTCCGGGGTAGTGATTTTAAACAGGTACAAAGGCATCATTTGCTGCTGTTGCGGCAGCATTAATACCCAATTGCCCTTGACTGATTTTGGCAATTCGGGAGCTTTGGGTTTCTCAGGTTCCGCATCTTTCTTTTCATCTGACTTAGACGCAGTCTCTGTCGTTGAGGATGCTCCTTTTTCTGACTCCATGGGAGTCGATTCATTTGTCGACGAGTCGGCGGACTTTTCAGCGCTTGGTTCTGAGCCTTTCTGGCAGCCAACAGTAATTGTCAGCAGGCAGAGTAGCAGGCTAATACGAGAAATCGAAAGCATATTTGTCCTCAAAAGGTTAAGTGTTATTGATTCCCAAAGCGGTTCGTATTCTGGTTTTATACGAATTCCGTTTGAATGTTGATGGATATTAAATAAAAAACGCCAATCTTATCAAAATAGAGCGGGAAACAATTGTTCTCTCTGAAGTCACTTATCTTGTTAGTGGCAAGCAGGTTCGAGACTCAGAACCTGGATCGTTTTCTGTCAGTCAACAAGCTGTTGCTCCAGTATTCCCCTCTGTATTTTGCAATTTCGCCGAAACGCTTTACCCCCCCAGTTCCTGCTTTAAATCTAAAAATTGCTGGCCCAGTTGTTCCAGCGATTCTGTCAGCGTATTGACTTGTTGTTTGAGTGATTGATTCTCGATCTGAAGTTGTTCAATCGCATCACGCATCGCTGTCAATTCGCCGGAAGCGGGTTGTGCGACAGGCTGAGCTTCCGATGCTGTTTCTACTCGGGTTGGCTCATTTTCGGGTGCTGACTCAAACCCCAGTGTCTTGCCTTCTTTTTCCTGATACCAGTTGTGATCGACTTCGATGCCACGCCGTTCAATGCTTCCATTTGATTGTACGTATTTTCGATCCAGAAGTCCTTTAAATTCGGCTCGTAACTGGTCTAACGTCTCAATCGGAACCATACGGCTGGCCCGGCCTCTGAGCTCACCCATGGTTTGACGACCACGCAGCCAGAGTTCTGTCAGAATGGCCAGCTGTGGTTCGGTAAATTCGAAACGGTGCCGCATGTAGTGCCGATACCGTTCGGTACGGCTACCGCCTGAATGCACAACAGCCACGATGCCTTTTTCGCGAAGTGCGTCCAGAGTCTCAAAAACCTGTGATTCACTATAATGCGAGATTGGATCGCGGTTACTTTTTTGATTGCAACCTGTGGTAACAGCTTTTAAAGAGAGCGGATATTGATCGGGGGTGGTAAAGGCTTTCTCAAGTAAAACGCCGAGTGCGCGTCGTTCTGCTTTTGAAAGTTCTGTAATGGTAAGCAGAGTTTTTTCTTCCTGAGTCGCGTCGTTCATGATATGTCAAATCTTCGTTAGTGAGCAGAAAGGATGAAACAAGAGTGTAATGTTCAATATCCACCATGCAGTATCAGTTTTGCCGCTTCCAGACTCCCTTGCGCTACTTTGGTCAAGAATTCAAAATCGAGTGTATCGACCGTGTCGGTTGGTTGATGGTAATGCGGATTTCGCAGAAAACTGGTATCGGTAATCATTAAAGCCGAGAAGCCGGCATCCCAGAACGGGCTATGGTCACTCAAACGAGTGGCCTGCAGCATTTCACCATTTTCAGGCACCTGCAATGCTTCCACGGGCAGATCAGTGACTTTTTGCAGCCCCTTCTGAAATGCTTCGATGAGGGCTGTTGAGTTTTGATTGCCGACGACGGCGATGAAATCGCCCGTATCTGGATACAGGCCCACCAGTTCTCTGGGTAAGGTCTGGCTGCCTGGCGTGGGATCACAGTAACCGAGCATTTCCAGCGAAACCATGCCGCGTAGATCGGTCTGTTGTGCTCGATGCATCCGCGCGTGTTCTGCACCACCCAGCATCCCATTTTCTTCCAGGTCGAAGGCAACCAGCTCCACACTCCATTGCCAGTCTGATTCCTGAAACAGCGGTAGCAGTCTTCCCAGCTCCAGCAGTGTCGCGACAGCGCTGGTGTTGTCGTCAGCGCCCGGAGTTTCAGGGCGGGTGTCGAGATGCGCGCCAATACAAAACTGCGGTTTGTCGGGAGAGGAAAGGCCAGGGTGCCTCGCAATCAGGTTTTGTCCTGACAATGTCGTCAGCATGGAATCCTGTCCCTGAAAAGGATGTCTCTCGACTGCCCATCCCGAGGCTTCTAATTCACCAATGACATACTGGCGGGCGTCTTCCAGTTCCGAACTTTCTGCCGGTCGCGTTGTGCGGCAAAGCAGATCACAGTGCTTTCTTAAACGGCTGGTGTCTATATCCATCATTATGGCTTTCGATTCCTTGAAGTGCCTGCCTATTGATGTATTTATGGACTATTCTCTATATCATCCCGATGAATTCGAAATCGGATTGCACTCGGGCTATGACTTCTGAGAGGTTTTATCCCCTGCTGATTCTACGAGAAACTGAAAATCTTTGTCACTTCGCAACGAATCGAAGTCGGGCTCTTCTTCGATTAATTTTATCAAATCGGGCTCCATGCGCAGTGAACGTCCGAGCCAGGAAAGAGCATTGATTTTGTCACCCGTTAACGCGAAATAACAGGACAAGTTATAGAGTATCACGGGTTCTTCGGCGTGGCTGTGATAGGCTTCTTCCATCACAGAAATGGCCAATGGTAACTGATCCGTCCGTTTGTAACACCAGGCCATGCCCATCAGCGTGGTTAAATTTTCCGGGTCAATATCATACGCACCTTGAAATGCATCCAACGCTTCCTGGTATTGCTTTGCCAGTTGGTGTGCCTGCCCCAGTAGTCGAAAGTATTTTTCGGTAGTTCTTTCAGAAGGGTCGATGCGGGAGAGCGCGCGCAAAGCCTGTTCGTGCATCTCAAGCATGAGATAACCTTCGGCAGCGTTGAGATGCCGTTTTGGTTGTGAAGCAGGCAGCAGTACCATTTGAAAACCTATCGCTGAATAAAAATAAAACCTTTGCCCTATTTTAGTAGATCGGGCAAAGGTTTTTCTATTCAACGTGCAATGATATTTTGCTCGTTCATTAAATTATGTTGCTGAGGTCGTCATCCAGGCCTTATAGCCGCCTACCAGGTCCAGAATATTACCAAATCCCTGTTTTTCAAGCAGACTAGCGGCAATTGCCGAACGGTATCCACCTTGACAATGCACGATAACGGTCTTGTCCCGTGGGATTTCGGCAAGTCGTTCTGGCAAATGATTTAAGGGAATATTCAAACTACCAGCGATATGCCCGGCATCCCATTCGGAGGGAGAGCGAATATCGACGATTGTGGTTGGTTCTTTTAGTTCATTTAAAGCTTGTGCTGAAATTCGCTTCATTTGGGAAACCAGTTCCGGGCGATCCTTGAGACTGTTTAACCCCTCTTTCAGGTAACCTTGGACGTGATCAAAGCCGATCCGGCCCAGCCGCATGATCGCCTCTTCGATCTGCTCTTCCTCTTCGGCAATCAGCACAATCGGGGCCTGCTTATCGAGCATGGTTCCTGCCCAGGTCGCATATCGGCCCTCAAGCCCTATATTGACGCTCCCTTTGAGGTGTGCTCCGGCAAACTCTGTGGCATCTCTGACGTCAATTACCTGGGCACCACTGTTAAGTAGTTCCAGAACTTCGTCCAGGGAATATGCGTGCCATGAAGCGCTGATCGATTCGCTTAACGTCTGCCTGTCTTTCCGATTTAATATTGCATCGTGGACAAAATAATGTGGTGCTTCAGGAAGATCCGTCGTCACCATTTCTATAAACGCCTCTTTGCTCATCGGCTGAAGTGCATAATTGTATTTTCGCTGTTCACCCAAAGTCGTCACCGATTCACTGCTCAACTGCTTCCCACACATCGAACCGGCTCCGTGTGCTGGATAAACCAGCGTTTCATCGGGAAGCGTCAGGATTTTCTTATGCAACGAGTCATACAACATACTGGCCAACTCATTCGCCGTCACTCCAATCGATGCCAGCAGGTCGGGTCGACCGACGTCTCCCAGAAACAGAGTATCCCCTGTCAGAATCATTTTGGGTTGATCCGGATTTTCGTTCAGATCATAAACCAGCATCGAGATCCCTTCGGGAGTATGGCCGGGCGTTTCCAGTGCGGTTAACTTGACCGACCCCAACATGAGGTCATCGCCGTCAGACAGTGGCTGAAACGGAAACTCGGCTTCGCCTTTGCTTCCCAGATAAATCTGGGCACCGACTGCTTTCTTCAATTCAATATGACCAGCGATGAAGTCGGCGTGAAAGTGAGTCAAAATCACATGCTTAATCTGAAACCCGTGCTCCCGGGCATCTTCCAGATAGATGTCAATATCTCGTTGGGGATCGATCACCACCGCCTCACGCGTCTTTTCATCAGCAATCATATAAGACGCCAGCGATAAACAATCTAAGTAGTAGCGTTGAAAAAACATGGTTCACTTCCTTATTTGTTGAATTGGTTCTCACACACGGCATTGTGCTTTTTCGCCAGTCGCGACCTGATTCCAAGGCATCTTGGCAAGCATCATGGCCATTCCACAGGTATCTGTAATTCCGGCGAACATCAGACCGGCACCAACAAACGCCGATAGACCGCTAAACCAGGGATTCACAAACATTCCCAACAGCGCCCCGATCAGAACCAGAAAACCAGCAGCAATCCGCACCTGTCGTTCCAGGGAAATTGTCTTTTTTCCACGATTCACCGGCAGCCCCAGTTGATCCCAGGCTTTCGTGCCTCCCTCGACGCTGACTACGTTCGTCACACCCGATTCAATCAACTTCTGACATGCCATTGAAGAACGGTTTCCGCTCTGGCAAATCACATAGACCGTGGCATTAGCATTACCGTTGGTCCGTTCTTTGATATGAGCTGCACTCAATTTGTCTAAGGGAACATTCACGGCGATTGGTGCATGCACTTCGCGAAATTCAGCGGGCGTCCGCACGTCAATCACGTCGACGCCTTTTTCTTTATGAAGCTTGGCCAACTCGTCCGGTTTGATTGTTTTGACATCTGCCATTTTTTCACCTCGTTATGTCGCAAGTATACGACATGTTTTTCTAAAAAAGACCATTACTGGAAAAAACGTCCTTCGATACAGGCCATCATTTTATTCAAATGCGGCTCGGCAACCTGATAATAAACGCTTCGGCCTTCTCGTTCACTCACGAAAAAACCGCACCGCTGCATCAGACGCAGATGCTCAGACGCGACGTTGCTGGGTATACCACAATCTTCTGCAAGCTCACCAACAGTATAGCGCCCTCGCAGAAGTAGTTGTACAATTCGAATTCGGGCAGGGTGCGCTAAAACTTTGAGGCATTCTGCAGCCTCTGCCAGCGCCTGGCCGTTAAAATCGGGTGTTTCTTTTGAAATCATCGTTTCGTCTCCTCATGTATATAATATCGTGATATTACGATATGTCAATCAGGATATTTTACATTTTTCAAGTATTTTGAGGCCGGGAATTCATTCTTTGGTCATTGATTCTTCATAAATGTCTGTCAAAATAGAGACTTAGGACACAACCAGAACTATCCTTCCAACGAGGTCCCCCTGATGCCAAATCTGACTTCTCTGCAAAACGAATCACTGGGAAGACGTGCTTTCCTCAAAAATGGCGCCCTGTTTCTGGCAGGGGTTTCCTCGCCTGCAGTGGGATTGTTATCGGCCCGGGCAGAGGAGTCCAATCAACGAGGCACCGTACGAATCGGTTTGGTGACCGACTTGCATTATGCCGACAAACCGCCCGCCGGCTCCCGGCATTACCGTGAGACGATTACCAAACTGAAAGAGGTGGTAGGGCAGTTTCAAAGTGATCAACCCGATTTCGTCGTTTTTCACGGCGACCTGATCGATTCCGGTGTTTCTCTGGAACAGGAAAAAGTTCATTTGCAGACGGTCGTCAAAGCCATCTCGGCGATCCCGTATCCCAAGCATTATGTCCTGGGAAATCATTGTGTCCATCAGTTGAAGAAAGTGGAGTTTCTTCAGGGTGTGGGACAGAAGGCATCATATTATTCATTCGATAAGAACGGCTATCATTTTGTCGTACTCGATTCCTGTTTCAAAAGTGATGGCACCCCCTACGGCCGACAGAATTTCAAATGGACCGATGCCAATGTTCCCCAGCCGGAACTGGAATGGCTCCAGGCTGATTTGAAACAAAACGCTGTTCCCACAGTCATCTTCGCTCATCAGCCGCTCGATTTAAAAGACACCGATGCCCACGCGGTCAAAAATTCTTCAGAGGTCCGCAAGGTACTGGAAGAATCGGGTAACGTCGCAGCCGTCTTTCAGGGACACAGTCATCGGAATCACTATTCAGAGATCGGCGGCATCCATTACTGCACAATGGTTGCCATGGTCGAAGGGTCGGGCCTGTCGAATAACGGATATAGTACACTGGATATTCTCGAGGACGGATCCCTGGTTCTGAATGGATTCCGAAAGCAGAATGATTATCACTGGAAGCAGGGATAATCGATGGTTGATTTTCCTCGCTGAGGAAATCCATCGTTGCAGTCGCTGAGTGAGTCTGTATAAGATGGAGTCTCTGCCGGACAGGTTAAAGACTTCAGACTGATTCACCGAGGAGCCCGCGATGCGCCATATTACCCGACTGCTGTTCGTAGCAATTTACTCTCTCTGCTGTTTGATCACGACCAGTGATGCAGCAACCGACAAACGACCGCCGAACGTTGTTTTCATCATCGCCGATGACTTGGGGTATCAGGAACTGGGATGCTACGGGCAGAAATGGATTAAAACGCCGCACATCGACAAAATCGCCAAAGATGGAATCCGCTTCACGCAGTTCTATTCAGGCAATGCCGTCTGTGCTCCCTCCCGCTGCAATCTGTTAACGGGCAAACATCCCGGCCACGCCTACGTACGTAATAATGGCAAACCCAACTATGTGCAGCACATGAAAGAACAAGAGGGATGGGAATATCCCGGTCAGCATCCAATTCCGGATGCGGAAGTCACCATTGCGGAAATGTTGAAGCAAAAAAAATACGCTACCGGTGCCATGGGCAAGTGGGGGCTCGGACATTTCGGTACAACCGGCGATCCGAACCAGCAAGGCTTTGATCTGTTTTATGGCTTCAACTGTCAGGTTCACGCGCACAATCATTATCCCAAATTTCTCTGGCGAAACCACGAGAAGGAAATTCTGCCGGGTAATGACCGAACTTTATACGGCGAAACATACTCACAGGATAAATTTGTAGAGAATGGGCTCGACTTTATTCGCAAGAATCAGGATCAACCGTTCTTCCTGTATCTGCCGTTCGCTATTCCGCATCTGGCGATCCAGACTCCGGAAAAATCTCTGGCCCAATATCGAGGGAAAATTCCGGAAGAAAAATATAAGCACCGCGGCTATATCAAACACCCGCATCCCCGGGCTGGCTATGCTGCCATGATCACGCATATGGATGAGGGCGTCGGCCAGGTTATGACGCTATTGAAGGAACTGAAACTGGACGACAATACGATCGTTTTTTTCACGTCAGACAATGGCCCCGCCTATGATCGTCTGGGGGGATCGGATTCCGTGTTTTTTAAATCCGCGGGTCCCTGGCGCGGGTTTAAAGGCAGTCTGTATGAAGGCGGCATTCGCGTGCCTCTCGTCGTGCGTTGGCCCGGTCATATTCAACCGGGAGACGTCACCGACCATCTGTCTGCTTTCTGGGATGTCATGCCGACAATTGCTGATATCACAGGTACCAAAGCACCCGCTGATATTGATGGTATCAGTTTTCTGCCTACCTTACTGAGTAAAACTGATCAGCAGAAACAGCATGAATATCTCTACTGGGAATTCCCGGCATACACGGGCCAGCAGGCCGTTCACATGGGAGACTGGAAAGGGGTTCGACAAAAGCTTTCCAGAAAGAAGAATCCTCAAATGAAGATTGAACTCTACAATCTCAAAACAGACCCGGGTGAGCAGCATGATGTATCCGACCAGAATCCGAAAGTTGTCGCCCGGATCAAATCCATTATGAAAACGGGCCGTACTCCCTCGAAGATGTTCCCGTTCCCTGCGTTGGATCAGCAGTAAACAGAGCCGGGCTCACCTTCGATTCTTCCGGAACGATTATTTTGAGACCTCTTTGATCCAGCCAAAGAGACTGTCTCCGATCTGCATGTAACCACTGCCAGCCGGGTGGACGGCGTTATTTTGCCGGACCGTTTTCTCCGGGTTCTGTGCGTTCCAGGGAACACTCTTCGCGGGATAGTTGTGTGCGCAATCCAGATTCAGGTGTGTCGGAACCAGATAAATCTGTTGTTTTTCTTTGTCTCCGAAGTGAGAAGTGAGTCGCTCGACCACGCGATGTTGATTGCGTTTATACTGCCAACGGGTCTGTTGACGACCGTTGGTGGTGCTAAACGCATCTTGGGTCGCCGCGGGAGGCACTGGGAGCATGAAACCGATTTTTGTCTGGGGACTATAATCGTGGATCATCTTCACCAGAATATCGAGGTGATTGATCATTGTGTCTGTTCGCGCTTCGATGGTTTCATCGGTGGCAGAGTAAACATCATTAGGTCCCAGAAAGATTGTGACCAGATCCGGGGCTTTTCCTTCGTTGAACTCTTTACAGTAGCGCGGGAAGTCCAGCTTCGGTTTACCGTTTTCATCTGCGTATAAAAACGGGCTGCCTCGCTCACGGTAGTTTCCAGTGCGTGCTGTTTCTTTGAAGTGCGTAGCAAAACGCACGGCGGTCCAGCCACCATAACCTTCATGCTGCACGCCGGGATCCTTTTTGGGATTATGCGAACCGATCAGTTTGAGAGCAGGTCCTTGAAATTTCTGACTGAGTTCACGAACGTGTTTTGGATACATCGAGTTGTGCGTCAAACTGTCACCAATCATCAGGATGCTGGTCGTTTTCTCTTTACCGGCATCCTGGGGAACAACGCGGAGTCTCGATTCCTGCGAAGAGACGATCTGATTGTTCTGGTCAATTACATTCAACGTGAATTTGTAATCGCCGACTTCTTTTTCTTCTGGGGTGAAAGTCCAGCGTTCATTTTGCAAATGTCCTCTGGCGCAATGCACATCGAACACATAATTTGCGGGGTTCGTTACCAGACAAACGTTGTCAAAATAAACGTTGGTTTCAATACCGGGTACTGCATAAATAATGGCCGGCAGAATCAGCCTTACCGGATCTTGAACCTTCTGTTCGGTCTCAGGTTTTGTCGGCTCTCCTGCATGTGAGGTGCCATTGTGAAAGGTCAGGCAGATAATCAAGAGCAGTGCAAATCGAAATGCGGTATTCATTTTGCTTCCATTAAATAATTTGTTATCCAGACGAACCGACGGCTGCGTGAGTCACGGTCTGATACTGAGCGACTTTCTTAGTTTCGTTTAGTCTGAGAACGACTCGAAAAAAGAGGGACAGGTTTGTCGCCTGTCCCTCTGAGAATAATCATGTGCGGCAAATTATTTCTTGCCGATGCAGTAGAGCTTGTCTGTCATCTTCAGATAGACTTTTCCATCAGAGAAAACAGGAGTCGCTAAAGCGAATCCTTCCAGCGGGTTTTCCGAAACGACTTTGAATTGATCGCCTTGATCCAGAACAAAGGTCGTGCCATCTTCACGCGTCACATAAATGTGACCGTCCGCCAGAATGGGAGAAGCACTGAATTTGTAACGGCTGCGAGGCAAACGATCGCCCCAGATTTTTTTGCCGGTTTTGACATCAAAACAGAAGACCTCACCTTTGTCGGCACAGATATAGAAGCGGCCATTGATGGCAGCGGGTGTCGGAACGTCTGAGAACTCCCCTTTGGCTTCATTGGTCCAGGCAACATGGGACTTGGTAACGTCGCCGCTGCCGCCCAACTTAATTCCAGTCACAGAACCGCCACGAGCGTAGGGAGCAACCAGATATCCATCGCTGACTACAGGCGAAGAGATCGAACGGAAGTACTTATGCTGTGTTGGATTCAAGCCGCCAACCCGCCAGAGTTCTTTACCCGATCGGGCATCATGAGCAGTCACGTGATCTGCACCGAGTACATAAATCAGTTCTTTCCCGTCCTGATTGACGACAACGGGAGTCGAATAGCTCTGGTTGGCTTCTTCCGGTGCATCCAAATTGCGATCCTGCTTCCAGGCTTCTTTCCCGGTTGCTTTATCAAAAGCGACGAGATAAGAGTTGTCGCTCTGCATGCAGGCAATAACGATCAGGTCGTTCGTCAAAACGGGAGACGTTCCCAGGTCCCACCAGAGAGTGTCTTCGCCATACTCTTTCTGCAGGTTTTTCTTCCAGAGGATTTTTCCTTCCTTATTGAGGCAGGCCAAATCTCCACTCTTGAAATAGGTAAAAACGTATTGGTCGTCCGTTGCAGGCGAAGGGCTGCTGCCGCTTCCTTTTTTGTGTTTACCAGCGCGTTCGGTGCCGAATTCTGTCTCCCATTTTTTCTTGCCGGTACTTTTATTCAGACAGAGAACCTGGTTCTTGCCTTCGGAGGTTGTTGTCAGAAACAGGTCATCGCCCCAGATCACAGGAGTCGAACCACTGACGCCGGGAAAGTCGACTTCCCAGAGAATGTTTTTGGATTTGTCCCAGGAAACGGGGTAGCCGGTTCCCTGTGCGACGCCATTCGAAGTCGGGCCGCGCCAGCCAGGCCAGTTGCCGGCGAACGTGGCTGATGCGATCAACAGAGACAGCGTGACTGTTGCCAATAAAGCTTTCATTTGGTTACCTCAGGATTTGTGAGTCTTTAATGAACTGATTTCAGTGATCAATTCTTTTATCTGGTTGGATGACGTTTTTGGTGAGAACGCCGATTATAGCATAGCTGGAAAACGGATTTCATTCAGAATCGAAGTATTTTTCTACGATCCAGCGAGGTTGGTGCTGATCTGGTTTTCGCTTTCGGCCCGTTAAATCGATGTTTTGTGGCTTGGGATGATCAGATGTGAGGGCTTGCTTATCGTCCGTTTTTTTCTGCCAGTCCTTCAGCTGTGCCAGCATTTTCTGCACCCGTTCTTTCTGCCCCGGATTCTGAGACAGGTCTTTTAGTTCATGGGGATCTTGCTTGAGATCAAAGAGTTGCGTCTTATTGATTTGCGGATAGCGAATCAGCTTCCAGCGATCATCGCGAATCGCTCGCATTAAGTCTTCATAGGTCGTAAACAGCGAATCACGAACGCGATCCGTTTTCCCTCGCCAGATTGGTGCCAGATCCGAACCTTCCACTCCTGGCGGAACGGTGATGTGGGTCAAGTCACAGATTGTCGGAAAGATATCATAGAGGTAAACGAGCGCATCGCTCGATTTATTTTGCGGAATACCGGGGCCTTTAAAAATCAGCGGGGCCTTCATACTGTGCTCATACAGATTTTGTTTTCCCAGTAATCCATGACTGCCCATCGCCAGTCCGTGATCAGAAGAGAACACCACGATCGTATTCTTGTCAAATCCTTTCGCTTTCAGTGTCTCTAAAATCCGCCCGATGTGTGAGTCCATATCGGTAATCATCGCGTAGTATTCGGCAAGTTGTTCGCGAATGATTTCCGGCTGTCGCGGCCAGCCCGTTAATGCTTCATCCCGGCCCGTCATCCAGCCGTTGTGAAACGGATGTTGCGGCATGAAGTTATTGGGCAGTGGTGGATGTGCGTTTTCATAAGGTTTCATTGCCGAAGCAGGAGGCATGCGTGGATCGTGCGGCGCGGTGAAAGCAACGTAGGCGTAGAACGGTTTGTCCTCGGGCTGCTGCTTCAGAAAATCAACGGTCGCGTCAACAAACAGTTCGCTCGAAAACTTCGCGCCCTTCCGTTTGTTCTCAAACTTTCCATTCTTCAAATCAACGACGGGAACCTTTAAGTGATTTGACATCCCTCCGATGAGGGCGGCGGTGCCTGTTGTGAAACTTTTCTGGAATGAGTCACGGTGATTGTGCCATTTCCCCGTTCCAAATGTGGTGTAACCTGCCTGCTTCAATAATTGGGGCAGTGTGAGAACTCCCTTGAGGTCCATAGGCACATGATAGAGAGTGCGACCACTGTTCAGCATAGCGCGGCTCGGCTGGCAGACGGCGCCATGAATCGATCCCATACAAAATGCGTTCCGGAAACTGAAACCGGTTTTCACCAGTTGATCCAGATTCGGCGTTTTGATATGCGGATTATCATAAGCGGCCACTGCATCGGCCCGCTGGTCATCGCTAAACAGAAACAGAATATTAGGGCGAGACTTGCTTTGCGTCTCTGCTTCCAGTCGATTGAATGGAAGACAGAGTCCCACGAATACCAGTAAAGCGAAGAACAGGGTACGTCTCGATATTGTCATGGTGTCTATCCCGGGAACGTTTGAGCGACGGCTGGATGTACTTGTGAATAATGCTACAGGAAAATAAGTCAATTTTGAATTCTAACATGAATTACGAGTCAGTTCCTGCCAAATTCTCGATCCAAATCGGAAATCAGTCAATTTTGAAGAAGCGACGACCTTTGAGCTCAAAACGCGGCAATGAGCCGGGAGGCACCGCAGAAACTTCCGCCTGAAAGTTCAAACGGTCCTTAATTGCATTACTGACCTCTTTGATGAATTGCTGCTGCTGTGCGTCCGTCGTGATCGACTCAATCGGTTCCAGTTCGATTTTCATATGCTGCATCGAACGAATCGTACGAACCTCGATGCGATATTCTGCCAAATGATCGAACGTGCGAAGAATGGCTTCCAGACTGGAAGGGAAGACGTTATTGCCGCGAATAATTACCATGTCATCGGCGCGGCCCAGAATGCCTCCCTTCAATCGGAGTAATGAGCGGCCGGAAGGACAGGCGGCGGTATCTTCACAAACCAGATCTCCAGTGCGGTAACGAATCAGCGGCGAACCAATGCGTCCCAGATTGGTGATGATCAGCTCTCCCTGTTCCCCGCGTTCAACGGGTTGTAACGTTTCCGGATGCACGATCTCGGCGATGCATTCGGTTTCCAGAATATTCAGGCCTCCCGGATTTTCCAGCGGCTCTATTCCCAAGGCGCCAATTTCGGTCATGCCCCAATGATCGAAGACACGTGCTCCCCAGGCCTGACCAATCCGCAGTTTGGTGGCTTCGATATTACCCCCCGGTTCGCCGGCAACAATCAAAGCCCGCACACGACTGCCGGCAAGATTGATGTTCTCTGCTTCAGCGACTTCGGCCAGACGCAACGCATAGGTAGGCGTGCAGCAGACAGCGGTAATTTTATTATCCAAAATCATTCGCAGCCGCGCTTCACTTCCCATGCCACCTCCTGCCAGACAGAAATTGCCCAACCGTGTGGCACCTTCGAAGGCGGCCCAGAATCCGATAAAGGGACCGAAGGAAAATGGAAAGAAAACCCGGTCTTCCGGATAGAGGCCCACCATCCGATAAATTTGTGCCCAGCATTCGCCAAACCAGTCCCAGCTTGCTTTGGTATCCAGCCATCGCATCGGCGAACCGGTGGTTCCCGAAGTCTGATGCATGCGGGTGTACTGTTCTACCGGGTAGGTCAGGTTCGTCCCATAGGGCAGATGAGACAAATGATCTTCCACTAATTCGGATTTCGTTGTGACCGGCAATTTTTGCAGGTCGGACAGGCTTTGAATCGACTTAGCCGTCACCCCCGCTGCCTGCCACTTGTTCTGCCAGAAGGGATTCGCTGCAGAGACCGCTTTCACAAGTTCTTGCAGGCGCTGCAGTTGGCGTGCTTCGATTACTTCTCGATTCTGGTTTTCCGGCCGGTTTTGTGACTCATTCATGAAATTGCTTAATTGATTCATTCAGGGGCGTCAGTGAGGTTAGTTCAAGATATCCCTTATTCTGCCGCAACTTGAATGAATTTCCAACCTAACGGGGATTCTAGTACAGAAAATATCGCTGGGAACTGGGTTCGAGCTCAATCTGGAACCAGTTGATATTTAAAGGGTTATTGAAGTGAAACTATCTAACATGACCAATCCAACAAGCACTCAAGTCATGAAATGGCAAGGACGATGATATCGATACAGCAGGTTGTCCTGATTGACGAAAGAGATACGGTTCAGGTGAGAATCAGGATCGCCTGATCATTGACGACAACATAAGAACTGACATCCGGAGACGAGATATTTATGGTTGCGGACGGTAGTAAAGAGTTGAAGCTGGGATTCCTGACCACGATCGAATGCCCAGATGGCGCATTGATCGGGGGCTTACTGGTGACCAATCACTTTGGCAGGCCACTCGAATTTCAATGTACGACTCCAGTCAAACCAAACCGGACACAAGAGGTGTTATACGGTCCCACGCTGGTTCCTTTTTTAGTGGGTGAAGTGATCGGCCGGACGCTGGTCGAAAAGATGAATGTCAAACCGAATTTGATTCTAGTTGAGCAGGAACAGGCACTGGAGCTGCAGAATCATATTTCGATTCCCGTTGCGTTTTTGTCAGATGTCGAACAAGTTTTTGATGAAAACGCTGACTTTATCTGTGAACAAATAGGTCAGAACAGACTGCGATTCGATGCAGGCCATCAAACGGGGAAAGCTGCCATTGAAAATACCAGCAAAAATATCCCGACTGACGCCGATCTTGGGGAACCGTTTGAGCGTGTGCGTGAAGCCTTAAACGAAGCGGTCAAAATGGGATCTTCCCGTTGACGTTTTCCAAGCGGACGTGAAGAATTAATTCAAAGACACTTCGTTCAGAATCAGGCGGAAACGTGGAAGATTCAGGAATCAAATCAGACAGCGAAATAGAAACACGAAACGTAATCAGACATGCGGGTGGCCCCCACTTTCTCCCGCAGCCAGTGGTTCCTGATACGATCCCGATCTCTCAAGCCGATCGAGAGTTTCTCCAGCAGCAAATCGACAGCGCTGCTATTCCGTTGACGGTCTCGGCGTCTGTTTTTGCATCCGGTATGAATGGAGCGCTCACACGCAAGTTCAATCTGGAAACGTCATCAATCGAGTTACTGGATCGAGCTGGACTACAACCGAAATGGAAGCCGACGCGGCCGCGGGTAAAGACGTTTGGTATGACTTTTCCCGATGGTCTGGAGTTCATGCCTCTCAATGAGGAAAATGACCGCGATACCGAATCGACTCCGATCAAAGGGCCGAAAGTGGCGGACCCAGAGAATGCAGAACGCAAAAAAGCCACGCGTTTAAAGCCGCCGGCCAATGCCTTGTCACTCGAGGACCGTCTATTTTATTTACTGCAGCCGCCTCTGCAATCCTGGCTCGCGGGTCAGGAACTGCTGATGCCTTTCGAACCGTTCCCTTATCAGTATGAGGGGATTGCCTGGCTGTTTTCGCAGAAGGCGGCGTTACTCGCCGATGAGATGGGGCTTGGCAAAACGATGCAGACCATCACCGGAGTCCGGCTGTTATTGCGCAGCGGTCAGGTCCGTCGCATCTTATTGGTCTGCCCTAAGCCGCTGATTCCCAACTGGCAGCGCGAGTTTAAATTCTGGGCGGAAGAATTGCCAATCACAGTTGTGCAAGGCGATACGAATCGGCGCAAAATGATTTGGGAAATGCCGAACACCCCCATCCTCATTGCTAACTACGAATCAATGGCGCGTGATTTCGAAACCATGGGAGAAGAAAACATTCCCCGCTTTGATCTCGTGGTTCTCGATGAAGCACAGCGAATCAAAAATCGTGATTCCCGTACCGCAGAGGCTGCACGTTCGATTCCCCGCAAACGAAGCTGGGCACTCACCGGAACGCCAATTGAAAACCGGCACGAAGAGATGGCGTCTTTATTTGAATGGATGGAAATCATCCCGCCCCGAGGCACACCTGACTTACGACAGTTACAGGTTCTCTCTAAGGAATTCATTCTCCGGCGTACCAAAGATCTGGTGATGACTGATCTGCCGCCACGTCTCGATCGTCCTGCCTATCTGGAACTGAATCCGGCGCAAAAACATGCGTATGAGACGGCCGAGAAGGATGGTGTGATTCAGCTGAATGAAATGGGAGAATCCATTACCGTCCAGCACGTCTTTGAGCTGGTATTACGGTTGAAGCAGATTACGAACTTTGATCCGTTAACGGGCGACAGTTCGAAGCTGGATCGTCTGGAAGCAGACATGGAAGAAATTGCCGCCAGTGGAGGCAAGGCAATCTTATTCAGTCAATGGACGAAACCACTGGATTTGATGGCGGAACGACTGAAGCGATTTGGAACCCTGGTCTACCATGGTGGCATTCCCACGAAAAAACGCGAGCCGATTCTTGATCAGTTTAAACACGATCCAGACTCGCATCTATTGTTGATGAGTTACGGAACCGGCGCCGTTGGTTTAAACCTGCAGTTTGCCGGTTATGTGTTCCTGTTTGATCGCTGGTGGAATCCCGCGATTGAAGATCAGGCGATTAACCGCGCTCACCGGATCGGGCAGAAAACGCAGGTGATTGTCACAAAATTCATCTGCAAAAACACGATCGAAGAACGCATCGACATGGTGTTGGAACAGAAGCGGGAACTGTTTCGAGCGATTCTGGGTGATGGCGATACCACATGCGAATCACGGAGTCTGACCGCTGCGGAAATCTTCGGCTTATTCGACCTGAAGCAGAAAAAAGGGGACGTCACCACAAAGATCGCTCCCCAAATTCTGAAAAAACCAGCTGCCTGAGATTCGTATAATTATTTTGACGTCAATGGGCTGGACGTCATAGCGCCAGTTTCGTCAGTGACATTGATAAACCAGATTTTGGTTCCTTCAGGTGGGGCAGCACCGGAGATCGTTGTTCCTTCCACGTGCAATGGAATTGCGTGCCATTTTCTTTCAGGATTAGGGCCTTCGTCTGTCGTATACTGCAGAACGGCTGTTTTGATTTTGACCGGTTGAGCCAATTCAGCATTCACCTGCGTTCCGTTAATTTCTGGCTTCTTGATGACAGGCAGCGGCGCCTCATCCTTCAGCTTTTCATTAATAAAACGTGCGATTTCCTCTGGCTTCCAGCCCGCAGGATGACTGTGCCCCATCTTAACTTCGATGCGAATATTTCGCGGCGTCGTTTCCCCAACCGCTTCATAGCTGCGCTGATAAGCACTTAACCAGTACGCGAAATCATTCGTCCCATTAACAAAGAAAATTGGCATCTGAACGGCACGCAGATAGTGACCTGGATCATAGAGTTGCATCCAGCGTTTGGCATCTTCGGGAGGCAATCGGTAAATTGAGTTTTCGAAGACAGAATGATTGTCCAGAAAACCACAGCCATAAACGGGGACGGCCGCTTTGAAACGATTGTCAAGCCCGGCGACAATGCACGTCAGATAGCCACCCCACGAAATGCCTGTGACAGCCGTTTTATCTTTGTTTACTTCAGGAAAAGAGCGAATTAATGAGTGGGCTAATATTGCATTGGCAGGAGCATGGTAGCACCAGTGTTCCGATTGATCATCTTTGACTGCGTTAAACTTTTCGACGTGTGATTGATTAGGGCCCCCCTCTGGCAAGCGCGTTCTGTTTTCTTTTTTATGGGGATTCTTCTCTTCCGCAGGGCGGCTGCCAGCTAAGTCCATCGCGATCGCAGCGTAGCCTTTCTTCGCCCATAATTCGGCCCATTCACGAAACGCCGTGCCTCCACCGCCGTGAATCAATACAATCCCGGGATACCGCGCCGGTTGATCCCCTTTCAGTCCCAGTGTTTGAGGAGAAGCATAATAAGCAAAGACCTTCGTGGGTTTGCCACGATACTCTAATCCCTGGTACACCAGTGATCTGACCGGCGATTTTTCATCGACCCATTCGAATGCAGGTGCCTGGCTGAGTGCTTTTAAATCCCAGGGAGTCGTTTCAGGCAGACGGGGATCTGGTGTAATCAAATCGGCAGCCTGCAGGAAGCCGGAGGCAAGCAGAGAGAATACGAAGAAAAACAGAAGCGTTCTGGAGTATCGAGACAGATTCATGAAAGTCACCACCGGCATTGCAAGGAAAAATTGGAATGAACGATGATTATCTGATATCGAAACAGGGTTCGCAATAGCGGGGCCCAATTCGGCTCAAGCGAGACCTGTTTAAAACAACAGGCGGTAGAGCGCAGAGCTGAAAATGATCCCAATGGTAATGACCGAACCAATAATGCTGACACAGACCGCAGCGGTTCCCGCCTTAAACATATTTTGGGATTCTTCCGGTAACTGTTTCCCGAGCAGATTCCAGATCGATTTCAAAACCTGATTGAACATCTGGGCGCAAAGAACAGTTGTGATTGACAAAATAATAATGGCCCAGTGTGTCACCGAGAGCCCCAACAGCATTGCGGTTGCAATGACGGCACTTCCAGTGAAAAAATGGATGAAGAAAGTGCTGTCCAGGCGAATTCCAAATGTGATGCCTCGTTCCGCATCAACGAGACGTTGTCTCCATTCAGGCCGCAGCTTCGTTGTAACTTCACACCGTCCCGAGTCGGCACGGTGTTTTTTGATCTGAGTTTTCTGTGATTTAATCACCGTCGAGATTCCTATTATTATTGTGCTGCACTACTAAATAAGGAAGAGAAATCAGCTGGGCCCGTACCAAAGTTTCCAAACCGTGGCATGATGGTTAAGCCGATACCGGCATTTCCGGTACTTTGGTCGTATGTCATTCCCAGACTCATGAGGAAGTCGGCACCTGTCCTGGTAAGCGAAAGCGTCTGTCCGCGGTTGATATTTTCTCCCAAGTCGTAAGCGGTGCTGATACCGGCACTCCATTTTTGGCTCATCACATAGCCTAGACTGGCTGACAAAATCTGGCTGTCGAGACCGCCGCCCCCTTTAATCTGCTGCATTGCAACATTGACTGTCAAACGATTGGTTCGCTGGCTGGTTAGTGAGACGTCCCAAAGTTTTTGTCCGCCGTCGAACAAATCGTAATAGGCGTTTGCCGCGACGGTTGTGCGGTCGCCTAGAAACCATTGATAATGTCCGCCGAGTAGACCAAGGTCTTCCCCAAAATTATCACGATCTGCATTCGGGAAGTATGAGGCTTCGAGGTCTAAGGTCATCCAGTCTTTGATACGTTGTTGATCAGGGGGGCCGGTCTTTGTTTGCAGGCGATGACGCCAGGCCATTCGTAATACTTGTTGATCATCGACCAGTTCATAATAAGGGTCTGTCACACCACGACCCGCACCAGTTCGAACGGCATAAAAACGAGGATCAAACTGAGGCGGTAAGACTCCGCCAAATGTGTTAGTTACCAGTCGTTCCCGGAAGCGTTCCTGCGCATTGTCGTCAAATTCATTGTATTGCGCGATGTTACTCAGGTTCTCACTGGAATCACTGAATGAGTAATCGGTTTCCAACACCATTTTATGCGCCAGCCCATTCAGATTAAAAAATGGACTGTACACATCAGGAAAAATGCGTTCAAACATGATGCTGCTGCGCAAACCCGCCGAACCGTAGAGCCGATCGATTGTCTGCTGTTGCAGCCCTTGTTCCCAGTACGCGGCTTCACCCATGACATAGGGAACCATTTTAATCGGCCCCAGATTGAAGGGAGCTTCCAGTTGATTCCGCGTCATCGCCACCAGACCTTGCGAGTCGGCGATAAATGGCAGTGGTGTGAAGACATCCTGCGTCGGGTTATAAGGAGCCGCTGCAGGTTTTAATTTTCCATAACCGACTGACGAATGTGAAGTCCAGCTTAGCAGATTTCCGAACAACGGTTCCCCCAGCAGGAAGAGGTCTGCTTTGGGAAGCCAGTCGGTTGTGTCGTCGAAATTATTCAACTTGGTCCTTCCAATCACCGACCAGGACCAGTTCTCCTGCTGCTGTTTGAGATGCAGCAACGTTTCGACATCTTTTGCCGTGTCGAATTCCGATTCAAAATATTCTTCCTGAAAGTTGCGGTCCGAGATCAAGCCACCTTCACCGGTCAGCGTCATTCCAAACGGTGACTCTTGTCGATGATGCATATTGATCAAGTAACGGTCTTTTGTCGATGGAATTAATGCACGACGATCCAACCCCAGATTATCCGTTCCGGAATCGTGGATATAAAACATTTTCGCATCGCCGTTGAATACATTATCGAAACCAAGCAGATTCGAACCCTTATAGTCTCCTGATTGTCCGAGACCGACTCCGCGATAAGAGTAGTAATCCACTTGCCCTTTCCAGGTGGTCCCCGGTTGGCGTTCGAGCCCTAACAGCTTAAACATATCCCATTCTGTTTCGGCCTGGAAACCGAAGATGCGGTCATTGCCAAATCGTAAGCCCGTGAGCGGAAAATAAATGTCTTCCGCAGGACTGGTCACGTAAGGCAGATACAGCAGAGGAACATCCCCAATCTGGAATGTATTATTGGAACTCGAAATCCAGGCACGTCGATTGGGCACCGGCTGACCTGTCATGGGATCCAGTTCCATGGAGCCGGAACCGAGCCAGGGCGTGGAATAGCGATCCTCAATAAAGATGTCGGATGATTGAATCCGATAACCGGGTTTTCCAAACTGGCTGCCTGTGGCCCAGGCATCTTGTGCGAGATAAGCGCCTTTTGATAGCTGGCGAATCTGACTGGCACGAACCCGAATATTTTCTCCCACTTCAGAGATATGAGTTTTGAGTTCTGCGTCCAACATGACGGCCCGTTCTTCCCGGGCATCGTAAAAGGCACGGTTCGCTTTCAGGTGGTAAGTCCCCTGGCGAATTTCGATATTGCCTTCAAGATAGATTTCAAAAGGAGTTTCCTTTGACTGACGGATCTCAGAGTTGAAGTTCTGTGTATCTCGCCCGTCCGTCCAGATAATAATCCGGTCGGCAGACATATCGACCATTCCCAAACCATCCACGCCGTCGATCAATAAATTCACGCCGCCTGTGATCACCCAGATCTGTTCGGGGGGAACGGTATGCGTCGAAGGAAAACTCTGGACGTTATACGGGACCGCACTCCGCGGAAATAATCGGATTCTGCGAAAGCCTACATTCAGTTCCTGTTCCGGAACAGGAGCAAACTCCGGCCCTTCCATAGGTGTTTCTTCAACAATAAACTGGGCGCGTTTTAGCTGGTGATCATGGGGAATGCCGCGCTGCTGGGTGGCTCGTTTCAACAATGGATCATCATCGGAGCCGATATTCGCTGAAGGACGTCGGATCTTGGCTTTGACCCCATTTTGCGTGACCAGGTTGACCAGCAAACTGTTTTCGTTTTTTGACTCGCCGGGAAGATCAACACGAACTTCTCCTTCGAGGTAAACAGAAACACGATCGGTATTTCTGATTTTGCGATGCCAGATCACCATCTGTCGCGAACGCAAAACCGCATCGCCTTGCTGAATACGGCAGTTGCCTTTCAGGATCGAAACTTTGACAAAATTTTCTTCCCACTGTTGTGAATACTCGGCTGAGATTTCAATTGGTTCTGCTTCAGAAGGTTCAAACTCAGCTTCTTCATAAGAGGCTTTGGGGGCACCGAAAAAACTGGTTTGTGCAGGCGCAATCGTGGCCGCTCCGCCAAGCATTGTTAATAAAACAAACGCTTGCCAGAGGATGTGCGAAACATACCGGGAAACGGAATTAATCTCGCCCGACACGGGCACTCCTGAAGTGATAACCGAGTAGGTCAATCTTCTGATGAAGGGGATGGTCTGGTTTGAATACCCCACGCTTGCCGAAACGACAAAAAAAATGCAGGGTAACGGGTCGAGGTCAGCAGGCTCGAATGTCGTCTGCTGGACCAGGGTAAATGGGCGCGGATTATAGGCCGCTTTCCGAAAGAGTGTCAATAACAGTTGACCGGCAGACGCGGCTCAATGAAGGGTTGTAACCTACTGCCCCATCATCCCTTAGGACGATTGAGATCCGCTTCGTTTGTAGCCGCTCCGAATTTGAAAAATCGAGCAGCGTGAGACCATCCATAAACGCTCAAAAGTGCAATCGCCGGCACGAGCGGAGCCCGCATTCGCATGTTGGTCCAGTAGAAAAGATGTACCAGCGTAAAACTGAAAAGCAACCAGATAAGCGGCCCCCATCCTTTCTCTCTCTTCCAGGTTACCAGAAATAGTCCCCCCAGACAGCCGATGAGAATCATTGTGTAATAACCGGCGATGCCCCAGCTGAATATGGAATGTGAAGTAATCGTAGAACTTGTCAGCGGAGAAATATTCCAGAAACGTTTCAATCGCAGCAGGCAAGACTGTACAAACAGATCAGGCTGCGCCGCGATATAGTGTTTTGCCCGCTGATACATCCAGCGATCTCGCTCCTGCTCTGTTTTGATCGGCGGATCTGACTGCGCAATATCCTGTTCCAGACTTTTTTGCCAGGCATGCAGGCTTTCCCCAGACCAGACCGCTCCCCACGGTTGCTGGACAACTTCTTTATAAAAGACCGGATTGTTACCCAGCAGCAAGGTGTAGCCGCCATGCGTGGTTGACAGAATCGGAGAGTGAAACACCAGCAGATTCCGAATGACCCAGGGAGAAACGGCTAGCATAATACCGGCTGCCAGGACAGCAAGTTGCTTCACTTCGCCTCGTTCGAATAAATCAGTTTTGAGGCTGCGAAAACGAAGTAACAATGCGTTGGCACATCGAAAAACCAGCCAGATTCCGAAGAACGCCAGATAAGTCGGGCGGCATAGAATCGCCAGTCCCCAGACAAGGCCGGTCCAGAAAAATAGTGGAACGCGCGCCCCCGTTTCGGATGACGCCGGTGCTGCGGACATACTAGTGACCAGCAGATAGAGTAATAGGCTCGTAAGACAGGCGGCAAGTACTTCCGTCATGGCATAGGTCGTGTATTGCAGCAGAATCGGGTCCGTGGCGACAATTGCAGCAGCCATCAGTGCGGCTCCTCCCAATTGAAGCTGTCTTCCCGTTTTCCAGGTAAACCAGACAGTGAGCAATCCCAGAATAATTTGTACAACGCCGACACCAATCGAACCGGCTTTGAGATAATATATCACCGATAACAGGCAAGGATACAGGGGAGGCCGAAACGCCGTCGGACGAATTTCAGTCTCCTGTGCGCGATTGCTGGAAGAAAACCCGTTTCCCGCCGCCAGATTCTCGGCAATCGCAATATAAGCATCTCGATCCTGCTGTAATTGATCCGATTGGAAAGAAACGAGCCCCAGGCGCAGCCCGCCGGCTAGAAATAAAATCAGCAGTAATGTGATGGTATAGCGTCGTGGTTGCGTCACAGAAACAGATCCGTCGAGTTCAGAAGGGAAAGACTCCTAAAGTATGCAGGTCTGTCACGGAAGAAACAAGGGGTTACTCAACAGGCTGAGAGGTCATTTTTTTAGATAGAAATAATGGCCCCCTGCCAAAAAACGTTCGCTCAGAGGTGAAATCATGATTCTTCTGCGATATAGTCCGTCATGAGTGTCTGAGTTGTTGTGTTGCTCTGGGATCATTTCTGTATCACAGTAGCGGGCCAGTTTTTTCAGCATTAGTTGCCTTGCAGGCAGTAGGATACGGTCTTTCTTTATGAGTAGTCACCCGCGGCGATGGCTTGAATCATTGGTAGATCGTCTCTACAAACTGCGTTGGATACTGTTACTGATTTCTATGGTTTTAACCGGCCTGGCCATCTTTCCGGCCTCGCAGCTGACCTTTGAACAATCAATTGAATCCCTGTATGCCAAAGATGACCAGCATTTACTGGATTACTTGGAGAGCAAAGCCTTATTCGGTGGCGATGAATTTGTCTTCGTGGCGTACACCACGCCCCATTTATTAGAACCGGAAAGCCTGGTCGAAGTCCGCAGGTTTTCAGAGGAACTCAGCAAAATACCAGGCGTCAATGCGGACGTGACACAGAATCTGGCGGATGCACTTTCCCCGCCCAAACTCAATTTTATTCTCCGCGCTCTCATTCGACGGAAACAGGATGAACTCACAAAGCTGTTTCGCGGCGTTCTGATCGGGGACGACAATCAAACCACCGCCATCGTGCTGCGTCTTTTGCCGGAAGAAGATTCTCCTGTTCCGCGCGCCCAGACCTTTCGCATGATTCGCCGCCTGGCAAAGGCCCATACGCCACTAGCCTACGTCGTTGGCGAACCGGTGCAGGTGCACGACATGTTCCGTTATGTCGAAGAAGATGGGGATATCCTGTTCAAGGTCTCTCTCAATCTGCTAGCACTGGTTTTGTTTCTGTTATTTCGACGGTTACGCTGGGTGATGCTGCCATTGCTGGTTGTCATCTGCTCCATTTTATGGACGGAAGCCATTCTGGTCCTGGGGAATTTCCAGTTAAGTATGGTCAGCTCCATGCTCAACTCGCTAGTGACCATTATCGGCATTGCCACAGTCGCACATGTTGCGGTCCACTTTCAGGAATTGCAGCGCAATAATATTTCGCGACCCCGAGCCATTCGCCAAACCATGGTGGAATTATTACCGGCGATCTTCTGGACCTGCGCCACCACAGCCGCTGGCTTCGCTTCGCTGCTGACAAGTGAAATTGCCCCTGTTCGAAGTTTCGGAATTATGATGGCTTTGGGAACGATGTTCGTACTTTTAGCGGCAACAATCCTGCTGCCGGGCGGAATCTCGTTAGGCCATCTCAGCGCACCACTCAAGCATTCTTCGGAAAAAGGGCTCGAACGCCTGTTGAAAAAAGTCTGTATCGGTACAGAGCGTTATCCCAAACTGTTACTGGGGGCAACGCTGTTTTTCGTTCTCTTCGCCGCAGCTGGTTTCTATCGTTTGAAAGTCGAAACAGATTTCAGCAAGAACTTTCGTGATTCGAGTGATATTGTCAAGTCGCTCAACTTCGTCGAGACCCGACTGGGAGGCGCCTCGACCTGGGAGGTAAACTTCCCCGCACCACCTCAACTGACTGAGGAATATCTAGATCGCGTGCGTGCTTTGGCAAAAGATCTGGAGCAGGTCAACCCGCCGGGCAAACAACAGTTAACCAAAGTAATTTCCATCACCGAAACACTGGATTTTATACCGAAAATCCCCTTTGCATCAGACCCGCTGAAATCCAAACTGGATCAAATCAAAACGCTGCAGCCCGATTTTGAAAGCAGTCTCTATAACTCTGAAACAGGACGTATGCGCATTGTTTTGCGGGCACTCGAACGTCAGTCGGCTGAAGAAAAACTCTCGCTGATTCACAAGGTCGACTCTCTCGCAAAGAAGCACTTTCCGGGAGCCGACGTCAAACAGACTGCCGGCGATTCAACCCTAAAATCCGTGGAACCAGGCAAAGCAGCCGGAATCTTTATCCTGCTGGCTTACCTGATTGACAGCCTGCTCAAAGACCAGCTTTTCAGCTTTCTGTTAGCCGGTGCCAGTATTCTGGCGATGATGACCATCGCGTTTCGCAGCTTGAAAATTGGTCTGATTTCCATGGTTCCGAATCTATTTCCCATCGTGCTCGTCGTCGGTGCAATGGGCTGGTTTGGTCTGCCTTTAAATATTGGAACTGCCATGATCGCCAGTGTCTCTATGGGGCTGACGACAGATTCCAGTATCCATTTCATCACAGGCTTCCTAAGAGAACGTTCCCGCGGCGCTTCGATTACCGATGCATTACGACGGACTCACCAGAGTGTCGGCCGGGCGATCATTTTTGCTACCTGTGCTCTGGTCGCCGGCTTCAGCGTGCTCACGTTATCGCACTTCATTCCTCTGATCTACTTTGGGGCGCTAGTCAGCGTCGCCATGATCGGGGGTATGTTAGGTTCGCTGATTTTACTGCCGATCCTGTTACGCTTGTTTTATACCGATAACAGAGAATCAGCTGCGTAACGGCAACGGTTTGTATTTTCGCTGATCCATCCCTACGTAGCGCGATAAAGGCTGATACAGATGATTGTTCTCTGTCTGCTCAATAATATGCGCGACCCAGCCGACCAAGCGTGAAACAGTAAAAATCGGCGTGAACAGTTCGGGTTCAAAGCCCAGATAATGCAGCAGGCGGCTGGCATGCCATTCGACACGAGGATGAACTTTCTGGATCTTTCCCATCATGTCTTCGATGGTGTCAGCGGCTGTTTCCATCTCTGTTTGCCCCAATGCACTCGCCAGCTGAGAACAATAGGCTTTCAAAACAGTCGACCGCGGATCGCGGCCTTTGTGGGAGGAACTTTCAAAACCCAACACACGTTTTCCTTTGGTGATTTCCTGGCAAACCCAGTCTTCTGCATTGCCAGAATACATCGCTTCCTGCAAAGCATCCAGAACTCCTGCTCCGGAACTGCAATGCAACTGGCCGTTGATCGAACCGATGGCAGAACACACGGCGGAATACAGCGGGCTGCCCGTGGATGCCACGACACGCGCGGCAAATGTGGAAGGAGCCAATCCATAATCAGCATACATAATCAAAGCGGCATTAAACGCTTCTTCTTCCAGTTGAGAAGGTTCATCCCCTTTCAACATATACCAGAAACTGCCGGCGTACGAATGATGAAAATTCGGTTCGACCGGCGTCGATCTATTAACCTGATGGTATCGATAGGCAATCAACTGAGGCAACATGGCCAGCATGTATTGGGTATTCGAGACCTCCGACATAAACATGCCGTATTCCATTTGCGGATCAAAATGCGCCAACAGACTCACGCCCGTACGAATGACTTCCATCATATCGATATGGGAAGGAATCGCTTGAACGGTGGCGATGACCGGTTGAGGCAGGGAACCGCTTTCAACCAGCAGTGTTTGAAAGTCAGCCAGTTGCTCATGACTGGGAAGCTCGCCGTGCAACAGCAGGTAAGCAACTTCAATAAACAACGCTTCCTTGGCTAGCTCATCGATCGGATATCCGCGATAGGTCAAACCATCCTGAACCTGGGATATCTCAGTCTCTGTCGCAATGATCCCGGATAAGCCGGGGCGATAAGGGTGACGTTCCATGTCGATAACCTTCCGCTCTTCCTGATTTGGTTAATAATAGGCAGTCCATTCCTTCACTACTATAACTGATATCCAAAACAGAATCGACAGCCCTTGAGGGGCGATTTCCCGAAGATTAGGGAAATAATTTACAGGTACGGTCTCTTGTAAGACGGCCTATTTTTACTCTGGCCTATAATTCGCTGAAATAAACCAGGAAACGGGACTTCAGGAATCGTCGTCCGTTGAAATCAGTCGGCCTGCCCCCGTATCAAGCAATTTTTGTGCGGCCTGAATTCCAATCTCGGCCGCTTCTTCAAAAGTACCGCTGGCGGTCGCCGTAATCCGTTCTTGTCCATCAGCACTTAAAACAACCGCTTCCAGAGTCAGCTCGTTGTCTTTAATTTGGGACAGCGCGCCAATCGGCGCATGGCAGCCCGCACGTAGAAACGCCAACAGACTTCGCTCTGCAGTGGTGGCGGCTTTTGTAGACTCGTCCGAAATCGCATTCAAGAGAGACCCCGTTTCGTTGTCATCAGCACGACACTCGATACCCAGCGCCCCTTGTCCGACGGCAGGATAAACATCCGGCGGAGTCAGTAACAACGAAGTGCGTTGCTCCAGTAACTCCAGACGTACCATACCCGCTTCCGCCAGACACAGTGCATCGTATTCACCCGCGTCCAGTTTTTTCAGCCGCGTTTCGACATTGCCGCGAACCTCCAGCATCTGCAGGTCCGCGCGATGATTCAATAGTTGAGCACGTCGGCGCAAGCTGCCAGTTCCAATCCGGGCATCAGCGGGTAGATCTGAAATGCTGTTGACCGCTGCTGAACCTTGAGGAAAAATTAATACGTCATACAGCGGGCCTCGTTCCGGAATACCCGCAAGCTGTAAGCCCGGCGCCTGCTCGGTTGGTAAATCCTTTAAGCTGTGAACGGCGAGATCGGCGCGGCCGTCGAGGACCGCTTTCTGAACTTCGCGCGTAAACACGCCGAGTCCGCCGAATTCTGACAGTGGGGAAGTCAGGTCGCGGTCACCTTCCGATGTAATATGCACAATTTCGATCGGGCGGTCGATCGAAATTGATTTCAGCAGGTCCGAAACATAATAGGCTTGCCAGAGCGCCAGGCGGCTGGCACGGGTCGCAATCCGCAAAGGACGTTGTTCAGACGTCTGGTTCATCAATTACTTTCTAGATACTTGTAGTTCAATCTGCACTGGTACAGCAGATCAATTGGTTTCCGGTGGTTTTTCGGGAATGCCTGGTTGGTCGGGCAGCGATTCTTCCGGCTTGGTTTCTGTTGTCGCATGCTCATCCTCAAGAGTTGAGGTTTGTGTCGTTGGCTCAGGTGGTGCAATCTGCACTTTAAAACCAGCCAGCTTGCGATCACCCAACAGCCGTTTTCCCAGTTCTTCCCGCAGCAGTTCATCAGTCACTCTCTGCTGGGGAGGTACCAGCACACCACATGAAAGACAGAACTGAAATGCCTGATCGACTGTGATATTCAAGTCAACAACTTCACCTTTGGGGACGCTCATGGTATAGCCGGTTACCGGCATCGGAGAGGTGGGAATCAGGATTGCTACCAGCGGTTCACCCGCTGTGACGGTCATCTCCAGCATACTGTCTCCGGTCACAAATCCCAGCGACCAGATTCCCCGCCGGGGATACTCTACTGCGACGACACGACTGTAATCGACGGTCCGCTCACTGAAGAAAAAGTCGGTCACCTGTTTCACAGACGAATACACGTTACTCACAACCGGCAAACGCGCCAGCACTCCCTGTTCGAATTTAATCACCATCCACGAACCGATCCGTGCCGTCACGAAACGTCCCAGAAAATACAATGCCACAATCGTTAACGCGACTGCCACTGCACTTAAATGAAACAGACTCTTGAACCAGCGGGTCGTCGCTAGTTCCATATACAGGCCCATCGCCGTCGTGGGCATGTCAGAGGCGCGTATCCGTTTGGCAACTTCGCGATAATCCGCATAAGGTACCGCTCGATCTCCAAACGGGACCCAGGCATATGGAATGATATTATTGCGGTTCGTTCCCAAAGAACCGGCCTTTTTTTCTATCGCTTCAACCTTAGTGACATGCGATTTACTGATCAGGTAATCGTCACGGCAATATTCCAGCGGCGGCAGTTTATTCAGCTCCACGAAATCATCCCGCGGTTCCGAAGCATCGGTAAAGTAAGCGATACAATACCGCACGGTGGTGGTGGTGGGGGCAATGATATAATTGTTCACAATACCCGCGACCCAGATCACGATCACCAGCGTCAGAATGGGAGGCAGGCTGATGGCCAAGCCTCTCAGAAAAAAACGGTGGGTGGTGCCGATGGCTTTTTTCTCCGTTTTAGTGTCTGGTTTCTCATCCGGAGGGGGAGTTGTACTCGAATCCATCGAAGTACTTGCCTTGTCTATTGTATCCACAAAAACGGCGACCGTTTTCCGTGGAGATCCTATATTGTTAAGTTACAAACCAGGTGCTCTGGCAACCACAGCAACATTGATTTCAGCAGCACCTGCATCAAGCAAAACACGCGTCGCAGCATTGGCAGTTGACCCGGTCGTCATGACATCGTCAACCAGTAAAATAGTCTGACCGACCACCCGCTTACGTCTGCGTATGGCAAATGCGTCTCGCAGATTTTTTCTCCTGTTTGATGGCGTCAAACTGGTCTGTGCGGGAGTTCGTTTTCGTTTGGCGAGTATATTCCCGGAGTATTTTGCTTGCAAGCGGCCAGACAGGGCCTCTGCGATGATACTGGCCGGATTGTGCGTACGGTGCAGACGCGATGTCCAGTGTAAGGGAACCGGAATAATCAGACTGGATGCTAGTTTCTCGAAGATTTCCGCATTCCGATGGAAAAGCAGACCCCCCAGATCCCCTCCCAGATAAGCACCATGGTTTTGTTTCAATTTTAATATGATTTCGCGTAACGGACCCTGATATTTTCCTAATGCGATCGCACGCTTAAACAAAAAACGTTCCGTTTTGCAATAACTGCAGCCGTCAGAGGTGTCCAGATGAGGACCGACGGGAGCACCGCACCGGTCACACGCCTGATCTACTGTGGGAGCAATTCGCTCGATTTGAACGCCACAATTCGTACCGGAACAAATCCGGGCTAGACCGCACAGTGAGCAGCGGGGAGGGTACACAAAGCTCCTTCCCTTTTTCAGCCAGTCTGTGGACAACTGTGGAATCCCCAAATATTTCATGATTTCACTAAAGTCACCTCTAGGATCACGGCTTAATTTCGGTATCCTCACATACTATATCAGAGATCTCAGGAAATACAGACCCAATGTACAGGCCTGGGTCGTTTTCTTAAAACAACTTGAGTTTGTCAGGAAATGTCATTGGGAGCCAAACACTCAGAAGTCGTCATCATCGGAGGTGGGTTGGCCGGATTGACTTGTGCCGTGACTCTCGCGGACAGAGGAATCCCCATTACTCTGCTTGAGTCGCGTCCCCGACTGGGAGGCAGAGCCAGCTCCTTTGAAGACAAACAGTCACAGCACCTGATCGATAACTGCCAGCATGTCAGCATGGGCTGCTGTCACGAGTTCAATCGCTTTTGTGAAACACTCGGCATCGCCGACTCTTTCCACAGAGAAAAACAACTTTATTTCGTCGGCCCCAGAAAGCCCGGCTCCGATCTGGCTGATCAGCCATTCAAAATCAATCGCTTTGCCGCGAATCGACTACTGCCAGCGCCCCTGCATTTACTGCCAGCATTTGGTGGTCTCTCTTACCTGTCCTGGCAGGAGAAACTCGGCTTGGCCCGGGGACTGAAACAATTGGCCCTGACTACCGTCGACG
The DNA here is from genome assembly GCF_963976445.1 of uncultured Gimesia sp. Classification (GTDB taxonomy): domain Bacteria; phylum Planctomycetota; class Planctomycetia; order Planctomycetales; family Planctomycetaceae; genus Gimesia. Next base: position 70,090 of record NZ_CAXBKP010000013.1, on the reverse strand, counting down.
AACAGAATGAGCCCACCATCGCCGCCTGGCTCGCCGCGCAGGGGCAAACTCAAAACACCATTGATCGCTTCTGGAATGTCGTCCTCGTCAGCGCGTTAAGCGAAAGTCTCGACCGCATCAGCCTCTCGCACGCACGTAAGGTATTCGTCGACGGTTTTCTTAGAGCCCGTAACAATTGGCAAGTGCTGATTCCCACCGTGCCTCTGGAACAATTGTACGGCGAAAGCATACTCAAACGGTTACAAGAGCAAGATGCGATCGTCTATCTGCAAACCGGTGTGAGTCGTGTCGAGATCGCAGACAACCAAGTCACCAGAATCCAGTTACGAAACGGAAAAAATATTGACTGCCAACGGGCTGTAATCGCAGTACCACATCAGCGGGTCCTGGAATTGCTTCCGGAATCATTCCAGGGGCGCGAAGCATTAACCAGTATCGAGCAGCTCGAAGCGGCTCCCATCACCAGCGTCCATCTCTGGTTTGATCGTGAGATCACCGACCTCCCGCATGCTGTCTTCGTTGACTGCCTGTCGCAGTGGATGTTTAACCGCACTCGCATCATGCAGCAGCCTGCAGAAACAGGATTTTATTACCAGATCGTGATCTCCGCCAGTCACAATCTCACCGGCAAAGCCAGACAGGGACGCACGCAGGCAGACATCATCGACACCGTCACCGAAGAGCTGAGCCGCATCTGGCCCGAGACAAAACAGGCCCAGCTCACACACAGTCGTATGGTCACCGAGCACCAGGCCGTCTTTTCCGTGAAGCCGGGCGTCGAACAGCTAAGACCATCACAACGAACCGAAGTAGCAGGCTTATACCTCGCCGGAGACTGGACTTCTACCGGCTGGCCTGCCACGATGGAAGGGGCCGTCCGGAGTGGATTACAGGCGGCTGAGTTTCTGCTGGAAGATCTGGGACAGCCGGAATCGTTATTATTACCTCCCGAGAAAACCAGTATTCTATCCAAAATTCTTTTCAGACTGTAAACTCACACGCATGTTTTTTCAGATCTCCGCAGCCATGAATCAGACAAAGCAGCAAAAGCAGTCGATTGCGCAGTTTCTTCGCATCGTCTTTCTGCTGGTCGGGTTTACGATATTTGGAACAGTCGGAATTCGGGTGATCGAAGGGGCTTCCTGGTTAAACAGTCTGTATATGATTGTGATCACGGCGACAACCGTCGGTTATGAAGACCCCGTTTCCCTGACGGATAACGGCAAAATCTTTATCATTTTCTACCTCATGTTTGGTTTGGGGATTTTCACCTACAGTGTCTCACAACTCGGTCAGTGGATCGTTCGTCAACAAATGAGTTCAATCCTGGAGAAACGACGAATGCAGAAATCAATCTCAAATTTAGACAGCCATTACATTGTGTGTGGCATCGGTCGTATGGGGGAATCCATCTGTGAATACCTCCACGAACGCGAAAAACCATTCGTCGTAATCGACAGTAACGAAGAACGCTTGCAACTCGTCTGCGAAAATAAAAATTGGTTATATATTCACGGCGATGCCACCGATGATTTCGTGCTGCAAAGTGCTGGTATCGAGAAAGCGAAATCCCTGGCTGCCGCCTTGCCCAGCGACCCCGATAATGTCTACGTCGTCCTCACCGCACGCATGCTGAACCCCGAATTCCAGATCATCGCCCGCGCCAGCGATGACAAAGCCGGAGAAAAAATCAAACATGCAGGCGCCAACCGCATCGTCAGCCCGTTTCGCAGCGGTGCCGTCAAAATCGCGCGTTTCATGATTCACCCTGCCGTCGAGGATTTCGTCGAAGTCGCCAGTAAACATATCGGCGGCTTTCAGGTTGCTGACCTCCAGATCAATGAAGCCAATCCGTACTGCGGTAAAAAATTAAGTGAAACCGATTTCAGTACCAAAGGCATCATGATCGTCGGCATCTGCAAACCCGAACAGGAACCACAAATGCCGCCCCCCAGTTCATCGATCCTTAACGCCGGCGACAGCATCTTCGCCCTCGGCTCTTCCAATGCCGTCAATCAACTCATGGAAGAATTCAACGAATTCGAAGAAGTCTCTGCATAACACAATTAAGCCCAAAAGCAATTTGCCTTGACAGCAACGAGTATCTTCAAATTTCCTGATACTACTTAAAATACAGGGTTTCTTCTCCTCTTGACGCACTCAAGTCTCTCTCTAAACTGCGGAGTCAGCGTCGCGCGCGTGAGCAACAGTGGTTTATGCACTGGTAACAGGCCCCCTGTGAATCCGCTCCTCATAAAAGCCCCTGGTTTGAAACCGATTTTTCCAACGTTGTGTCCGGTAGTTCCAACTGAGCACCAAGCTTCAAACGACTTCAAGACGCTTTCATTGGATATCACTTGGCTATTACAGAACATGAGAGGCATATCATTAGCGGTTCCCGCAAGAAGAATAACGATCCCCGATTGACGCCCTCTCGCCACCTACGATAATCGCCCTCATCAAAGAAACACAAAGAACAAACCCCAATAGACAAACGAAACATACCAGTTCACTCCTCCATGAAAATCAAATAAAACCAGCGCAGCGTTATATAAACTGCCGTGTGACACCGCCCGGCTCGTCCGGCCATGCAAAGCGATTTACCGTTCCTGTCGGAAGTGCGAAAACCAACTCAGTATTATATAAAACCGCAATCAACGCCCACAGATGAAAATTCGTCACCAATTTAACATCAACTCTGTTATTTTTTGAAAGAAAAGGGTACCCCCGAATGCAATTCGGGCCGCGCGTAACAAGTAGGAAAATGATAGTGAAATTGAACGAGGGGGTCTCAAGATAGCATTCGGTAAACAGTCTTCACTCAAATGGAAAGAGAGAGTGGAAGAGATGCATCCGCCTGATACCACGCGCACTGTCGGACCAGCCGACAGAGACTTCCTCATGGATGGCACACGGAGAGCAGGAAGTTGTAAAACACACGAACGATTTGTTGCAGAGAAACCGTTTTGTAGGGGTGAGTCTATGTGCTCGCCCGCGGTATCGAAGTAGTTTGTGTGATCATCTCTGAAGCATTTCTTCCGGTTCCATCTCAAGAGTAATACAGAATCGAAACCCGTCAGGCGGGCAGGCACATAGGCCAGACCCTACGCTTACATGATTCGTTTTGTTGTTATGAATTCGCCTGTGAAATCTGCCACATCCTGTTGTCGGCGGCAATCCCGGATTCCATCCGGGACCACCCCATCCTCTTTTTCTGAAAGAAAAACCGTTCGTGTTGTTTCGTGCCTTTCGTGGTAGAAAAAATCATGTGTGAACCAAGACCACTCCCACACTGCTACCATAAGCCACGCTCCCAAATCACGAATCCCGTTTTTTGAGCTCCTGTTTGATCACGCGGGCAGATTCTTTTCCCTGGGCGGTGGCACCGGTGGCGTTGAAGTGAACGTTGCCCGGTTTGGTCCACCATTCTTTGTGATGCGGCTTCGTGAAGCCGTAAAGGTCGTTAACGCCAATTTCGGGGTGGTCTTTGAGCACTTTCAACGCGGCCGCGTTATACTTTGCGGCGTCGCCGGCAACGCGCCCTGCCTCACCTTCCGGCACGGGAGTGGTCGTCGCGAAGATTAATTTGGCCTTCGGTGCCAGTTCTTTAAGGTAAGCGATCATCGCACGCAGGTTCTTTTCGTAGTCTTCAAGAGAAATCGCCTGCTTGCCATTCACTCGGTCCAGTTTGCGTCCCTTCACGTATTTCAGATCGTGCAGACCCACGTTGAAATGAATTACGTCCCAGTCAAAGTCCCAGTGTCCTTTGAGGTCTTTGTCCCGCATTGCGTCGTGCATGGTTTGCATTTTTTTGATGAACGATGAAGAATCGCCGCCGTTGCAATACAGGCGATAGACGTTGGCTTTTCCCTTGAGCGCATCGCGGGTGGCATCGGTGTAGGCGATGGAAATCGAATCGCCATACAGGAAGACGTTCGGCAGTTGAGAATTGTTTTCGACAAACTGAAATGCGGGACGTTTATTTAAACGAGGCGAGCGGACCAGCTTTTGCCAGGCGTCTTCTGCCTGCTGCTCTGCAAACACAGAGTGAGACAACGTAGAGTGAGTCAACGTGATGAGACAAATCGCGAATAGCGGAATCAGTTTGAACGGCTTCATGGTGTCTCTTCTTTATAAAAGGAATCAGCGGTAACATAATGATATGGCAACAATGAGGGCCTGCTCCCATTTTGGGGTAAATAGATCCTGAACAGCAAGTTGATTCTCTCAGGTTTCTGAAAAATCAACGCATCTGAGGAATGCTGCAATTCGACGTTGTTTTGTGTTGGGTCCAGAATGGGAACTCAATAGAATAGACGCACTGACTAATTTCATTTGCTGATTTCTGAGGGAGTGCTCACATGAGGGTTTACTGTCTGTTTTGTCTAATGCTGGTATCTGCCTCTCTCCTGTCAGGCTGTGAAAAGCCAGACACCCAAACGCCTGCCACTGCGGTCGAACAGGGAGAAGAAGCGGCGGTTTCAACGAAATCGGATTCTGAACTCCCCCTGGCTGGGATGGGAATTATGGTCGGAGAAGCCACTCCCGATAGTGCGCTGGTCCAGGTGCGACTGACAGAGACCGACAAACTGGTCGACCGTGATGTCAAAGGCATGCCGGGGATTGTCAAATTCACACTGTCGCCGGTTTCATCAGAAAAATCTGAGGCTGTCAAAGATAGCCCACAAGTCGTACAAGCGGCCGCCGATCACGATTTTATCGCACGGGCTGCCTTTACTGGCTTAAAACCCGGAACCAAATATGAGTGCAAAACCGAAGTGGGAACAACCGCAGAACAGTTGCACGCCGGCCCCACAGCTCACTTTGAAACGTTACCCGGACCGACACTGGCCGAACCGGTTGATTTTGTCGTCGTGACCGGTATGAACTATGCCAAGTTTCATGGTGATCAACGCATCGATCAAAAACAGCATTTAGAAGAGAACAATACAAAGCTGCCACAGGCTTATTCCGGCCCCGATAAACATCTGGGTTATCCCGCGCTGGAAACGATTCTGAAACTGAAACCAAACTTCTTCATCGGCACCGGGGATAACGTTTATTATGACACACCCGATAAGCCTCGCGCGAAAACGATTCCAGAAATGCATCGGAAATGGCACGAGCAATTTATTCAGCCACGTTTTCGTGACCTGTTTGCAGCCGTTCCGACTTACTGGGAAATCGATGACCACGATTATCGCATCGATGATGGTGATAACACGGGCGATCATCATCCCACACCCGAAGAGGGCCGTCGGATGATGTTGGAACAACTGCCGGTCGCACCGATGGACGACAAGGATGCCAAAACGTATCGTACCCATCGGGTGAGCAAAGAACTACAAATCTGGCTTCCGGAAAACCGCATGTACCGCAGTCCCAATGCGATGGAAGACGGCCCGGGAAAAACGATCTGGGGTAAGGAACAGAACGCGTGGTTAAAGAAAACACTGAATGCGAGTGACGCGTCATTCAAGATACTCGTCTCGCCGACACCGATGATTGGCCCCGACGATTTACGCAAGACCGACAATCACTGTGATATCGGCGGATTCCGGCATGAGCGCGATGAGTTCTTCAAGTGGCTCAAAGAGAACGGCCTGGATCAGCAGAACTTCTTCATCGTCTGTGGCGATCGACACTGGCAATATCATGCCGTTGATCCGAGTGGATTCGAAGAGTTCTCCTGCGGCGCGCTGGTCGATGCCAATTCGCGTTTAGGCCGCAAACCCGGCGATCCGAAATCGACCGATCCCAAAGGGCTGATCAAGCAACCCTATTATCAGGATCCGCGTTCCGGTGGTTTTCTGCAGGTGAAAGTGACACCGGCCGACAAACAGCAGCCGGCGACACTTTCGTTTCTGTTCTATGATGAGAAGGGCAAGCTGCTCTATCAGCATGACATTCCCCCGCAGCAGAAATAGTGACGACTATTCTTTGAAGTTAGTATCAGCGGTTTTCAAATCGAGTGGTTTGATCCAGACGTTGCGGTAGCGTACGTCGTGACCTTCGCACTGAAGTTTGATTCCGCCAGGAGTGTCGGTGATGCCGAACCCGTTATCATTGCCACCATCGAGACCGGAATTTGGGCCGCCCCAGACCTTGTTGATGCTTACGTTTTCGTGGACTTTTTTGCCGTTGAAATACACCGTGACCAATGGCTTTTCAACAAGCTTCCCGTCTTTGAAGCGGGCGGCGCGGAAGGTGATATCGTAGGCGTTCCATTTTCCTGTGCCGTTGTATGCATGGTACGGCGATTCGGTTTTGTTGATGACAGCGCCCATCCCGTGCTTGGTTTTGTCGCCATCAAGAATTTGAATTTCATAGCGGTTCTGCAGATACACGCCGCTGTTTCCGCCGGGTTTCATCACCAGAAATTCGACGTGCAACCGGAAGTCACGATATTTCTGTTTGGTCACAATGTCGGCTGTTCCGTACTTTCCACCTACGGCCGCTGGGTCATCGGACATGATCACGGTGCCAGCATCAATCGGATCTTCGACGACCTTCCACTTGATAGGAAGCGATGAACTGAAGCGGGGACCTTTCCAGTAGGTCCACTGATCATCGAGTTTCTTCCGGCTTCCATCCAGCAGAACTCTGGCATCCGTGGGTGGCTTGGCAGAGACGCCGACTTCTGCCCGTGCAGTTAAGCCGAACGCGGTGAGTATCAAAAGTGTACACAGACTGGTAACGAGTGGAGTGATGCGCATGGTGGTTCCTTCTGGTTAACGGTTATAGCGAATCTGCATTATCTGCTATTTCTGGTACGAGAACAATTGATCCAAATTGGCAGACAAAAACAAACTGCATGTATGGCCATGTTGCTATTTTAATAGGCACGCAGTGAAGCGCACGATGGCAAGAATAAATCACTTTTGAAAATTTCTATAAATAGTGGGCTACTGATCGTGGTTTCACACAATGAAGTCAGCAGATAGATTCCGGTCTCAATTTTTGAAATTCGACTTTAAAAATCATCTTCCTGCATTCTGAAGTCAATGGCACTACGTTTAGTTGAGATGAACGCAAGGATAGATTTTAGTTAGTTTGTTCTGACAGGTGTTGTTGCCGAGACTCAACGCGGTTGAATCAATTGGTATGGGATTAGCATAGATAAAACTATCGAGTTCATTCGGCACACTGATGAGGTTCAGTTGTTTATCTGTTGATTTCCGATGACATCAACTGGAACGGACAGGAGAAGCGAGCCGCGTCTGGTTTGTATAACACTGACGAGAGTCAGCCATTCCACGAGAACGGTTTGTTCGCTTCCCTCCTCACCTCTTTACAGTTTTTTCGCTGAAGGCACTGTCCTCTTGATTTTATTGTTTTATTTTTTGAAGGAAATTCCATGTTTAGCAGGCACGCTTTACACAAACGTGGTTTCACACTGATTGAATTATTAGTCGTGATTGCCATCATCGCAATTTTAATTGCATTGTTATTACCGGCGGTTCAGCAGGCACGCGAAGCGGCTCGCAGAAGCACGTGTAAAAATCATCTGAAGCAAATTGGTTTGGCAATGCATAATTATCATGATACGTTTTTACGCTTCCCGATTGGTGAGCAGGCCGGACGAATTCGTCCCAACTGGCGTGCGCCGATCCTGCCCTATCTGGATCAGGCTCCCGCTTACAACCTGATGAACTTTGATATCGGTACCACCGTAGGCGGCTTCATGTCTCAGAATAGTGGCGGCTCCTATGGTTACGGTTCAGGAACTGGTACGAATGAAGTTTTAAAGACGTTACGCGTTCCCGTGTATAACTGCCCGTCCAGCCCACATTCCAACGTTTCAAACGACAATGGAATGAATAACTACGATCAGGGGCAGACCATGGATTATGTCGGGATTGCAGGATCCACTCCAGACCCCGCAGGACGAACCAATGTCTGTTCTGTCGCTGGCGCTGGATATGGTAACGGCACTTATTGTAACAATGGTTTGCTGGCACCCAATGATTGTTTTCGTATGCGTGATGTAAAAGATGGAACGTCCAACACGGTCATCGTGTCCGAGCAGTCTGGACAGGTAAATGGGAAAGATGCCCGGTCGAATTACTACGGAGGTTGGAATGGAATGGGGACGGCGTCTAAAATGCCGTCACTCGGATCTGGTTCGAACTGGGGGTCCGGCACAACAACAGTCATGTATTCCATCAATAGTTTCTGGGAGTCGGGTGCTCCAACAGAAGCCAGTGCCCCTTATGGTGCCAATACGATTATTGGCTCGTACCATACCGGCGGCACCCATGTACTGTTAACAGATGGCGCCGTACGGTTTGTCTCTGAGAATGTTGACTTCGGTACACTGGCAAATCTCTGTTCCAGGAATGACGGTGAAGTACTCGGTGAGTTTTAAGATCTCACCTGAGCAAACAGCTTAAATATTGATAGTACGCGAAGACCCCGTCGATTTACAGACGGGGTCTTTACTGCTTCGCGATCCTCCAGCTATAGATCTATTTTGGATGTACTCTAATGATGTTGATACCAATTTCTTTTGACAGATATTTCTTGTTTTTAACCCTGATCTGCTCGAGCACATTTCTATCAGGCTGTGGTGGCGGCGCTTCTGATGAAGCGAAACAACGCGCAGATATCACAGTCACCGTGACTCATGCAGGGGCCCCCGTGACCGATGCAGAACTCCGGCTGATGATGATCGGCAAAGGCGAAGGAGCCATGGGCATCTTAAATGAGTCAGGACAGGTTCAGCTTTCTGATGTAGTGCTCGGCAACTACGCAGTTGTAGTCGCGCCTCCTGAAGGGACTCCTGACAACCCCGCTCCGAAAAAGGAGTACCCGAATATCCCGCAGCAGTATCGCAGCCTGAATGACAGCCCGCTCAAAGCGGACGTCAAAACAGACAGCAATGAATTTACCTTTGAGCTGAAATAATTGCTTCAGAAAGCTTAGTGATGAAATCCCGATCCGCCCGTTTGCGGGCTGTGATCGGGGCGAGCTGCGAAATAATCGATCGCCTTCTGTAAGTCACCGAGCAGCATGTCAGCCATGTCGCGTGTGAATCCTTCTTTGCAGACGCACCGCAGGACGGCAAGGTCTTCCCGGTTTTTCGGGAACGTGTAGGCCGGAACCAGCCAGCCGCGTTCGCGAACCTTATCGGAAATATCAAACACGCTGAAATTGGCTTTGTCGTTTGTGGTGAATGCAAACACGGGAATGTCGCTGCCGTCAGAGATCAGATCGAACGGCCCCAGTTCGGCAATGCCAGCTGAAAGATATAACGCCACATCCTGCGAAGTCTGATGAATTTCGCGATAACCTTCATGACCGAGTCGCAGGAAATTGAAATACTGCGCCACCACTTGATTGCCGGGCCGTGAAAAGTTCAACGCAAAATTAGGCAGATCGCCGCCCAGATAGTTGCAGTGAAAAATCAGTTCCTCGGGAAGCTCTGTTTTGTCGCGCCAGATGACCCAGCCTACACCGGGATAAACTAATCCATATTTATGCCCCGAGGTGTTAATCGATTTCACCAGAGGCAGCCGAAAGTCCCACTCGATTTCCGGTTGTAAAAACGGTGCTACGAAACCACCACTGGCGGCGTCGACGTGAATGGGAACTTCCCAGCCGGTTTTCGCGTTGAGTTCCACGAGTGCATCATTGACTTCTTTCACGTTTTCATAGCGGCCGTCAAACGTGCTACCCATGATGGCCACGACGCCAATCGTATTTTCGTCGACTAGCTTCACCGCTTCTTCTGCGGTCAGACAGTAGCGATCCCCTTCCATCGGGACGAAGCGAGGTTCAATTTCCCAGTAGCGGCAGAATTTTTCCCAGCAGACCTGCACATTGATGCCCATCACCATATTGGGTTTATCAGCGGGCTTCCCTTGTGCTTCCCGGCGTTGGCGCCATTTCCATTTCAGTGCCATCCCACCCAGCATGGCGGCTTCGCTGGAACCAATGGTCGAACAGCCGACCGAGTTCTTTTCGGAAGGCGAATGCCAGAGATCTGCCAGCATATTTGTACAACGCAGTTCAATTTCTGCGGTCTGCGGGTACTCATCCTTGTCGATCATGTTCTTGTCGAACGTTTCCGACATCAGCTGCTTTGCTTCGTCTTCCATCCAGGTGGTGACGAAGGTTGCCAGGTTCAGCCGCGAGTTCCCGTCTAAGATCAGTTCATCGCGAATCAGGTTATAGGCGACTTTGGGGGGCAGCCCCTCTTTAGGCATCAGGTATTTGGGAATCGGTTCCCGGATATAGCGACCGCCGTATGCGGGGGTGATAACAGAATCGAGATCCTCATCATTCAAATTTTTTTGGCCGTGTAGCATGAACTGTTCCCTCCTGGATGATCAAAACGGTAAAGAATGAGTGTACCGCTATGGTAATGACTGGCGCAGGGATTTGAATGAAGATGACGTCAAGGATCGCTTTTTCTGAAAACTTTCTCGTTATGTCGTGCAACCGACAGCGCATTGTCCAATGATATCGAGCTTATCGTCATTCAAATAACAATACCGATTGACCCACACACCGTCAGGACTGATGTCGGTCGCCACTTGCATCCGGGTGCGAAAATCTTCAGTCGGGCCATATCCATGCGCAAGTGCATAAATGGGCATCGGCCGGGCCAGCTTGCGTGCTGCGGCAATTTTTCGTTCCTGAGCATGCGGTCCCGTTAAATGTGGTTCATCCGGGCCGGGGTAAGTGATGTCAGCCAACCGCGCCGGTGGTTCGGAATCGGCGATGTCGAGAAACTTAAACAGCGCACGGACCAGTAACGATTCGGAGATGCCAGGATTGGCGGCCAGGAGTTGATCGCCGTAAGACCGCAGAATCATCGACCAGTGCATACCATACAGTTTGACGCTGACTGAATTGCAGTACTTCGCAGCGAGTGAGTAATTCATTCCAGAAATGATTGACCAGGGAGGCGGAAATGCACTGGGGGCTAGTTCGATTTCGGGTTTTCCTGTTTCGCCCATCGTCTGGCGAAACCCTGCCAGCAGCTCTTTGGAAAGCTGTGCTTTCATCAACAGCATGGCGGAAACTCCCGGATAATGGTCATTCAACCAGACGGTGAAATTCGCAGCCTGATTTTCTTCCGAAAGCCAGTTTTCCAGATCAAAGTTGGTCAGGCCCCCATTCAGTTTTTGATATAAGGACTGTGCGTCAGACCGCATTTGGTCAAAGCGGTATCCCAGCCGGTCGGCTGCTGCTTTGGCATGATCGCTGAAATCAAAAAAAGCGGAATCGAGAAAATAAGGCGGGTATTCCGGCCAGTCAAAACGAATTCCGTCGATCTCGGGATAATGCTGGAGCAGATCCCGAATGAAAGCGTGTTGATATTGAATGATGTGCGGGCTGGCCAGGCTACCGTTATTCGCGACACGTTTGCGCGGCAGGGAACCATCGGGCAAACGGGGAATATCATCTTCGACCGGCCCACCAAACTGCACACGGTATCCAGGAGGGATTGCCGCCTGCACCTGGAAGTAGACTTCGAGGTCTCGGTCATGGGCCGCCTGGATGAAATCAGCGACGACATGCCCTGCATCGCGAGTGAGATCATCGGGTTTTGCCGGCTGGTAGCGCAAACCGTCATACAGTGATTCATCGGGAACAAAACTGGGTGAGGTCTTGACCCATAGCTCGCGTTTGTTTTGCCAGAGAGGACGATCCAGCAGGCGGACTTTTCCAGCACCGGCATCGGCCGGCGGTTCACGCACTCCGGTTTGTTCGTCGGCCAGTTGCATCACATAAGGCGAGGTTGCAACCGCGGTGACTCCCGCGCGTTGCATGAGATTGTCGAGCACTGCTTCGACTCCCTCATACTGCAGGTATTCCGGTAAGACAGTGACGCCGATTTGTCTCTGCTGGCTCATGATCCCCTCGCATTGATGCAGAATGTAAGTTCAGTTACTTATATCTTATCGGCTGGGGAGAAATGATCTCCACCCTTGCGAGGCGATTTTTTTTGACTTTAAGGAGAGCCGGGTAACTTATCGCAGAGTGCAACTAAAATGAATGTAGCAATAGGCCCCAGTATCAGGGATAGCAGAAACCAGTTCAATCCACTCCGGTTTTTACCCTGTGCCAGACCTGCGTTGATTAAAGCCAGAGAGCCCCAACCGACCAGGTATCCGGGCTCTTGTGGAATCTGAGCAGCAAACAACATACGTGTCACTCCTGATGAAGGATTGAATAGTCTTTCACCGCAAGACAGTCGGAAACCGTGTGGTTACTGTAATTTAAACAGAGACCACAACGGTTTCGTTCAATCATCTGACAGGTCACTCAATGATGATATCGTTGACAGTACCGCCACTGGGAATCATTGGCAGCACATGTTCCTGATACGTACAGATCACGTCCAGCAGATAAGGACCGTCTGATGCCAGCATCTCTGCCAGCGCTGCCGGGAAATCAGCTTTCGAGCGAACCTGCTTAGCCTGCAGACCAAAACCTTTGGCGATCGAGACGAAGTCGGGATAGGTTTCTATGCCATGCGAACCATCGCCTTTGCCTTCTGCTTCGGGGTGATCCACGGGGCCAAGATAGGTGTGTCCACGTCGCCCATCCATGAAACGGTCTTCCCACTGGACTACCATGCCCAAATGCTGGTTATTCAGCAGCAGAATTTTGACCGGCAGTTTTTCCGTGTGGAGCGTGGCCATTTCCTGCACGTTCATCAGCATGGAGCCGTCACCATCGATGTCGACAACCAGTGAATCTGGGAATTGCGCCTGAACGCCCATCGCTGCGGGCAGACCAAAGCCCATTGTTCCCAGTCCGGAACTGCTGAGCCAGTGGCGTGGTTTGTTGAATTTATAGAACTGGGCCGCCCACATCTGGTGCTGACCAACGCCTACAGTGATGTAGGGATCTTTCTCTTTGGTCTGATTCCAGAGTTCGTGAATCGCGTATTGCTGTGAGAGTACGTCTCCCAGATCTGGATATTTCAGCGGGTATTTTTTCTTCCACGCGTTGACCTGGATCAACCAGTCGTCAACTTGAGGCAGGTCATCATCGGTGATGGCTTCGTTCAACCCTTGCAGAACATTTTTCAGGTCCGCGTTGATTGGGATGTGGGCTTCCTTATTTTTCTGTAATTCGGAAGGATCGATATCAACGTGCACGATCTTGCCGTGTTTGGCGAACTCTTCCAGCTTCCCAGTCACACGGTCATCAAACCGCACGCCGAAGGCCAGCAGCAGGTCGGCTTCATTGACAGCATAGTTAGCGTAAACCGTACCATGCATGCCCAGCATGTCGAGGCACAAGGGATCATCGCCGGGGAAGACTCCCAGTCCCATTACCGTCGTGGTAACCGGGATGTTTGTGCGATGTGCAAACTTGATCAACTCTTCAGAAGCGTCGGAAATGATCGCACCGCCACCGACATACAGGATCGGTTTTTTGGAGCGTTTGATGGCTGCCAGAATCTGACGAATCTGCTCAGGAGCCGCTTTCCGCAGTTCGGGACGGTAACCGGGCAGATAGGTTTCGGGATCGTAATCTGGTTCTGCATCGAGTGTGGCCAATTGACAGTCTTTAGGGAAGTCAATCAGAACCGGGCCGGGGCGTCCGGTGTTCGCAATGAAAAAAGCTTCCTTTACAATGCGAGCGACATCTTTGACGTCTGTCACCATGTAATGGTGTTTGGTGATCGCCCGGGAAATTTCGACCATCGGTGTTTCCTGGAACGCATCGCTGCCGATCACGGCCTGAGGCACCTGTCCGGTAATCGCCACCATGGGGATGCTGTCCAGCTTAGCGTCTGCCAGCGCGGTCACGAGATTGGTTGCACCGGGACCACTGGTCGCCATGCAGACTCCGACATCACCCGTAGTGCGGGCAATTCCCTGAGCGGCGAAACCGCCACCTTGTTCGTGACGAGGGAGCAGAGTCCGAATCTCGTCTTTATATTTAATCAATGCCTGATGCAGGGGCATGCTACAACCGCCAGGATAAGCAAAGATCGTCTTCACGCCCTGCCGCACCAATGCCTGAACCAGAATCTCAGCGCCATTGATTGTCGTAGTTTGCGTCTCTTTTTCGTTGGCAGTGGCCACTGTTTCACCCTTCTGTTTCGATGATCTCTAAGGTCTCAAATAATTCGTTTCAAATGATCAACCAGCGCGATTCCGTTGCGGAACCCGACTTCATTTTTGATCAACAATTCCCGTTTACCAAAACGGTCCAACATGTAGACGCACCTCGTACGCCCGATGTTCGTTCTGGAAATTCAAGAACCGATTTGCGGTTAATTCTATCTTCTCTCCAGGACAATAACGAGTCATTTCCTGCTCAGAATCCAATTTTCGTGCAGAGAGATTCGCGTTAGTTGCCTTCTCGCAATGGGTTACAGGGTCTGTTTCGGTTGCATCAATTGGGCCACTGTTCTGCCTGGACAGATTCATGAGCACCAACACGCTTCACCTTTTATGGTCAATGTTGATTCCTAAGTCCTTATTTTTAAGTAGGTTGTGTCGTATTTGTCTTTGCGAATTCACTTGAAGTGACCATTCTGCCAGGAAAGGTTTGCGAGAGTGATTTCTGATTGGTATGATATATAAGCGAGTATTTAAATGAATTTGTTTACGCAGTGCTGCCGACCTCTATTAAAGAGACGCTGAATCGCGAATGAATTCGAATCCCTCCACAATCAATCCTTCCCTTAATGTAGCGAGTCGAGGTGTTGAGCATGAGTCGTCCCACAAACTCGATCCAAGTCACTCAATCACGACGTTCATTCCTCCAGGCAGGATTTCTCACTCTGGGAGGTCTGGGATTAAGCGATTTACTCCGCCTGAGAGCGGCCGCCGCTTCATCAGCGAAAACCACTCCAGATACCTCGGTGATCCTCATCTGGCTGCAAGGCGGACCCAGTCATATGGAAACCTACGATATGAAACCGAATGCACCGGTGGAATATCGGGGAGAATTTAATCCGATTCATACCAACGTTCCGGGTATGGATATCTGCGAAATGCTGCCGTTGCATGCGAAGGTGGCAGACCGGTTCTCTATCATCCGTTCCATCTCACACGGCTTTGCCAATCATGCCGGCGGTGCAGGCCGGTTTCTTTCTGGCCGTGATCCACTCAGACCACTGGAACCGATTTCTCAGTTTCCTACAATCGGTCCCATCGTTTCAAAAATGCGAGACCACGTAAATAATGGGCTACCGAATTATATCGGAAATCAACCGCGTGTGTATGGCGGCGGAAGTTCCTATCTAGGCGAGTCGGCTTTACCGTTCGTCGTCGGTTCCGACCCGAATCTTCCCAGTTTTCGGGTTCCCAATATCACCATCGATGACAAACTCAAGGAACGTCTTGATGACCGGGTGGCGCTATTAACGTCATTCGACCAGATGCGCCGCGACCTCGATCAGAACGGTTCGTTAAAGTCGATTGATAAATTCAACACGCGTGCTCTGGAAATGCTGACCAGTGATCGAGCCCGCAATGCGTTTGATATCTCGCAGGAAAGTGATACCACCCGCGACAAATATGGCCGTCACAAATGGGGCCAACGTGCTCTGCTGGCCCGCCGACTTGTTGAAGCGGGCAGTAGCTTTGTCACGATGCAGATGCAGAACCCGGGCATACCAGGCTGTGCCGGCAACTGGGACATTCACGCGGTGAATGGTCACCTGTATGACGACATGCGAGGCCGCCTGCCGATCTTTGACCGCGCCGTTTCAGCACTGATCGAAGACATCTACGAACGGGGCTTGGATAAAAAAGTGATGGTGATTGTCACCGGCGAATTTGGACGCACGCCGCGCATCAACCCACAAAAGGGAACCCGTTCTAAAACCATGCAACCCGGCCGTGACCATTGGCCCGGCTCGATGTCGGTTCTGGTTTCCGGCGGCGGCATGAACATGGGACAAGTCATCGGTTCTACTACATCGAACGGCGCATACGCCAAAGATAACAAACTGGATCCGAACGATCTGCTCTCCACCGTCTATCGGTTCCTGGGCATTGATCAGGAACACGCCTTCCTCGACCACAGCGGCCGCCCGATGCCAATTCTTCCTACAGGAAAACCGATCCCCGAACTCGGTTGAAACTGGCGCTAACGGGGGGCTGATCTGTCAGAGTGAAGAGGTTATTTGTTGCCGGAGAGAGAACGTGCAATCCGTTTCGCTTCGTCCATGGTTTTGATGCCTGTGATCATAACCTCGGCACCCATCGGCGCGCGAATGATGGGGGCCATGATGACTTCTCCGTCGACGACTACCGCCAGTGGTTTATTCAAATGCTCTCGACTCGCTTTGCTGAGGATTGCTTCTCCCTCCTTATTCAACTTCATGGTGATGAGGGGTAACTGATCCCGGTCCAGTTCTACCTTGGCTTCCAGGAAGTTCTCATTGAACAAGATTGGTTTGGTGGGCAGCCAGATCGATCTACCGATTGATTCCACGGTGCGTTCCTGCAGTCCCTCCCCAGGGCTGGTTTCTGCCAGATAAAATTCCACTTGAACTTCTGGTTGTGACTGACTCTGCAGAATTTCAGATCCGCCAGCATAATCATCGCTGGGGTTTCCTGGAGGAGAATATATATTCCACCTGGTAGATAGCAGAAGGGATCGAGGTGCACAATTAATGCCCAGCCCCCGTAAACCAGAATCAGCAGCACGCTGAAAAAAACGGCATTCCACCAGGATCGTGAAGCATTGACAAACTTCTCAAAAGCGTTTGGTTCATTACGTCGGATGCCGCGCAGGCTTGAGAGGTATTTACGTAGTGACCAGGCCAGCAGCAGAAATGCCGTTGCGCGAAATAAGTGGCCAAAGACTTCCAGTCGGCCGATGCGGGAATCGATCAGGAGAACCCCCGGTTCGACTTCACCGCGAACCTGATATAGAAACAGAAGCGTTGACAGAACAAACCCCAGGATCAGAAAAAAATACACGATGTATGCAACTGGTAACGACTGTATCAGGGGAGCCAGCATGTGCTTTGGTTCCGAAGAAACAGGCGTTGTGTCAGTAGGCGGTTCCGGGGCAGTCATCAGCATCGCTCCGATTGGATCTGAAGGGAAAGTGAAGTGAATTGTCGAATTCATCCTACCTGTTCAAAGAAGTACTGTCTATTGCAGGTCCCTGCGGACGGGCGAACCAGCAATATCCCGACATTCAACCGGGTGGTCGCAGATGAAATCCGTGATTGTCGCAGACAACAGGAAACTGTCAGAGAAACCAACTGAATTTCGAACTGTTCCCAACCCCGAACATCATCGGGTATGAAACTACCCTCCGGGTGCCCCTGTCGGCTTGCCCGACAGGGGCGGGACAGCGCTGATGTAAGTCGATATCATTCGCAATATTCCAGAGAAATGACACGCTAATTTCGACTATGCTTTTACAAACCGCACGCAATAAATCGGCGGCAGATTCGTCGAGATCGACTGCCACAGATCGCCGCCGTCTTCGGAAATCCAGAGGTTGCCAGTCGTCGATCCGACGGCGAGACAATTGCCGGTTTCATCGATATCAAGCGCATGTCGATACACAATGTCATAGCTCTGCTCACCGGGTAGACCGTTGGTCAGCACTTCGGAAGTCGCGCCGCCATCGGTTGTGCGGGCGACGACAAACTTCCCATTGACGGGAACGCGGCACTCATCTTTGACGCCGGGAACAAACCAGGCGGTCTCCGGCTGCCTGGGATGCACGGCGACGGCGAAGCCAAACTTGGCAGGTTGAATGCCGGTCACTTCCTGCCACGAATTGGCGCCGTCGGTGGTGCGGAACACGCCGTTATGATGCTGCACCCAATAAGTTTCGGGGTGAGACGGCGACTGCACCATCCGATGGCCATCCTGAATATTGGGGCTATGAGCCTCATCGGGGGGCATGTATTCTGCATACATGCCGTCTGCCTTACAGGACCAACTTTCCCCGTCATTGTCTGTCACCCACACGCCGCCACAGGAAATCGCGACTGCCACATGTTGGCTGTTTTCCGGATGCACGCAGATCGAATGAATGCCAGGATCATCTTTGCCACCACCAAACCATTCTTGGCGTTCGGGCAGATCCCATAACGATTCCACCAACTGCCATGATGTGCCACGATTATCAGAACGAAACAGGCCGCCGGGAATTGTACCACACCAGAGCCGTCCCGGTTGATCGGCGCCGCCGGCTTCGAGAGACCAGATTTCACTCAGGCTGGCCGGCTTCGGTTCGCTGTCCGGGGAAAAGGGGTCCGCCCCTTTCGTAGACCCTTCCGGATAAACAGGCACGGCACACTCTTCCCAGTTCTCTCCCGCATCAGTACTGCGATGCAGCTTCACACCAAAGTGACCATGGTTCAACGCGGCGTACGTTGTACCATCCCGCGAATCATGTAACACCATTGAGACGTTCTCACCCACGAAATCATGCCGACTGATGTTCCAGCCATTCGAACTTCGATCAATTCGGAACAGGCCTTTACGCGTCGCGATGTGAACCGGAGAACTCATACCAGGCACCTTTCAATCTGGTTGCAGTTGTATCAAAGAAGAACGAGTTGTTAGCCGCCGGAGAGTGCCTGCATCACATAAATTTCGCTGTCGGGTGAAATCGCATCGCTGAGATGCACCCGGTCAATAATCGTCTTGCCGTCGACGAAAATCACCATGTGTTGACGCAGGCGGTTCTGATCATCAAGTACGTAACCCTTTAACTGCTGCTGAGTTTCAAACACCGCATCCAGCGCTTCGCGGACCGATGCTCCGGAAACCGTGGCTTCAGGGCAGGAAAGATGACGTTCCAAATTGGCGGTAAAACAAACACGAACCATAATCTGCGTATGCTACACTGTACAAATTCGAGAGGCAAATGAATTTACGCTGTGGATTGACTAGATCAATCAATCTACATCTTTCCTGCAATAGCATCGTTCCCAGCCAACGATATTTGAAGAGCAGCCTTGGTATCAGAAATCGAATGGGGGCGATTCGGTATTCAGCTTCATTTTTGCTATGGCAAACGCGTGATGACATAGCCGAGACCTGACAGGAGTTGCTCAAAATAATGATCAAAAGCGATTGAGGCAGCCACGATTGAAAAAGTAATTAACACCTTCAACGGTGTAGCATTCCGCCAACGGTCCAGCAATATCTTACGAGCATGTCGCCCAGCAATGAGCATGATAACGCCACAGATGATCCCGATAAACGAAATTCCGACTGTCCCGGAGTGAATGGAGAATGACTGTTGATTTGCAAGCGCCAGCGTCAAAGGTTTGTAAACGTTGTCATAGCCCATCCAACACCCAAGGGTAAGGCAGACCACGCCAAGAACCCGAACCGCAGTGCTGTTATCTAATAGTTCGTCCTCTGCATCGACGTAAATACGTGGTGCCGATTTTAGCTGGTTGGATCTTGAATTGGGAGATGAGTCAGGATTTCCGGTCATGGGAACTGTTTTTTCGTTGATAATTGTCTCACTCTTTGCTGGCTAAGTTGCAATCATACCGAAAGATAGCACAAGCGACGCGATTAGGGTTTCATCTGTTGTAAGACATGGAATGATTATACAAGACTGAGGCGTTCTGTCAAAAACAGGCATTGCCTGCAATCAACATCTTTCCGGTATTTGCTTCGTGAAATCGCCCTCGGCTATCGACATTCGGAAAGTGGCTTCGGTAAAATTAAACCCTGTGTACATGATTCTCGCCTGAAAATTACTTTGATTCCTCTGACTCATAAGAGTGGTCCATGCTGAAACTCTTCCTGCCCGCTTCGCTTCGTAAAACTTGTTCGTCTCTCATGACGGTAACCGCCCTGCTGTTCCTGTCTAACACCATCGTCTGGAGTGCCGACAAAGCAGCAGCCAGCGATGCCAAGAAAGAGACCAGCAAAGCGGAAGAAATTCTGGCCGGCCATTCGTATCATGGTGAAGTCTTCAACGAAGGTCCGCGGCGGGCTGCCTACCTGATGGGCAATACGGGAGACGTTCACTTTGATGTGACCGTCAAAAATCCCGAAGCACAGAAATTCCTGGATCAGGGATTAGGTCAGTTGCATGGCTTCTGGTATCTGGAAGCCGAACGTTCTTTCCGACACGCGGCGAATTTAGACCCGGACTGCGCCATGGCGTTCTGGGGCGCTGCGATGTGTAATCTGAAAAACAGCAAACGAGCCAAAGGCTTCATCGAACAAGCCAACAAACGCATCGACAAAGCCAGCCCGCGCGAAAAGCAGTACATCAAAGCCCTTGAAGCGTATATCAACGCCGACAAGAAAAAGTCCAAAGAACGAAACGACGCTTACACCAAAGCAATGGAAAACCTGATTTTGGATTTCCCCGATGATCTGGAAGCGAAAGCGTTTCTGGCAGTCCATCTGTATAACACGCGTTCTTCCAGCACAAGCTATATTGCCGCCGAGGCACTGCTGCAGGATATCTTCGCGAAGAATCCGCTGCATCCCGCGCACCACTATCGCATCCATCTCTGGGATCACCGCAAACCGGAGATGGCCCTCACCTCGGCTGCGAAATGCGGGCAGTCCTCACCCGGCATCGCCCACATGTGGCATATGCCCGGCCATATTTATTCACGACTCAATCGCTATCAGGATGCGGTCTGGCAGCAGGAAGCCTCGGCCCGCGTGGATCACGCCCACATGATGCGCGACGTTGTCATGCCCGACCAGATTCATAATTATGCGCACAATAACGAATGGTTGATTCGCAATCTAATTTTCATCGGCCGCGTACACGATGCCGTCGCACTTGCCAAAAATATGATCGAACTTCCGCAGCATCCGAAATACAACACGTTTAAAAAAAGGGGCAGTGCAAAGTACGGCCGTATGCGTCTACTGCAGGTTTTGCGCACCTATGAACTGTGGGACGAACTGATTGCACTCAGCCAGACCCCTTATCTTGAGCCAACCGATGTTGAAGACGAACAGGTCAACCGCCTGCGTTATCTGGGACTGGCGTACTATGCAAAGGGAAATACAAAAGACGGCGACGCCCAACTGGCAAAATTACAGAAGCGGCTCGACAAATTACAGGCTGAGAAGAAACAGGCAGAACAGGCGGCTGCATTAAAACTCAGAGAATCCAGTCCGGTTGTAGCACAAAAGCCGGGGGCTTCAAAAACTGAGAAAGTGACGAAAGGAACTCAGGCAGCCATTGAAAAAGCTGGTAAATCGTTTGCAGCGAAAATCAAAAAACTGGAACGCCCGATCAACGCCTTAAAAGGGCATCAGGCGATCGCTGCCGGCGACTTCAAGTCAGGTCACAAACTATTGAAAAAAGCGGGCGGCGCGGACGAAGTCTATCTGATCTCCGTACTCTGGAAATCAGGTGAAGCGGAGAAAGCAGAAAAAGCCTTGCGGAAGCTGATTGGCTCACACAAAAACGAAGTCCAGCCGCAAGCGACGCTGGTGGAACTGCTCTGGCAGGCGGATAAAAAAGAACCTGCGAAAAAGGAGTTTGAGAAACTACAAGAACTCTCTGCGACCATCGACCTGGATGTGCCCCTGTTTGTTCGACTGGCACCGATCGCGAAAGAACTCAGTTTCGAAACAGACTGGCGAATCGAAGCGGTCGCCGCCAGCGATGTCGGAGACCGACCCGACCTGAAAACACTGGGCCCCTTCCGCTGGAAGCCATCGCCCGCACCCACCTGGCAGCTCAAAGACGCGACCGGCAAACAACGCAGCGCAAAAGAATTTCGTGGCAAGCCGCACGTGTTGATCTTTTATCTCGGCTTCAGTTGTCTGCACTGTGCCGAACAGTTGCAGGCGTTCGCCCCGATGGTGCATGAATTCGAAAAAGCAGGTATTCCGTTAATGGCGATTAGCACCGACAATCAGGAAGGTCTGAAAACGTCGATCAAAAACTACGACAAAGGTGACCTGCCAATCCCGCTGTTTTCCAATGACAAGCTGGATGTCTTCAAAACCTTCCACGTGTTTGACGATTTCGAAAAACAGCCTCTGCACGGCACCTTCATCATCGATGCCGACGGAAATGTTCTCTGGCAGGACATCAGCTACGAACCCTTCATGGACCCGAAATTCGTGTTGAAAGAAGCAAAACGGCTCTTACCGAAAAAGGCCAAGTGGACGGGAATGCAACTGGATATTTTTTGAACTACGGCTGGAACGTTCCATCTCAAGAGAAGGTTCGAGGGTGGTCCCGAATGCAATTCGGGATTGCCGCAGGCAACAGGAAAATGACGGGTTCGACATTCGCAGGAGTATGAACCGATCACATTCCTTGAACAAATCTAGAAACTTCGTCCTTACTTTTTCACACTATCTCTCTGTCAATTTCCTGCTCGCTGCGCTCGGCTCGAATTGCATTCGAGCCCACCCATGAAATATTTATATGGGTAACCCCTGATCAAATTTCCTACTACTTCTCTTCCAGAATGTGCGTCGGAATGCCGTCCAGGCTTTGTTGGTTTTTGTCGTGCCAGTACTGGTTCAGACCTTCGGGGCCCTGTTTGGTGGCCCAGGTGGTGAGTTGCTCGCGTTCTTCGACGTAATCATAATAAGGTACACCCATGCCGCAGGATGTCTGAACCAGGTCGACATTCATATCGAATACCTGCCGGGCACCGGGGATGGAAGGGAAGTGCGCGAATAGTTCATCCCACGTGGCATCGTAAGGATGAATCACCCGTGCCTGTCCGTAAAGCCGTAAGATCAGCGGCTTACCTGTGAAGGCACAGAACATCACCGTCATCCGGCCGTCTTCCTGGATATGGGCTGACGTCTCATTGCCGCTGCCGGTGACGTTGAGCCAGATCACACGATTCGGCCCCAAGACGCGAAATGCATCCATGCCTTTGGGAGAGACGTTTATCCGGCTCTCCGCCGTTGCGGTGCCGACGAAAAACAGCTTTTGATTGGCGATGAATTCAGTTAGTTTGTCTGACAGTTCTGATAACTGTGATCCCATTGGATGTCTGCTCTGTCTAAAAGGAGAGAAATGAGAAATGCATTGACGAATGATAACAGACAGACCGTTCTCGGGCAAAATTGGTTCAGGGCGATAGATCGGAGTCTACTGATATTGCCGCCGATAGACGGTGGGGCTCACGCCGGTCTGTGCCTTAAAAACCTTCGAAAAATGGCTGTGATCATAAAAGCCGGTCTGGTTGGCGATCTGCGAAATCGTATCGGTCGTGTTGGTCAACAGACGGCAGGCGGCTTGAATACGCACGTGATTGATATAACTGGCGGGGCTGGTATGGAACAGTTTTCGAAACCGCCGTTGAAATTGACTGGTTGAAAGCTCGACCAGCGATGCGAGTTCCTGCACCACGATCTCTCGCTGAAAATGATCGTTGATATGATCAAACACCCGTTGCATTTCCAGATACGGGGCAATCGCCAGCCCGGCCCGGCGGTAATCGCGCATCATGCCGACAATACCCGCGACCTTCCCCCGTTTATCGAATAACGGCTCCTTGATCACCTGAAACCAGGACGTCGCTCCTTCGCCGCCCGTTACCGGATGTACCAGATCGACCAGCGGCTCGCACGTTTCCCTCACGCGGCGGTCTTCCCGCTGATACGCTTCGGCCTGATCGCGGGGATGAATATCAAAATCGGTCTTGCCGATGAGTTCATGCTCATCATCAACTTTGAGCCAGTTCAACAGAGCCCGATTATGTTTGATGAAGCGTCCCTCGGCGTCTTTCACCACCAGATACACATCGGGCAAATGCGCAAACAGGCGGCAGGTTTGCTCTATTCCGGGGACATTTTCGAAAAATTGAGATTGAATCGAGGTCGGCATGGTATTTTTTCTAAAACGAGAATGCGCCAAATATACACAAAATCGCCTCGAATTTCCAAGACGCACACCACCGGGAGCATTACAATTAACGAAACAAGTCAATTACTTGTTTGATCAACCCGCGATTATCTTTCATAATGACATACACAAACTCGGCTCATTTCAAAATGGCTTACGAGGAGAATCTAATGACGAAACCAAGTGCGCTCAATCGTCGTGACTTCATGAAAACCGCAGCCGCGGCAAGTACGGTGTTCTCGGTTCCGACAATCATTCCCGGCACCGCGCTCGGACTGAATGGAACCGTCGCTCCCAGCGAACGGATCAATCTGGGGGGCATCGGCATTCGCAGACGTGGTGGCTATGTCTTGAGCCACATGCTCGAACAGCCCGATGTCCGTTTTGTCGCCATCGCCGACGTTCGTGCGGACCAGCGCAAAACCGTCAAGGAAATGGCCGACAAACAGAACGGCGACCAGAAATGCGATACCTATCGTGACTTCCGCGAACTGCTGGCCCGCGATGATATCGACGCGGTCCTGATCGCGACCGGCGACCGCTGGCATGCGACCGCTTCCATGATGGCCGCGGAAGCAGGTAAAGATGTCTACTCCGAAAAACCGTGTGCGATTTCCATTGAACTCGCCCGACGACTGCAGCAGACGATTCAGCGCACCGGACGCGTCTTCCAGGCAGGCACACAACGCCGCAATGTGTCTAACTTTGGCCACGCTGCGAAACTGGCCCAAACGGGACAGCTTGGGAAAATTCATACCGTACACGCTTCGATCTATCAACTGATCGACCGTCATGACTGGCTACCCACCGAACCAGAGCCTGATCAGGAAGTCGTCGATTGGAACATGTGGCTCGGCCCTGCACCGTGGCGGCCTTATAACCACGCTTATGTCGACGGCGCCTGGCGCGGACATTACGATTTCGATTCCGGTGCGAAACTGCTTGACTGGGGTGCACACACGCTGGATATCTGCCAGTGGGCGCTCGACGCTGACAACACGATGCCGGTGACGTACGAACCCAAAGATGTTCCCAACGACAATGTCATCGAATGCATGTATGAAAATGGCGTGAAACTCGTCATGCGTCGCAACGGCTGGATGGGTCTGGGAACCTGCCCCGTGCGGTTCGAAGGCGAAGCAGGCTGGGTCGAAACCGGCGATTCCGGTCAGACGGCTGTTTCTTCAGATGAGCTCAGAGCGTCGCTTCCCTCACCTAGTTCGATTCCGGGAACATCCCCTAAATTTCATGTGCGTGATTTCTTTAACTGTGTGAAAACCCGTTCGCAGCCGGCCGCCAATGAAGATGTCATGGCCCGCTCGCACATCGCCTGTCATGCTGCGGCGATTGCCTGGAAACTGGGTCGCAAAGTGCAGTTCGATCCAGTGACGGAAGAATTTGTGAACGATGACGAAGCCAACCGAATGCGGAGCCGTGCGATGCGGGAACCGTGGACCGTTTAAGCGGCTGCTTGATTCACAACTGATTTTTAAATTCTCATAAAACACGTTCTTTCCCTTGAGGAATTTGTGCTCATGTCTGCTTTGAAGACTTTTATTGTTCTACTCTTTACCGTTTGTCTGCTGGTCAACACGGCGTCTGTTCAAGCAGACGATCAACCTAACACAGCACCGGAAGCAGTCCGTCTGGTCAAGGTGCTGAATTCCGATGCGGACACTTATGACAAAGCAATGGCCTGCCGTCGTCTGGCAGCGATTGGCGATGCCAAGTCAGTCCCAGTGATCGCGAAATATCTGGGCGATGAAAAACTGGCGACGTATGCCCGCTCGGCTCTGGAAAACATTCCCAGTCCTGCGGCAGACAAAGCGTTGCGAGACGCGTTGAAAACCGTCAAAGGCAACTTGCTGGTGGGCGTGATCAACTCCATTGCCAAGCGAAAAGACAAACAGGCGGTCGGCGACCTGACTCCCCTGCTCGCCGATCAGAATACAAAAGTCGCGATCGCAGCCGCCCATGCTCTGGGTGCGATTGGAACAAAATCAGCCGCAACAGCATTACAGGCGGCCATCGGCAAAGGGGATGCGAAAGTCCAAAACGAAGTCGGTTTCGCCTGTCTGATGTGTGCCCGTTCGCTGGCTGAAAAAGACAAGAAAACGGCAATCGCGCTCGCAGAAGCCGTTCGCAAGGCAGACCTGCCAGAAAATATCAATCTGGCGGCGACACAACTGACGATTGTAGTACAAGGTAAAGCGGGCCTGGATCTCCTGGCAGAGGAACTGAAGTCAGAAGACCTGCCGCGTTTCCGCTTCGGTTTGCAGGCAGCCCGCGATCTGGGCAAGCAGGCAACCCCTACTTTAGTCAACGCTTACAAAAGTCTCTCTGACGAACGCAAAGCACTGTTGATCGCCGCATTGAGTCTCGCGCACGATCCTGCAGCACTGCCTCTGATCCGCGAAGCAGCAAGCAAAGGTTCTGAGCCGCTCAAACTGCAGGCGATTTATTCTCTGGGCGAACTCGACTCTGCTCTGGATGAAAGTGCCCAGCTTCAGGTTTTAAATGACCTGTTTGGTCTGGTGAAACAAAACAATTCTGAAATCGGAGCCGCCGCGGAAGCCGTGATAGCGACATTCAATTCCAGTCAGCCTTCCGCAAAAGTCAAATCATTGATTGAAGCAAACACACGCAAGCTGGTGGAAAACGAAGCACTTCAGCAGCAACTGGTGGGCCTGCAGTTGGCGGGTCAATGCCGCATCAGTTCGCTGACGCCGACTGTTCTGCAACTGGTCAACCACGCGAATCCTGAAGTCAAACAGACCGCCATCGCCGCACTAGGCGGTACGACGTCGTCCGCCGATCTGCCGCAACTGATTGCACTCGCTTTAAAGAATCCCAGTGATGCCACCACCGGCAATGCCCTCAAGGCGGCCTGCTCTCGTTTGCCTCTGGAAGCAGCGGCGAATACACTGGCAGCCGCCATGGAAGGGGCTTCGATAGCACAACAGCAGGAACTGCTAAAACAACTGGCGGCCATTGGTGGTGAGACAGCGCTGAAAACTGTCGTGAAAGCGGCCCATTCCAATGAAGACGCGCTGCAGAATACCGCTACCGACCTGCTCGGGAAATGGGTGACGATAGACGTCGCGCCGCCGTTATTAGATCTGGCGAAAAATCTGGAGAACCGCAAATACAAAATTCGCGCTCTGCGTGGTTACATCCGTGTCGCCCGTCAGCTCAATATGACGCCCGCAGAGCGGTTGGAAGTCTGCCGCAACACGCTGGCAAATGCGGAACGCAACGATGAAAAGAAACTCGTATTCGAAGTTCTGCGTCGTAATCCCACGCCGCAGGTGGTGAGTTATACAATTGAATTACTCGGTGACAAACAACTTAATGTGTCAGCCGCCGCTATCATTGTCTCCTGGGCTGAGCGAGGCACACCGATTGAAGATGATCTCCTGCTGAACGCACTGCAGCAGGTGGTTGCCACGACGGCAAATGCCAATCTCAAACAACGGGCCGCACAACAACGGGACCGAGTCAAGGCGCAAGCGAAACAGAACGAACAGGGGCTTGGTTTTGAATCTCTGTTTGACGGGAAATCGTTCGCGGGCTGGCACGGCAATGAAAAAATCTTCCGCATCGAAAACGGCGAGATCGTCGCTGGCAGCCTGACAGAAAATGTCGAACGCAACGAGTTTCTGCGTTCGAATAAAGAGTACGACGACTTCGAACTCAAACTCGAATTCAAACTGCTTGGCGACAAAACGAACGCAGGTGTGCAGATTCGGACCGCAGAAATTCCCGATCATCACGAAGTCAGCGGCTATCAGGCCGACCTCGGCACCGGTTACTGGGGCTGTCTGTATGATGAATCACGCCGTAAAAAGATTCTGGCTGGTCCCCCAGCGAAACAACGTGATTTCCCTGTCCGCATGGATGACTGGAATACGTACCGCATTCGCTGTGAAGGCCCGCGGATTCAACTCTGGATCAACGGCGTGCAGACGGTCGACTTCACCGAAGAAGATTCCACTATCCCGCTGAAGGGCATTATCGCACTGCAGATTCACGGAAACCTGGTGAATCAGGTGCAGTATCGCAATGTTCGACTGCGGGAACTGTGATCAGCGATCCGAATTACGGGAAAAACAATCGTTCAGCAACATTTTTGATATCCGCCCCTTGCGATCACGGTCTCTGCCGCGAAAATAGAGAATAAGCAGTTCAGCACTCTCTCATGACCTCGGCGAGGCACGGATGTCAGAAATCCCCCAAGAACTTGAAGAACTTTTTAAACAGCTCAACCAGGAACAGCAGGCGGCTGCCTGTCACGATTCTGGTCCGTTGCTGATTATCGCCGGTGCCGGTACGGGGAAAACGACCACGCTTTCGCATCGGGTCGCGTATCTGATCTCGCAAGGCATTGATCCCAGTCGGATTTTGCTGCTCACGTTCTCCCGACGCGCCGCGAATGAAATGATCCGTCGCGTCGATAATCTGTTGCGCGAATTGGGCGAAGGCCGCGAACGTTCGGCGGCAACGGCGCGCTCGCGCAGTATCTGGGGAGGCACCTTCCACTCAACGGCGGCTCGATTGCTCAGACGATACGGCCAGGCGATCGGCTTGCCTGATGATTTTACGATCATCGATCGCAGCGACGCCGAAGATCTAATCAGCGCCATTCGCAGCGAAATGGAGCTGGGGAATAACGGAAAGAAATTTCCGCGTAAAGGAACGCTGCTGGAAATCTACAGCCGCTGTGTAAATACCTGCTCGAAGCTGGACCCCATTCTCGAACGGCATTACCCCTGGTGCCTGGAGCATGTGGACGATCTCAAAAAACTGTTTCAGGCGTTCGTTGATCGGAAAGAAAAACAGAACATTCTCGATTATGACGACCTGCTGCTGTTCTGGCATGCCCTCGTCGCTGATCCCGCAGGCGGCAAACTGTTACGCGGCCAGTTCGAAGCGGTTCTGGTCGACGAGTATCAGGACACGAACATTCTGCAGTCGGGCATTCTGAAAAACCTCAGTCCCGAGGGAGAGGTCCTGACGGTCGTCGGTGACGATGCGCAGTCGATCTATTCCTTTCGGGCGGCGACCGTGCGAAACATTCTGGACTTTCCGCAGGACTATCCGGGCACGACCATCGTCACGCTCGAAGAAAATTATCGCAGTACACAACCGATTCTGCAGGCGACGAACCAGATTATCGACGAAGCCCATGAACGGTATGAGAAAAACTTGTGGTCGTCCAAAATTATAGGCGAAGCCCCCTTCATCGTGGATTGCAGCGACAACAACGAGCAGGCCGACTTCGTCGTGCAGCAGGTACTCGAACACCGGGAAGCCGGCATTCCCCTGCAGAAGCAGGCGGTGCTGTTTCGGGCTTCAAGTCACAGTCTGGCGCTGGAAGTCGAACTGGCTCGCCGTAACATTGCCTATCACAAATATGGTGGGTTAAAATTTATTGAGACCGCGCACGTTAAAGATATGATGGCGTATTTGAGACTCGCAGAAAATCCCCGTGATGCGGTTTCCGGTCTGCGTGTATTAACATTGCTACCGGGCATCGGTCAAAAGAAAGCGCAGCAGTTACTCAACCTGCTGGCGGAATCCCAGTTTCGGTTTGACACGTGGTCTGAATTCAAACCGCCGGCAGCGACGGTCGAGCATTGGCCGCTATTCGTGCGGCTGATGAAAAACCTCGCTTCACCACAATCAGAAAAAAAAGGCATCTCAGCAGAAGTGCATCAGGTGCGCACGTTTTACTCGCCACTCTTGGATCAGCAGTATGACAACGCAGCAGCTCGCCAGCGCGATCTGGAACAACTGGAACAGGTCGCCAACCGGTTCAGTAGTCGCATGAGTTTTCTGGAAGAGATCACCCTCGATCCGCCCAGTTCGACTCAGGATGTCGCGAGCGGCAGCGACAAGACCGACGATGACTTTCTGGTTTTAAGCACGATTCATTCATCGAAAGGACTGGAGTGGGACGCCGTCTATGTGCTGCAGGCTGCCGACGGAAGCATTCCTTCTGAGATGTCACTGGAGAGTGAAGACGAAATCGACGAAGAACGCCGACTGTTTTATGTCGCGCTGACACGGGCGAAGAACTGGCTCTATGTCTGTTTTCCCCATCGTCAGTATTTTCAGAACCGTCGCTGGAATCAGGCCCATAGTTATGCACAGTTAACGCGGTTTGTCTCTTCAAAAACGCTCTCGCTGTTTCAGCGGCGACCGGCGTTCAACGCCGAGGATCTGGATACACCACAGGAAGCGCAGATTGAAACGACGGCGGAAGACATCCGTAAAAATATCCGCAACATGTGGACCGCTTGACCGCAAATCGTTTCAGGTTGATTCTTCTTCGCGGGACACTTCTTCATTCGTCGGTTCCACGTCTGCTGGTTCGACGGCTGTTGTCTCTGCGTCAACGGGGTTTAAATCAGTCGCTTCTGGCTCTGTCGCTGTTTCTTCCGTTTCTACTTCCGAAGCTTTGGCTTTGTCCCAGGGCGTTTTTTTGCGTGGCGGGGGTGGACCGGGGAATTGATAGTAGGTGCATTCAATGCCGCCGTTATACAATTTGCGACGTCGGGCTTTTTGTCCGAAGATGCGTTCAAAGCCGGGATGCGAAGTCAGCACATAAATCGACCACATTTCCAGCGGCTCGAAGACGCGTTTCATTTCGCGGTAGATGACTTCGGCGTCTTCTTTTTCTCCCAGACGTTCGCCATACGGCGGGTTAGTAATGATGCAGCCATACTTGCGGGGCGTGCTGAAATCGGAGAGAGGCTGTTCCTGAAAATGAATGAAGTCCTCCATGCCCGCCTGTTCTGCGTGATAGCGGGCCATGCGAATCATCGCGGGATCAATGTCGTAACCCTGCAGACGAAAGGCGAGATCATTGCGTTCCAGATCGCGGGCTTCGTCGCGGGCCTCTTTCCACATCTCCTCAGGGAACTGCTGCCAGCCTTCGCAGGCAAATTCGCGATTGATGCCCGGCGCGGTGTTCGTACCGATCAAAGCCGCTTCGATGGGGATCGTCCCCGAACCGCAGCAGGGATCAACAAAGGCCCGCTCCCGGTTCCAGTAGCTAAGTTGAATCAGTCCTGCTGCCAGTGTTTCTTTCAATTGGGCACCGGCGACCAGCTTGCGATAGCCACGTTTATGGAGACTGGGGCCGGTGGTGTCGACACAGATCGACGCCCGGTCTTTCAGAATTGACACGTTGACGGAGTATAGGGGGCCGTCTTCGGGGAACCAGTCTTTGATGTATTGATCCTTCAAGCGTAAGGCGATTGCTTTCTTGACCGTCTTCTGAGAGTTTTTGGCGCTGTTGATTTTTGAACGGACGGCGGACGCGCGGACAGGGAATCTCGCAGAGGGGGGGAGCCAGCGTTCCCATTCCAGATCGCGGGTCTCCTCGAACAGGTCATCGAAATCGAGTGCCGAGAATTCGCCCAGACAGATCATCACCCGGTCGGCGCTGCGGAGCCAGAGATTACAGCGGCAGATTGCTTCCAGATCGCCTTGAAAGGTAACGCGCCCGTTTTCGACCGTCTGATCTTCGTATCCCAGTTGTTTTAATTCGCGTGAAACCACGGCTTCCAGACCAAAGGCGGAGGTGGCAACAAGTGTGAGTGGCTCAGACATACGAACGGGGTATCGCTTTCGATTTCAGTAAAACAGGTAAATCCGGTAGAAAAAGGGCCGGTCGGTGATCATACTAGAGCGTATCCCATTTAACCAGAGCGTGTTTCAATCTAAGAGACTCGGTCCAAATGGCCTTGGAAACGCTACAGTAAAACTGGACACAGTCTAATATAAAACGACCCCAACTGAATTCTACCCGACAATGAATCATAGAGAAGGTTTTTACCATGCGGAATGCTCTTCCCCCTCATAATCGGCTCCCACGCCGTGATTTTCTGAAACAGGCCTCGCTGAATGTATTAGCGGGTACAGCAGTTGCCAGCGGTTTATCGAGTTTACAGGCCGGTGAGACCAAGAAAGCGAAACCCGCCAGCGGCTACCAACTGGGCGCGTTCACCAAGAGCTTTCAGGATATGCCGATCCCCGAAGTCTGCCGGGCGTTCAAATCGATCGGTCTGGACGGCCTCGATCTGACGGTTCGCCCCAAAGGACACATTCTCCCTGAAAATGCGGAGAAGGAACTGCCCGAGGCGTGTGCGGCGGCGAAAGAGGCGGGCGTGAAAATCCTGTACCTGACCACAATGATCGACGAGCCCGATAAAAACGCTGAACGTATTCTGGCGACGGCGCAAGAACAGGGCATCGATCGCGTCAAGATTGGTTACTATCGCTACAAACAATTCGGCACCCTGGCACAACAGCTGAAAGAAACGTCGAAAAAAATCGGCAAGGTCGCGAAGTTGGCGGGAAAATATAATGTGCTGCCTTGCGTGCATGTGCACTCAAATGCGTTTCTTCCTTCACACGGAACACAGTTGTATCAGTTGATTCAGGATTATTCGCCGCAGGAAGTCGGCGCGTATGTCGACATGCTGCACATGGTCAAAGAAGGAAGCGGCGACGGTTGGCGTCAGGGACTCGATTTATTAGCACCCTGGATTGCTCTGTGTGCCGTCAAGAACTTTTCCTGGGAACGAGGCGAAGGCCGAGACAAACAGGGACATCAGAAATGGGAAGTGAAAACGGTGCCGGTGGCAGATGGCATTTCCCCGATCCCGAAATATGTGGCTGCCCTGCGCGAGCTGGGTTACGAAGGTACGTTTTCCCTGCACAGCGAGTATAAAGGCCGACACAGTTGGAAGGAACTTTCAACGCAGGAATGTCTGGCACAGACTGCCGTCGATGCCAAATATTTCCGTTCGTTGTGGCAGTAAGATTGATTGAGATTCCCAAATCAACTGAGCGGCACGGCGCTAGCTGCCGGTTGTGATTGCAGGTCTGTTTTAAAACGGTGGCTGGCGCCATTCCGCTCAGAATGGGGCGCTGTTGATGTTTCCGAAATTCATTATCGTACTGGTTTGTTTGCTCGGTTGTCTGTTCTCGTTTGACGCACACGCGGCTGAAAAACCGAACGTGATCTTGATTATGTGCGATGATCTTGGCTGGGGAGATACCGGCTTTAACGGGAATAAGATCATTCGCACGCCGCACCTGGATGCGATGGCGCGGGCCGGGATGAATCTCAAACGCTTTTACGCCGGGGCTCCGGTCTGCAGTCCAACGCGAGGAAGCTGTCTGACAGGCCGGAATCCGTTTCGCTATGGAATTGTGCATGCGAATACGGGGCACATGAAGCCGCAGGAACAGACGCTGGCGGAATCATTGAAAACCGTGGGTTATCGCACGGGGCACTTCGGGAAATGGCATTTGGGAACGCTCACGAAAACAACCCGCGATTCGAACAGAGGCGGCCCTAAGAATTCAGATCACTTTTCACCCCCCTGGCAGAACGGGTTTGAAGTCTGTTTCTCGACGGAAGCGAAGGTCCCCACCTGGGACCCGATGCGGAAGCCAAAGGGGAAAGCATCAGGTAAAGGTTGGGCGGCGTTGACGGAAGAGAGCCCAAGTCAGCCGTACGGCACGCATTACTGGAATGCAGTGGGCGAGATCGTGAACGACAATCTGCGTGGCGATGATTCGCGGGTTATCATGGACCGAGCGGTGCCTTTCATCAAACAGAGTGTGCAGGAGAAGCAACCGTTTTTTTGTGTGATCTGGTTTCATACACCGCATCTCCCGGTGGTCGCCGGTCCCGATTATCGGAAGCTGTATGCGAAATACGATCTCAATCACGCGAATTATTTTGGCTGTATCACCGCCATGGATGAGCAGGTGGGACGGCTGCGGGCGCAGTTAAAATCGCTGGCTGTCGCTAAAAATACGATGCTCTGGTTCTGTTCGGACAATGGGCCGGAAGGAAAAGCCAGTGCGCCCGGTTCAGCGGGGCCGTTTCGAGGACGCAAACGGGATTTGACCGAAGGGGGCATTCGTGTGCCGGCACTCCTGGAGTGGCCGGGCAACATTCAACCCGGTACCGAAACCCGTTTTCCAATGGTCACCAGCGATTATCTACCGACGATTCTGGCTGCCGCCGGGTTAATGATTCCTGAAGATCGACCGTTGGATGGAATCAATCTGCTCCCCGTGTTAGAACAGAACCTGCAGGAACGTAGACAGCCGATCGGTTTTCAATTTCAAAACAACGCTGCCTGGATGACGCAGCAGTATAAGCTGCTACGTACCCGTAAGCGGGGGAATGATCAGTATCAGTTGTTTGATTTACTCGCTGATCCGGGGGAAACGACCGATGTTTCCGAAACCCATCCTGAACTGGTGAAACAGTATCAAACCGAGTTGGAACGCTGGATCAAATCGTGTGCGAACAGTAACCAGGGACGCGATTATTAAACAAGATTCTTCAACCGTTAGGCTCCCCTGCTCCATTAATATTACCTCTAAAGAAAGAACGACATGCCGTCTCTGAAAGCGCTCTTCAGTTTTACGCTCGTTTTGTTTCTGCTGATGACTTCCCGCGTCAATGCGGCGGAAGACGCGCGGCCGAATATCATTCTGATCATGGTCGATGACATGGGCTTTTCTGATATCGGCTGTTACGGCGGAGAAATCGAAACGCCTCATCTTGATGCACTGGCTGCAGGCGGCGTGCGGTTTTCGCAGTTTTATAATACGGCCCGCTGTTGTCCGACCCGAGCCACTTTGATGACGGGCCTGCATCCACATCAGACGGGGATCGGCTGGATGACCGATCCGCCGAACAATCCACGTAGCAATTCCAGGCCGCCCGCTTATCAGGGTTATTTGAATCGTGAGTGTGTAACGGTGGCGGAAGTGCTGCAGGCCGCCGGCTATGCAACGTATATGACGGGGAAATGGCATCTGGGATTTAATGCACAGGATTGCTGGCCGCTGCAGCGAGGCTTTCAAAAATATTTCGGCTGCATCTCGGGGGCGACACGGTTCTTTTATCCGGAGGAACCACGGGGCATGACGCTGGGGAATGAACATATCAAGACGCCTGCGAGCACGACGGACCGTCGCTTTTATACGACCGATGCCTTTACCGATTACGCGATTCGTGACCTCAAAGAACATCAGCAGGATGCATCGCAACAGGATAAACCGTTTTTTCTGTACCTCGCGTATACTGCACCCCATTGGCCGCTGCAGGCGCACGAAGAGGAGATCAAAAAATATCGCGGCAAGTATCGAATCGGCTGGGATCGACTCCGTAAGCAGCGTCTGGCAAAGCAAAAGGAACTCGGTCTGTTGCCGGCGCATACAAAATTATCGCCGCGCTACACAGCGGCTCCCGCGTGGGACTCACTGGATAAGAAGAAACAGAATGAGATGGATCTGAAGATGTCTGTCTATGCGGCGATGGTGGACCGTATGGATCAGAACATCGGCAAACTGGTCGAATGGCTCAAAACAAATCAGCAGTTGGACAACACGCTGATCCTGTTTCTGTCGGATAATGGCGCGTGTGCTGAAGGGCCTGCGCTGGGGCGCGGGCGATTTTTCAATATTGAGAATCGTAATCAAGAGCATAGTAACAGTTACGGCAAAGCGTGGGCGAATGCTTCAAACACGCCGTTCCGCCTGTTTAAACATTATGCACACGAAGGGGGAACTTCGACGCCGTTCCTGATGCACTGGCCGGCACAGATCAAGCCGCGCAAGGAATGGTACACAGAACCAGCACAGCTGATCGACATTATGCCGACGCTTGTTGATGTGGCGGGAGCGAAATATCCCGCAACGTTTGCCGGCAATAAAATCCATGCTCTGGATGGCGTTTCTTTGAGGCCGGCGATGCAGGGAAAAAGTCTGAACCGTGCCGCGCCGCTGTTTATCGAACATGAAAACAACGCGTTCGTGCGAGCTGGCGACTGGAAACTGGTGGGCCGCGGGGTGTCTCCCGCAAAAGGTTTACAGCCTGAGAAGTGGGAACTCTATAACGTGGGACAGGATCGCACGGAGTTGAACAATCTCGCTGAGAAACAGCCGAAGATGGTTTCGGATCTCTCAGCACAGTGGCAGGCGTGGGCGAAACGGGTGGGTGTGTTTCCCAAGTAGCCGTTTTTTATGTTATCGAGGTTGTCTTGGTGAGACAGGTGGTAGCCGTTCTTAAGTTTGCACGACCGGGCAAGCCGGATCGTGGCACCCGGCGCTCGAAGATTCGAATCAAAAACTAACGCTCCGTGTGACACCGCCCGGCTTGTCTGATGGTGCTGGTTCAATACTAGAGGAACCTTACCGTCCTGTGTTGCGGTAGGGTGCGGACCCGTGTGTCCGCCCGCAGGGGCAGAGTGGTGTGCGTGCCAACGTGCGAGTGTTTTAACTGGTTCCATTCACACGGCAAAACAGAGTTGAGTCTCACAAGGCGGGCGGGTCCCCTACGAATCGGTCTCATTGCGGGATGACAAATTCATCTGTCTTCTCTGCCACCTCTTGCTGCCTGCGCTGGGCACGAAATATATTCGTGCCCACTCGTTTTGATTGCGAAACAGAGTGATCGAATGCTGCCTGCGCGCACTGTCGGGCCAGCCGACAGTGGCACTCGAGAGTTGCTTTCAGTGGCATACGAGAGCTGTTTTCAGTGACGCACGAGAGCCGTTTTGGATTGGTTTCCCAAAGTTGGTCAATCTTAAAGGGGTGTCCCGAATGGCATTTGGTCCCCCCCGATCTTATTGAAAGCGGAAAGTTGGTAAAGCCGTTTACTTACTTTCTGCTTCACCCGGTTTTGCATCACCGGATGATTGTTCTATCAGATCCTTCTGTTTTTTCTTCAGGGTTTCCATATTCTTTTTCAAAATGCGACGGATGCCGCCAACGGTATCACCTTCTGGTAAGGTGTCGAATGTAACCACCATCTCATGTTCATCGACGAGTACCCGCAGGTCGTAGGTTTTGAAAATGCCATTCCAGCGATAATGGTGTTTCCGCAAGATCGCCCCCGTTTCATCAACGTCTTCGGAAGGACTCCCCTGCTTGAAGTTTTGAAACTCAGTAAACGGGAATTCTGCTGAATCACCCGCCTTTGCCATCGCCGCTTCCATGCTTTTTACTGTGTTTGCCTGTGATGATTTTGCACGCCATTCCAGCAATACGATCACGAGCAAAATCGCAATAAAGACCCAGGAGATCACACGACGCTGGGCACTGACCTGTTTTTTTGGTTTTGGAGCTGGTTCTGGAGTCGCGGCTGCTTCGGGGGTCGAATTCATGGTCGCTTCCTTTTCATTGAGAAGAGTCTGGTGTCTGAAACAGGATGGATATCAGAAGCTATCTTTCACAAAGCGGCACGCCGGACTGCTCCACCGGGCTGTGCTTCTCTCCTGAAGAGAGGTTGAATCAGTCTAACTAATCTATAGCTTCATCTCAAACGGGATCTGCTGGATAAATCCAGCCTTCCCCCAATTCTCATGAATTATTTACTAAATCCCGTGCGGTTCTTCATCGGCAAACGGATGCAGTGCCTGGATGCCTTTCGGTTTTGGCAGGGCATTGACCAGAGCTTCCGCCATCCGGAAATCAGCGGCCGTCGTGATCTTCTGATTCAGGGGCGAGCCTTCGACAATCTTCACCGGGTGCCCCAGATTTTCGATCAGTTGGGCTTCATCCGTGGCTTGGAAATCACCGCGCTGTGCATATGCGTCTAACAACAACTGGCGTTTAAAGACCTGTGGTGTCTGTGCTGCCCAGAGATCGGTGCGGTCGACCGTCTCCAGAATTCGCTGCTCTTTGTCGGCCCGTTTGAGCGTACTGGAAACCCGGACGGCGGGGATGACGGCGTCATGTTTTTCTGCAGCAGCAAAGATTTCACCAACCCATTTATCGGTAATCAATGGTCGGGCCGCATCGTGAATGGCAACATAGTCGATGTCCGCTTTCACACGCGCCAAAGCATTCTGAACAGAATCGGCCCGCTCCAGACCGCCGGCCACGATTTCAATCTCCATGAATGCCAGGTTCGGTCGGAACTTTTGCTTGAACCATTCGATATCTTCTTCCGCAACCGAAATGAGCAACTGTTTCACTTCTTCGCGGTTCGAAAAAATTTCAGCCGATCGCACCCAGACCGCGCGCCCTTTGAGGTCCATGAACGGCTTCTTCTGAGGTCCCGCCCCCAAAATTTCAGCGCCCTTCGATCGAAACCGCGTACTCTTGCCGGCTGCTGCCAGAATCACTGCAAAGCTCGCCACTGTGTTTTCCTCTCCATTGAAGATGCTTCAAGACTGTCTGTTTCTGAAGTTTAACAACCCGTAAATCGTCATCCAATAGTAGACCCACTCTGTTTCTGCCGAGATGCGCATGAAAGCCTGACGCGTGAAATCAGCGTGTTGCTTTCTGTTGATAAAAATCAACATGCACCACGTTTGGTGTTTTTTCGCCACATCTACCGCGAGTATTTCCGTCGTTTCGCGAATGTTTAGATCTGTATAAGTCTTTTCGGTGAAACGTCTTATGTGTGATGTGTCTGGAAACCTTAACAAGTTGGCACTCCATTTGTTTAAAAACAGAAGCACTTCGTTAAACGGAGACGCCGGACAGGTCCTTCTCTGTCCCCCTGACCACAGACTTTGCAATCCAGAGAATCCACTTTTTGTATTTTGAAATAGAGAAAGCCATTATGGAACTTCCTACACTGATTCTGGTAACACATGACACGGTGCTTCAGCAGCAGATCCTTGCTCATTTCAAAAAAACATTTCACCTGATCCTGTGCAGCAACCTGGAAGATTGTCACCGGCATTGCCGCGAGCAGACCATCGATTCCGTGCTGGTGGATCTGCGGTTTCTGATTTCCGGCGGTCATCAGGAAGATCATTTGCTGGAGCTGATTCAGACCACCGTTCCCGATGCAGAGTTGATCATGCTGACGGAAACAGAGTGTCCGGAAATTCTGGAACGCCGTGCCGCCTGTAGCAAGATCCTGCACATCAAAGGTTTTGACAGTGAAGCAGAACTGCTCTTGGAAATTGATTCCTGTCTGAATCCCGATGAAGAAGTTGTCGTCACAAAATCACTCGCCATGAATGCCGCTCAAGGCAGTAGTTCCGGAGGATCACCTATGGGAAGTCAAGTCGGTTCACACCTGCCTGTAGAACCTAAGGCCGCACGTGCCGTTCCCGAGGACGCAGGCTCTCATGGAATTACCCGCCGCTTCGAAACAAACTCACATGAGATGAAAATCATGTTGAATGAGCTGGAAATTGCCGCGCAACATGATGTGACGGTGCTGTTGATCGGTGAAACGGGAGCCGGTAAAACGTATCTCTCGCGATTGATTCACGATGTCTCGCCGCGTCGTAATGAACCGTTTTTGAATGTCGCCTGTGGTGCCTTGCCGAACGACTTGATTGAAAGTGAACTATTCGGCCATGTCCGGGGTGCGTTCACGAGTGCTCATGCCGATAAAGATGGCAAGTTTCTTGCAGCTGGTTGCGGCACGGTTCTACTCGACGAAATCGATGTCTTAGGCCCGGAGCAGCAGGTCAAACTGTTACGTGTGATTGAAACGGGAGAATTTGAACCGATCGGCTCGAATAAGACGCACGTCAATCAGGCTCGTCTGGTCGTCGCCAGTAACATGGATCTGCAACCGCTGGTCGAGCAAGGCAAGTTCCGGCCTGACCTTTATTATCGATTGAATATGCTGAAGTTCGATGTGCTGCCGTTAAGGCGACGAAAGGCCGATATCATTACGCTGGCCAATGACTTCGTACGGAAGATGTCATTGAAGCACAAGATCATGATCGATCGGATTGACGAAGAATTCATGGAAGCTTTGCATTCCTATCCCTGGCCGGGCAACGTGCGTGAGCTGGAAAACGTGATCCGCAGAGCCGTCATTTACTGTCGCGAAGGTGTCTTGCGTAAAGAGAATCTGCCGTCTCATCTTTTGATGGGACATATTGGCCCGACCAATGATCCGTCGGTGGTTCTAGGCCATTCTCAAACTGATTCAGAACGATTAGGAGATCAGGTCGCAGTCACGGAAAAAGATTTGATCGAACAGGCTCTGTTCAAGAACAACTACAGCCGCACAAATACGGCTAAAACATTGGGCATCAGCCGCGTGACGCTGTACAACAAAATGAAGAAGTACGGCATGAATACGAAAAAATGATGGCACCCGGAGAGTGCCATCATTTTTCAACGTTGATTCGAATGGGATCTGTCTACTTCTTGGGACCGACCAGTTCAATCAGGTTCCCGTCAGGATCACGCAGCAGCGTCAGATAAATGCCTTTCGGGAATCCTTCCGGCAATGCGACCGGGCCTTTGGCGATTGGTTTCACACCATACGCCTTGGCTCGCTCCAATGCGGCTGTGGTATCTTTGACGTAGATTGTCAGATAACTCACACCCAATGAAGAGTGGATAAAGGAATTATCCACTTTCTTTCCGGGTGCATCTTTAAACTGCATCAATTTCACATTTGTGGCGGTGCTGTCGTTTTCCAGTACCAGCGGATAGACCTTGAATGCCAGATTATCAGACAGCCCCGAGTCTGCCCCCATTGCCGGAGTCACCTCAAACGGCTCGCGTTCTTTTAAGCCGAGGGCGTTTTTATAAAAATTGAGTGACTTATCAATGTCGCTGACCACGATTCCAAAATCGACGGTCGACTTCGCAAATTCTGCATCGGGAACAGTTTTGCTGTTGGCGGCCCATGCAGCTAACCCACTCACGGCCAATACAATCATCGTCGTACAGATTAGCTCGCGATTGACAAAACTGGGATTCTTCATCGAGTGACTCCTGAAGTAAAAATAAAAAGGCACACATCATTCACGGGATGGCCTAATACATATCAGGCTACTTTGATCAGATTCAGACCTCAAGCCGATCTGACCCATTTATCCAAAACTATTTAAAATCGCAACTTAGTTTACAAATTGATCTTGTGATTTT
Organism: uncultured Gimesia sp.; assembly: GCF_963976445.1. GTDB lineage: Bacteria > Planctomycetota > Planctomycetia > Planctomycetales > Planctomycetaceae > Gimesia. The sequence goes on along the minus strand of NZ_CAXBKP010000013.1, from coordinate 29,419 downwards.
GAGTGGAATTGATCGCGAGTCGTTCCATTGGTGGATGACCTCTGGCGGATTCGTTCCCGCTGGTCAGGTACTGGTCCTTTAACGCGCAGGGCGTGGGAAAATCGACTGCTGCTCAGCCGCATCAGAAACCTGCAACACTGCCGGAGTGACCAGCAGAAAACAGCGTTTCGGTTTTTTGGGGTATTTCAGTTGCGTCTGACGGACCCATTGCTGGAGCAGGAATGTCGATTCTTTATCTGTGATATGCTCAGTAATGTCGATTAATACGGATTTACCCTTGGGAATGATCGCTGCGTTGAACTGGGAGAGCGCATCCAGAGCATCTTTGGCATTGATGGCGAAGGAGAGTCGTACGTTTTGATCTTGCAGCAACTCCGGTCGGACCTGAACACGATAGCGATATTGTGGCTTTTCGTGAGGTGGATGCTCACCAAACAAGTTCAGTTCTGCAGACTGCCCATTGAACAGCGTGAGCTTTGTCTGTTGCAAACGATTCACACGCTTCTCCTGTTCCGACATCTGTTTCAATAATGCGACCTGTTTTGAATTCAGCACGATACTGTGATCAGGAATTTGTGCTTGCAACTGCATCAATAATTTTCGGTCCTCGTGGGATTGAGACAGATCCCACTCTTTGAGCCAGGCCTGCATATCATCCACGACAATCACCTGCATATTCAGTTGCAGCATTTTATCCTGAACGGCTCTGAGTTTCATTAATAACTCTGATAGTTGCTCATGCCCTTCCCGTGTTTGCCGTACGATCAGCGACAGCATATTGGGATAAGGCATGATCGTGCTGCCGGACTGCTTGGAATCGGCCCATGCTTCCGGTGTGATATTTTGTTTGATCAATTCGATCAATGGTTCAAACCGTGGTTGTGGCACTGGGCCAGACATCTTTGCCGGGATGGAAAGCTTACGCGGAACGGGGACCACTAGATCCGCAACAGGATAAGTGATCGTGACCAGCTTCTCCTTAGCTTTTGCGTCATCAAGTTGAATCGTTCCGGTCACACCGGCGTCGCTGTTGACTCCCCCGCCGAACAGCACTTGACTTGTTTCAACAGGTTTTACCTGATCCAATTGGAACATGACGAGCAGCACTTTCGGTTCTTCTGTGTCCTGTTTCAGCTCCAAGCCACCTACGAGCAGAACCTGCCCCGGTTTCATCAGGCTGGCATCTTTGAAGTGCCGTTCAACGACTAACGGAACTCCGAGCTCTTGTTCCTGGCCGGTTTGCTGATCAGTTACTTTCTGTTTCGTCAGGCCTGCATTTTCCGAAAACGTGATCCGATAGTTCAACATTCCCTGTTTGTTGATCCCCTTGTGCTCGGAATAGGTGACGTCAGTGGCCAGTCCGACAGAATAGTTTACACCGGAATGATGCTCTCCGGCACCCATAGTTTTTGTCTCAGAAACAGAGCGGTTTTTCGTTTCAAACTGAACGGACTGGCCCTCCATAAACCTGATGCGCGGAGCCGACAAACTCTGGGTATACGCCATTATCGTAATCGATTCCTGAACTTCACGAAAGCGTTTTTCATCGAGGACTTCGCAGATCAGCGAGGGGCGGCTAATCGTTTCTGGTCCCACTGAAACAAGTTCCCCTTGTTTCGCTCCTTCAGCAACCGTCGAAATCTGCTTCACTTGAAAGACTTTTATACTCTTACGCTTTGAGCTGATCCCTTTCAGCAAGCCGCGTGGAATCGCAATGAATTTCATTTTCAACTCTAGCGGCGTGAATTCTTCCTGAGTCAGCTCAGCCAACGCCTGTTCAACTTGCCGGTGATATTGATCATCCTTCGCCCACACAATCAGCTGATCGTTCCGGATACAATTTCCGCCGTAGACTATCATGCCGTATTGTTTTCGCTCATCTTTGAGTGGTACCTGAACTGCTTCGAAACAGAAAGGTGCGCCAGTGTTATAGTTTGGTTTCTGGTTTGCAGTCCAGATTTCTCTGATTTCCCGAAGTCGTACATTGATTTTTTTTTCTAATACCTGTTCCGCCCGCACTGATCCCACAGCTTTACGGGCCTGTTCCAGCAACTTCTTAATCGGATAAGCGCGAATACGAGTCGTACGAGAAACCCAGTCGTGCATATCAATCTCAGGCGAGAGATAAGAAAGATCGGTTGAATACATATCACGGAAACGCTTGTTTAAATTTACGACATGTTTCAATTCATCATAAAAAGGCAGCGACTGGATTGGCCCCGTTTCCGTCTGCTGACTGAGCACAGTACTCTCGGTTTTATCTATCGCTAGTACACTTTCAGGCGGATCCGCAGCGGTCACCACAAACGCAGCGCCCGGCAGTACGACTGCGGCGAGCATCACAAAAATCATCCAGTACCACCAGGGAGTTCGCTTTTGACATCCATGTCCCAATTTCATGATTCGCTCCAGACGTTTAGAGGTAATTTCCACCGGACGCACGCCCGGTACTACGGGAACCGTGTTGAGTGTTTGCTTCAGCTCCAATACTTCCAGCAAACATTTCGCATACAATCGCGGATCACAATTTAACCCGGCCAGCACTTCTTCATCACAACACTGCTCGATTTCCAACTTCAATCGACGGCCCGTGAACCAGACCAGCGGATGGAACCACCAGACCACCGACGCCAGCAGTTGCAGCAGGCCAATCCATAAATCGCCGCGGCGAATATGAATCAACTCGTGTGCCAGAATTGGTTCCAGCTCCTGTAAGGAACGCGCGTCTGTGATTGCAGTCGGCAGAATGATTGTTGGGCGAAACAGGCCGATGACCGCCGGCCCCAAGCGGCTGTTGGTAATCATGAGTCTGACGCGGCGTTTCAAATGTAACTCAGGACAGAGTCGCTCTAATAACTGATCCAGTTCTGGCAAATGCTGCTCGCCCGCTCGTCGTAAAATCAGCCAGCAGCGTCCATAACGTATGCCCATCACAGTCATGATCAGCAGAGCCACGAACGCCCATACGGGCAATGCGACTTCCAGGAAAGTGTATCTAAGCGAACGCGGTTCGGTCTTTTTCAAGACCGTCTCTGGCAGAACCGAGGCCGTTTCCGAGGATCGATTTTGATCCTCAAATACAGCGCCGTCATGAACGGTGATTTTCGTCTGTGGAGAATTTGTCTCGACATCAGGCAACTGATTCAGATCATCGCCAATCAGTAGTCGGATCGATTCGGTCAGCGTGAGAGAGTGCTGTTCCTGTTGCGACGGGTTTTCCTCTGCCGTCGAAGTCAATGACTCCTGTACCCAGCAAAACAGTCCGCTGGAACTGCTCCAAAGTGGGGGCGTCATAAATTTCAACAGAACAAGGAACCACAACAGAAACGTCAAATGCGCGCGGCGGAACCGGATCGACTTACAAATCAAATAGACGACCAGCACCAGCAACGTACATTGCCAGAACTGCTGCCAGACGAGTTGCACGAACGTCGTATCATTCATCTGCATCACGTTCCTCCGTCAATTGGTCCAGCAAGGTCTTTAACGCGTCCAGATCCTGCCGACTGACATTCCGGTCTTCAATCAGATGTTGCATTAATGGAAACGTCTCGCCGGCGAACAGCCGATCGACGAGATCATCCACGGTTTCCCGAATCACGGTTCGCGGTTTCACGCGCGGCGAATAGATGCGCGTGCGGCCGTCAAGTTTGACATTCACATACCCCTTTTTCTCCAGCCTGCGCAAGTAGGTCTGGACGGTTGTGAAATCAATGGCACGTGATTTGGGGAATGATGCAAACACTTCACGTACCGTCGCGTGTTTCAAATCCCATAACGCACGGGCAATTTCCATTTCCCCTTTGGAGAGGGCAGGTCGTTCGGTCATTTTTCTACCTTCAAGTACAAGTGTAATTGAAGAAGTTTAATTACATTTGTACTTGAGTCAAGTGGCGTTTCCCAAAATCGAGGGATTCAGTCAACCGACGCCCCCAAAGTCAATCTTAAATTGGGCGATGTTAAAAATAGGGGGGACTTTGAAATTCTTATCAAACCATGTTTGGAATTGGTCTTCCAATCGCTTAGAATCAGAGCATGATTTTGAGGGGTTGCGAATGAATTCGATTGAGTTTCATCTGCATCAGAAATCGTTAAGTATTTATGTATTAACAATTTCCATTATTTGGGAATCCATTGAATGAGTGTCCGATCTGCCAGACCGAAAGTAAATGATTTGATCTTTCGATTGATAGGGCGCTCCATCCACCCCGAACTTTACACAACTTGCGCAACTGTGGAGATTGTACAGAAAGATTATTCTGCCACGTTACGCATCTGTGAAACCGGCCATATCGCCAGTATTCAACATCAGAAAAAATCGGTGTGTGAGATTTTGACTTCGTTTCAAAATCCGCTGCCGAGCCAGAAACGGCTGCTGGAAAAACCGGTACGGGGTTGTCGCTCGGAATCGGTCCAGTTGGATACCGGCCTGTATTATCAGGTCAGTTATCAACTGGAAGAACTCGATTATACGATTTTTAAAAACGTGCATGAAGAATATTTGATGGATGCAGAGCGTGCCGACCTGGCGTATCACTTTATCTCGGAAAGTCGGCTTACTCCCGGCGCCTTGAGTATTATTGATTTCGAAGCCAATCAATCGAGTCTGTTGATCCATGCGTTTCATACATTCCCCGATGAGCTGGCTGTGGTCAAAACGCAATCGTTGTTCGAGTTTTAAACGAGAATTAAATATAAAAGGATGTCATTGATCAGCGTCAGGGACGACGGGTAACCGCTAACCATGATAGGCGATCAAGTGTTGTCTTTACGATCTTTCCTGCTGTTTTGTTTCTGCTGGTGCACACTGGCTTTCGTTGATTCCCCGTCTGAAGCGGCGTCGCGTTCTGTGTCCCGCTATCGCAGCGCGTATTACTCTTCTTCAGCCAGCGCCCGTTATCGGAATCACCATTCCAGCTACCGCTACTCCACTCGTTATCGACGCAACTATTCCGTGCCTCGTTCCACGTACTATGGTTATGGTGCCCGGCGGTATAATTACCGCTATCGTCCCTACGCTGCTGCCGCCAGCTATCGATACTACCGCCCCAGCTACTATAGTTTTTATCACTATCCGGCCGCCAACAATTCTTATTACGGCTACAATACAGGCTACTCTCGCCGGTTTTGTGGCGCCTGGAACACATATTCGTCCTGTTATCGCTCGCCTTACTCGGGGGTTCAAAGTGGTTACGCTCCCTATGGTGGCGGCTACAGCGTGTTCGGCGGCAGCTATGCTCCGTTGTGGGGAAGTTACACTCCTTACTGGGGAACGTATGCTCCTACCTGGGGTGCCTACTACGGCTCTCCCTGGTCCTACTACCCCGGTTATTATGGGAGTTATTACGGACTCAACAGCGGGCTCTGGCCTTATCGGCCGACCTTGTCTGGCAGCATTACGTTTCAGTCCGGCTATAACATGGGCTACTACGGCCGCAGCTATTATCGCTTCTGGTAAACCTTGAGACGCATTATGCGACTAAGGGCTTGAGACCAGCATCACACCCACGATGACATCGTAGGTGGCGTGTGCGCCGACCGTGATCCCGAATCCGCGTAGAAAAAACAGGCCGGCAAAGAAGAGTCCCGCCACCGTTCGAAAGGTGAAACTGAAGACCGAAAACTGATCACCCGAGGCACCCACATAATGTGCCAGTGAAAAGATCAGGCTGGTTGAAATAATCGCCAGCACGGCAGAGGGACGCACCTCAAGCAGCATTCCCCGAAACAGTAGATAACACAGAGGCAGCAATAACAGACGAAACATGACTTCTTCATACACGCCGGCGCCGACAAAACTAACGACGCGCGAAGCCGACTCTCGTTCGATGAACATCGTCACCGGCTGCGGTAATTGCTGAAACGCCAGATCCTGTACCTGTCCTAATATAATCAGGCAGAAAGCAAACAGCAGGCTCTCCGCAAACATCCCCAGCAGCGTCTCGCCGGAAAACTTCCAGGGATGCTTTAACACAATGTGCCACATCAGCAGCGTGCCGACAATCAGTGCTGGCAGTAGAAACGTTTGCGTAAGCCCAAGTTGCGATAACCAGCTCCGCATCCAGTAGTCGGCTCCATTGCGGATCAACTCCGGCTGGTTGCCGCCCATCGAAATCACGCCCAACTCGTAGATCAACAAGAGCGGGGCCAGAAATACCAGACAGACCAATGGCTGCCGTGCTTCAGCCCAGTAACCATCACCGGCGAAAGCAATCTCGCTTTGAGAGTTATTTTTCTGTGTCATATCTTACGTCTGCCCGGGTTCGGGTTTGTTGTCGCGTCTGAGGTCCGTTGATTCCAGATCAGCGTCGCCCTGGCCCGCCACGCTCTCGGTGAATCTGGATTAACTCGTTGTCCTCGGTTTGGTTTTGGTCAAATCGGCGTTGGTCTGGAAGTGGGGCTGCGGTATCTGCTGTTCTGATTGATCATGGCGATAGTTTTGGAATCGCCTGAGCGAAAAGGGGTCATTATGTCGATCGGCCACAATCAGTTCTTCGGGTAAATTGGGATCCAGGGCCGCTAACATTTGACCGACGACCGTCTCATCCCATTCGCCCCGATTGGTTTCCCGATACAGCTGCAGTGCTGCCGCAAAGGCCGCTTCTTCACTATCAAAGATCCGAATTCCGTCAGCCGTCAATTCGCGACTGTTATTTTTCAATTCCAGAAAGCGGCAGACAACTGCCATTCGCCGCGCGTGTTCGCCGAGCGCCGTCGTATGCAACCGACGTGGATAACCAGTCCCATCCAGACGCTCGTGATGTTGCGACACGACTTCACACAGGTAGGAAGCTCCCGGAAATCCGCGCACACCACCCAGTAAAGCGGCTCCCAGAACAGGATGCTCTCCCCGTTCATCAGCTACGATTTTCTGTTGATCGGTGGAAAGGTCGGTCTTGTTTTGCTTCAGCATCAACCAGCCAAAATCATGCAACAAACCGGCCATCATCAACAACTCAGGATTATCCCGCCAATCCTGGACCTGTCGGCTGACAGAATTGATCATGCGGGCGGTTTCGAGACCGCGCACATAAACAGGCAAATCATCCTCCGGCATGCTCTGTTTGGCGACATTCAGAAAATCATTGAATGATAAAAACAAGATCTGACCTGTATCGCTCAGATGCACGTCGTCATTTCGGATCTTGCGTAACAGGTTGAGCAGATAGTTCGGATTACAAAACGGTTTCGTCCAAATCTCCTGTGTCGCCTCTTTCAACTGCTTCAGATAGTGCAATGAGGTCTGGCTCAATAATAACTGCTGCCGAATGTATTGTTGCTCTTGTCGCACATAATCCAGAATTCGATCCAGAATCGGCAATTGTGGTCGGGAGACTGGATGCGTGGGATGGTGATCCAAGTAGAGGCGGCATCTCTGCAAAATTACTTGCACTCGAATATGAAGCTGAATCAGCGTTCGTTGTTGACCGGATATTTTCAGTTCCTGATTTTGTTCGTTCAGTTCCTGGTACTGTTTTCGCAGGGTCACATATTCTGGATCATCCGCTTTCAGTGGATCAGACGCCTGCGCACGCAAAGCCGTCCAGTCATCTCGTTCTTGACGAACGGGTGGAGCAAGCCAGCGGAGCAGTCTGGTGGTATGATTCACGATCTCGTTTCCGTCGGATGGGCACGCGTCGCATCAATGGTTTGTGATGCGAAGGGTTCAGGAACCTCTCTCTAAAGTGTCTATCGGCGGTTCTATAGGGGATGATTGAACCGTTTGGAGATTTTTCAGATTGGGGTAACTGTAAAAAACAGCACTTATCATGTTGACGTAGCATCACTTACATCATGTGCGCTGGAACCTGAAGGGACACGGAAGCATCTGGCTTTGAGGGAACGTGCAGTAGCAGAACTTCAGGCGACTCCGATAATACCTGAGTCAATTGTGCCGATTAGCAGAATTGCTCAATTTCCGGTCGCAGGGACGCCGATTTGAGACTTAAGGGTATTTTTTATCCCGTCTACTTGTGGTGATTTTGCCAACAAGCATAGAATTCAGGGAACAAGCCTGGAGCTTGAGGCAATTTGAAGAACTTTTACCGATCATGGAGTGTCCTGAATGCACAGGGCATTTATCAGTTTTCAGAATTCAACTCGATCCTAACCGACAGGCAGGAAAATTCTAATGGCTACGGATTTCCGGCAAAAAGAGCGACTCCCCGAAATTACTGACCGTATTGTAGAAACGTATCATGAGATTGGTACGGTTCATCATCTGGGTCATTGTCCTCTTCCAAGCCAGGATGCAGTTATCGAAGCGGCTCAAGACTTGAAGGATATCATCTTTCCGGGCTACAGCCGACGTCAGAACCTGCACCTGGGCAATGTCACCTATCATGTCGGAAACATCATCGATTCCCTGCATGATATTCTGACGGTCCAGATCGGTCGCGCGATGCGGCACCAGTATGTCCAGAAGCACGGTGCCGACTGCGAAGAGCTCCGCAAGATCGATTTTGAAGCGGAAGGCCAGCAGAAAACCATTCAGTTCCTGGAAACCATTCCTGAGATCCGGCGTGCTCTGGCGACTGACGTCCAGGCCGCACTCGACGGAGATCCGGCGGCGACCTGCTTTGATGAAATCATCTTCTGCTATCCCGGTCTGGAAGCAATTACCATCTACCGCATTGCGCATGAATTATACAAAATGGATGTGCCCATCATCCCGCGCATGTTGTCGGAATGGGCACACTCACAAACCGGAATCGACATCCACCCCGGCGCCACCATCGGCCTCTCATTCTTCATCGATCATGGTACGGGGGTTGTGATTGGCGAAACGTGCGAAATTGCCGAGCATGTGAAGGTCTATCAAGGGGTCACTCTCGGTGCATTAAGCTTCCCGAAAGACTCCGAAGGCCGCATCATTCGTGAGCAGAAACGACATCCCACGATAGAAAAAGGGGTTGTCATTTATGCCAACGCGACCATTCTGGGAGGCGACACGGTGATTGGCCAGGACGCAGTGATTGGCGCCAGTGTCTCGCTGATGAAAAGCGTGGTGCCGAATACGATTGTCACCATCGAAAAACCATCACTGCGGTTTCGCGAAGCCTCCTGAATCAAAGCGACGGGGCTTCGGTTACTCTAGACCAAGTTGCATTCGACCAGGTTATATTCGACCAAGTTGCATTTCCGGCTGGAAAGACGAATCAATTCCAGCCCCTAAAGCCGTTTCGCTCTGAACAGCTATAAAAAAATCCTGTGTGAATTCAGTAATATGAACTCACACAGGATTTGATCGTAAATAAATAATATTAGGCAATAGCGCGTTGTGGTCCATCATCTTCTTGCTGTTCGCGTTTAATGGAACCCACATGATCCAAAGTGCGATCTAGTTGCGATGCCAGCTTTTCCTGTGTCTGCAGTATCGAAGCGGCGGCTACTTCATAGTTTTGTTCGCGGCTGGTGAGCTGGTCGGCACGTTGTTGTAACTCGTCAGAGAACTTTGTCAGTTCTTCCATCATCGCTTCCAAGTCAGCCAGCAGACCTTTCTGTTCCTGTTCGGAAAGTGTTTCCTGGTTGGCAAGTTGCTCTTCCTGCTCTTCTTTCTGGTGCCGAATCTGAGATAGTAATGCGGCAGCCCCCTGTTCCCTTCGTGATTCATATTGTTCAATCAATTGGAAATCCTGCTCGATCAGGTCGATAAGTTCAGATGCTGACAGGTCCTTTAGAGTCGTTTCATTCGTCATTGAGTGATCTCTTTTTTTATCTGGGGTGAAAGGTGCGCTCGTCTCAAGCGGCGAGCCAGATAATCTAGCGTTGGAAATGCTCGTTGCTGTTTGTGGGCTGGACAGACGAAATACACATTCGATTGCCCCAATCGTAATCACATCACCATCAGATATGACTGATGTTTGAACTGGAATCCCATTCATAAATAACTTTGGTTGAGGAGCGATGGCTTCAATTTTGACTTCCCCCGGTTCAAGATGCACTACCGTATGCAGGATTGGCATGTCACCGCCGGCTAACTGGAGACCACAACAAGAGCCTGCTCCAATTGTCAGACGCGCCCCCTGAAGAGGACGGATGGGAAATTTTGTTTTCCCCTTCGTGATTTCCAGAGAAAACTGGTGGGAAGATTCTACAACCACAGACTTTTCAACCTCGTGTTGAGACAGGAACTTTGTGATTCCTCAGGGCTTTTTTCTAGTGCCACATAGGACTGAATCGACCGTCTGTTGAGGGCAGCATGAGAAAACGTTCGAGTTACTCTTTGATCAAAAATCGCTGATGGTTTCGACTATAAATCAAATCAGAACTTGTGACGATTAGCAGGTATAGGGGGAAGTGTGTTCGGGCAGTTCGGTTCAAAATAGAGAAGACAGAGTGGGTTTCCTCATCAGAGGTTTTGTAGATCCTTGTTAACAAAGGAAACACCTCAGCTAGATCGTTTCCCATTTTTAATACCGGCCAGGAGCAGGACTTTGAATAGCAGTAAGGTTCTGTTCATGGGTTTCTTGAGGTACGTGTGCAGTAATAGCCCGGAGTTCGCATCGCGCAGAAAAGATGACTGCAGTTCACGCTTCGAGAATCACAGTGCTCCCGAAAACGGCCTCAGTCAATTTTAGTGCCAGGCAGTTTTCGCTCAGTGGGAGGAGGTAGATCCGGCTCGGCTGCCTTGGGTTGTGCTGGCGGCGGAACATAACCTGAGCAAGTCAACTTGAGATTACCTCCCAGCGAAACCCGGAATTCAGAATTGCTGTCCAAGGCGGACCATCCCGCAAGCACACCACGCTGATCGGCATATTCCCGCGCGACCAGATAGCTATCGTAGCTGTCCGACCAGACGCGAAAATTTAGATAAAACAGCCGTGGATTAATCCTCTGAAGATCCTGCCGAAACAGGGCCGATGATTTACGGAGCCGTTCCGAGGTATCGCCGCGGCCCTCACGCGGTTCCAAAATCAGGTAAGGCACACCGCCGGCTGGCTTGAGTTTAATTCGCCAGTCCCGGTTCCCCACGTTCCGGTTCTCAAACAATTTCACCAGTTTGTCGCAGTCCACCGCCTGTTCCTGGGCCGTCACAAGCCGACTTTGGGCAATTGCTTTTAACGCCAATGCCTGTAACAGGGGGATATCCACGCGCAAAACACGACCATTTCGGCAAATATATTCAACGGCCTTCGCTTCCTTGGGCGCATCGCGAGGATTGGGCAGATTTACAATCTTGGCATTCGGCGTTGGTCCCGGGTCTGGTGTCTTTGCCAGTTTGGCTTTGATCTCTGCGAGTTCTGTTTCCTTCGTTACGATCGTTTTCTCGAGCGTTTTCACCTTTACGTCCCGCTCCGCGATCTGCTTCTTCAAGGCTTCAATATTGATCTGAATCTCTTTTAATTTCTGCAGCTCTTTCTGCAGCTTTTCAGCCATTTTTTTCTGTTCGTCAATATTGACGACCTTCTTCTGCTGCGTCAGTTCTTTCACCGTCTGCAACTGCTCTTTTTCCAGATCCAGCAGAGAATCGAGTTCTTGCACCTGCTTTTTAGAGCGTTCCATATCTTCATCGGTAATTTCCGGCAGCGTCTCTTTGATGCGATCGACTGCCTCGCCGACCCCTAATTGAGTCACCGTCAACATAATTACCAGAATGCCAACCACATTAGTCATCGTATCCAGCAGGGAATCGAGACTGGCACCGCTGGATGATCTTCTTTTACGTTTCATTTGTCGATTTGAATTCTCTAAAAGAAATTCGAGTAAATGCTAGTTTACTCTCACGTGAATCACCTGCTGATGTACGGGAAAACAGACTCCGCACCCCATGCAGATTTCGCTTGCTTCTGTATAATAGAATCATAAAAGCGAAATAGACCAGATCGCAAGCAGGGATCGGCGGTTGTTCCATAAAAACGGATAAGATGTCTGAACAGATCAGGAAAACAGAGTGGACAGTAGTTTATTGAAAATCCCCGGATTGATGATTGTAGGCACCGATACGGGCGTCGGCAAAACGTATATCTCTACTGCGATTGCTAGACAGTTGACGTCAGAGGGAACACGTACGGGCGCATACAAGCCAGCCTGTAGTGGTAGTCTGACTGAGGAACAGACCGGTGCGCCATACTGGGAAGATGTGTCACTATTGGCTGAGGCCATCGATGGCTCGTTTCCTGCAGAACGCATCTGTCCTCAGACATTCCACGCCCCATTGGCACCACCGGTCGCCGCGGAAAAAGAGGGCAAACAGGTCGACGAAGCGTTATTACGCCAGGGAGCGCTCTGGTGGCAGGATCAGGTTGATTTCCTGATTGTCGAAGGCGTCGGCGGCATTCTCTGTCCTTTGTCTGAGAACATGCTGGTCGTTGACTTCGCAGCCGCATTGAACTTTCCGATTCTGATTGTGGCACGAGCCGGGCTGGGAACCATCAATCATAGCCTGTTAACCATCGAAGTCTTGCAGAACCGTGGCTTTCCGATTGCCGGGCTGATTCTGAACGACGTCGATCCCGAACTCAGTGATGAATCGCGCGTCTCGAATGCGACGCAGATTCAACAATGGACAACTGTGCCCGTTTTATCTTTTGTCCCCTTTGATTGGCAGTCGAACTTGCTTCACCACCAGACTCAGGACAAAATAGACTGGAAACAGTTAGTGCAGGATCACTCCTGAATTGCCATTGTATTACCAGATCATGCCTGCCTGAAACCAGAGAACAGCAGATGGCATTTCAGCCGAATCACCTGCTGGCACCACCGCTTTCCTATTACGTAAATAAATCAACCGGAGAAATGGATGACTATTGATGTTGCCTGCCCCGCTTGTGGGGGTTCCATCCAAATCGAAGACGTCGCGGAAGTCGTTGCCTGTCCGCTCTGCCAGATTCACTTGCAAATCGACCCTGAAACGAATGAACCAGTCCTGGTTTCAGAGGAGACAGAAGAAGCCGACACTGTGGAGCCGGAGACATCGGTCACTGATGCCGATTCGGAAAGTGAGACCGAGGCTACTGAGCCAGAGAAGGCAGAAGAACCAGAGACAGCTGAAGAAACCGGGGAACAGGCCGAGATGGAAGCCACCCCCTCTGATGACGCCGAAGCAGCCTCGCCGTTTTCCTTTCTTCCAGGCGCAAATGAAAACCGTTCCGATGAAAAGCAGTCTGAGCCGTCGGCCACCAACTTTTCATTCCTCCCCGGCGGCAGTGATGAGACTGCAGAAGAAGAAACCGAGGCAGCCGAAATCACGGAGAATGATTCAACGACAAACGCTGAAGAAAATGCCGGTATGGAATCGGTACATGCATTCTCACACTCGAACGAAGAGAGCACGGACAATTTGGATCTGACACAGACAGAGCCCGCAGCGGAGTCGGCGGCTCCGTTTTCTTTTGTTCCCGACAGCAGCAACGATTCTACAGAAGCTAAAGCTGAGACCTCGGCCACCACAGCAGAAGAAACAGAGACACCTGTAGAAGAGGACTCCGCAGAAGTCGCAGAATCCACTCTGGAAGAAGGTTCGACTGCAGAGACAGAAACCACACCCGAAGGATCGATGGCATCAGAAACGACGGAAGCAGAAATAACGCCGACAGAGGAAAGCAGTGCTGAACCGGAAAGCACGCCTGCGCCAGAAGACTACCGTAAACCAAAAGTCGTCTCCAAACGCTTATTCACGCTGACACTGACCTATGCTCTCGCTGCCACCATCATGGTTGCGATGTTGTTATACGCGAAGTATCTCGGCGATCCACACCAACTGGAAAGCTTGCCCGATCTGAAACCGCCAATCAAAAATGATGAAATTGCCCTGCAACTGGTTCCGGAAAACGCGGAGATGCCTCCCGGCCATACTTTGAAACTGGGGGGACCCGGGCGGCGTTTTGGTAATATTCTGGTGACGCCGCTCCGCATTACTCGCGGCCCACTGGAGTTCGAACATTATACCGGCGACACCAGCAAAACACGCGAACCCTCCCAAGATGTGTTGAAACTCTATCTGAAATTTGAAAATGTCTCCTCTGACCAGACCTTTGAGCCACTCGACCAGAAACTACTTTTAACGCGTGTCTCTGGTAAAACTCAGGAGTCGTCACTGCGGGCGAATAATTTTGTCAGTCGCGTTGATCAGAAACGGACCGACGGAAAACGCGTTCTGACTTATGATATGCCCCCCTCTTGGGAATGGAATCTGAAAGGCCAGAATATCAATCAGGAAGCCAAACCTCAAAATCTGGAGCCTGGCGAAAGTTTCGAAACGTATGTCGCCACCAATGAAGAAGGGATCGATGACCTGAAAGGAGAGCTTGTCTGGAGACTTCAATTACGCAAAGGGTACAACTCCCAATCATATCGTGGCGTTACGACACTGATCGAAGTCGTCTTCAACAGCGATCAGATCGAGACCGAAGCTCCTTCTAAAACAGAAGCACCACAGGCAACCAGCTGATTTCGTTTGCGTCACGTCTCTGCAACAGATCAGGTCTTGGCAGCCGCATTCAGATTGCACTCGAACTTCATCAAAAAAAAACGCCTCGATGGTACTCCAAGAATACCACCGAGACGTCACGCGGAACCGCATACGATGCGGTGAGGAATTTTCAATGAGGACATCTTTCCGCTACTGGTGTCTGGCACAAGCCGCCTGTGACGGAGACTTGCACCAGGCACTTTCAGGAGAGTACATTCCTGAAACTACTTCTGGACCACAACAAACCGGGCACCGCTGTGGTTTCTCACCAGCAGCAATACATTGTCCTTTCCTTTTGCTTCTTTCAATCCTTGATTGAATTGATCCATCGAAGAGACTTCAGTTGTCCCAATTTTTTCAATAAGCATGCCTTTCATTAAGCCGGCTTCTTCAGCAGCACTACCCGGTTCGACGGAAGTGATCACCACTCCCTTCACATGATCCGAGTAGCCTAACTGATTTGCCAGTTCTTCGGTTAAAGGTTGCACTTCAATTTTCAGTTCATTGACACTTGTTTTGGGCTTTGCTTTCTTCGCACTTTCAAGCGGTTTTTCATCTTTCGCGACTGAGAAGCTCTTCGGCATTTCCTTCATGGTGATATTTTTATTGACGTGTTTTCCATCTCTTAAAATTTCCATCATGTAGGATTTACCCACAACCAGCTGTTCCACAATTCCCTGAAGGTTACGAGGTCCGGAGACATCCTTATTCGCAAAGTTCAGAATAATGTCTCCTGTTTCCAAACCGGCTGCGTTAGCGGGAGAACCTTCCATCACCTGCGTGATGATCGCACCCTGTCCGACTTTGATGTCGAAGGATTGAGCCAGTTCATTGCTGATTGGCTGAATGCCCACACCCAGGAAGGAACGTTTTACCTGACCATGATCAATTAACTGACCGGAAACCCAGCGAGCCATATTCACAGGAATCGCAAATCCGACTCCATCATAACCACCACTGCGGCTGGAAATGGCGGTGTTCACGCCGATCACTTCACCTCGCAAGTTCAACAGCGGGCCACCACTGTTACCAGGATTGATGGCAGCATCAGTCTGCAGGTAGTCTTCCCGGTCATTGATTCCTGGTCCACGCCCTTTCGCACTGATGATACCGTTGGTCACACTCATTCCGATCCCGAAGGGGTTTCCAATCGCCAGTACCCAGTCACCCATCTCCATTTTTGAACTGTCGCCCATAGGCAGTGCTGTCAGGTCTGGTGCATCAATTTTAATCACAGCAACATCAGAACGAGGATCCATGCGAATGTCGCTTGCCGTAAAGATGCGACCGTCATTTAACGTCACTTTGACAACGTCGGCACCATTCACCACATGCGAGTTTGTCATAATCAGACCAGACTTGTTGATCACAAATCCAGAGCCGGTTCCCATTCGTCGAGGCGCCCGTCGCTTGGGCTGATTCTGGTGTTGTTTCATCATGTCTTTGAAGCGGGGATCATTTTGAAACAGATCCTTAAACGGTGAGTTCTCATCGAACGGCGAGACATTCGAATCAGCAACTTCTGAAGTCTTGCTGACCGTCTCAATCATCACAATCGCCGGCATCGCCCTGCGGCTGATATTACGAAATACATTGGACAAATCTTGAACAGTCGCCGCCGTCGGGACATCAGTACTCGTATCTTTTTGAGCCACCCCCACCGCTGCGCCAACCAGACATGCGCTACCAATGATAGCGAACATCCAGTTTCGGTTTCCTGTTAACGCTTTCATTAAAATTACCTCCTACAGTTCATGGCTTAAAGACTTACCCGAGGCCATCGCTTTTCATGGAATTAATACTAAAAATGACATGTGACTCAAATCCTCAATTTGCCTTTCAAAAATCACTCTGTTACAAAAAAAATTGCGAAGTTCCAATCTGGTATAACGCCAGAAGAGATGAACTTGCTGTGTTGCATATATTTGACTTTGCTGATTCATCAAACGGCTGGACTGATTAATACTACGAGGTAAGTCGGGGGATGTGTTGGGACCGCTTGGAAAAAAAGATGGGATTTTCTACCCGTCAACGGGACTCAGAATCGGAACTAA
Organism: uncultured Gimesia sp.; assembly: GCF_963976445.1. Lineage (GTDB taxonomy): Bacteria > Planctomycetota > Planctomycetia > Planctomycetales > Planctomycetaceae > Gimesia. The sequence goes on along the minus strand of NZ_CAXBKP010000013.1, from coordinate 12,952 downwards.
CCCCGATTTCCCCTGAAAACCTGAATATTTTTCAACCAATCCTCTGAATCTCTCCTTTTTTGTTTTCTTCGAATCAACGCTAATGTTAATATTTGTAGTGACTTAGGAAGGTCGTTTCATCTTCCTTGCGGGCCAGTTCTCTGAAACGAATAGATTGACTATTTTGATGTTCCTCAACGGCATTTAACAAGAGGAGACGTGCATGCTCTACGATCTCAGCCCCGCAGAGATCGATCAACTGCTTGAAGAGTGTCAAGAAAATCTCGGTTATCGCTTTTGTGATAGCGAGTTATTAAAATGCTGCCTGACACATACCTCTGCCGCCAAAACTCGCATTGATTCAAATGAACGACTGGAATTCCTTGGCGATGCCATACTGGGATCGATCGTCTGCGAACAACTGTTCCATCAATTTCCAAACGCCCCCGAGGGCGAACTGACGCGGATTAAATCGGCTGTCGTCAGCCGGAATACCTGCACCAAACTGGCACGGGAAAAAGGACTGGATCGTTTTATCTTCGTAGGCAAGGGACTGGCGATGACCGAAAGCCTCCCCGAATCATTATTAGCGGGCATGTTTGAGGCGATCATTGCCGGGATCTTCCTGGATGGCGGCGTCGAGCCGGTACACACGTTCCTTGATCCGCTGATTGAACGCGAAAACGCAAAAGCATCCCGTTCGGTGCATAGTTTCAATTATAAAAGCCTACTGCAGCAATATTCACAGAAGAGGTTCTCACAGACCCCCGTTTATGAATTACTGGATGAAAAAGGCCCCGATCATTCCAAGTTTTTCCAAGTCTCCGCGATTATCGGTGAACTTCAATACGAGCCAGCCTGGGGTTCGACCAAAAAAGAAGCTGAGCAGCGCGCTGCCTTCAACGCCTTGCGCATGAACGAAGATGAAAGCGACGAAGAATGGGAACTGCCCGCTGCACTCCCGGATAATGTCTGAGAACTGTTTTCTCCAGCCACACGACTCGAAGTGCGGACGGTCTTTTCTTGCTCTATTAATGAGAAAGGGCCGAGAGAATACGGGAATTCTCTCGGCTCTAAGATGGGGATGATGTTTTGGTGTGGCCCAGGATGGGCTGACCCGCCTCCACGGGTCGGTAGGATTGTCTCTCTCTTTTCTCTAGAATTTTAAAGTCTCTCAACTCTTTAAAATTCGATGGGTCTCTCTCTTTACCCAAAGCAGACATAATGCAGTAATCGTGCCAATCAATCTGAGACGTCGCGCCCTTTTGAGACAGTCGTTCTAAAACGCCTGAAAATAAGGGGAATTCCTTTTTCAGTTTTCTGGCGTGTTTTTTTGCACCAACCTCAATTGCAATTCTTGCAATGCGAAAAACCGGAAATTGAACCCTGAAATGTAAGACTTACAACCTGGTCATGCCCGTAGAAGTTGTCTGTCATCGTTTCAGCGGGCTGTTTTCGAGCCCGAATCGATGACCTCTATCGAGAGTTTCCCTACGGCCTGTAAGATCGGGAGAAAGATCGCCAGCGGTGCCGGGGCATTGTCTGACAGACTCGAATCGGCCAGTTTAATATGCCCTGCGCCAATCCCCCCTTTTCCCAGGGTAGCGTCCAAGGGAATCCAGCGGTTGTCCAGAAACACCTCGGTCCACATATGGCCGCCAAAACTGGAGCGACTCGGAATGTAAACCAGCCCCACCGCCACACGAGAAGGCAGGTTTTGTGCCCGCAGCATCGCTGCCAGTAACACGGCGTGTTCCGTACAATCCCCTTCCATGTTCTTGGCCACCTCGGCTGCTGATGCCAGGGCGGTCGAAAAATTCTTCTTCTTCAGGTTTTGATGTACATAACGTTCCATCAATGTCGCCTGTTTCCAGGGGTTTTGCTCAGATTGAACCGCCGCCGCGGCATACTTCATCACACGTGCGTCATCAGACTGAATAAATTGGGTCGGCCCCACATACTCGGCATCCACTTTTGCTTTCGGAAACTGCGTGGGAACTGCCGCTTTGACGACCGTTAACTCCACACTCCGCGCATCCCGCTTTTTCACCTGCTGAGTGTCTCCATTCTTCAGGAACTCTGTAGGGTCACCATCATCCAGTGTGAGCTGATAAACAACCTTTTCCGTATCATGCGCATGTGGGATCGGTTTCACTTTGATCAGCGTCTGTACCGCCAGATCCAATTCCCCGCCCGACAGTTCTTTCAGAGCCACTTCTTTACTGACAATATAAGTCACCATGGCAGACCCCAGAAAATCAGCCGCCGTTTTGGGAATGGTTCCCTCTTTCGTGACGTACAAATCGACGACCATTCCGGGCAGCAGTTCCTGCTTCATCTTGACGTGTAGACATTTCTCTTCAACGCCGCCATGCAATTCCGCCGTTTCATAATCCAGTGCAGTCAGGCTGACTTTTGACACTTTGCTATATTCCGGCAGCAACATCGAAAACGATTTCGTCTCTCCCGGCTGCATCGGAGACACTTTAAACATTTGCTCAAGATAGCTGGGTGAGTGAAACGTCGCTTCCCACTTCAATTGAGATCGACTCACCTGATTGGCGATTTTTGTTTCGACAATGAGTAGACTGTCTTTGACTTTGCCCTCTGAAATGGTGGAGTCAGCGGGTGGGTTGTTCATTTGAAAGGTGTATGACAGCAGATCCCCTTGCTTATTTTCCGTCGTCGACAAATGCGTCTCCATGTTGAGCGTTTGCCCGAATCGCTTCAGTTTCAGATACGAATCGCTTTGATTGTGAATCAGCTTGTTTTCCCCGCGGTCATCAACGCGGGTTTGAGAATAGGCATAACCGATTCGCTGGTTGTTCACATAGATCACCTGCCAGACTTCTCCCTCCTGCACAGCCACACTGCCGGAACTCTTGCCTGCTGTCTCGGCTGTTCTGGCTTCCTGCTCCAGCGCAGGGCTTTGAGAACAGGAAATGCCTGTGAACGCACCAATGAGTATGAAACAAGCCACAACGACTTTAAAGCGAATGGAGCTGATGAGAACCGTCATACCCTGAACTTTCTCTGAATTCGAATATGTGTGAACTGCCCGTGATGAGAATGATTTGAATCCGAACATAAAAAAATCCCCGCGATGCAAACCTGAATCGCAGGGATTATTTTATCTGTTTTATATGACAACGGGAAAGCGGAATTGATTCCATATCTTTCCCTTAATCGAGATCTTCTTCTTCGTCGATCGCACTCACTGCTTCAACTTCTTCTTCAGCTTCGTCGGCTTCATCAGCGTCAACTTCCGCTTCATCGACGGCTTTTACGACTTCTTCTTCCTCGTCGGGCACTTTCGCAACCACAACTTCACCATCCAGAGGCTCTTTAATTGGTTGGATGAAGTAAAGTTTCTTCGCGTTTTTCACACGCAATTGTTCAATGCGTTCCTCGGCAGCACTTCGCTGATCATAGGCAAAGCGGGACTCTTCCTTCAAACTGCCAGTGAAAACACCCCAGAATAACCGCCGACGGATTTCCGCCTTGGCCGCTTTTTTCTTGCGCGTGGCTTTTTTCTTCTTGACGGCTTTTTTCTTTTTAGGAGATGCTTTTTCTTCCGCTTCGGCAGCTTCTGCCTGGCGCCGCATTTCCAGACGACTTGGTGACTTTCGAGCCATTGTTTATTCTTTGGTAAAATAGAATTCTATTAATTGTTGAAATAGGAACGCCCTGAGCCGCTTAGCATAACATTTCATTTCTACAATGACTACGCACAACGAACTCCTCTGTGCACGAAGAACGCATTTTTTTGCATTTCGAGCTCGAATATGAGCTGCATTCCTACGGCGCTTATGACCGCCAGTTCTGAAAACCATCATCAGGTTCGGGCTCTGATAGAGCGAGTAGGATGCATGCGAACACAGTATTCGCCAATAGGCGCTGCTTTGCTCGATTCTGACTTTAAATGAGTATCAACGGTTATGTTCGGTTCTAACCCTTTATTTATCAGTTGTTTATGACGTTGTTGTCCCAGGGAAGACCAGGTATATTTAACCAATTTCTTCGAAATAATCAGAATAACTTGTTTAACCGGACCTCGATGACCGATCAATCAGGATAGCGATCTACTTGTTTCGTTTGCGCAGCAGGAATGACTCACCGTGTAAACCGGACGATTAGATATGGCTTTGATGTAATGGACGAAAACACAAAACTCAAGTGGGAACGGAGTTGTTCATGAAACGGTATCGTAAGTGGGTCTTAACGCTGGGGATCATGGCGGTGACTCCCGGTATCACAATGGCCGGACCCTTGGATTTCTTCAGCAAGAAATCTGAACAGTCTAGTTCGACCGCTGTATCCGGCAGTACTTCTAATAATCAGAGGGTCGCGAATGAAATCGCCGACGTTCTGCGAAAAGCCCGGCTGACCGGTTACAACATGGAAATCGAGTACGATAAAGGCGTTGCAGTACTCAAAGGGAAAATTCCGACTGCCGCTCAAAAAGCACAGGCAACCGGTTTGATTTCAAGAATCAACGGTGTTTCTCGTGTCGACAACCAACTGGAAGTCAGCCAGGTCGCTCAGAATCAGGTCCCCACACTGGGAACCGAAACCAGAAAATCAAGTCTGAATCCATTCCGTAAACCTGCGGAAATCACTCAGGCTTCTGTTTCTGATCCGTTTCTGAAAGGTTCATTGAAACAGGCCCAATTTGAACAATCGGTTGAGAATCGACGTTCACAGGTTCAGCCCGTATCCTACCAGGCTCCTGCTGCTCGTCAGGCTGCTCCTGCGATGAACAATCAGCAAATGGCAGAACAATTGGCAAAAGCACTCGGACCAGCTCTAGCTTCTGCTCATGATGTCGAAATTCGGTTCAAAAATGGAACTGCAATCCTGCAGGGAGCCATCGGCAGCCCACAGGAAAAACAAATGGCGACTCAAATCGCCCAGCGAGTACCCGGTGTCCGACAGGTGGAAAACCACTTGCAACTGATGCAGGCTGCTCCCCGACAGGCTTCCATGATTCAGCCAACGAATCACATGAATTATCAGGCCCCCCATCCGGGGCCTGGGGGACCACCTCAGATGGCTCCTCAAATGGCTCCCCAACCAGGAATGGGAGCAGCAAACAATGTTTACAACAGTCCTAACTTGCCAGACACAGCTTGGCCGACTTATGCAAACTATCCGAACTACGCACAGGTTGCATACCCAAGCCAATACAGTGCGAGTGCATTCCCTTACATCGGGCCATTCTATCCCTACCCACAAGTACCATTGGGATGGCGTCAGGCTCAACTCGAATGGGATGATGGATCCTGGAAATTAAACTTCCGACCACGAACCGATCGCTGGTGGTGGTTCATGAATCCGAAAAACTGGTAATCACCAGGAAGACGGACCAGAATAAAACAGCCTTCCGGAATGAACTTTTCTTCCGGAAGGTTTTTTTACAGGCGAAAGACACAACTTGAGACGAGTCTCGCCAGATCAGAAATTAGAACAAGTTTTATCTTTTAAATCGTTAAAATCGTCAAATTCTCACAAGATTGTCGAACAGACAGTCCGATAAGAAGAATATGGAATCATGTTCTTGCGAATACAGGCAGGATGCCAAGAGACAGAACATGACATCTCCTTACCAGAGCAAGATGCTCTCTAACACTGAAAACGGAGTTCTCCTTTTGAAAACAACTTCGTTAAAATCACCCGGAGGAAGAAGGATGTTCAAAATCGGGAAGCAATTCAGCCGTGCTTTGCTTTTGGGCTGTGCCTGCTTGTTAACGCTCAATGCCAGTGGTTGTACGCTGCTAAAAGGCGCTATCGAAGTGACCTACGCCGGCTCAGTCTTCTGGCGAACCACTCCTTTAATCCCTGTGACAGCCTACTGGTCACAGTTGGTTGAAGACACTTACTGGGAAGAAGAACGCTACGACAAAGTCCAGATTCTGGATCCTGTCGAAGGCGAACACGCTCCCCTGTTCTGTCTTGATCCTCCCAGCCCTGATGAAGTCATCAGAGCACTACCAGATAAAACTGGTGGCGGAGTCTGGTTCCTGGCAGAAACAACTCGCAACAACGTCCGCATGGTTGTCGAACCTATTGTAGACCGAATTAGCGAATGCCGCTTCTACCCAATGGTCGGCCCTGCTCGTCAGCATCACTGTCACTATAAGTGCACCGTGTACTACGAAAAAACAATCCGTTCCGACTGGCCCGTTCCATTCTCGAACACCGATCAGACCAAAGAAGTCGTCTACATCGACCACGACCACCTGATCCGCTGTGCTGGACCACCATCTGAATAATGAAATAAAGTAGACATGATTCTCTGATCAACCAGCAGAATCTAAAAACTACCCACCAGCAAAGCCGATGATTCTTACCGGGTGAAAGAATCATCGGCTTTCGCATGCGCGGGTCACAAAACGGCAGTGAGAACTCACACAGAATTCAGCCGATCCGGCGAGTTCGTCGTAGGGGCGAGTCTATGTGCTCGCCCGCCTTGTGAGGCACAACTTTGTTTAAACTAAGGGATGGAACAAATTGAAACCTCGTGTTCTCTCAGACGTCTCTCGACACTTGCCCGCACCAATCCCCAATGCTACTCGAAACCACTTAGCTTTCGTGTCATTTCGTGTTTTTCGTGGTAGAAAAAGAAGTGAGTAGGATCGGGATACATTCGGAGCGATCCTGTTTCATTTCATGAGCGGCACGGCGCCAGCCGCCGTTTTTACTTCAGTAAACAGTCATTCAAAAACAGTGGCTGGCGCCATTCCGCTCACGATAGGTAAGCTTTCATTTTTTCGCGGCTCAGCCAAGGATATCCTGCACTACGTTGCCGTGAACGTCGGTCAAACGATAGTCTCGTCCTGCATGCCGAAAAGTGAGACGTTCATGGTTGATTCCCAGTTGATGAAGAATCGTCGCATGGAAATCGTGCACATGCACGCGTTTTTCTCCCACGTCGATCCCCAACTCGTCAGATGCCCCGTAAGCCATCCCCCCTTTGACGCCACCGCCGGCGAGCCAGGAAGAAAAGACCTGATGATGATGTTCGCGTCCCGCATGATCGGCTTTTTCATGATAGGGGGTCCGTCCGAATTCCGTGGTCCAGACGACGAGCGTCTCATCCAGCATTCCACGCTGTTTCAGATCCTTTATCAAGGCGGCAATCGGCTGATCCACGTTTTTCGCTAACGGCGCATGTGTTGCCATGTTGCCATGCGCGTCCCAGTTATTCGATGAACCAACATCGATTAGTTCAATAAACCGTACGCCACGTTCTGCCAGTCGGCGTGCTACCAGACACTGCCAGCCGAAACCTGTTTTCTGACCTGCAGACAGCCCGTACATTTTCATTGTCTCTGCAGTCTCGCCCGACAGGTCCAACGCTTCGGGGGCTTCGCGCTGCATGCCGAACGCGGTTTCGAATGAGCGAATCCTTGCATCCAGCGCATTATCGACGGGACGAGTCTCAAGATGTTTTCGGTTTGCTTTGGCAAGGTATTCCAGTTCCAGCTCCTGCAGCTTCGAAGTCGCCACCTGACGGCGGATATTCGGAATCGGATCTGCCCCCGGAATCATTTGCATCCCTTGATGAGAGCCTGGCAGAAAGTCGCTACCCCAGGTTTGTGCGCCCGCATAAGGAGCCTGCGGCGCAATGACCACAAATGAAGGCAAATTACGGTTGACGGTCCCCAGACCGTAACTGACCCACGATCCAATACTCGGCCGCGCGAACGTCCACGAGCCGCAGTGCATACCCAGCGTACTCTCATAATGATTGGTATGATCGGACTTCATCGAGCGAATCACGCATAAGTCATCGACGACGCTACGAACATGAGGGAACAGATCACTGATCTGAACGCCGCTCTCACCACCCGGTCGGAACTCCCAATTGGGTTTCTTGAGGTAGCGGGCAAACTCGCCAATCTTCCCCTGCCAGTTATCGACGGTGATTTTCTTGCCGTGATTTGCAATCAGCTCCGGCTTATGATCAAACGAATCAACGTGCGAGACGCCCCCCGTCATATACAAAAAGATCACACGTTTTGCCTTCGGCGAATGATGTGGCTGCCGGGGCGCCAGAGGATTAGATGCCCTATCAGCGGCCGGCAGCTCATCTGCCAGCATCGAACTCAAAGCCAGGGCACCGAAACCGCCGGCAAAACGCTGTAAGAATTCACGTCGCGCCGGAAGTGCATTCCGCAAATCGCCTTCTGTCCCATCCGTCATGACTCACACCTTCTACTTGATTTTACAAACGTAAAACAATGTCCGTTAATCAACAAACAAAAATTCATTGCGCGTTAACAGTGTTCTGGAGAACGCACTCCACACCATCAACTCGCGTGCTTCTAATGCAACGCCACTCTCACTTAATGCTGCCGTGTATCGTTTGAGGAACTCGATGTTTTCAGCGAGCTGATCAGAAGTAGGAGGGTGGCCCATTGCAGTCTGCCAGGCCAGTTCCACGCGTGCGTTCTGATCGCTGGCCTCTTTAGTCAGTTTCCGGGCCAAAATTTCCGCTTGCTGATGCACGAACGGGCTATTCATTAAATACAGCGCCTGCGTGGGTACCGTCGTCAATTCACGTCGCGCTGTACTGACATTCGTGTCCGCACCATCAAACAACGCCAGGAACGGATGCCGTTTTAGTCGCTGTTGCATCAAATAAATGCTGCGACGGTTTGTCGGATACACCGCATAAAATGGGGTGTGCTGTGAAAATCCCCAGGTTTCGACCGGCGGAAAAGGATGTGCGCCCCCGGGAGTCGGATCCAGATTCCCACTCACCAGCAGCATCGCATCCCGGATCTCTTCGGCACTTAAGCGACGACGATTGAATCGCCAGAGAAATCGCGCGTTCGGATCATGCTCGGCTGCTTCAATATCAAAATTACTCGATTGCTGATATGCGGCACTATTCATCATGAGTCGATGCATGGCCTTGATCGACCAGCGGCTTTCTTTAAAACGCGTCGCCAGCCAGTCGAGCAGTTCGGGATGTGTGGGCAACTCACCTCGGTTACCAAAATCGTTTTCGCTTCCTGCAAGGCCGCGCCCAAAATGCTGCTGCCAGATGCGATTCACCATCACGCGGGCGAACAGCGGGTTCTCCTCGGCCGTCAGCCATTCGGCGAGTTGTAAACGACCACTACCGGCGGCAGGTGGGAGCCGATCTTTCCCCAGGATCTGCAGATTCCGTCGCACCGCGACATCTCCGAGCTTTATCTGGTTTCCGCGAAGATGAATTTTCACATCTGCTGGTTGCTTGCCGTCAGTTGCTCCGTAATACAGATCCTCATTCGAGAACGGTCCGGCCTGCTTGAAGGCATCTCGCTCTGCAGTCAACGTTTCCAGAGTCTGCTTCTGTTCCCCGCGCTGCTTCAGCGTTTCAGAAAGGTTCCGTATTTCCGCCGCAAGCGATTCGGCATTCTCGATCGAATCCTCGGCATGCAATAGCGGTTTAACACTGACTGCCAGATTATCAATTTCGTGAGCCGGCGTTGCCCCCGATCCCGGCCCATATTTATCCACAAACGTCGTATCAATCACGCCGCTCCAGCCAGCAGTGAAGCCTTTTCCTACAAAGGCAATGGAACTGTCAGTACCCGTTAAAACGCCAGAAACGGTTTTGTTCTTTAAATTTAACTTGACCCACAGGTTGTACCACTGTCCCTGTTTTACCTCGCAAAGCGGCTCATATTTGTTCCCGTTCTTGACGAAGAACGTGGTGGCACTTACTCCCATTTCAACCGCCGCCGAGTGACCTGGCCCCTGCCCCAGATAGATGCGATAAGCGCCGTTGCCTTCACCAGCCATGTTGGTGTTTCGAAAATCAAGATTGAAATACAACTCAGGTGAATTATCAGGCGTGTGAGTTGTCTGCAGCGTGCGGACAACCGCGTTGTTTTGTGTGTCACCGGGAAAAGCGAGACCGCGCGTCCCTACCGGAAACACATTGGCATAGGGACTTTGAGCTGATGCAGAAATTGTCGCAGAGGCAACAAATCCATAAGGCTTCATGGGAGGGCGGCCGAGCAGCTCTTTCTCAAAACCACAGAATTCGGTCGACGGCAAAACAGCGCCGATCTGATCTTCCAGTCCCTTCAGCTTCGATGTTTTTTCGGCGATCTGCTTCTCATACACAGCCAGCTGAGTCTCGAACTTTGATTTCTTCTCCGCTTCTAATTTTGGTGAGAGTGCAGAAAACGTATCGTAAGGTCGTTTCTTCTCCTCGGAACCGGGAAACGAATAGCGGCTGCTGGAAAAAATTCCATACCAGGCATAGTAGTCGGTCATGTTGATCGGGTCATACTTGTGATCGTGACAGCGGGCACAACCCATCGACAACCCCAGCACGGCTTGCCCTACTGTATCCAGCGTATCTTGAATGGTGAGATGGTGGTAATTCTCAACATCAAATCCAAACCGGCGCGAGATGGCGATGAAACCAGTGGCGATGTGCATCTTTCGGTAGCGCGCCTCTGCTTCTGCAGTGAGCGGTTCGCCAGATTGTGTGAGAAGCTGCCGGGCCAGAATGTCACCGGCAATCTGCTGACGCACAAAATCGTCGTAAGGCATATCCTGATTCATGGAATCAATCACCCAGTTACGATAATTAAAAGCAAGTGGCGCCGGATAATCAGCCGTCTCCCCGGCTGTATCGGCATAGCGAACGACATCCAGCCAGTGCCGTCCCCAGCGTTCCCCATACGATTTGCTCTGTAGCAAGCGGTCAACCACTTTTGCAAAGGCTTGAGGCGAATCATCGTTCAGAAACGACTGCATTTCCGCTTGCGTCGGCGGCAGTCCCGTCAGGTCAAACGTGGCCCGGCGTAGCAAGGTTCGTTTCTCCGCCGCGGGAGACATCGCCAGACCTTCCTTGATTAGTTTCGCATGAATAAACCGATCAATGTCATTGAAAACAGGTAAAGACACATCGACCGTCGGTGGCGCAGGATTCTGGATCGGCTGGAACGACCAGAAGCTCCGTTCTTTTTCAGTAATCGGTCCGCTACGCAACTCGGGCCCACTACCAAGTTTCATTCCCTCGGGCCAGACCGCCCCCTGCTTGACCCAGCGTGTAACCGCGGCAATTTTGTTCGCTTCGAGTTGCTTTTCGGGTGGCATCTCCAGGCCATCAGCGTGGCGGAGTGCCTGGATCAGTAAACTGGTTTCTGGTTTTCCCGGGATGACTGCCGGGCCGGTATCGCCGCCTTTGAGTATCGTGGATCTCTGGTCCAGGCGGAGGCCAGCCTCTGCCTTCTGTGGCCCATGACACGAAATACAGTGTTCAATCAACAGTGGCCGAATTTCATTTTCGAATAATGCCAGCGCAGCACGGTCATCGGCATACGTTGATTCACAAACCGGGAAGACGGAAACAAGAGTCAACAGCCAGATGCAGACCAACCACAAAAAACTTGTACCAAGGTGACCAGTCTCATTCGTCGGAGAGACGGTGCTGCTCATAGATCGTGTTATCTTTGATTTGGTAATGATGGAATCCTCTCTCTACGTGAGTCGTAGTCAAGCCTCAGCTTCCTGTTCCGTTTCTGCCTCCAGCAACAGCCAATTCTGTAACGAAGAGGTATGCTCCGACATGGCGTTCCCCGCGACATTTGGGTCGCCGGTTTTTAAAGCCGTGAGTAAAACTTTATGGCTGGCGACGGTCTCTTCGCCTGTGCGTGCCGTCATATCACTATGTCGACGATGCACCCCTGCCAGCCACAACTCTAACTGGGGGCGTAACACGCGCCACGCATCGACGAGTCGCGAGTTTCCGGAGGCGTGTATGATCGCTTCATGAAAGGCGATATCGAGAAACGTCAGCTTGAGCAGGTTCGATTCCTGCTCGGTCTGGCGGATATTGTCTTCCAGTGCCGCGATCGTCTCCTCTGTCAGACGCGTACAAGCCAGCCTGATCGCTGCCAGCTCAAGCACCTGTCGAAACTCCACGATTTCATGTGCGTCTGACAGCGTTAGACTACGAACCGTCGCCGTTCCGCGATCATCAAATTCCAGCAGGCCTTCATTCATCAATTGAAACTTGGCCTGGCGAATCGAGGCACGACTCACCCCCAGCTGCGCCCCAAGGCGGGCTTCTGCCAACGATTCCCCCGGTGCCAGGGCACCAGACAAGATCGCGTCTCTCAACTGGCTTTCCACATCTTCCGTCACAGATTGCTTTTGAATCTTGCGAAACGGAACTTTCGTTTTCGGTTTAATAGCAGGTTTCGTATTCATCCTCCCAGCCTACACAGTCGACGGTCGACCGTCAACTAAAAGGCTAGAAATACGGGACCTTTTTAAATCCTCGATGTTTATGTAAGTAAGTTCTGAGACCCCGGTGAGTTCCACCAATTCAGTCAACGCGGCCTGACTCTGGACCTGAGGCATGCTTGAATCGGCATCAGCACCGAACTGGCTGCGATTATCATCACACGGTGGGTGGGGCACTGTTGGCTTGCCAGCAGTGAAAAGAAAAGCATGCGCGGAACATCACGCACACAAAGTTCAGACCCTCCGCCGAATCTATTGTAGGGGCGAGTCTATGTGCTCGCCCGCCTGGTGAAGCCCAACTCTATTTTGCCGTGAGTATGGGACCAGTCAAAGCATTCGTACGCGGTTCAGCATACGACCCCGATCCTGCGGGCGGCCACATAGGGCCGCACCCTACCGCAACACGGGTCGGAAGTGTTTTTTTGGAGTTGAACGAGCACCGTCGGACAAGCCGAGCGGTGGCACACGGGAGTCTTATCCAGTCTTCGGAATCGTATTCAAAAATGGCATCTTGATCATATTGATTGCTACTACGAAAATTTGAAAACATGCGAAACCGGGTGGGCTCGGATGTAATCCGGGCCGAGCGCAGCGAGCAGGAAATTGCAGGAAAACCGTTCTGAACATCACACACAAAGTTTAGAGCCTCCGCCGAATCTGTTGTAGGGGCGAGTCTATGTGCTCGCCCGCCTGGTGAAGCCCAACTCTATTTTGC
>NZ_CAXBKP010000012.1:0-197100 GCF_963976445.1 uncultured Gimesia sp. | reverse complement strand
ATGAGAACGTATTCCCATTCACTGTTGGCAAGCCAACAGTGCCACGCGGTTGAGGAATTGTAATATCATCGTGGCAGGATCATTCGTAACGTTTTCCTGTCAATTTCCTGCTCGCTGCGCTCGGACCGAATTACATTCGGTCCCACCCAATCAATAGTTTTGTGTAACGATCCCCCTCAAACGACCCGGCAACAGGAAACCGTCAGAGAAACAGATCAAGTCAGAACCAAGCTTCGATCCCTATATACTATGTAGGGGCAGGTCTATGAGCCTGCCCGCCGGGCGACATTCAATACCGAATCACTCTTGGAATGGAACCGGAGAAAAACTCCGCACGACAACACGCGAACCACGTCGACACCGCGGGCGACCACATAGGGTCGCCCCCACATTCGGGAACCAGTCTAAAAGAGTATTCTCTTACGGTCCGACCGCACCCACATAAGGTTTCATGCCACCAGGTGTACCGGCGACTTTGTGGGCTGGATTATCCGGGGCAGGGGAGAGAAATTTTTCATCGCCCGGAGTCGTTGAGACGAAATTGCTCAAATTCGCATCGCCCCGTTTGCCTTTATTTTTGAACAGATCCAACTCATCTGCGGGCACAGGCTTTGGTGCGGTGCGCGAAGAATAGTTTTCCTGAGCCGTTACTATTTTGGCCCAGACTTTGGGATCATTCTGTTGTTCCACTTTCGCTGCTGCGTCTTCGATGGTGGCGAACAGATTGCGGGAAACCTGAATCGCTTCACTACCCGGTCCGGGCATGGCGGTGATCACGATCCCCGAATTCACAATGAAAAAGGTGTTGTTGGTCAATTTCAAATTGCTGAGGTCATACCCCAATGACTCAAAGCGAATACCAGTTGCTGATTCCGAAAAGATTGACTCTTTGATGTGCGTATCTCTGACGCTTGAGGAAAACCGCAGGCCAACCTGCATCGCATTCAGACAACGCACATTGGACATCACGATGCCACTATTTGTTTCCCCGGTGAAATCCAGACCGACAGCCTGCGGGTTGCCCGCTTTGAGTTTTAGATTTTCCAGCAAGAGCGGCTCATTTCCCAACCCGGAAACACTTTTCGTCAAAACCCCCGTCGACTGAAAATCATTCACTTTCAAATTTTTTAATTGCGTTCCCACCAGATAATCGGCCAGTTCAATCGCGACTTTTTTCCCCTGGGCTTTGATCAGAAAACCATCGATCGTCAGTCCTTCCATCCCCTTCAACTGAATCACCGGTTCCGGTCCCTCGGGAGCCAAGATGACTGGTTTTCCACTTTCCGCGACAATCGTGATTCCTTTGGGGTAGCTCAGAGTCGAATTATCGATCTGAATCCGTTCCTTGAGTTCCTGACCGGAGACCACCTTGATGGTGTAATGTTTGCTGTCGACTCCAAAGGTTTTGCTGAAGACAATCTGAATGTCTTTCAGTACTGCGGCGATCGTTTTGTAATCTTCTTCGGGACCAACTTTGATTTCCTCGGGCAGTGTCTCTGGTGTAGGAGTCTTTTTCTCTGTCTCTTCGGGCTGGGCGACTTGTGTCTCCTCTGGTTTTTCTTCTTCTCCCGATAGCGCGAACATCACCACGCCTGCAATCAGCAACAGACCAATCCCGCCGCCAATTACTGCGGGAAAAAACCATTTCTGACTTGTAAGTGAGAGTTCTGCCGGTGCCGCCTCTTCAACGAGTTCCGCTTCGATTTCCTCTGGTTCCGCTTCCAGTATCGCCGAGTCGGAAGGCAGTGCTTCCACAACTGGAGCCGCTTTTTTCACGGGACGTTGAGCCGGCTTGGCAACTGTTTTCGCAACTGTTTTCGCAACTGGTTTGGGAACCGGTTTTTTGACAGGCTTGGCGACGGGTTTCGCTGTCGGTTTTGCTGTCGGTTTTGCTGTCGGAGCAGCCGATTTCGGATCCAGTTTCTGTTGTGTCTCTGCCGCCCCTGCGATCCGCGTCGAAGCGGTACTGATTTTGCCCTCTTTGATTACCGAGGAATCATGTATATCCGAAGAAGGACTGGCTACTGGCTGCTCCGGTGAACTGCGCGGCTTCTGTTTGACTTCACCAGAACCGGGTCCTTTTTGAATTCCCGATTCTTCTTTCAAATTGGAGAGAAAGGCTGCCAGTTCCGGATTTTTTTTCTGTTGTTTCTGAACTCCGGACCCTGCTTGGGATAAATCAACACCAGATCCCAGACCACTACTCAGATTGTTTTGTCGCCACTCTTCATCCGTATTATTCTGCAACCATTCATAGAGAGCATCTGCGAGTTCGTCAGCCGTCTGATAGCGTTCTTCGCGATCTTTGGCCATCATCTTCTCCAGGATCTGAACCAGATCCTCGGGAGTATCAGGGCGGTCATTCGTAATCGGCGGCGGCTCTTTGGTCTGATGCGCCATCAAACGCTGCGCCAGTGTGCCTTCGGTGAAGGGGGGATGTCCCGTCAGCATAAAATAGACGGTGCACCCCAGGCTGTAAATGTCAGCGCGGGAATCGACCATGTGACTGTCAATCGCCTGTTCGGGCGCAAGATAATCTGCCGTCCCCAATACTTTTTCGTCATGTGCAATCGTCAGCGATTTATCTTCGCCTTCGTTAAAAAAACGGGCCAGACCCAAATCGAGGATCTTGACAACCCCTTTCGAATCAACCAGCAAATTGCCCGGCTTCACGTCGCGGTGCACTATGTCTGCTTCATGGGCGTGGGCTAATCCCTTGGCTGCCTGCCGGGTATAATTGACGGCATCACGAAAATCGAGTGCGCCGTTCTTCGTCACGATCTCCTGCAAATCCTGCCCGTCCACATATTCCATCACGAGAAAATGAATCTCGGCTTCATTTTCCATTTCATGGTCAACATCGTAGGCACGCACGATATTCGGATGATCCAACGACGCCACAGCCTGTGCTTCGCGATGAAAGCGCGCCAGATAAGAGGCATCGTTTACACGTTTGGAAGGCAGCACTTTAATGGCACAGCGGCGACGCATCAGCACATGTTCCGCCAGATAGACCGAACTCATGCCCCCTTTGCCCACCAGGTCCAGTAAACGGTATTTCCCCAGGAAAAACCCTTTATGCTTGCCCTGCAGTAGCTTATTTGCCTGCCACCGCGTCAGCAGAGTACGCTGAATCAGCTCGTCAGCGATCTCAGCCGGTTCCCGTTCTCCCAGCTTGATTCCCTGGTCCTGATATTCGGAGAGGAGTTTTTTCAGCTGATCGACCGAAACCAGACCGCTTTGTTTTACCAGGTTTAAAAACCCCTCGGCCGTTAGTTTTCCTGCCATTCTCTACCAATTCGCTCAACGTGTCCTGCGATGAATCTCAATACTCAGCAAGGTAATAGTAACACTCTAGCATCCGTTTTAATGACTGACCAGTATTGGTTTATGGAATCTCCCGAATCCCGGATAATGCAGAACCGGAGCGCACAAGCCATTTCCCCGGCGACTTCACCAAGGACATTATGAACACTATCAAAGCCCGCCTGTTTCAGACGCACCGCGTCGATCTGAATTGATAAAACGACGAGATAAAACCACGAAGAGATTTAAAAACAGGGCAATTGACTATAATATTCTGAGAAGAAATTCGATGATTATTATAGAGAGCGAAACGGCGGGCAGGATACTCCGTACAAAGTCAGTGAGAAGGGATGCGACAGGGGAAAATCATATGAGCACAATCGCACACACAGAAGAACTTCCAAAAGGGCTCCCTTTTTTGGGGAACACTATGCTATTTCTAGGCTTAGGAATCTTAGCCCTCTCCCTGACAGGAACCGAATGGCTGCCGTTTAACATGCCCCGCTCCTGGTATCAGAGCCCCTCCATCTGGAAATTACTGGCACTTTGCCTGTCATGCGGCGGAGTTGCCGTCCTGAAACAGGTTTCCAGTACAGAAATGAAACACGCTGAACGCAACCGCGGTACCCAGCAAAACGAAGACTGGATTCCTGAAGAGCAGGGCCAGCGATTTGAAACGCTCACCGTTTACACCAAAGAAAACTGCCCCCTCTGTGAAGAGGCTGCAGAAATTCTGGAAGATTACGCTGCATACCTCCCCACGGCAGAATTTATCGATATTTACAGCGACCCGGCACTCGTCAAGCAGTTTGGCACATGTGTCCCTGTTGTCTCTTTTGATGGCAAGATCCGCTTTCGGGGACGGATCAACGAAGTCTTGCTGCGTCGTTTGATCGTAGCGTCTCCGGTGATAGTGTCTCCGGTGATTCAGGGGACAAAGTCAGGTTGTGGCTGCAACAAACAGAGCTGTGGCTGTAAACGACCGACTTCGCAGACCGAATCAACCGGATGTGGCAGCAATTGCCGTTGTGCCTGAGGCTGGTTTTTATAGAAAACACCCAGAAAACGAGCAGCAGCCTGTAAAAAACGGTAGAGCGGTTATTGTGATTCCCCGGAAAATGAGATAAATTACCTTCAGAGTGCGTGAATTTCTATTTCACGCCAGCTGAACGGGCCAGCTTCCAAATCTATCTTACACTACAGGCAAACGATTATGTCGTCTGAAATCTCTTTGAAGAATTCAAAAATACTTATCGCTGATGACAACCATCAGAACTGCGAACTGCTGGATGCCTACCTGTTGGATGAAGGCTATGAAACATTCATGGCCTACGATGGCAAAGAAACGCTGGATAAAGTCGCCGAGATCGAACCAGATCTGATCCTGCTGGACATTATGATGCCCAAACTCAGTGGCTACGAAGTTTGTACGCAACTGAAACAAAACGAGGAAACGAAAGATATCCCCATTCTCATCATCACTGCCTTGAATGAAATGGGAGACATTGAAAAATCCGTACAGGCTGGCTGTGACGACTTTTTAACCAAGCCCGTCAATCGCATTGAACTCACGACCCGTGTCCGTTCTCTTTTGCGTGTCAGACATCTGACGAACGAACGGGATCGACTGCTGGCTTATCTTGCGGAAGTGGAAGGCACGACCAAATCGACTTCCAGTGAAGCATAATTCATATATGCAAACCGCTTTCAACCAGGAAAGACGTCTTGCACCGCATAGAGATCAACATTCTGGTCATTCCCGGTTCAGACCGTGAATGAGCCTCCCTATTTCTTTTTCGATAGACACAAACGCTCTATCGATCTTTTTGATTAGAAAACTCTTATGAGTGATTCAAGCCCGCTCGAGGCTGACGCGACCATTATCTCCGAAACGACTACCGATACGACTTCCGAAACGAAACCCCTGCCACGTGTCACACTCAAGCCACGTCGTGCACTCCCGTTCTTTGGACGCCATCCCTGGGTATTTGCTGGTGCGATTTCCAGAATCGAAGGATCTCCCGAACCAGGCACAGAAGTCATTCTGCAATCTGACAAAGGAGAATTCATCGCCCGGGGCTTGTTTAACGCGAACAGCAATATCCGCGTCCGTCTCTACTCTTGGGATGAAACCCAGGAATTCGACGATGCCTTCTGGCTCAATCGACTGGAGCAGGCGGTGGCACTGCGGGAATCCGTCGGGCTGCTGGATTCCTTTGAAACGACCGGCTGCCGCCTGGTATTCAGCGAAGCCGATCAACTCTCTGGCCTGACGATTGACCGCTATGGAGCATGGTTCCTGGTTCAATTCTCAAGCCTGGCACTCTCTATGAAACAGGATCTGGTAATTCGTTTTCTCAAAGAACGTTTTCCGGCAAAAGGGATCTGGCTGCGAACAGAGAAGGGGATGCGCGATGCGGAAGGGCTCGAAATCTCCGATCAACTTCTCGATGGTGAAGCACCGCCGGAACATTTCTTTCTCGAAGAAAACAACATCCGCTACGGCATGAGTATGGTCACCGGACAGAAAACCGGATTTTACCTCGACCAGCGCGACAATCGTCTCGCTGTGGCCCGCTATGTCAAAAATCATCGCCTGCTGGAAATGTATTGTTACACCGGTGCCTTCGCACTCAACGCGGTCATACATGGCCAGGCCCAATCCGTTGTCGCCTATGATTCCTCGCAGTCAGCCATCGAACAGGCGAAAGCCAATGCAGAACTGAACGGCATCGGCAATCGAATTCAATTCGAAACTGGTAAAGCCTATGCGGTTCTGGAAAAACTCAAAGCAGACGGAGAACAATTCGATTCGATCATCCTGGACCCGCCGAAAATGGCCCGTCATCGCAGTGGTGTGAAACAGGCGTTGAAAGGCTACTTCAGTCTGAATCGTCTGGCGTTTGACGTCTTAAAACCCGGCGGAATCCTGGTAACCTGCAGTTGCTCCGGACTGATCAGCCAGCAGGATTTCCAGCAGATGCTGGCTTCGGTTTCGCAACACACCGGGCGTCACTTACAGATTCTGGAACAACGAGGACAACCAGCAGACCACCCCGTTTCTCCCAGTTGCCCTGAGAATCATTACTTGAAATGTTTTATCTGCCGGGTTTTATAATCATCGAATTTGAGTAACCTTGTCTGCGATAACCTTGTCTGCGATAACCTTGTCTGCGAAAAGACCTGTCTGATCCGAATCCTGAAAATGAATGACCATGTCGCGTAAGTCGAAAAAAAAACAACGCCTGAAAAAACTGATTCCTGCACCCGAACAATTGCTGCTGGATTTCCTGACTCCGGAATGGAGCGCCACGCGCACCCTCTGCTTTCAGTCGAACCTGCATCAACTGACCACGGCACTGCTGCAACGCAACAGAGCAGGCACCCGCGTTGACTGTTTCAGTTTTGACAAAACCGTTATCAGCCGCATTCAACACAAGTGCAGTCTCGTCCAGGAAGAACTATCTCTTTCTACGGAATGGAGCACCATCTGTGGCAGCGAATTTCCGGAAGATGATTATGACGCCGTCATGCTACCGCTGGCGCAACAGTTATCCGAGGAGTATATTCGTGATTTAACACTCTCCGCAGTACAAAGCCTGCAAACGGGAGGCACGCTGACGATCGCCTCGTCGCGCACAAAAGATTATGAATATCATAAATTCCTGAAGACTTTGTTTCCCAAAGTCACGCGCCTCGTCTCGGATGCCGGTATCATCTACCAGACAAAGAAACCACAGGACTTACCCGAGAAAAAAAGTCTGCTCGATGAACTTGTGGCCCGTGAAGGCGATACCCTGTTACATGCTTACACTCTGCCCGGCGTCTTCAGCCACCGTCGCCCGAACCAGAGTGCGCGTGCCTTGACGAATCTGATGGAATTGTCAGAGGAATCCACAATTCTCAACATCGATTGCGGTTCCGGAATCGTTGCTTTCATCGCAGCCACACGTTGCCCGTCTGCCACCGTGCATGCCATTGACAGCAATGCCCGCGCCGTCAAATGTACGGAGCAGGGGATTGCCAAAAACCAACTCACCAACGTCCGCGTGGAATTATGTGAAGAAGGCCAAGGCATCGAACCCGAAAGCTATGATTACATTCTCACCAATAAGTCCTATTTCAACAGCGAAGAGCAAGGCGAAGTTTTTCTACAGAAATGTCTGCGCGCCTTAAAACCAGGAGGGCTGTTACAGTTCTCGACCAAACAATATCAATGGTACGCTCATCGACTGCTCGATCTCTTCACCGATGTCGCCATTGATGGTGCCGTCCACCACTTCACACTCAGTGCCAGAAAACCACCGGAAGAGCAGCCTCCCGCTTAGTCACGGCTTTCAAAACAGAATTCATTGATACGATACTGAGCAACTGACTACACCTCACTCTCTTCAAACCGACTCACCGTACGCGCACAAGAGTTTGCCCACCGAAATGATTTTCCGGCATTCGCTCATTTTTTCTGATCTTTTTCCAAGAGATTCTCGTTGACAACGAAGAACTAATGTGAAAATATCATTTAAGCAACTGAGATTAACGAATTCGGCACAGTTTGAACGACCAGTGCGAACGACCAAGGCGAGTTACCAGTGCCGGGAACAGATTGATCTTTTCAGAAGGAGGCTGTTATGTCATTATTCCTGTCGATTGCTGTCCTTGCTTCCACACCACAGGCTACCCAAAGGAATGATCAGCCCATTCAGGCTGTAACCCCACAAATGAATGCAAATTTTACGACCTTCGACCAGTTGGCCGATACGCTTTCTACCCGCGTCCAGACCGGAACATTGCTCTTCAGTAAAGGTGACTGCCTCGCCGTCCGGATCTTCACGCAAAGCGCCTACACCCACGTCGCCATGATCGTCATGCGAAATGGGGAACCAGTGGTTTATGACAGCATGAACGGAACAGGAGTCCGCTGCCTGACACTCAAGAATTACTTGAATACACAGCGTCCTGCCACGATCCATGTCTTTCAACCCCAGGCAGCATTCAATCAGAGAATGACAGCTCAGTACGAACGTTTTCTGGATAAAAAACTGGGGACTCCCTATTCCATCAAACATCATCTGACGGGAAATCGCGCTCAGGGAGTGCACTGTGCAGAATATGCCGTTGATGCTTTAGCAGCCTGCAATCTGATGAAAGCCAATGCCCCGTCAAAAGTTTCACCCGCTTCGCTGGTCACAGGAATTGTCCAGTCCGAGCGTTATATCCCTTCGATCACGTTTGCCCTCGAACGGCCACCACGGGCCGTAGAGAAACCGAGTGGCTGGTGCCATCAACTCTGGATTGACACCAAAAACTGCACCTCAACCTGCTGCATCAAACTCCGGGGCTGGGTTCTCTGTCAATAAGCATTCTAAAACATCGCCCGCAGTCACTTCCTGAGTTCTTCTGTGAAATCAGTGAAAGATCTGCAAACACTGCTTGAATCTGCGGAGCTGGTCAGCGAAAATCTGAATAAGAGATTTTTGCTCACGTGTGATACACTTCGTACATGAAAGCTTTGGTATGATGCAGCTCCTGGCTAAGACTTCAACAGCGCTCGTTTCTTCTGAAAATAATCGATACATCAGTTTCTCGATGTTGCTCGCAGTTCTACTGCTGATGACAACTCCTCTGCTGGCACAGCCAGCGGCCGACCAGCAGCAGACTGTATCGATTCAACGTGAAGCAATCACACTCAGGCATCCACGCGATTATTATGTGCCTCTCAACCTGAAACCCGTACGTGCACTCTTAATTGCGTCACCCATCGACGGAATTGTCCATGCGATTGATGTCAAACCTGGCGACAAATCAACAGCAAAAACCGTCTTAGTTCGCCTTGATTCCAGCATTCCCCAGGCGGAAGTGGCACGCGCAGAAGCAGCGCTGGAAGTAGCCACTCAAGAACATAAAACTTCGACAAACAAAGCGATTTCAAAAGCCAGACTCGATCTGGCACAAGCAGATCTGAAAATCGCCAATATCCGTCTAGAGCAAACCATTATCCGTGCCCCATATGAAGGGGAAATCTTCCGGGTTTTCGCTGCACCGGGTGCCTTTGTCAGAGCAGGGGACCCCCTGCTGGAACTGGGAGACACTTCAAAGCTGCAAGTTGAAATCCCCCTGACACGCGCGCAGGCCCAGAAAGGGGCCAAGATCAACCTGAGTGTCGAAGAACAGGCAGTTCAAGCCACCGTCGATCAGGTTCTTCCATTAGCCCCTCAATTTGAAAAACTCAGAGATCTGGCCAATTCCATCACATCGGCTGTGGTCATCCTGAACAATAACAGCAATCAGTTCAGGCCGGGGCAATCGGTGAGCGTCGCATTGATTCCGCGTTACCCCATTGCCGAAATCCCCACGATTTCGGTCACCAACACCCCCGAGGGGGAACGAAAAATTCAGATCGTTCGTGAAAATGTGATCAGAGACCTGAAACCGCAGATTCTAGGGCAAATCGGTCCGGAACGCCTGTTTGTGGCTGCTCCGTTCAGCAAGGACGATGAAATCATCGTTAGTACATCACAACCACTGGCAGATGGAGCACAGGTTCAACCCGTCCTGAAAGTGGGCAAAACAGAGACCACCCCGGGTCAGACACCGGGACGCACCCCAGCAAAACCACCTGGAAAAAAGGTCAGCTTTTAGAATCCATTGTTTCGTTAAGTCGCTTAGCTCGTTACACTGTAAGGTGCGAAGAAAGCATCCCTGTCTGATCAGATGATTTCTCCCGGTTCACTTCAGGTTCGAACAAGAACCCAGGACATGACAGATCATTGTATTCACTTACAATGAGTTCCGGCGGCACCACGTCGGATCACTCCAAAAGCAAGAGGTTGCGCAGTGGCTGAAACAGAAACAACAGATACAGCAGAAGATGAAAAAGTAGTTGATGAGTATCAACTCGCGAATCTGATCGCCGATGGTTCGACCACCCAGATTTGGGAGGTGCAAGAAGAGGGGGCCCCGACCAGTTTCGCCATGAAACGGCTGTTACCGGAACCCATGAAAAACCCGGAAATTGTCGCCACCATGAAACTGGAAGCCAAAGTGGCAGGTGCCATGGATCACCCGAATCTGATCTATCTGCATAAGTTTGTGAAATCCAAACAACACGTGTACTTGCTGATGGATTATTTCCGCGCCCCCAATCTGCGATCGCAACTCACTTTAGATCCGCTTAGTGTCCAGGCACGTTTGCGCAAACTGATTGAATCAACGGCGATGGCACTGGGACACATGCATGAAAAAGGCTGGGTCCACAAAGATATCAAACCGGAAAATATTCTGATCAGCAAAAGTTCCGAAGTCAAAGTCATTGACTTCGGTCTTGCCGTACCTGTCGCGAAAGGGCTCGGAAAGTTATTCGGGAAAGCAAAGTCCGTTCAGGGAACACGTTCTTACATTGCCCCCGAGACAATCAAAAAACTGGCACTGGGTCCCGGTGCTGACGTCTATAGCTTGGGAATCACCATCTTCGAAGTCCTCACAGGGAAAACTCCCTTCCATGGCGAAAACCCCAAGGAAGTTCTGCTGAAGCATATCGGAGAACGCCCTATCGCACCTTCCAGTATCAATCCGAATGTCACTCCGGAATGTGATGAATTTGTGCTGAAGATGCTGGCCAAGAAACCGGAAGGCCGATTCCAGTCGATGGAAGAAGTCGTCTCTTCACTCAGAAACCTGAAAATATTTAAAGCGGAAATCTCTGAAATCATCGCTCAGAATAAAGCGAAAGCAGACCAGGAAGAAAAAGAGTCGATGCAGGAAAAACGACTCGATAGCCGTGCGGATGCCCGCCTGTCAGAGTTGGTAAAAGAAGACCCGAAACTGGCTGCAGAATTAATTGCGCAGCGAAAAGCAAACAACAAGAAGAAACCGACTCCCAAGCCGGAACCACAAAAAGAAAAGAAACCCCAGCCACCACCACAACAACAACCGCCCCAGCCAATGCCCGGTGGATATCCACCGCAATATCAGCAACCAATGTATCCACCACAGCCAATGCCGCCGGGGCAACCCATGCCGGGACAGCCGATGATGTACCCGCCGCAGTATCAAGGCCAACCCATGCCGCCACAGGGAGCCTATCCGCCTCCCGGGTACCCACAACAGCCTTATCCACAACAGCCTTATCCACAACAGCCTTATCCACAACAACCCTATCCGCCGCAGCAACAACAGCCACCCCAACCACAACCGGGACAGCCCGCTGCGCCGCCTCCACAACAACAAGCACCACCGTCTGCACCGCAGCCGCAGGCACCGCAGGCACCGCAGGCACCGCAGGCACCACCACAGCCTCAACAACCAGCACCAGTGCAACAGCAACCGGCAGCACCACAGAGCGACGACAGCAAAGATAAATCTAAAAAGGACGAGGATCTTCCTTTCATGGATGAATTGCCTGATGTGATCTAAGAAGATAAAATCTTGCATTAATCGCTTGCATCTCTCAAAATGCCGAGCACCTTTACATAAACACTCTCATTTTTTTACGCGGTCTCACATATTATGTCAGTCATCAATCAGCTTCCTTTCGAACGTCCCATTTACGAACTGGAAGAACAGCTCAAAAAGATCGAGCAGGAACCGAACCCGACAGCCAACACCAAAGATGCGATTCGCAACATGCGTCTGGAAATCACACGTATGAAACGTGAGATTTTCGAAAACCTGGACGCCTGGGACACAGTCAAAGTCGCCCGGCACCCAGAGCGACCACAAACCCTGGATTACCTGGAACTGGTCTTTGATGAATTCGTGGAGCTGCATGGCGATAAAGCCATAGGCGATGACCGGGCCATCATCACCGGGCTTGCCAAACTCGACGGACAGAAAGTCATGTTCGTCGGCCAGCAAAAAGGACGCACACTCAAAGAACGGACCGAGTGTTTTTACGGCTGTTCCCATCCGGAAGGCTACCGCAAAGCCCTTTCCAAAATGAAAATGGCGGAGAAGTTTGGCATCCCCATCATCTGCCTGATCGATACGCCGGGCGCTTACCCGGGAATCAAATCGGAAGAACAAGGGATCTCCTACAACATTGCGATCAACCTCAGAGAAATGTCGCTGCTCAAAACTCCCATCGTCTGCGTTGTGATCGGCGAAGGGGGTTCCGGCGGTGCAATCGGAATTGGAATCGGCGACTCCATCTCCGTGCTGCAGTATGCTTACTATTCCGTGATCACGCCGGAAGGCTGTGCCGGCATCCTCTGGAAGGATGTCAAATTTGCGAACGAAGCCGCCAACGCATTGAAGTTCACCAGCGACAATTTGCTCAAACTCGGAATCATCGACGAAGTCGTCCCGGAACCACTGGGCGGCGCACACCGCGACCACCGCCAGATGGCAGCCGCTCTGAAGGCGTCACTCTCCGCCAATCTGAAACAGTTGACGAACATTCCACTGGATCAACTCGTCGATGAGCGCTACAAAAAGTTCCGCAAGATCGGCATGTTCCACGAGAATCTGGAAACCGAGTAAAACCGCAGCGGCTTCAGCAACACAATAAAAACACCCAACGAACGCCCGTTAGATTCCAGAAATGGACCACCAACGGGCGTTCGTTTTTTTACGGCTTGTGAAATAGATCATAATTTGTTCGGATCAATGACGCTTGGCAGGCATACCTGTCTGCTCCCTACCAAGTCCAGAATCCTGATCAGGATATCAAGTTCTGGACCCCAGGTTCTGAAACCGGTGAAGGGGGGGCAGGTCAGCTGCGTTGCGTGGTTTACAGAAGGAAATCAGCCAGCCACTAGGGACGGCGTTTGCCAGGAGGCATACCTAAAATAGGATCAAGATCATTGGAAGCGAAGACCTGATCCAGCATTCCGTGATCGTCGCCACATTCATCTACATCGTTTTCAACAGATCCATGCCGGTTCGGTCCTTGTGTGGGGCGGTGATTGTCTCGACGATGCGTCATTCGCTCCCCACCACGACGGCCCTGATGCATGTGATCGCGGCTGACGGTGTCAAGGATGTCGACATCGATATCCACTCCGTCAGCCACTTCGATGGTGTCATCCGCGTCCGTGCCCCGAACCACAATCCGCTCCATGCCGGTGAATTCCATCGACATGCCGGAGACATCAACAAAACCATCGTTCACGAAAATCGTGTCGCTTTGATCCGTACCGTTGACGATCAATGTGTCAGAACGCCCTTTTCCCGCTTCCACGATCAGACCACCGGGAAGGTCTGCAATGGTGATGCCCTCAATGGTGACGCGCAGAGACCCGTTGCCGGTACTTGACAGCATCAAACGTTCAACACTGTCAAGGGACTGACTGCCGATCACCTGCCGCGTTCTGTTGTCGACCACTTCCAGATTCCCGTCTGCCGCGCGAATGGTGACGTCGCTTGAACCGGTTTCCGCCAGGTCGAGCCGCATGATAGTCGGCGCAAAGAACACATTTTCCTGTAGCCCAGAGACATCCGAATTGCGTTCGATCACATCGGCCAGCGTTGTGCCGCCGATTTCAGCGAGTGCGTCACCGGAGAACACGTTCTCATACCAGAAGCGATCTCCATCACGCAGCCGCTCGAACTGATCAACGATGATGGCCGTGAACGTCTCACCCATGCTCGATCCCGGCAGATGCTCTTCGGCCAGACCACCAACCCACAGATCGATGTTGTCGACAGTGCCGTACAGCATTTCCAGTTTGGCAGCGACTTCCGGATCGGATGAAATATCGGAGAAGTTTTCCACAGCCGACAGTCCCAAGGCAACGCGTGTTGAGTTGTAGTCCGCCAGTCCATGGTCGCGACCACGCTGGATATTCAGCGACGCCAGATCGAAACCGCCGGCCCCTGGAGGACCAAACAGAAAGTTGCGAACGTCATCGACGATTTGGTTATCGATTTCCTGCGCCACGTTCACGGTAGCCCCGCGTAACAGGGAATCAATCCCATTTACTTCCAGTTCGCTCGGGTTGAAGAACGCATTCAGCAACGCGATATTGCCTTCGTCGGCGACATTCCCGTTCTCATCAAGCCTCAGCAGTTCGGACGACAGCATTGTGTGCCCGAAACGATAGGCGGCATTGGAAAATTCATTGGCGATACTGGGATCGACGGTGGAATCGTATCCAATGTATTCGCTGACGACACCCGGGCCGAACAGTGCCGGAAGGAATTCATTGAACGTAACTGCCTGTAACTCCCCAATCACAATCTGCCGTGCCTGTTGATACAGTTCTTCATCGGTCAGGTCCGGGTTTTCCGTCGCCAGTTCCGTAGCAATCCGATTGTGCTCGCGGACCCAGATTGTGTGCATCGAAGTCAATGCCACATTCTCGTTGGCTCGAATATCGCCCGCCAGAAAGAATCCGTCCTCTCCGTAAGGCAGCAGGTCACCTTCACTGGTTGCCAGCATCCCCCCTTCGAAGGTTCTCAACTGGTCGGCCAGCGCTTCATCCGAACCGTAGATGCCTGAACCATCGATAAACGCGGTAATCTGATTGATCTGCTGTCGAACTCCATCCTCGTCCACCTCGAAAGCAGATCGGTTTAGATTAATGACATCATCCCCGGAGCCGTCCGGATCGAAGAATACATCACCGGTCGGTACTTCAATCGGAAATGATTCCAGCGGATTACCGTATTCATCATGAGCGGATTCGGTCAGAGTGATGTCGTGATCGATGAACTGTCCCCAGACCCAGAAGAGGTCTGTCAGATAGCGGTCGTTGGTTTCTGCAGAATTCGCGTCAGCGATGACATTACTGATTTCGCGGGCACTCGGGCGGTCTTCGCCGGCAGGTGTCGACAGGCCGTCGCCGTAGTCTGCATCAGCTAGCCTCAGAAGTTGTGTATCGGTACTACCAAGTTCCGGGTTGTCGATGTTGTTGCCGATCCCGTCGATCGAGGCGTATTCGGTAACGGTGCCCAACTCCGTTATCAAAACGCTATCATCTGTTATGTCTGTAGCAAGGGAATTCATCACCGACAGCAGTTGACGATCTTCAAGGAATTCAACGGCTGAAATGTGAGATAATTTTTGGGCGGCCTTGCGTTGACGATTTGGTTTTCGAAATAGCATCATGAGTTCTCCTGACGTGCGAAGTCGCTTGCGCGCAGTTCTTTCGAACTGATCGACGGAAGCCACCAGACGCGTGGTTGATTTTTGTATTGACGAAGGCCCGCCCTACAAAAGAGTTGATCAACCGGACTACTCAAGACAGCGAGTAGCCCCTTTAGATAGAGTCTCTATTATGAAAACGAAAACGGATCGAAATGATCCACAGGATTCGACAAATATTTCATCAAATTAATCAAAGTGATCGGTGTACGTCAGGAGTGTCGTGCCATTCATGTCGAGCGTACGAACGTTAACCATGCACTCTCCACCTGTCTGTTCACCATATGTGGTTTTAACACCCGGAATTCAGCGAACAGCTTATTCAGGAATGGACCGAAGAGGGTGCCTACCGAGAAGCATGGCGGCGTTTGCTGGAACACTTTGATCGCCGGAAGCTCCTGGTCTGGTCGGAAGCATTCCGGCATCATTCCTCAGTAGCGGCCAAACAAAGTTCTTTCAGTCTCACTACGTAAGACGCCCGTTTGGATGCTATGCTAAGAGCAGACGATTCCCGGTCGAGAGTTCGACTGAGGACTGCGTCCTTGCTTCCATTCAGTAATGGTGAAAAGACGTCGTTGGTTCGCGGGAATGGAAACCGATCTCTCAGAGGCCCGTCAGCGATTAGAAATCGGAAGTTCGATGATTTACCTGCAAAAGCCAACAGAGGCTCCTGAAGACGTCATGATACGCAAACAAAACCATGAGTTCGTGCGTCGGGAAGCCCATCGACCAGGGATCAAATTTGTAGAATGGATGGCTGGAGAAGCGGCCAGATCAACAAGGGAAACAGACGGAAAAACGGGATCAAGAAAATTGCCGTTAATAGCCGGCCAAGCAGCTCTGATCGGGGCACTGAATCGCACGCGTCAACAGACGAATTTCCGCCACTGGTTTCCGCGTAGCCAGACCGATCTACCGTCGCCAATGACGGTGCCAATGAAGTCTCACACGGATCGCGTTGAACTGCGGCAGCAGAACAAAATCAACCGTGCCGTTGAGCAGACATCCGCGAGGGAGCAGAAGCCCCTTTTTCGAATACCGATTTTATTCCCGGTATTCAGAGCATGAGAGCACAGGCAACACAGCCATCCCCAATAAAGCACCCCACCACGAACGTCCGATAATGTCCGTTATGTTAAGTTCGTGGTGAATTTAAGCCTATTTTTATAGGGTTTGCAATTCCCCTTGTTTCTACGTCGCTGTGTCTGGCAACGTTTCTTATCGGCTTTACTTCAGCCACTCGCAATCGCTGGGAAACGTTTCTGTTTCCCCCTGAAAGCGGCTTGGCTTTGTCTTCTGTTTTTCTATCTTCTCTCCACGCTCTGCATCCGATCCTGCAACGCAGAACCGAGTGAATTCAGCGGAACTTTCTGCAGCTCTAACTGATGCAATACACGCACATCTAATGGTGTCGTCACATCGGTTTGGGGATCAGGGTCTCCCCCGGTTAAAAGCAGGTCCGCACGCCAGTCTTTTAAGACCAGCAGCACGACTTGATCGGGTATCCCAGACAGCTCTTCTTGAAATTCTTCGATTAAGTCTTTCTGTGCTTCAGGATAGTCAGAATAGACGGCTGCAATATTCTGCAACAGCTTCGTTCGCTCCACAGCAGTCTGCTGATCGCCATTCGCACCAAACAGAGAATTATTCGTGGGAGCAGTAACCTTGGGCTGGCCGTTTTTCCATTCATCAGTCACGCCCCTCAACACTCCGGGAATCCGGGTCTTCAACTGTTTCGCAAAAGTATTCCGATCTTCAGGAGCCGTCGCGTTGTAGGCTTCGATCACTTTGTCTTCCAACTCCCCCCGCAGATAGCTGGGGATGCTTTTAATAATCTCTTTCAGCAACGAATCCTGCTTTGTCGTTCGTACCCCTGAACCATCTCCCCCAGGTCGCTCAAAGAACGGATTGGGCAGATCATTCGTGCCAGGCGGAAACGGATTACCGCCCCCGTCATGATCATGGCCGTGGTCATCGTCAAACAGATCATCGTCATCATGATCATGAAGCGGCACACCGGGATGATCCAGATTCGCCAGACAGGAATCCAGTACTCCGTGCAGTTCCTTAGGCATCACCGGCGCCATTTCGTTTAATATGAGTGCAGCTGCATAGCCACTATGCGAACTTACCACCGCGGCACGAGCCGAGTCAGAAATGGTGATTAGAAAGAATGTCAGGAACAAGGAAAAGATCACACCTTTGAGCAATCCTAAAACGGCCCCCAGATGACGATCGAATTCCTGGAACTTTAATGAATCGATGGCCGACTTCAAACTTCGCGCCAAGGTAAACGATACAAACGAAAAGCCAATATAAATTACCAGCATCGCGATCCAGCGATTCAAAGGCGGCTTCACGTTGATCACAGGTGCCAGTTGTAAAGACAGAGACTCTGCAAAAGCAAAGCAGAGTACCAACGCAGCGATCGCAGCCAACTGCCAGACCACCCCTTTCGAGGCGCCCTTCCAGACTGCATAAAGAAGAATGGCAACAATCAGTAAATCAAACCACATTCTGACGTCCTGTCTAACTCTGGTCATCCATGAGAAAATTACGGGGTGGCCCCCCCCCTACCGACACTCCCCCGATTTTTTAGAAAATCAAGGGTAGGGGATTATAGAGAAAAATCGAGGTCAGCGCAAAGGCCAGATTTTTGTCCGGGAATTGAAGCGTCTGAAGAGATCCTGACTCGTTTCGACAAAAGCAAAGCAGGGTGCAACCGTAAATTATTTTTTCCCCGCATCGGAAAACGCGGAATCCCGATCGTATTGAAAGCATCGCATCAACAACCGGCTGAATAGATACATCACGACCACAGGCAGTAAGGCAAAGAGTACGAGAACAATACTGATCAGCACGAGCAAAAACAGAGTCTCCTCATCTAGATGATGATCCAGAAACCCCGGAATGCCACACAGAAAGATGACTGTCAGCATCCCTGCCATGATCACCAGAATTCTCTGAACCAGCAGCATGCGAATCCTCACTTATCAGAACTGAAGTCTTTAAAACTCTTTTTTACTGTCCAACAGCAGCGTGATCGGGCCGTCGTTGACGAGTTCCACATCCATATGCTGCTGAAAGCGGCCCGTGGCCACTTCAATGCCGTGACCTTTGACTTCCGCCACAAAACTCTGATACAGCACATCCGCCGCTTCAGGTCGAGCGGCATTCACAAAACTCGGGCGACGTCCTTTGCGACAATCTCCCAGCAACGTAAATTGACTCACCACCAGCATTTTGCCTTTAACATCAGACAAAGCCAGATTCATTTTGCCGTCCGCGTCTTCAAACACGCGCAAGCCAACCGCCTTTTGTGCCAGATAAATCACATCATCCTGCGTGTCGTCCTGGCCGACTCCCAGCAACACTAAAAAGCCCTGATCGATCTGACCGGTAATTTCTCCATTCACAGTCACACTCGCACGGGACACTCTTTGAACGACGGCTCTCAACTTAGCGCTCCTCGCAATCTCGAATCCCGCGTGAACAGGCAAACGGCTCAAGCGACAACTCGATCTCTTCTTCACAAATCAATTGCCGCATCAATTTCGCGGTGATCGGTGAAAGTTGTAACCCATCCCGATAATGGCCTGCCGCCATCAGTAAATTCTCATAACCGGCGACATGCCCCAGATACGGCAAGCCGTCAATTGACTTCGGACGCAGTCCCGCCCAGGCACGCTCGAACGTCGCTTTTTTCAAGCACGGCACAACGGATTCTGCAAACTGGATCAGACCACCTACGCCTTCCGCCGTATTCTGTTTATTGAACCCGACATTGCTCTCTGTCGATCCAATCAGGATTCTTCCATCACTCCGCGGAACCAGATACCGGCTGCCACACTCAATTACTTGATGGAACGGCAGGCGAGTCATCGACAGTAACACAATCTGCCCCTGAATCGGAACCAGATCGCAACCGATGCCCAGTTGAGAGAGTACCTCAGGCGACCAGGCTCCCCCTGCAATCACAGTGCGCCCTGCTCTGTGAATTTCTGTTGAAGTACGGACGCCTGTAACTCGGGCCCCCTTCTGTTCAAAACCGATGATCGGTGTGCCGGGATGGAATTGAACTCCCTGCTTCGCACAAGCCAGCAGCAGTGCTTTTAAATGTCGTGGATTGCGGACTTGGCTCATCTCGGGTAAATAAAAGGCAGACTGGATTTCCGGACTCAGAAACGGTGCCTGTTCCTGCAACAACCGAGGCTCATATTCTTCCAGGACAACGCCCGCCTGCCGCCATTCAGAGACATAGTCTTGCCAGCCTGGCATTTCCTCACTGAGTGCAACATGGAAGCCACCACAGTTGACAAATCCGTTATCAACGCCCGATTCTTCTTTCAAGCGATTCGACCATTCGGGCCACATCAGTCGACTGGCGGCACGAAGCTGAAGGCCGGGAGTCGCTGCCGCTTGAATATCCGCGGGGGGTAACATCCCTGCCCCTGCCCAAGATGCCTCTTGACCGAACTGCTGTCGATCAAACACGGCGACAGACAGCCCCTGATGTGCCAGTTCATAGGCGATCGACAGGCCAATCACGCCGCCACCAACAATATTTACATCCAACATAAGAATTACGCGCCCTGATCACACTCAAAAAAACAGAAAGCTCAAGGCTGTCGATTATAGCGGACTGCAATCAGAATCACAGGGCTGCCATCCTGCCTGTTGATCAAGAAATAATAGCCTGCCTTTAAGATTGGACATCAAACACACCGAGGTTATTTTTTCACTTTACCGGGCCGTAAGGTACGAGCATAAGCCGTCGCCAGTGCACGTAGATTTGTGCCGTACACTTTCTGTATCGCGGCCTGAGCAGTGGTCCCTGATTTCAGATCCTTCAACAACAGCGCCATTTTTGGTAAACCGCCGTTGTTAATCAAAAATTCGACCAGCGTAAACCCAACCGCTGTGGTCTCTGACGGTGAAAACGTACCTTCTGCCACCAGCTCTTCCGGTCGAGACACTTTCGGAGCGGCGTCCAGCGCCTGCTGCCTTAATGATTCAAAGTAACTTTGATCCGAAGCCCCATTCGCCGCCAGCAGGACTCCTAATCCACGAGAAGCCCACATGGGAACTTCCCCTGCTCCGCGTTGAATCGCAGCATTCGTCAGCCCGGCTGTCAAATTGGTCTGCAAACCGGGAGAATCAGCGGCCGCTACATCACCGACATCCTGCAGCACGAGATATGCATCCAGAAAAGTAGGCGTCACTTTGGAATGCCAGGTCGTCGCTGGATCGACACGACGATCTTCAATCGACTGATTGAATTCCGAATATCCAAACCGATCCTTGAAAACGTAAACGGCCAACTTCCCTTTCCAGAGCGGCTTCCGTGTTTCGTTAAACAGTTTTCGCAGCGCATCAGCCTGAGCTTGCGCCCAGCCACTGATCTGTTTGAGCCGATCGGTGCTCACATTACCGTAGAACATGAAATCATCCGTCTCAAGCAGTTCTGCCTTTTCATTATTGACGGCACGTTTCCAGGTTGGCTCAAGAGACTCACGCCGCAGATCGGCAAATTTTTCAGGAGATAACGTTGCCAACTCTGCCATCCGTTTTTCATCTTCTGTCGGCACCATGGCTCGCAGCGCCCCTTTGGCGTCCTTACCGTCAAACTTGGCCCCTTCTGCAATCCACGTTTCCAGAGCTTTCGCGTCTTTTCGTTTGAGTAATGCTTGCCCCTGCGGCATTTTAATCGGATCCTGCAATCCCACCAGATGCCACAGACGACTGTCATCAGGCTTGCCGGGAACAACCACCTCTCCCGTATCGCCTCCCCTGAGAATGTCTTCAAAGGTCACGACGGAAAATCCACTCGCCGGATTATTGCCACTATGACAACGCAAACAGAAATCGAGCATCCACGGCGCGACATCGTTCATAAAGGAAATTTTTTCATCACCGGTCGCCATGACAACCTTAACGGGGGCTTTCTTTTTCTTCGTCGATGCACCAATCGGATCGGTCTCTTTCTCTCCGTCAAACCGCGCCCCTTCCGCAATCCAGCGGCCAATCAATTGAAGTTGAGCCTGATCCAGAGCCGGGCCGTTTCGTGGCATCCGCTGATTAGCGGGTGCCACTAACTTTCGGGCGATCAGGCTATTATTCGGATTACCGGGAATGAGTAATCTGCCACTTCGTCCCCCCTGCCTCATGCCGGCAAAGGTATCCAGTTTTAAATTGGCACTCGCTCGCTGCGCGCCATGGCAGCTCACACATTTCTCATTCAAGATCGGCGCGATCTGAGTCTCAAAGCTGACTCCCTGATTTGCTGCCGCTTTATTTCCTCCGCCACCCATCATTTTTTCCAGCACTTTGCGGCGGAGCCCGATCAATTTTTTCGTGCTGACCAGCACCGGATCGGTTTCAGCCAGCATCGCATCCTGAGCCAGCTTGTCCAGTTTCCCTTCTTCGGTATCAGTCAGTTCTTTCGCTTCGTCATATTTTTTCTGTCGGATCAGGACTGCCACTTTCCCCAGATTCTTCTTTATCGAAGCCAATTCTTTCCTCTGTGCCGAGGTCAGCTTTGCAGCCTCAGCGGGAATCGCCATCACTCCCAGGCAGAACATCAGTGCCACGAGAATCCGCGTAACAAGAACTGACCGATATGACATAACTTCCCTCATTATTCTGTAGTTCAATATAGTGGCATTGGAATGTGCCCCCCCTGCCCTCTTGGAATTGGCAAGCGGAAGCGGTCGCTGTGGAATGACCAAGACCGTTTCAATCAGCGTGCTGTTCAGTTTTCTATTCTCTGATACCAGTATAATCAGCCCGCGAGTGAGAAAAAAGATCTCCCTTGAACTAAACCTCCACAATTCCAAGCGGATTCGCCTCTTTTTGCCGACCACTGACCAGAAACCAGAGATTTTTCGTCTGATGTTCCGAGACAACCCCGTCTCAGGTCGGCTATAATCAGGGCGAATTAAGAATTTTCACAATAACCTCTTACAGAACCATCACCTTAGAATATGTCTCTGACATCAGAATTATCACGGAAACAGGAACTTCTCCAGCAAATTCTGTCCCCCCTGGATCGGATCATCGTCGCATTTTCCGCTGGCGTTGATAGTACTGTCGTCGCAAAAGCCGCATTTCTGGCCCGTGGGGCACAGGCACTGGCGGTCACCGCTGTCAGCCCCAGCCTGGCTTCCGGCGAAAAAGAAGAAGCAATTCGGCTGGCAGAATTGATCGGCATCCCGCATCGCCTGATTTCTACCTCTGAGTTCGCCACCGACGCCTATCGGGCGAATGCCCCCAACCGCTGCTTTTTCTGCAAAACGGAACTATATCAGCTGCTCTCTCACTCCATCGCCCAAGAAGAATGGCAAAATGCCATACTGGTGAATGGCGCAAATCTGGATGACCGGGGAGATCACCGTCCTGGAATGCAGGCTGCTTCCAACTTTCAGGTTCGAAGCCCCCTGATTGAAGCCGGCTTCACCAAAGAAGATGTCAGAAATCTGGCGCGGCACTGGGAACTTCCGATCTGGAATAAACCGGCTCACCCCTGCCTTTCCAGTCGCATCGCCTATGGCGTGGAAGTCACCGAAGAACGCGTTCAAAAAATCGATCAGGCCGAAGCATTTCTACGTGACGAGTTCCAGATCAACGAACTCCGCGTCCGACTGGAACCCAATGAGCTGGCGCGGATTGAAGTTCCGCTCCCGCAAATTCAGCACCTGACCACCCCCACTGCGATCGAACAAATTACCCGGAAATTTCTGCAACTCGGTTTCCAAAACGTCACTCTCGATCTACAGGGCTTTCGTTCCGGGAGCATGAACAGTTTTCTTTCCCTCGACGATCTACAGATAGCCGCTCAAAATAAATAAGACTCCGCAGGAATTGCAATTCGCCTTCATCCGGAGCAGAATGAATCAAACACCACCATAATCAATGACAAGGAAATCAGCCGTGGATCCGCACAGTCCTTCCTATATCGACCTCCGCAGTGATACCAAAACCAAACCAACCCCGGAAATGCTGCAGGCGATGATGACCGCCGAACTGGGCGATGATATGAGCGGTGAAGACCCGACCGTGAATCGTCTTGAAGCCATGATTTGTGAAATGCTGGGGAAAGAAGCAGCTGTCTTTGCCTGTTCGGGGACGCAATCCAATCAGATGGGTCTCAGATCGCATTGTCTTCCGGGTGATGAACTGCTGATTCATGAGCTGGGGCACATTGCCATGTTTGAAGGAGGCGGACCAGCTATTTTGAGTGGCGTCAGCTGCCGTACCTTGACCGGCGAGAAAGGCATGTTGGATCTGGAAACACTCCACGGAAAGATTCGTGCCGATGATCAGCACCTGTGTCGCACTCGTCTATTATGTGTGGAAAACACGACTAACGCAGGCGGTGGTCACTATTATCCGCTCGAACAACTCACCGAAATTTGCGACTGGGCACATGAAAACGAATTAAAAACACACATGGACGGCGCCCGGATCTTTAATGCGACCGTCGCCGCCGGCTACTCGATCAAAGAAGCCTGTGCCCCGCTCGATACAATCTCAATCTGCTTTTCCAAAGGCCTGGGTTGCCCGATGGGATCGATTCTGGCAGGCTCGAAAGAAGAGATTGCCAAAGCACGCCGCTCGCGCAAAGTCTTTGGTGGCGCACTCAGACAGGCTGGGATTGTCGCCGCTGCCTGTATTTATGCGTTGGAAAATAATATTGAACGACTGCAGCAGGATCACGACAACGCTCGTTTCCTGGCCGAGCAACTTGAGCCGATCGAAGGCATCACCGCTAATCCCGCAGAAACAGAAACCAATCTGGTCTTCTTTGATATCCATCCCGAACTGGGCAACGCCATGCAACTGTCGAAAGCCCTGCATGAGGTCGGAGTCGGTATCGGCGCAATGGGACACACGCGGCTTCGCGCCTGTACTCATCTCGATGTCAGTCGCGAAAAGATCGAACAGGTTCCCGCAGCTATCCGTGAAGTGCTGAAAGCGGGCCTCGATCGATACCAGGGAATCGCCACTGGTCCTTATGCCCGCGGCTAACCGGTTTATCTTCACATAAAGCACGAGAGTTGAACCACTTAACAAAAAAAGTCACACTCGACCTTCAGTTCAGTGATTTCCCCCTCTCTGTAATCCGCAAAATCGTTACCAGCCAACGTGTCCTTGCGAGAACGGCAGTTTTCCTGTTCCGGAATTAAACTTTTTACAATCGCTGCGTCGATGGAATAAAGGTTCAGACTCCCCTCAACGAATGAGGCCGTAAAGACATAGGATCATGTCTTACTATTAAGCCCTATCTCGTTTTACATACCATTGAGCTGGAGGATGCGCAGGAAGCCATTCTACATTCAATATTGATGACAACCTGAAAAAAGGTGTTCTTTTGCTACATTACGTGGCAAATTTGCCTGAATTCAGTGAATTCAATGAAAGAATTGGCGATGACTGCAGACTACCAGTTGAATCGATCCCCTGTCTTACGATATCATGAGCCCCATACAGTAACTAATGGTCGGGAGAATTCTCACTCGACTGGTTCAGAATCAAGTGACAGGGGGAATGCCGCCATGGATGTTAACGGCGCAAGTTCTATTTCCGGACCACTGCCTATTAATAAGCAGGTCGGTCCGAGCAACACCAACACCAATAAGACGCCTGCATCGAAACCGATCTCTTCACCGCAAGATGAATTAGAGATCTCTTCCGCAGGGCGTATGATGGATGAAATGACGAACGACCCTGAAATGCGAGCGGAACGGTTAGCACAAATCAAGGCAGCCATTGATGATGGAACTTACGAGACCGATGAAAAGCTGGATGCAGCCTTAGGTCGCATGCTGGATCAATTTGACTCCGAGTAACCATCTCCATTGCTGTAGTAGAGAAGAAGAGGAAGAGATAAACAGTGCTCAATTTTGAAAGCCTGGAAATCGCTGTTTCTCCCACGGAGAAATTCAGAGAGTACCTGGCCACAAAGGGAATGAGATTAACTCAGGAACGAGAGTTAATCGTTGCTGAAGTTTTCTCTTCCCACGAACATTTTGACGCAGACCAGTTGGTTGACCGGATGGCCGCACAAAAAACCGGACGACGTGTCAGCCGTTCGACCGTTTATCGCACGCTGGGCTGGCTGGAAGATGCCGGCCTGCTGAGAAAAGTCGCCCGAACCAATGACCGGGATGTCTATGAGCACGACTACGGCTATCCGCAGCACGATCATTTTATCTGCAAAAGTTGTGGGGAACTGTTTGAATTCCAGAATGACGATATCGCGGAAATTCTGGAAAAGCTCGCGGAAAAAATTAATTTCCGCATGAATGAACA
Organism: uncultured Gimesia sp.; assembly: GCF_963976445.1. Lineage (GTDB taxonomy): Bacteria > Planctomycetota > Planctomycetia > Planctomycetales > Planctomycetaceae > Gimesia. The sequence continues at coordinate 171,401 of NZ_CAXBKP010000012.1, read as the reverse complement.
TCGGCTCGAAGTATATGGGATCTGCGAGGAATGCTCGCGTCCTCCCCAGCGGCGTCACAAAAAACTGGATCTGATCTGAATCCCGGACTGCGTGCGTTCTCTTTAGTTCCCGGTTATTTCAGCGGCGTTTAACGGGAATCGCCCGATAAATTCGCAGCAATAGCAGCATCAGAATCAACGCCCCCAGCGCAATGCCGCCAAGCATGACCAGCCCCATCGCATCCCCGTATAATTTGCGGATCGAGAATACCGGAGACGCCCCGGAAACCGCCGCCGGCCACTCCGCCAGCCAGATCCATTTCCAGCCCATCAACACGATCAGCGTCGCGGCACAGAGATAGGGGCCGTATGGCAGATAGGTTTTTCCCGTCACGGCACGACTAATAAAACCGATCAATAATCCACATAAAGGAGCCAGTAACAAAATCGGCAATATTGGTTGCCAACCCAGAAAGCTGCCTACCATCGCCATCAGCGTCACATCACCCAGTCCTAACGCTTCTTGACCGAGCAGCACGGAAGAAACCAGCCGTAACCCCCAGGTCAGTCCTCCACCTGCGATCAGTCCTGACAGACTCCACGTCAAACCGTGCCAGTGTGAATGCACCTTGATCCAGTCTGGAATATAAGGCCCCGATAAACCAGGAATCGCCTGATTCCAGTCGACCCAGAAATGAATGATCTGCAGTTGTCCCGCAATCGTCGCTCCCACTACGCCGATGATCATGCCGGTCACCGTTATCTGGTCGGGAATCAGATATTCGCGAAAGTCAATACTCGTCGCCGCCACCAGCAATGTTAACAGAACATAGTGATACAGCAGCCGCCACTCGAACATTCCTTCGGGAGGAATCACCGAGGGTAAGTCCAGAGAGCGCTGCGACACGACCATGAAATAATAAAACGCAAACAATCCGCCCGTCGCGAACTCCAGCAGATACTCAGACCCGGGCAAAGGCTTGGAACATTCAGCGCAACGATTCTGAAAAGGAATCCAGCGCAAGACGGGAATCAGCTTCCAGCGCGAAACGCGCGCACCACATCCCTGACAGCGCGACAGAGGTTGAATGACCGGCTTAAGCGACATCCGCCTAACCCAGGCATTGACCCCCTGCCCCACAACTGCTCCCAGCAGAAATAAAATCGCGCAGGGGACCAAGAGTGCGAATTCTGTAGGCAGAACACTATTCAAGTGTTTAATCTGAAAGTAAACCATATCTTAAACAAACCTGAACAAAACCCGTTACGCTATGGGTGATTTTACAACGAAGCTTTGTTAAACTGACGCGTTAACTGGTTTGATCGTAAGATCCTGTTGGACGTGGTTTATGGTGAAGTCTGCTGCGTCCAACCGCAATTGCGGTTGGATGAAAAAATCAAATTAGATGAAACTGCTCTGAAACAGAATCATCTGAAATGGTTATTTCACAAACAGATTGCCCGATCAATTCAGAGAACCAAAGCGCTCGCTCACTCACTGCTTTGATAATTTTTTTCGCGCTCGGAAAGGCCCCTGGAATGAGGAGAGTCTACAGACAGATTACGTACTGTACAGTATTGACATGTTGTTTAAGTTTATTGGGTAATGGAGAGATCTTCGCTGACGAAGCATCTAATCCTCCCCCCTTACCCTCGGGTGCAGAAGCGCCTGCTCAATTAGAAGCTTCAGTCGCATTAAATGGCGCTGACATGGCTTGGATGATGGTCTCATCCGCTTTGGTTTTGATGATGACCGCCCCTGGTCTGGCATTGTTTTATGGCGGACTGGTTCGGAAAAAAAACATTCTGGGCGTCATGATGCAATGTGTTTTCCTAATGGGACTTATGTCTATCATCTGGGCACTCTGGGGCTATAGCCTGGCCTTTGGATCTGACATTCTTGGCGGTTTTGTGGGAGGTTTTGACCATGTCCTGTTAAAGGGGATCATCCCTACCTGGGAAAATGGTGCGGTTGTTGTGCCCGATAATGGGGCCATCCCGACCTCACTGTTCATGGTCTTCCAAATGATGTTTTTCATCATTACCCCTGCCCTGATTTGTGGGGCGTTCGCCGAACGGATGAAATTTAGTTCGATGGTCGTTTTCTCAATCCTCTGGGGAACCTTCGTCTATTGTCCTATTGCGCACTGGGTCTGGTCAGATACCGGATGGCTGTGTGAATGGAATGAAGGTGCTGCCTTCCCCGCCTTCGACTTCGCGGGCGGAACAGTCGTGCACATTAGTTCTGGATTCTCGGCTTTGGTCTGTGCCATTTTACTGGGAAAACGACTGGGATACGGTCAAGAACCTATGCCCCCCCACAATTTGACCTATACTTTTATCGGTGCCACCATGTTGTGGGTCGGCTGGTTCGGCTTCAACGCGGGTAGTGCCGGTGGTGCGAATGCCGCAGCCGTCAATGCATTTGTCGCCACACATCTGGCTGCAGCGGCTGGGGTTTTGGCCTGGGCTGTCGCTGAGTGGTATTATAATGGGAAACCAAGTATTTTGGGTGCCTGTTCGGGTGCTGTGGCAGGTCTGGTCTGTATTACGCCCGCCTGCGGTACCGTGACTCCCCTATCGGGAATTATTTTAGGCCTGATTGCAGGTTTTGCCTGCTATTTTGCCTGTACAACTTTAAAATCAAAATTTAAATACGATGATTCACTGGATGCCTTTGGCGTTCATGGTATCGGAGGAACCGTGGGGGCCATCCTCACAGGGGTCTTTGCGACCAGAGCCATCACAGGAGATGCAGAAGGGTCCGGTTTACTGGAAGGAAATTCGCAGCAGTTGATCAATCAGTTGGTCAGTGTCGGTGCGGCGATTGTGATTTCCGTGATCGGCACGATCATCATCCTGAAGTTGATCGATTTAACGATGGGCCTGCGGGTCAGTAAAGATGGTGAAATTCAGGGTCTTGACCTGAGTCAACATGGTGAAGAAGGATACATTTTCCTATAACAATCTTGAGTATTGAGAGCCAGCACATGGCTGGCTCTCTTGCTCATGATTAGGAAAGTGGCTCCAAAAGGCCTTTTAGGCCAATAGTTTTTATTGTTTTTGGGGAAATGAAATTGAGGTATCGAGATTTCTCTCCAAATACGATATAATGGTTAAGTGTGATAGTCGCTTGGGTTTCTGAAAGCGCTGGAAGAAAACCGAGCATTTTCCTGGGAGTATGATTCCGATGAAAAAAGTGGAAGCTGTCATCAGACATTTCAAGCTGGAAGAAGTTAAAGATGCTCTGACAGAAATTGGTGTTCAAGGTATGACGGTCTCAGAAGTCCGTGGTTTTGGACGTCAAAAAGGCCATAAGGAACAATACCGTGGTGCTGAATACACGGTTGATTTTCTTCCTAAAGCCAAGATGGAAGTAATCGTTCCCGATGATCAGGTCAAAAGCGTTGTTGATACGATTTTAGAATCAGCACGGACCGGACAGATCGGTGATGGGAAGATCTTTGTGATGCCAGTCGAAGACATTATTCGTATTCGAACCGGTGAATCAGGCGATACCGCCCTTTAACAGATGACTGTAAAGCGAGGGGCGTTTTATTGCCCCTTTTGCTTTACATCAATTCTGTCATAAGTCGAATTACGGTTTTTCGAAAGTAGTCTTAGATGAAAAAAATTCAGGCAATCATACGCCACTACAAACTGGAAGAAGTCAAAAACGCGATTTCGGAAATCGGTATCAGTGGTATGACTGTCAGTGAAGTACGGGGGTTTGGTCGTCAACGCGGCCACAAAGAAACCTACCGGGGCAACGAATATATCGTTGATTTTCTTCCCAAAGTGAAACTCGAAATTGTTGTCCAGGACGATATGGTCCCCCAAGTAGTGGAAACGATCACGCAGATTGCCCGGACCGGCCAGATTGGCGATGGGAAAATCTTTATTACAGATCTGGATGAAGTCATTCGAATCCGCACGGGCGAAACCGGAGCAGAAGCAGTCTGATTGACTGATTGCTTCACGTTACGAATTACTGTCATGACCCCGGGCCACAACTATTTTTTCTTTTTCGTTTCAGCCTGGAACCGATGATGTCACAGCCTTCTCCGCCCTGCTCTACACAACAATTTGTTGTCTACCGCACCAAGGTGGAGCAAGCCCGACAACGTGGGCAGGAATTATTGCGCAGTGGCGCCAATGGCTTGCAGATTGCCACCGCAATTGCCGAATCCATCGAACAGCTGATCCTGCAAATTATACACGACCAACTGCAACAGCTTCCTGAAGCACAGCAAAAATTACTGCTGCAGAAAAGTGCGATCGTTATGATCGGCGGTTCCGGACGTGGTTTAATGGCTCCTTATTCGGATGTCGATTTGCTGTTTCTCTATCGCAATCAAATTGTCAGTGAATTCTCGGAGTTTGTCGGTAACGTTGTTCGTAGCTGCTGGGATGCCGGCCTCAAACTGGGCCACAGTGTGAGAACCGTTGTGGACTCGGTTAAGATGGCGCGCACCGAACCCGAATTCGCCACCGCGATGATCGAAGCCCGTTCCATCTGGGGATCCGAACATCTTGCCGAACAACTGGTGCGGTCTTTTTACCGACATGTGGTATTATTCCGTAGACGCATCTTTTTCGAGCAATGTGTCACAGCCCGCTGGGAAGAGCGCAAGCAGCACGGCGGCGCCGTCATGCAACTGGAACCCGACATCAAACGTTCGCCGGGTGGTCTGCGTGACATTCACTTGTTGCGCTGGGTTGGTTTCGCCCGCTACGGGACGGCAAACCTTGATATGTTACGTCTGGATGGACGAATCAGCAGCCGAGATGTCAGAACGTTAAAAAATGCCCGGGATTACTTACTCAAAGTTCGGATCCAACTACATTATGAAGCGGGTCGACAACAGGACCTGTTTACCAAAGACACTCAGCTCTGGATGGCAGAACAACGCCAGATAACGGGGACAAACGGGCAACGCCCTGTGGAACTGCTGATGCAGGAATACTTCAGGCACAGCAAAGCCGTCGCGGAGATCACCGAACGCTTTATCAAAGCACATCGTCCCCAGCCGTTTTTGTCGCGGGTCTATAACTTTCTCATGACCCACCGTTCCGATTCGATTCTCAAAATTGTACCCGACCACCTCGATGTGGTTCCCAAGTACCGCAGCCAAGTCTGCAGCAGCCTCGAAGAAATTCTCAAACTATTCGATACCGCGTCACTGTATGGGATCTCGATCTCACCAGATCTGCAGGATAGTATCCGCGAATCAGCATTGCAGTTGCCCTCAGCACTGACCAACAGGTCCATCGACCTCTTTCGCGACATACTCGGACGCAGTACCAATCTGGGGCCAATTTTAAGAACCATGTTTGAAACAGGGGTTTTAAATCTACTGATCCCCTACATGAAGCATGCCTACTGTTTGTTGCAGTTCAATCAGTATCATAGCTACACCGTCGACGAACACACATTTCGCGCAATCGAAGCATCTGAGACCTTTACAGACGATGACTCTGCTCTGGGAAGTTCTTATCGACATATCGAAAAGAAAGACATCCTGAATCTGTCTATCCTGTTACACGATATCGGGAAAGGTTATGGAGAAGACCATAGCAAAGTTGGCGCCATGATTGCCGCCGAAACGGCGATCCGCATGGGCTTAAAAGAAGAAGATCAGAAATTACTGGTCTTTCTGGTATTTGAACATCTCACGATGGCCCATCTCGCCTTTCGCCGCGATATCTCGGATCCTGATATTCTGTTCGCGTTCAGCCAGAAAGTCGGCAGCCCCGAAAAATTACGCATGCTGTATGTGTTGACCGCCGCCGATATTACCGCCGTCGGCCCCGGCGTATTTACCGATTGGAAATCGGAACTGCTGGCAGATCTTTATGAACGCACCATGTTATTGCTCGGCGGAAAACATTCCCGCTATCATCGAGACCAGAGACTGGCCCGCGTCAAACAACGTGTGCGCAGTCATCTCAATCTTCCACAAGTCTCGGAGCATGAGGAAAGTACAGACACCTGGTTTACAGAACTGTTTAACTCTTTTTCGCCGCATTACCTGCTGGTGACACCCTCTAAGCGGATCGCAGCGGATATCAAAATCCTGCACGATCTTCCCGCCGATCAAATCGTTGTCGAAGGGGAATTTGAGCCAGAAACCAGCACCGTGAATTATCATGTAATTGCACCGGCAATGTACTCGCAATCCTGCTTCCACCGCATGGTCAGTGTCTTTACAGCAAAACGCATGGAGATCATCTCCGCACATATTACCACGAGCGTTTCCGGCGGTGTCGTCGACAGTTTCCATGTGATCGATAACAGTTATTCAAAAGAAATTCCCCGCAACCGCATCGATAAGATAGAAGAAGAAATCAGAAAAGCGGTGATTGGCGAGAGTGACGCCAAAACCATGTTTTTAAATAATCAGCGTTTCCAGGACTCAGCCAGCCTGAGTGGTGAGTTCGATCTGGGCCGCGTGGAAATTGATAATCAGTCTTCCAAACGCTGTACGATTATCGACGTCATTTCTCATGATCGAACGGGGCTCTTATACATCGTTTCACGCGCGATCAGCCGCATGGGATTGTCTGTCGTCATGGCGAAAATCTCAACACACCTGGATCAGGTTGTGGATGTGTTTTACGTGATTGACGAACATAACCGAAAAATAGAAGACAATGATCGCCTGCAGGAAATCAAACAGAAAATGGAAAATACGTTGCACAAGTTTGAGATGGAAGGCTACAAAAGATATCAACGCGACTGATACCATTCGGACCACAGACAATCGGCATTCACCAGACTCAACGATTAAGTGGGCACCACTTCTAGAAATGTGACTTCACCATCAACGTGTATCTGGCAATCAGAGGCAGCAGCTGGTATGAAAAGCGTCTTTCCCTGAAACAGTTCAAAGGTTTCTGTGCTACTGTCTAACTGCCCCGCTCCTTCCAGCACAACCAGGATCTGAGGCTGATTCAAAGATTTCAAAGGAAACGAATTCTTGGAATAATGGCGCCGGATCGTAAAATGCTCAGACTCCAGTAGATCTTCTACCTGATGCACACGCATGGACTGCTTCCGGGGCTGGAGTAGATCAACGGGACCTCGTTCAAAGTCGATGCAGTCAAAGGCGTTTGCGATATGTAATGGTCGCGGGTTGCCTGACTGATCCAGACGATTCCAATCGAACAAACGATACGTGACATCACTGGTTTGCTGGACTTCCGCTAGCAGCACTCCTTCACCGATCGCATGCAGTGTCCCCGAGGGAATGTAAACACAATCCCCTTTCTTGACAGGATAGCTGTGCAAACACTCTTCAACGATCCCCTGCTCTAGATGCTGTCGCAGCTCGGTTTCAGTAATGCCTGACTTCAACCCGGCATAAATACAACTTCCTGGAATGGCATCAAGGATCACCCAGGCTTCCGATTTTCCGGATCGGGCGGCATCAAAATCTGGCTGCTGAGAATCACCAGGATGGACCTGAAGCGAAAGACGGTCTGTCGCATCAATGAACTTGATTAACAGCGGAAACGTGGAATGATACTTTCCCGTCCCATACACGGCGTCTGGATTTTTCTGAATAAGTTGAGACAGAGTCCAGTCGGCGTACTCACCACTGGCGATCCGTGTCGGTGCCTGGGGATGATCCGACAGCTCCCAACTCTCACCATAATCTCGCTCAACTCCAATCATTTTATGAAGTTGCGTGCCCAGACGCTCCCCACCCCACCGAGTACGCTTTAATAGCGGCGTAAACTCTAGTGGCAACAAAGTGGCCGTTGATTGGACTTCTTGCAATGACATAATTTGGAGAAAGGCACTACGAGTAAAGAAGATAGAAGGATCAGTAAAGAAGGAATTCCCTATGATCCTAAACCACAAAACCTACTAAATGCAACTATAAACTCTCTGATTTGTGAGAACGGAACTCTCTACGTTTTTGGGAACCATTTCATGAAACAAATGTTCTTTAAAGGTTTCAATTGCCATAAACGGGAACTCCTGCTAATCTCTCCCGCCTTATAGACCTGAGCAACCAACGGAACCTTTTGTACAGATATTACAATAACCCGTCTTCTGGCTGCTCTCAAGAGATTTACCGCTGTTTCTCGATGAAAGGCTCATACGTGGCAGATTTGGTAACCCGTACTTTAGAAATCGAACTTTCCATTGGTGATACAATTCAGGTTGGTGATCAGTTTTTGACTGTGGTTGATATTGAGGGACCCCAAATCCTGTTTCAACTTGATTCAGGAGATCTATCAGGCCCCATTTCGCTCCAGGACTTGTTCCCTGGGCCACAACCCTGCCGCTAGTCAACATAAACCCACCCAGATCCGGGCGATTATTATCGATTGATTTGCAGCGAACTGAAACAGAGCAGGTCTCGTTCAGTTTGTGTCACTTCTAGAATTCCACTTGGTAACGCTTAGTCATCTCTCTACGGATGCCTGCTGTCTCGTCTTCGATATCTTTCCAACTGGTGAAGCGCACGCCAGTCGCTTTAGCCTGCTCTTCGGCACGATTCTGAATCTTCACACTTGCGTTCGCACGTTGGCCATAATAATTGTTATTAGAGTCATAGTTGTAACTGTAGTTTCCATAGACGTTCGAGTTACGCACCCCCGTGCGAGATCCCGCTGCCCTTTTCGCAAGTGCGATTCCTCGGAGTGTTTCTGCAATATCTGAGCCATAAGCGAGTAAGTCTTCATCCACGTTTAAGATCGGAAGCCTGTCGATTTTTCGCGCATAACGTTCTGTGTAAACGATGTGATTGTCGCGATTTGTTTTGAGATATTTCCGTAAGTCATCAATCAGGACAGTGACTGACTTAAAGTAAGTTAATGACGCTTTGGCAATCGCATCGGGACTGCCGGGACTAATGTCTTCCCCGTTTAGCTCACTGAATTTCGTCGTGGGAATTTCCAGAAGACTAAACACACGACGCATGCCGTCATTGGAAAGTGGACCTGAAAGGATTAATGAATTTCCGTTTGATTGATACTTCCATTTTTCCAGGTCATCCAAGTGAACTTCAAATTTGTCGAGTACCTCTAAAACCAGAGGCTTGCCATATCTTTCGAATTTCGCCGTTTCTGAATTAAAATCGATCCGAATTTGCCCTTCCGCTTTACTGCCGATCTTAACGGAAAAAGTCGCACCTTGGATCCCGCTGATGATTTCATTTAGTTCTTTAATTTTAGATGCGTTTCCCTTGAGAACACTCGATTGTTTAAGACCTTCCTCAAGCTTGTGAGGTTGTGTGATGTCCTTCAGGTCAATGCCCATTACGATTTGTGGTCCACCGGGACGAACGATTTTAGATGTCTGCAACAAATAGGGAGAGACAATAGAACTGGAATTTTTGCGCCCAAAGTCTGCCCAGCGCGAAACGACTTGCCGATCTGCCGGATGCATGATTCCCATAGATGAATTATTGAGTTTAACGAAATACGCATCACTGGGAGTCCAGGCCGCTTCCAAACCGTTAATCGTATCAACGTAACCGGCTTCTGAGCGGGCGATGGATCGCATGGAGATAGGCTCAATCAAACTCATCACGGCCAATTCCCAGTTTTGTCTAAGATGATCAGCCAGATTTAGTTGAGCCGCAATAATAATTTTGTCTGCTTCAGGTGGTACATAAATGGGCCGTTTCACATAGGCAGCTTCATGTTTCTTTTGCCAGCCTTCTTTTATCGCAAGTGGACTGGCATGCATTGCAGCAACATCAATCACAACCATCGAGTTAGCGTCGGCAGGAATACTTTTTAGCAAGTCATCAAACTGTGCCCACGCAGGAATCGTATTTAAAAAAGCGGCAAGAAAACATGCAACCACCACCGGCTGATTCACTCCAGATTTCCACTCTGAGTTAAAGCACACAATGGACAATACTCGCAGTAAGGCTTGATGAACTGTTTGCATGTTTCAACCTTTTTCTGGAACCCCGAATGTCGTTGCTACCACTTGAAGTATGATTCTCATCTGAATAAGTTTGATGCATATTCCGAATCAGAACCCCAGTATTGTAACATCGGGCATCAGCCTGCGTCTATTATTTCAGCAACTCTTCAGTATTGAATCGGCAATTGGTTAACGAGTTTCTGAGCTTAGAATCATTGTTGATCATGCCAGACCAGAACCAAGTTTCCATACTGGAGAGAGCCAGTGGAACAGACTCATCCGACTACACGCAACCTTACTTTCCCTCAAATTCCTGGGGATCTGCAGGAAAAAGACACCATGGGGGTATCTCAGGACGTTTTAGTTGATTCTGTTTTGCGCGCGTTATGAGCTCTTCAAAACGGAGGAGTTTTTTGACCCAGAGCATCGCCTGAGGATCTTCATAGATCTGAATCCAATCCGTCCGACGCTGCAAATATCCGCGCACTTCCAGAGAACTCGGCAGCAATAAGATTTCAGTGGGGTATTGATCAAGTAATGGTGTCGGGCCCTCAGAGCTCGCATCCAGCTTTTGAAAAGCCACAAACTCCTGCTCCAGCTTAGCCGAGTAAACAGTTCGATAACGCCCGTCAAACGCAACCCGCGATTCCGGAAACGTCTGCCAGATCACATATTGAGCCCAGCCATAGTCGGTTAAGATATTCCCGTTTAGTTTCTCATCTTGCATGACTGTCATTGTGGCAACGGGCATTCCGGGCGCCCTACTGTGTGTTTCGACACCAATCTGCCAGGGAGGAATCGATTCTCTCCAGAGATTCACAATCGTATGAATTCCCAGACCACAGACGGTGAACATGGTCAATCCGATTAACACAGAACGCAATTTGAAACGATGATCCCCGGTCCATTGCTGGTTCATGTAAGGAAACAGATTTCGAATTGCATCTGAGATCGGTCTGGGTAATAAAATGATGACAGCAATCGCAAGTAAAGCAACATGCCGGATATGACTCACAGCCTGATAAGCAACCACAACAACCAGAATCAGGTCGATCCACTCCCACTTTCGCGAACCGAAAAACGCCAGCCCGATCAGGAAAAACGGAACATAATACAGCAATGCCTGCTGCGCTTCCCAAAGTGGTTGCCACTCACGGACGATCTGCTTTGTTATCAAATGATCCCATAACATCTGATGCAGCTGAATCCCATAAGGATTGACCAGCGTTACTGCCCAGGCGAAACCCACGGCAACTGCCAGCCGCATCAAATCGCGACGTTGATAGCGTAATTGAATCACTCCCAGCCCCATCCAGAGCAATACCACTCCCTGCATCCCCACGCCAGCCAGAAAGCCGCCATGCGAGTTTGCCCAGAACAACATCACGGCAGGCAGATACCAGATGGCTTTGGACTGTGGTTGTTCAAGGAATTGTCTGAGTAATAAGAGTGTCAGTGCAAAACAGCCAAAAGTGGCCAGCTGCGGACGAACAAAAACCACAAACTGTGACAGGCAGAATGCTGTGTAGACCAGCAGTAACACAGACGCAGCCAGGCTTGCCTCGAATTTCCGCAACGCAATCCACGCGGGAATAAAAATCATCAGCAACCAGAAGTTACGCCAGATCCACAGACCGAGATTACCGAAGTTATTCCAGAGCCAGCCAAAAGACAATTCTGATAACCATTCGTGGTTGACCCAGACAGCACCAGGCTCGGTATAGCAGAACGGATCAGTTCGTTCGACCAGAACGCCCTGCTCGATTGCCCGGAGCCCATACAAAGTATGTCCCCAGAGGTCCGGATCTGCAATGGTCACCGTGCACATTAAAAACAGACACGCGCCCCAGATCATGGCTGTTGCAAAATACCATTCGCGCTGCCCCATGTTCCATTCAGTGGGAAGCTGCGCTGAATCAGATTCCTTCACAACGTTTCCTCAATGGTAAAGCTGATCGTTCCTGTTAACAGTTGCGCAAGTGCTTTGCTGAATCTCAATAAAAAAAGATCTGCACACAATGGTACAGATCTTTTATTTTCGATTCACTTTCACAATCTGCAAATTCAAAGCAGAGTTCACTTACTTGCTTTTCAGAATGTCTTCCAGGCTGGGAAGAGGAGTATGAATTGGCTCCAGGATGGGAAGTCCTTCTCCATTTGAGGGAGATTCTTCATACGAAGTCAAATCAATCTGTTCGTAGATTCGTAAGAACATTTTATGAGAATAAGGAGCCTTAGGATCACCGCCCAATGCGACAACCTCTCCTTTTTGCCTCAAAATATTCGAATAGTTGTATGGTCGGAAGTAATAATAACCATGATACACTGGTGTATAAGCATAGTGAGGATACATCTCCCCAGTCGTTCGGCAATCCAGCCAGGGCCGCTTCTTGAGCTGGCAACAACCATCACAATAGCTACTGCCACACATTCCACAAGCACCAACGCCACCACCTGTACCACACCCAGACTGACAAGACTCACCCGCCATACAGGAATGAGCTGCAGGGTAACTACATTCACATGATGCTAATGAGATTGTTGCGGGAGCACTGACTGTGTTTGCAGGAATGACCTCTCCGTCAAACTGCCATACACTTAAACCGATGAGCAATGCAAAACTCGCATTCATGAGATCACCTTTTATAATTTATGTTGTTTTTACAACTCTTCTAGTTAGGCATACTGGTGAATAACAATTGGAATACACTCTTGGAATACACTCTGAACCCAAAGCACAATGTCTCTCACCATAGATCGTTTTCGACCTGATAGTCATCAAAGGTAAAGTAGAAAACCGTAGAAATCACTAATATCTTAAAATTTGCATAAACTGGGAAACCCGGCAAAATTTATATTAACCTCCCGTATAGGTTTTTCCGATATGATTGATGCCACAGGAATTCTATGAACGATAGAACCCTATATATTTCTTGCTTTCTCGAAAAGAAAAAGCCGGAAGGCCAGACCCTGAATACTTGGAACAATTTTGAGACAGGTAAAGGGTCGCCCAGCACCATACAACATTGAGTCGCACCTGGGTTATAAAATTGAAACAGGTTCCATTAAACGTGGTTTAATGTGAATTTCGCCTATAAACAATTTACTAACTCCAATATCTCATTACTGACGTCCAAAGGATTGGGAGACAAGTATGTCTATAAACGCCTCATGGAAAAGACGCACAATGCTGGCTTTTGCCTGCGGTGTTGCTATCACAGCCACACCACTTGCTGCACAGGTACCACCAGCTCCTCCTGTTCCAGGAAAAATCACAGCAACAAAGTTTACCTCTGGAGCAGCAAGAACGAACAAGCCAGTTGTAAGCACCAAAACTAAAGAAAAAGTTCATCAACTCGTTGAGCGAATTTATGAATCTGAAGTTGAACTAAGCGTTCAACAACGGCATTCAAAAATTCTGAAAATGAAAATGGGCGTCTTCCGCGTCGCAATTGCTGATCCGGAGAAGATCGAAGTTGTCGCTTTCGGAGCACAAGAAGTTGAAGTGATCGGAAAAGAAACCGGCACGACAACAATGACTCTCTGGCTGGGTGAAGAAGCTAACCCCCAGATCTTGAGTGTGCAAGTAAAAGTCGAAGGTGATAACTCTATCGAAGATCTACGCCGTATGGAATATGGCGAGTTCCAGAGAATGATCAACGAGTTCTTCCCGAACAGCAAAATCCAGTTGATTCCCTTTGCAGATAAACTGATCGTTCGCGGTCAGGCACGCGATGAGCAGGAAGCAACTCAAATCATCTCAATTATTCGATCTCGCTCCGGATCAGGAAGCAGCATCGGAAACGGTAGTTCTGGAAGTGGCTCGTTATTCGCAGATGGCCAAGCCGCTGATCCCTTCCCTGAAGGAGCAAAACTGCCGGAAGCGACTGTTATCGACATGATGAAAGTACCTGGCGAAAAACAAGTCATGCTGAAAGTTCGCATTGCTCAAATCGACCGTTCAGCTGCCCGTTCTGCCAGCACAGACTTAATTGTCAACTCAGGTGAATTTGGATTCAGCCAAATTTTCACAGGAATCGCACAGCAGTTAGCCGGTGGTGGAACAGGGCTGGTAACAGCATCCTTAAACAGTAAACATGTAGACATGTTTATCTCGGCTCTCGCTCAGAATGGTTATGCGAAAATTCTTGCAGAACCAAACTTGGTGACCATCAGTGGCCGCTCCGCGAACTTTATCTCAGGTGGTGAGTTCGCAGTTCCCACCGTAGTGGGAGTTGGCGGTGCTCAGGCTGCAACCACAACATTCAAAGGTTTTGGTACTCAATTGACGTTCCTGCCAACCGTACTTGATAAAGATCGAATTCGATTACAAGTCACTCCCACCTTCAGTACCGTCAATCCAGCTCTCTCGGTCAACGGAATTCTGGGTGTGAATACGCAATCGGTCAGCACAACTGTTGATCTGCGAGAAGGACAAGTTCTGGCAATCGCCGGTCTGATTCAAGAACAACAGCGAGGAGATTTGAATCGGGTTCCCTTCATTGGTGATATTCCTCTGGTAGGCACCCTGTTCTCAAACAAGTCTGTTCAACGTGACGAAACCGAACTGATTATCCTGATTAGCCCAGAACTGGTTCATCCAATGGAACCGGAAGATGCTCCGACTGTATTGCCTGGAATGGAAGTAACCGAACCTGGCGATGTGGACTTCTTCTTCATGAATAATATTGAAGGCAAGCCGGATGTGCACCACAGAAGCACTGTCTGGTACATGCAGAAAAAACGGATTCACCAACAACAAAAAGATTATATTCATCAGACCAAATCTGATAAATACTATATCAATGGCGACTACGGTTTCTCTGACTAATACTAGTTATTATTTCTTTGCCAAATGATACTTATTAAAATTCCAATCACACTCAACTTAATGATGTGAGAGAAATACAAGGAAGTAAGCGATGTCTATACAACCCAAATTTGCAAGTTTGCCTGCTATTGCTCTGGCAGCAATACTGGTGAGTGGTTGCCAACATAAACAGCAACACGCTCAGATTCCCTATGACTCTGTAGCACCATTAGGAAGCATCAGTGATGACATTTGGCAAAAACAGGAAGAGAACGGGGAAGCCTCTGACTTCGTGATTGTCGAAAGCGAATTCGTTGGCGCTACCGCGAAACTGAATGCTGCTGGCGAAGATCATATTAAACAAATCGCCGCCCGCATGATTTCAACACCGTTTCCAGTTGTCGTCCAGCCCAGCTCGATGTCAGTCAAAGCATCGGATGAATACAAGTATCCGATTCACGGGAATGATGACCTCGACATGCACCGTCGAAACGTGATTGTCAAAATGCTGCAGGCAATGCAAGTTCAAGATGCTGACGAACGCGTCGTTGTCGCACCAGCCTTCACTCCTGGCTTCGAAGGATTTGAAGCGTATCGGACTTACACGAACGGATTCCGAAACCGCTCCAACGGTGGTGGTGGTGGTGGTTCATTCGGTGGGTTCGGTTCTGGATTTGGTGGCGGTATCGGCGGAGGTGGCGCTGGAATCTTCTAATCGAAGAAAGAGATCTTGCCAAGATTTTTTCATCCGGTGGGCGGGTTCTTTAGAATCCGTCCACTTTTCAATAACATCAAGATGCACATTCAGATTGATGCAATCTGTTGAAATATCTTACACAATACCAAATAACAGACTCAATGACTCTCTAAACTTTATAACTTAAATCGACCTGATTTAAAACCTATTCAATATCAGTCAGCACAACGCCAGGAACAGACTTATGAACAACAAAGGATTGTTTTGTTCAACTGTGATCCTTCTCATCACACTTTCATTTCAGGGATGCGCCACTGTTGGCAATCAGGTTTCCAAAGTGAAATCGGCCCTGCCCGGTCACAAGAAACCCCAAAACCTGCTTGCCTCTGGCAGAAATTATGAAAGTAAAAACGAATGGTTGGCGGCCCGGGAACAGTATGAAACCCATCTGAAAAAAGATCCCAAAAGTGTCAAGGCCTGCCACCGCCTGGGTATCGTTTGTTCGCGTTTAGGCGATTCTGTTGCTGCCACACGCTATTTCACACAAGCCCGGCAACTTGATCCAACCAATTCAGAAGTGCTGAATGATTTTGGGTATGCACTGTATCAACGTGGACAATATAATGCTGCTGAAAAAATATTTACAGCAGCGTTACAAAATGACGCCAAGAACAGTCGCATCATCAATAATCTTGCGTTAACAGTGGGTCACCAGGGACGGTTTAAAGAAAGCTTCTCACTCTTCCGCAACGTCATGCCTCCCGCGGAAGCACATGCCAATCTTGCTTATATTCATACACAAAGAGGAGAAGGGGAATTAGCACTTCAAGAATATGACTTGGCACTAACGGAAGACCCAGATCTGGAAACAGCCGGCTTAGCAGCTGCTGAACTGGCAGAAATGAAAATTCTGCTCCTTGCAAAACAGGCACAAAAAACAGAACAACAACTGGCAGCCGATCAGAGCGCCCCTCAAACAGAGACACTCAAACGTCAAAATACAGTCGCCAAAACTCCGATCATGACACAGCTTGAAACACAGACCACGCAGTTGGTCAGTGCAAAACAACCGGTGGAAATAACACGGAAACCATCTCTCAATGCAACCACGCCGATTGTCAGACAAAAGCTAATCTCTCAGGCTTCTCTGAAAAAAGAAGTCCAGTTCAAGCCAGTTGCGTCTCAACCCCCGGTTTCCAGACCTGTGATCAAGCCGATTTCCAAACCTGTGTTCGAGGTTGAAGAAGAGGCATTGGAAATCAATTCGTTCAAATCACTAGATGAACTCTCTGTAGAAGAAAAACCGGCGATCATCCGTATTTCAAACGAGAGCGAATCAGAAGAATTGCTGTTCCGTTCTTCTCAGGAGTTGTCTGAACAATAAACCGTAGGCTCGATTTGAGATTACACTAACTCTTTGTCTGATTCATACGTGCTTCAATCGCTTTTACGGTCGCAGCAGCTTGAAGCTGAAAACTTCTCTTATCGGTTGTCAGCTTGATTTCCTCAATTTTCTGCAGGGTTTTCTCAGTCCCAATCTCTTTGAGAACGCGAAACACACCGACCATAACGATAAAGTTTGACGGATCCAGTTGTTCCAGCACAGCATCTTCTGCCCCGCTGCCATATGCAATCAGTTGCTTGGATGCAAAATGTGCCTTATGCGGGTCTTGCATTAATTTTGCAATAGTGGCAATACCTTCGGGAGTCTGGTGTTTCAGGATGGCATCAATCAGATGATTCAGTCCCAGAACATTAATTTCTGGTAGCAACTTTATCATTGCAGGTACATCATCTTTCGTGGACCAGACCACCAACGCCTCGGAAGCATCAATCGTAATCGTGATGTCTTTGCTCTTTAAGAGCTGAATTAAGATTTGGGAGACTTCCCGGTTGTCCTGCTTTGGTTTTGCCTGGCTTAATTTTTTAAGTGCCGCCTTTCGCTTGAATATATTGCTCGTTGCCAGATCAGTTAAAATCTCCTTCAGATCGGCATCAATATTTTCCGGGACCTCAAATTTGGACGCTTCCTCACGTTTTTTCATTAGTGCCAGATGTTTCTTATGCAATTCGTCCTGATCCGCTCTTAACTTGGCCAACGCTTCTTCAGAGAGCTGCTTTGAAGAAATCGTGATCGGAATTTTGTGAACACTGGTTTCCGTTCGTCGGAACATCTTGTAATTCAATAACAGGCTTTTAACGCCCCCCTGTTTTTTGTTAAATTCGATCGTGCCTGTTCCTGACAGTTCGATTTCCGGTTCGCCATCCACGGTTGACACCGTGCGATAAGAATGAGTCACCGCGATCGTCACATCATCCCCTTTTTCGCCGGTGATCTTATATTTGGTTATCTGTTTTGCTCCCATCGTTTTTTCAACATTCGAATCTCGAAACGGCAGAGGAATTCGGTCCGTTGAAATAATCGAAACACTCGTTTTTTCACTTTCTGACCATTCGGAATCCCCATCCGGAGAAAGAGGAATCAGATTAATTTGCGAGAGCTGCCCAATCAGATAAGGTAACAGCGAAGAACCTTTCACGGTATCAATTTCGCCATAACGATTCAGCTCTAAGATATGAGGCTCAAAGGCGCCCCGCATACTATGCGTCAGACCGGCAAAGGGACTTCGGTGCTGATGGATGCGAATCGGAGGCATCAACAGATGGTGGTTTTTACTTTTTGTGACAGAATTCAATTTGCCGGTACACCGGACTGCAAAACTGTCTGCATCCGATTTGATCACTCGATACTGCGTCACACCAGTGAGGAGTTCAGAATGATTCTCCATTGTGACATCGATTTTTACTTGATACGCATACTGCTGTCCCTGCTCCCAGCCATACTTCAACTGCACGCGTTCTGCTGCAAAAACAGAAACGGGGATGGTCAACATCAGCAACGCCAAGAGCATTCCTGCCACAGACCGGTTTGCCTGTCGATGATTCTGAAAAGAGAAACAAGACCACGCACGCAATCGAATACCTGAATTCATAGAAAGACTCCCCGGAAACGCATTTTTATTTTGTAGAGGCGATCAATACGATCAGTCAACGAACTCACAGTAGTATAAGTACTCAAATGTGGATTGCATTAACTTTTTTTGACTTTTGAATTTTTGAAATCGCTTAACCTTTTAATAACCAATCAACGGCTGCATTTTTCCTGTTGGCCGATTCATGAAACATCTCTACTTTGTTTAAGAGACCAGCAGAATTATAAGTCGCCTGCACCAGTTTCGGGACTGCCGCCGAACTGCCCGCCATCCAGAGCGCAGCCGGCTCACACAGTGATAACAGTCCCGTCACATCACCGTATTTCACGGCACCGGGCCATAATCGAAGGTCTCGGATGTTTGTGATTTCGGCAAATCGGAAACCGCCGGTATCGACAGCCAGCCGACTGACCAGTTCAGGCGAATGCGCACAAGCGGCAGCCGCCCGGACTCCAGAAAAGCCAAACCCAGCCAGGCTGATCGACTGAGGGTTACTTTCATGATGCTTGGAAAAGGAAAGCACGTTTAAAATATCGTGCACCTGTTTTGAAAATACCGGGTGATTGTATCCCAATGTATAACCGGCGAATTCACGAGGATTCTTAACGATGGGCATTTCCGTCGGCGCAGGTTGCTGCTGATTAAAATCACCCTGGTACAACACATCAAGCCCGGCTACTGCCGTTCCAGAATCAATCAATCTCTGAATAGGAGCCGTCAGAGAGCCATCCTGATTCAGTAATCCTGCCTTACCTTGATCATCCAACCAAATTACGAGTTTTTGATTCCACTGATTTGGCAGCAAGAATAAAGTCGGAGTTGCTTCCCCATAACGTTTATTTTTAATCAATGAGTAATACTGGCGAAAGCCCTGCTTTTCTTCTTCTGAAATTTGCTCCGATTTCAGATCGTCTGCTTCGGGCAAAGGACGTCCCACCATGACATCGAAAGCGCCTCCGACAACACGCCGATATTCGGCAAGACTTTTCTGATCATGCGGAGTGAGCGCCTGAATCTGTTTGGCATTATTGCTAGCTAGAGTGTGCAAAATTTTGATCTCTGATTGCTCATCGCTCGGATGCCCTGGATACTTTTGATTCCAGACGGACAACTCTTCGCGCGTCAACGGCTCAAAATCGGCTTCAATAATCGGCGTTTTGATTCCCAGATTGAAATGTTGATTGAAAAATTCATACATCAGCGCACGGCTGACATAATTATAATTATGCGGAAAGGGATAATATTTCCCGACCACATTGTCAGGAACCCCCATCATATTGAAGTGCTGCTTGAGCTCAGGCAGTCCCTTGGTCTCGATCTCCTTCGTCCAATCATCGGCGGCAGTCATTCCCAAAGGACGAGGAGCCAGTAAGGCAGCAAACTCGATGTTCCCGGTATCAACCCGCAAGTAGGTCGCGTTTTCACACGTGCAGCCCCCCTGCATCGCCGTTGAAACCATTACCGCGGGAAACGCGGCAGTAATCCGATTATCAATGGCCGCCAGAATGAAAGTCTGTGTCCCACCACCACTGGCACCGGTAATCCCAATCCGCTTCGGATCGACTTCAGATAACGAACTCACCCAATCCAGCGCGCGTATCGAATTCAAAGTCTGTAAACCGAGCGCATTGATCAGATGCAATTCCGATTGCGCACTGAATAGTCCCCAGTTCTTCTCACTCGACATCTCTGGTCGCTGTTTCGCAAAACGGTGAATCAAATCGTAACTCAGACAGAATCCGTCTGCATAACCCAGCATGTCATAATGGAAGACCATGCATCCCATCCGAGCCAGCTGCACACAACGGGCCTGCAAGGGATACCGGCCTCCGAGTTCATACTTTTCGGCTCCTGCTTTGATATCTTCCTGAACGCGTTTTTCTCCACTATCGTAAAAACGGCCGTCCGCAAAGTGACCGTGTGGAGACAGAACCATCGGAAACGGTCCCGGCTTCCCTTTGGGCCGATATAAATTACCGGTGACATACAATCCGGGAGAACTTTCAAAGAAGACTTTCTCAACCGTGTAATCATCTCGGTCTACTTTACCGTGCACGGTTGCCTTAATTTCGGAGTTCTCTGGTTCCGGCCAGACACCAGCGGCCACCTTAATTTGTCGTCGAACATACTCCGCCCGTTTTTCCCACGCTTCCGGTGATGCGCTCGGCGTGAACGGGAAGTAGCCATTCAGATCTTTCAATTCGCCCAGTCGACGGTCACTGAATTCCGGAATCTGGTCAGCAGCGAAGACATTCCCAGCGCGAGACGCGCCATGGAAAACGCCTGCTGACAAAAATGCCAACCCAATATTTTGCAAAGCTGACCTGCGATCCATTGAGAATTGGTCATCATTCTGAAACATCGTTTCCCCGCTTTCTCGAAAGTTTCTCTATGACAGAAAATCTAGAACGCACCCCATTTAATAATCGCGTCTTTCACTCTGTGATACTCGCCCCGAATGGGCTTACAGACGCGACAGGAAACCGGGACACAGGCTAGCCGGAAATCCAAGCTGAATACGCTCTATCCAGTCTAACCAGAATCCCTTCACAGGTGCCAGTCCGAGCCCATTTTTTTCAATGCCGCGTACTGTTAATAATTCAAGAGAAAATAGAACAGGCCATCGCTGACAAACGATCTAAGCCCGCTTCTTCACCCAGACAGCGACTCCCAAAACGAGCAGCAAGCCGATTCCCGCCAACAGACTCCAGTACAGGGAAATCGACTCTGGCTGAGGTGCAGGTTGATAATGGGGGACATGCTGGCGTTCCCCTTTAGCCAGAGAATCAGGATGATTTGGAAAAGACGCCGCTTTAATAAACAGGTCTTTCCACAAGACCTGCACAGGAGTTTTGACATCGCTTTGTTGCGCCCCCAGACGCAGCAGGTCAACGTCGGCAGTTCCCAGTTCGACTTCTCGTAATTCACGGAAGGTGCCGTCGGGCCCATCCATGACAGAATACTTCAGCAGGCTTCCTTCGCGGACCAGTTTTAACTTTCCGGAATTCGTTTTGGCATCGAACAGTTTCACGTCATGCTTCCGTTTGGAATCCTCTGTCGTGGACAAGGTCGCGTTGAAAACATGCTTCTGTTTCGGACGCAGTAATCGTCCAATGCTGACCGCCGATTCTTTCTCATCATGCATTTTCAAGTACAGACCTGGCCCCATCCCGTAGCCTGCTTCAGGATTTTTCCAGGCAGGTACTTCATAAGAGGCGATGATTTCAAAATCACCCTGAATCTGAAAACGGAGACTGACTCCAACCGCAGTCAGCTTATATCCCGCCGGCAGGTTGAATAATAAACCATCGGACTGCGGTTCTAATAACCTGACTGTTCCCCTACCCAGAGGTACCAACAATTCATTGTCAAACTGCTCACCCAAAAAGCTGAAATAAATCTCGCGATCTGAGGACTCTGCTGCCAGCGGTAACACGAATCTTGTCGCCACCCATAGCACAAATGCCCAACGGAGTCCGGACTTCATTATCAGCTTCATAGCCCCACCCCCGCAGTCTGCTCTCCACCTGCAATGCTGCCTAAGGACCGCCAGACTTCCGCATTGATATTTTCATTGACAAACCGGACCGCACCATCTCCCAGCAACACATTGACACCATTCGTGTGCCAACTGGAGGGATTCAGAATCACACCATCCCAGGTAAAACCATTTTTGCAGTTAATCCGGTTAGGCGTCCTCACATGATTATATCGAGTCCAGTTCATATTACCTGCCAACCAGGTTTGCCCCGACTCAACATCATACTGATAAGCGCCCGCCGTCTGGGGCGTCAAACTGCCACAGGCATCTGAGAATTGGCTTTCCGTCCAAACCCCCTGCAGATTATAGAGATCCGACAAGGGATCAATCAGAGTATCATCCCAGGTCCCTTTAGAGTGTTCGCTGAACATGGCCGTATTGGAGAGACCATCTTTCACATCCCCCAGCCGAACGCTGCTGTTCTGGCCGAACATGCCGTTTCCTGCGCGGCCAGACCAGGAACTTCCATTACAGGAACGGTAGTTATTTGGTCCCCAGCGACTTTTCAGCCGATCCAGATTACTGGGACAGAGAAACACACTTAACCTTGTCTCTGCAGCCGGGCCGTTAATCACTTCATTGAACCGTTTTGCCAGTTCTTCCTGTTTATCATTGGCCGCATTCACAAAAGGATGAAAAGGAGCGACGTTAAAATTGAGTCGGTTGTAGACTACGGCTTGATCGAGGTACGGCAGCAGCATGGTATGAGCCGAATACCTCCGGTCATTGAGTGTCCCTAAGGAAGAAATGGGACCATCATAATCAGTACCAACACCAAACGGCAGAACGTGATGCGAGCCATGATAAGCATGAACTGCAAGACCAATCTGCTTCAGATGATTGGCACACTGCATTTTTCGGGCTGCTTCCCGCCCCCTTTGCACTGCAGGCACTAATAACGCCACCAGTAGTCCGATAAGCGTCAAAGTGACCAGCAATTCGATGAGAGTAAACCCGCGCTGCAAACAGGTCTTGGGGTTCATCTTTTCGCCCACCTTCTTTGAGTTCCCTCTTATTGGAGTGCCAAATCTAATTCTCTGATATTTCAGATCGCTTGTTTCTTCTCTAGAATTAAAATAAGCTATTATCTAGACATACATTAACCATACAAATTCTCTACATATCTCTGATTTTGTCTAATTTAATTATTAAATTCCCAATTTTCTGTGTTAAGAATGGTCTCTCACTATACAACCTACTAGTGAGACAAGCATATTGTGCAGGCTTTCAGAGATAAACGCGTATCTTGTAGAATGAGCCTCTCTCGATTTGTCAATTTTTTAAAGAGCGCTTTTAATATCAGGTAACTCACCTACAGTAGTGTGAGCAACCCTCAATGAACATTCTGCCAATTATTCAAAAAAACATCTTTTTTCTTATAACATAGATTATTAGCCATAAATATCAATATTTTAATAACTTACATCAATCAAACTAGACCATCATATTCACCGGGACTTGTAAATGGCAATTGGAATTCAATGTTTTTTGATTGTCATACTTGCCCTGTAGACGACAGTATACTAGAATAAAGGGCATATGCGATGCTCAGGATTTCCAGTGCTTATCACACATATGAAACACCCTCTTTTTTCCTGATACCGCATATTGTTTTTTAAATCCCAATTCGCGTTTGTTTTGGGTAATACGTTTATGGATTCCTGTATGTTTCAGGAATCAATGATTAGTTCACTCTACTTTAAGAAACGGGGTACTTTGTTATGGCAGGCACCAAAGCAAACCTTACACAACGACAACAAGAGATTTATGATTTCCTGAAAGACAAAATTATTAACCGGGGATATGGACCAACTGTCCGTGAAATCGGTGCGAATTTTGGTATCCGCTCTCCCAATGGCGTGATGTGCCACCTGAAGGCTCTGGAAAAGAAAGGGCTGATTACTCGTGAATCTCACATGTCACGGGCAATCCAACTCTGTGACCATTCACAGAAGCGAACACGTCTTCCATTAGCTGGACAGATTGCCGCTGGCAGTCCCGTTCTTGCAGTGCAGGATGATGAGCACATCGATTTCGGACCTTTGTTCGATCCAGATGACCAGTTCTGCTTGAAAGTCAAAGGTGTCTCCATGATCGAAGATCAGATCGCGGATGGAGACTATGTCGTTGTTCACAAGCAAAACACATGCAAAGAAGGCGATATTGTTGTCGCTTTAGTGGATGGCCAGGAAGCAACACTGAAACGCTACTACTCTGAAGGCGATCGAATTCGTCTTGAGCCAGCGAACTCCAGTATGCAACCAATTTATTCCAAAAACGTTGATATCCTTGGAGTTGTGACTGGGGTCATTCGAAAATACTAAAAGAAACCCACAATGTCACCTGCGATTTTTAAATAGCAGGTGACAGCCATTTGAAAAATGCGGTCATCAACTCAATGTGAGTGACCCGTCATTTTTCGAAGTGCTTTCAAAAAATGCTCTGGTATTTTGCCAGAGCATTTTTTTTGAATCCAAAGCTATCAAACTGCCTAGCCAGCGGCTCGGGTCTGATACTGATTCAACTTGTTATAGAGCGTCTTCAAAGCAATTCCCAACTCGGCCGCACATTTAGGTTTATCACCATCATGCTTGTCGAGCACATGATAAATCACTTCCATTTCAATATCCCGCAAGGTTTTACCTTCGGTTCCTTCCGTCCAGTTCACTGTTGCTGAGGAAGAAATCGGAATCGAAGATTGACGGGTTAAATTGGCCGGTAAATCTGCTGGCATGATCTGCGAACCATCCCACAGAATTATTGCGTGCTCTAACGCATTTGCTAATTCCCGAACATTCCCCTTCCAGTCATAAGACTGCAGAAGCTCAACCGTTTCCGGTGCGAGAATATCCTGGGGGATCGAATCTTTTTTCAGGTGCCGCTTCAATAACACACGGGAAATCTCGGGAATATCCCCTTTCCGATCCCGCAAAGCAGGAAGATTGATCTCAAATGTATTCACACGAAAATAGAGGTCTTCACGAAACGTGCCTTCATTAACCATGTCCTGCAAATCCCGGTTGGTAGCACAGACAATGCGAACGTCAACATGAAACGTTTCGCTGTCACCCACTCGCCGCACTTCACCCGATTCAAGAAAACGCAGCAGCTTGACCTGCATGGTTTTATCTAATTCACCTAGTTCGTCCAGAAAGAGCGTACCGCCATTGGCTATTTCAATCAGCCCCTTGCGAGGCGTATCTGCTCCAGTGAATGCACCTTTACGATGCCCGAACAGTTCGCTCTCAACCAGATTTTCAGGCAACGCACCACAGTTAACAGGTACAAAAGGCATCGAAGCACGCATGCTCAAATCATGCACACGTCGCGCAACAAGCTCCTTACCCGTTCCGGTTTCTCCCAGAATCAAAGCGGTAGAATCGGTCGGAGCAATTTTCTCGATGAGGTTTTTCACCCGCAACATGGGGGGCGTTTCACCAATAATCTGACAAGGACCTTCCACACTCTTCAGCCGCGATTCAAGTGCGTAATTTTTGTTCTGCAGGGAACGTTTATCCGCCACCTTCTGAAGAACCGTTGCGATATCAATCAGCTTGCAAGGCTTGGGCAGAAAGTCGTAAGCACCCCGGCGAATCGCCTGGATCGCTTCATCAATACTGCCATGACCAGTACTAATGATAACTTCTGTCTCTGGTGAAACCTTATTAATATGATCAACCACATCCCAGCCACTAAGTCCGGGCATCCGCAAATCCACAATCGCAGCGTCAAATGTGATCTTATCCAACGCAGTCAAAGCCGACTGACCATCTTCACAAATGGTAACATCATGTCCCATTCGTGGCAGCTCAATTCGCATCACTTCTCGAATGGCTGATTCGTCGTCGACAAACAAGACTCGTAATTTATTGACCGAATTACTCAAGTTGTGCTCCTTCTTCCCGCTTTGGCATCCTGCCAAAGAGAAAGCCATTTAACAAATTTCATAACCGAATGGTATTCAGGAAGGATAAGGGAAAGGTTCTGAAGAAAATCTGTTCGAATCTGTCGAACTCATCGTATTCTCCAGCATCAAAATTCAATTGCGTCGCCCCGGAACCGGGACTCTATCCAAGACCTTTCTCTGCACAATACGCGAAACGTAAGGAAGGGGGATCTTCGAGGCAATCTGCTGAACAGAGAACATCCATTTTCTCCTGCATCGTTAACTTTATGTGAATCATTCGTGGGGAGAGACAATTGATATCAGATTTTTAAAATCGTGGCAATCGGAGAATCGCAGCAAAGTCGGTTTCTAATAATTTTACTTAACTTTTTATGCAGCTTTGCTTTGCGCCTTTGCTTTTTTGGGCAGTTCCACAAAAATAGTACTCCCCTTCCCTGGCCCTTCACTCTCCACTTCGATCTCACCACCATGATCTTTAATGATCCGGTGAGTAATCGACATCCCCAAACCGGTGCCTGTGCCGTCAGCGCGTTGGGTAAAGAAAGGGTCAAATAACCCTTCCCTCACATCCTGAGTCATCCCGCATCCGTCATCTTTGAAAATCAGGGTCACCGAATCAACGTTTTCACGCACCTGGATTTCCAGATCCCCTCCCACTTCCATCGATTCCAGCGCGTTGGTCATGACATTTAGCACGACCTGCTTAATTTCGGCAGGATTACATTCAGCATAGCAAGGCTCCTTTGTTTCAACATGAATATTCCGCCCTTTGAGACGTTTGATCAGGCTAACCATTGAGCAAACTTCCTCAATCACGCCTGACAGGTCATTCATACTCCGCACGGAATTCTGTCCTCGTGAAAAATCAAGTAACTTTGATGTAATCTCCCTGCAACGCATTGCTTCTCGCTGAATTAAGCCAAGATATTGCTCAAACACCTGAACCTCAGACTCCTCGCAATGCGGCTTGAGATCCAGCATCCGCCCCTGCAGCGACTCGGATGCCATGGAAATCGCAGATAACGGGTTATTGATTTCATGCGCCACTCCCGCTGCCAGAACCCCGATTCCCGCCAGTCGTTCGGATCGAACCAGTTGCTTACTACGTTCGTCGACCTTGTGATTTAATTCGTCCCGCTTTTCCTTGAACCGCATCGTCATCTGGTTAAACGCTTCCGCCAACTCGGCCATCTCATCATTCGACTGAATCTTAAATTGATGATCAAAATGCCCCTGGGCCACGATCCGGGCCCCTTCATGTAAATCCTGAATCGGAGTGAGAACCGTTCGATGCCCGTACCAGATCAGACAACCAAAGGCGATAAACGCAACCAGACAAGTGATCCAGACCAGATTCGAGCGGGAACGGTAAACTTTCGATGCCCGGTCGAGTACTGCTTTGGTACTGGAGGGAACATCACGGATCTCCAGCATCAGCGTTTCCAGGCGTGCCACTTCCAGTATCATCAGCTCAGCCACCTTGTGACGCTCCTGGGGATTCGGATTCTCCAGATTTACCTGCATCAGCGACAGATTGTTCAGCGTTGACTGGCTTGCGCTATGCTCACTGAGTTGCGACTTCACAAACCCCTTCCAAGTCCCTAAAGCCGGGTCCGGCAACCGATCCACCTTTTGGAGAAACCCCTGGATTTCAGTATAAACTTCCTGAAGCCGCTCTTGAAACTTCTGCTGATAATGGGCGCTCGCCGCAGAATCGGGCCGCGCGTTCCGGATCTTCTGAAGGGGATCATTGAGAGCGGCCACCGAAACAATCACCCGATCGCGGTCAGGCAAATCATTCAGTGAATAATTAAAATCCTGGACAGTCGCATCATAAGACTGCAACCCGGAAACGGCTCCGTATGCCAGCAGAATCAACATGCAGAAGATGATTCCCAGCCCCAGACCTAATTTCCGCCTGATTGTTTGAGTAAAGAACACACCGACCTCCGTGTCACAAGTGCTTCAGAGTCACTGATATAAGAGCCAAATCATACAGGAAAGCGAACGGAAATCCAATGTTAAATTAGAAACTTCTACCAGGATCCGACAGGTCATCTAGCCTCAGCTCTGGCCTATTTTTTTTTGCGTCAATCTTCCGAGGAACCCGTTGGAGGCCCTTTTTTCCAACGGGCCTGATGGACCATCTCTTTTCGGTACGAATGCAAACCGGTCATCAAAATATCAATCGCCCGGGAAAAATCCCGAAACGCATTTAGATACTTTTTCTTCTCCAGCTCCTCTTTGGCTTCGTAGTAAATCTTATTATGAGCCGACCATTCGATGGTCCACTCTTCTTCCATCGCGGCCCGCTGCAACTCGGACTCCATCGTCGTCAGATACTGCAGGAAATCTGTGTTAAACTTCAGGCGTTCCGAACGGTAAGGCTTCCATTCGACCGTTTTATTGGTATCCAGGTACTCCTCACGGCTACTGGACTCGCGTTGTGCAAACACTTTTCGTACCAACAGCATCACCAAAAGAGACATGCCACCGAACGTCAGAAATTCCCCTCGGTCAAATTGGGTTAAGATCCACATTAGAATCCCAGTCGCGACCATGAGCGAAGCGCCCCAGACTCCCGCCAGCCATACCCATTCTCCATACCCCTTGTCGAGATCCAGTTCCGGCTCTCGTTCAGGAGGACGCTCTTGTGGAAGATTTCCATCAGGTAGTTCCCCGACTCGCACTACGACCACCGAGATATTATCTGAGCCGCCTCTCAAATTGGCCAGATTAATCATCAATCGACAGGCATCGCTGGGGTCGAGATACTTGGCGATCATTCCGATTTCTTCATCCTTCAGATGACTGGTCAATCCATCACTGCATAAGATATAGCAGTCACCTGCCATCACCGGGTAAGGACCCTCAATATCGACCTTCACAACTGGCTCAGGACCTAAAGAACGGGTAATCACATTCCGAGGTTCATTCAGATAAACCTCTTCGGGTCTCATGCGCCCCTGACGGATGAGCTCCCACTGCAAGCTGTGGTCAAATGTCAGTTGATCAATGCGGTTTTCACGTACCCGGTAGACACGACTGTCCCCGACATGACCAATCACAGCCCCTTCTGAACAAAGACATAGTGAGCTGCAGGTCGTCCCCATACGCAGAAATTCGCGATTGGCCATCCCCCGCTCATTAATCGCCTGATTGGCAACTTCGATCGCCGTCTTCAATGATTTCGCGACAGGCCCGGGTTTATTTTTAAAGAACGTATGTGGCACCGTCTCCGAGGCCATTTTACTTGCCAGTTCACCAACGGCGTGCCCCCCCATCCCATCGGCAACGAGGAAGAAGTGCCCATGATCCCGCCAACTTTCCTGGTCTTTACAAATGCGGACAGAGATGGAATCTTCATTATTCCTCCGCCGAAAGCCAACATCACTCTGCGATGCGAACTGAACGGGATGTTCCCAACGCATGGATTCCCCTTAAACAAGCCTGAAATTCGCGATTTCGATCACCTGATCGCTCTACATTGTATCTTGGTGAGAAACAGGATCAAACACCAGAGATCACTGCGAGAAAACTCGCTTTTGTTACTGAAACTTAGTGAATACAGGGAAATCCAGCTGCTCCGAAGCCCTTCGTTTCTGACTGTTATTTTGCTCAGTTTCTAAAGCTGGTAGAGTTTCAAACGACTCTTACGCATCCGGCATCGACTTTCCAGTCAAGTTATATACGTAAGCCATAATTTCCACGAACACTTCATATAATTCGAAGGGAATTTCCTGGCCCGTTTTCACATCCCGATACATCTGCCGCGCTAATGCTTTCCGTTCAACAATGGGAATGCCATGCTCGTTCGCAATCTTACGAATCTGAAACGCGATCTCACCTGCCCCTTTGGCTACGACAACTGGTGCGGGCATTGACTCCGGGTCGTATTTGATCGCAATCGAAATATGAGTTGGGTTGGTAATGACCACATCAGCAGATTCCACTTTTGAAAGTTCCTGGGACATCGCCAGCTTTCGATGCGCTTCGCGCCGTCTTTGACGAAGTAGCGGATCCCCTTCCATCGATTTCATTTCTTCGCGAATTTCCTGCTTGCTCATCATCAGATCTTTTTCATGCTTCCACTTCTGAAACGCAAAATCGATACATCCCAGCACAATCAATGCCAGTGCCAATAAAATCCCTAACTCGACTGTTGAATTGAAAATATCGCGCAGAATGGTCTCTGGAGATGCCCCCATCAATGCCAGAAAATTAGGAAAGACCAGATAACTGAACCAGGCGGCAATGAAAACCAGCAGGCTCAGTTTCCCGAGACTCACTGCCAGTTTCACGATACCACGGACTGAGATAATCCGCTTGGCCCCTTCAATGGGATTCAATCGTTCCCACTTAATTTGCAATACATCGGGAGAGATTAAAAAACCGACCTGGACAAGATTCAAGAGCACCGCCGAAATGAACAACATGACCATCATCATGACGGTTCCCTCCAGGAACAATTTGATAATGGCTTCGCAACGCTCGATCAACTTCACAGGCTCCATCTGCAGCCAGACCGGCGCTGTCAGTGTGAGTTCCATAAAGTTCTTCATTTCATTGCTGAGGCCGACCGCGAAAAAATAGAGTGCGCAGGCCGCTGCCAGCATCATACCAGCCGCATTTAAGTCGGTACTTTTCGCAATGTTCCCCTTCTCGCGGGCTTCATTGCGCCGGCGATCGGTGGGCTGTTCGGTTTTTTCTCCACTGTCATTATCTGCCATAGAACTCTGGTCTCAAACCGATTTCGATTTACATCACTGCACTACGGCTCAATTGGTCAATGGCCGACGGTATCGCATCCACCACAATGTCTGCTGCCCCCGATAAAGTGAACATCAACACCAGCAGGCTGATCATGGCCCGAATTGGAAATCCAATGACCAGCACATTAATCTGAGGAACCGTGTGCCCCAGATACCCCATTGCGATGGAAATCAACGCACTAATCGCCAACAACGGCGCAGCTACTTTAATGGATAACACCAACGACTGATGCATTAATGCCTGCAACAGATCGAGCGTATTCGTGGAAACGATCCCTTCCCCTACCGGAAAGATCTGAAACGTATCGATCAACGACGACAACAGCAATAAGTGCCCGTTCACTGGCTCCATCACTAGAAAAACCGTAATCCCGATAAAATACAGATACTGACCACTGAGGGACGCATTCATATCAAAACCGGGATTAAACACCTCACCTAAAGCCATCCCCGCCTGCTGATCTACCATCTGACCTGCCATCTGCAGACTTAACATTATGATGTAGACCCCCAACCCCAGCGCAAAACCTAACGAGAGTTCCCCCAGAATCGACCAGGCATAATCCAGCAATGAGACTGGCATGTTGACCACAAACTTGTAGTCATTCACCGTCAATTCCTGTGTTCCTTGACGCCCAGCACTGAGAACCAGCGCATCAAAGCGGTCCTGCAAATGTGTGGGAACTTCATCCTGACTGAGTCGCTGATCCTGATTGGCATCCAGTTCATAAAAACCAACCACCACCTGATCGTGCAACGTCGGAGTAATCAGTAATGCCAGGCAGAGAATTAATAAGACGCGGATATTCGTAGGAAAAATCGGCTGCCCGAATACCGGCCCAATAATCATCAGGCCACTGATGCGAACCAAGACTAACGTGAATGCATAAAACCGCAGCATGGCCCATTGCAGAATCTGCCCCGGAGCCAGCTGCAATAAAGGGTTCATAACGTATTGGTCGAGAAGTTCGCTCACGGGTTTCTCATGTTCTCTATTTCAGCGGCTTCCACAGAGTCAAATGCGGGAAGGAATATTCGTTATCAGATTTGTGCTGTATTCGACAAGCAATGCAGTGACCCAGGGCAACGTATAAAGAATCGCCAGAACCATCATAATAATTTTAGGGACAAAGCTGATCGTCTGATCCTGAATTTGAGTAACCGCCTGTCCGATACTGATAACCAAACCGACAACGACAGCAGTCAGCATGATCGGCCCGCTGACTTCCAGCATGATCAGTAAGCCTTCTCTCCCTAGATCCAGAACTGTTGCACTATCCATATCTGATACCTGTAATTAAGAATGATCCGGGCGCAATGCGTGCGCTCGAATTCAGCCGACGGTCCTGATGCTTTCCAGTAACATACCCACAGTCAACAACCAGCCATCGATCAACACAAACAATAAAATTTTGAAGGGTAATGAAATCAATACCGGGGGCAGCATCATCATCCCCATACTGATCAGAATCGAACTGATCACCATATCGATCACAATAAATGGTAGGTACAACTGAAAACCAATCAGAAACGCGGTTTTCACTTCGCTTAACATGTACGCCGGTAACAGCACTGTCAGTGGAACTTCATCGTAATCATTGGGTGCCTGGTAATCGGCTGCACCGGGAGAACCAGGCAGCGGTTGCTGATAGTCCAGAAACATCCACACCGTATCACTGTTCCCAGTGAGCTCAATCTGATCGCTCATAAACTTTCGAATCGGGGCCACGGTTTTTTGAAACGCCGCTTCTAACGTCACCGGTGCCTGTTCTGTCTGATGGGTATAAGGCACAATTCCTTCTTCATAACCTTTTTGCCAGATGGGAGACATCACCATAATGGTCAAGAACAGACTGAGTGACGTCAGTACCTGATTTGGAGGCAGTTGTTGCGTGCCTAATGCCTGCCGCAACAAACCAAAGACAATCACAAAACGAATAAAACTCGTCGTCATGATCAGGATCGAAGGTGCGAGACTCAAGATCGTCAATAACAGAAAGAGCTTTAATGTGGAGTTTAAGCCCTGAGGTGAGGTCATCTGCTCCACATTCAACATTTCCGGTACACCAGAATTACCATTTTCTGGCGCCAGTTGAGTGGGTTGCGACTGAGAGACCTGTGGATTCTGGTTAATCACACTTTGATTCGATAAAGCCTGATTTGTCGCGGGGGGCTGTGCTTGAACTGCTAGAGCTCCCATGGACATTGTAAGTAAACTCACAATGACCAGGAGCGTTTTCGTTCCCAAAAGAAAACGCTGACTCGCCGTCCGTTCTTGCTGCGCCCGCTGCTTAAGCATGTCCAGACTCCGCTTCATCATTCAGCGACTGTCGAGACGAATGCATTAATTTCTGCTGTAAGCGAGTGACAGCGGAATCATAATCTGCAAAATCTTCCTGCCCGGACTCACGAACGGGTTGGCTCGGTTTGCCATTATCTGTCTGAGAAAAAGCGCTTTCAGCCGGATTGCGAACGTTCTGTTCCGTCTTAGCTTGAGCTGACTGAAACAGATTTAAAAATTTGGAATTGGATCGTGCAGACTGAGCCCGATCTCGACACATGCCTGTGATCAGATCAACTTCAACTGGATCCAAAACTTCACTGAGCATTTCCATGCCAGCGGGAGAAGAACCTAAAATCAAAATCCGCGAACCACATCGCACAAAATGAATCGTCTGACGTGCGTCCAGAGGCTTCTTCCCCAAAACTTCAACCACTTCACGGGGCAGATTGGAAGAAGCCAGCGGGCTATGTTTTTTAAATAACTTCGCTGATACCAGAATAATCGAAATCACAACCAGCAAGGCCCCCAGGGTTCCCCAAATGGAAGGGGCGGATCTCTTGGCACCATTCTTCGCATTACTTTGACTGGCCTGCTTTGCTCGATCGAGGGGGGTTATCGGATTGGTAACAACGTTCCTTTTTCTATCCGTCGGAGAGTTGTGTTGTACCCCGTGTGTCGTCGCTGCTTCTGTACGTTGTACAAATTGATTGGAATGAGCCCCCCCAGCCTGTCCTTGCGCACCCTGCCGGGAACCACGTTGGGGCTGCTGAGCAAAGCCCGTCATTTCGTTCTTGCCCCCTCGTGAATGAGAGAAGCCTGAAGTTCGAAACGCAGGTTCCCCATCTGCAGACATCGCATTGGAAATGCAAGACAGACTACAAATCAGAATGAGGACAGAAAAATAAAGTAGACGAATCATTGAATCCTTTATGTCGCCAATCATTTTAGATACAGGAATTCCATTTTCCTGAACAGGATTTAAAGTTCCGGAGAAATAATCTCTGCCACTCGCACACAGAAATTATCATTCAGAACCAGAACTTCACCCCTCGCGATGATCCGACCATTCACCAGAATATCTACCGGATCACCTGCCAGTTTATCCAAAGGGACGACAACCCCTTCTTTCATTTTTAAGACTTCTTCAATCAGTAACTCTGTTCTTCCCAATTCAATACATAAATCCAGTTCCACATTTTGCAATGAAGACAGTGCCATTGCCTCTTCTGGATTACTGGCCATCGATTCAAAATCGGGAAACTCAAATGACTTCGTGCCCCCCAGGTCACCTGGAATACCACTGCCGGGCCCCAGATTGGGAGAAATCGCTGCTGCCAGATTCGCTTCCGCCTGATTCAGTAATGCTTCTGTCTCTGCATGCGAAGCAGATATGGGCATGCCAGACTGATCGCCCGCCGGTTCTGGTTCTGAGTGTTGATTGAACAGGTCGTCGATATCATCATTGTTGACCACGGGACTTGCTCCCGCGTCATCACTGCTCCCTCCGGGGTCCGCACCAGCACCTTGCAATAATTTTTCGATATCAGCAGGATCTAGAAGTTCTCCTGCCCCCGCTGCATCTTCATTCGCTGCTTCCTTCGCCGGGGGAGGATCTGCGGGCGCATCTCCGCCCTGAGCACTTAATAGTTTTTCTATTTCTGAGGGATCCAGAAGATCATCATTCTCATCAGCCACGGTTGTATCCTGTTATGCTATTCACACATCATTGCGTCAGGGTTCGATATTCACTGATCACGATTTCCACTACATAGCTTTTCTTGAGAACTTTATTGATGGCCTCTTTCATCATGCGTTTCATCGTACCTAACTGTGGATCATTCAAGTCGCTCAAGCTCGATTTTCGAACCACTTCGATCACAGCCTGCTTGACGCGTGCTTTATTTTGTTCCTTGACCATTGATTCGAAATCTGCTGCTGAGCCCTGCTCGACAAGCCCCACCAGATTGAACGTCACATGAATGGTTGCCCCCGGCTCAGCGATATTATTCGTAACACTGAAGTTATCTATGGAAACTTCCGATGTTGCGTTTTCGCTCTCTTGAGGGAATTCATTGGGAATTTCTTCTGGTTGACCCGATGGTGCCAGCAGCCAATAGGATATACCGATCTGGAGCACAATGACGATCAGTAACAGTCCTCCGACCTTCAATAGCTTGGCTTTTGAATGACCACCAGAGGTTTCCTTCTCTTCAGCAGCTGTTTCTGCGTCCGGATCGACACCCGCTTCATCTGTTTCGGTGTCTGTTGCCACGAGTCTCCTCCTTGAACTCTCCCACCCTGTTTTTGAAGAAAGACAAATCCCTTGTCTTTCTGACGTGCCGCCTAGAGCGGACATGTGGTTCAACAGGCACAGCGAAAAAACCGAGTGAATTAATCAATACGCTCGATCAGGCTTAATCGATCGTTTCTATTTAACGATCGCCTGTCTGTGGAGAGACTATATACGCATCAATCAAAAATACGTCAACCCGACGATTTAAGTATTGCTCGGCGGAGTTCCGAGTGATGGTCCGTGGCTCTGCATCACCCACTGAACTGACAATCAGTCTTTCGGGCTCAATCCCTTTGGATTCCAGATACTCGGCCACATTTTTGGCTCGATAAAAAGAGAGTTCTTGTGAGTTTCGGAACTTTGAGTCCTTTGGGAGAGGCTCAGGGGAGGCATGTCCACGCACAACCAGTCGGTTGGGGGTGGGGAGCAGAACTTCGGCAATAATATCCAATTTGGATTTAATTCCAGGCGTCAATTCTGCAGAAAACCGCTCAAAACTGGCAGCGCCTCCCAAAGTCACTTCGGTTCCCGTATTGATCCGCTCAACCGTTTTATTAGCGCCACCACCACCGGATGATTTCTCTTTTCCGGTTTTGGTCCCCCCATCTGAACTGGTCCCCTTCGAAGCCGGCTTGCTCTGATTACTGGTGGCATCCAAAGATTTTCCAGGAACGGCAGCGTTACCTTGATGTGTACCAAAACGCTCACGCAATGAGTCCAGCATGGCGCGCACGCTACCTTCATCGTTGCGGATTTCACTCATTGACACCAACATGATGAAGAATGTCAGTAAAAGAGACATCATATCACCATAGGTGACAACCCATTCAGGAACGCCTGGAGGTGGATCATCTTCCGGCATTGCCATCTGAGAAAACTCCTGTTAAATCATTCACACAATGAGCCCCCCCATTGAGCCGGTCATGGAATTGAAGTGATGAAAATAACTTCGTGAACTGCCAGAACAGCGTCAGGCTGCCTGATCGTCTTTCCCAACTCGCTGATCCAAAGGAAGAAAGGTATTTAGCTTCTGTTCTATAACCCGTGGGTTATCGCCTTCCTGGATCGCAATCAAACCTTTGACAATCACTTCACGAATCTGAAATTCCTGCTTGCTGTAATAAGCCAGCTTATCTGCAAACGGTAGAAAAAACAGGTTAGATACAATCGCTCCATACAAGGTCGTAATCAACGCAACTGCCATACCAGGGCCAATCGCTTCCGGATCGTCCATATTCCCCAACATGATGATCAACCCCATCAAGGTACCGATCATTCCAAAAGCAGGTGCATAACGACCTACCGTATCCATCAAGGATTTTCCATTCTTATGCCTACCCGCCACTGCTTCCATTTCCGTTCGCAGGATTTGCTCCATTAAGTCAACGTCTGTGCCATCGACGGCCATTTGTACGCCTAAGAGAATGAACGGATCCTGAATCTCCTCCGTTTTGGCTTCCAATGCTAAAATACCATCCCGTCTGGCGATTTCAGCAAATTCCACAATTTGTGAAATCACAGGTGCCATATCCTGTTGTTTGGGGAAGAAGACTTTCATCACAACCTTAGGAAACAACAGCATCGCTGCACCAGGGAAAGCGATAAAGCAGGCGGCAATCGCCCCTCCGATAACCACGGCAGCGGAAGGAATATCAATGAAGGCGGCGAAACTAGAACCTGGCGCAATGGCGATCGCCAGCAAAAGCAATGCGACTCCTGCGACTAGTCCACCGGCTGTTGCCTTATCCATTTCTGCAAACGTTCCTGATGAATGTTGACTGTTGGTTACACTTGAACCGCGAACCGCTTAACAGCCACTGACCCCAAAATCAAAATTTAAATTCTCTCGTTCGGCGGAAATCCGATTTTCAAAGACCAGGCACCAGACGAATCGCCCGCGAATAGGCAATCGAACGTTTGACGACCTCTTCCACACTCTCCTTGACGATCAAACGATCCTCTGAAGTGAGTGTAATAAAGGTATCTGGTCTGCTTTCAATACACTGTATCAATGCGGCATTAATGACAAACTCTTCACCATTCAGCCTGGTCAATTTGATCATGCTGCAATTCTCCCTGACACAGCAACATCATGAGTGTGACGACAAGAAATCTTCATAGTAATTTTACTATCGTCCCAGAACCAGAAGCTCGTCTACCAACTGTTGCACAGAACTGATGACCCGCGCGTTTCCTCGATAATTCGTCGAAGCCACAATTAGATCCACGAGATTTCGCCCGACGTCGGTATTGGATAATTCAATAGAACCAGCACGAATCGTACCTGCACCAAAGTTACCGGGAGTCACGAGGAACGGAGGTCCGGAACTGACCCCTTCCTGGAATGTTGAGTTTCCTGATTCCAGCAACCCTTGAGGGTTCGCAAAACGAGACAGTGTCACCTGACCCAACGTACGAATGATACCATTATCGAAGACACCGTTAATGATTCCGGTTTCATCAATTACGAAACTGGAAAGGGTTCCTGGATCGGAACCGTCCTGTAAAGTCAGTTTCAACGTACTACCAGCAGCCGCTGATGAAATACCAGAGATGTTCGACAAATCGAGAGTCACATCCATTTCATCGGCAGCAGTCAGAACCCGACTCACCGCAAACGTGTTCGGCGTAAAATTGGTCACAACCCCTTTACTATCAAAGGTAATCGTCCCGGTAGAAACGGCAATATCACCATCACTATCATCGGCACTGTCCAGGTAGTAGCGGAAGACCGTGTTATTCGACGAGCGCGATTCCAATACGCTGGTCATTTTCATGGTTACCGGTTCACCCAGCGAGTCGAAAATCACAAAGTCGGTAATGGCGCTTTCACCATTCGCTGTTTGCGCTTTGGTAAATGGTAATGATACGGTAGCACCATCCGATGTGATATTACCAATCGTAAGGGAAATATCATTCACTTCACCACTATTTCCAACGATCTGAAATGCCCCACCCGCAGTCACAGTGACTCCCGGTTGAACTCCAGCACCAGCATCGTTGGGAATACCACCTCCATTCTGGATACCAATTGTTCGATCTATAAAATCAGTAAAATCTGCAGCAGTCGTACCTGCCCCGACAAGTAACGTCATGGGATCGAGAGATCTTCCACCTTTGCTGGGCGTGAATGACAGTGTCTCCCCGACAGTAAATAAAGGAGTCCCAATCGAGGCTTCCACATCGGTTAGCAATGTAGCCCCAGTGATCGGAGCATTTGCATTACCGGCATCGGTCAATGGTGCTGTTGCTGTGATTGTCCCCAATGTCCCCAAGGTTCCTGTGGGCAATAAAGCACCGCCAACCTCTACATTCTTGGTTGCCTGAGCGACGTTTAAATCCCCCAGAGGCACTTCAATATCAGTCAGGGTTGTTGTCACAAGGTTGAAGTCTTCGTCAACACCATAGCCCTGAACTTTGAAACCGGTCTGACTTGTCAGCAGACTCTGGCTGTTGAGTTCAAAGTTACCGTTTCGTGAGTAAACCTGACCATCGGGGCTGTCCAGAACAAAGAAACCTTCCCCCTGAATAGCAAGGTCTGAAGGACTGGTACTATTGGTCACACTTCCCTGAGTGAAGTCTTTTCGAATCGATGCACTCAGAGCACCCAAACCAATCTGGCGGGGATTGGTACCACCGTTCGTCGTTGTCGGACGTGAACCCACGCTCAATGTTCGTGACAACTGGGTCGTAAACAACACATTGGATGCCTTGAACCCGTTGGTCCCTGCGTTGGCAATATTGTTACCCAACACATCGATACTTGTTTCATTTTGGGCCAAACCACCCAACGATGTATTTAATGCAGACGTCAATCCCATGACTACTCCTCGGTTGAATCAACCAGGTTAAAAACCTAATCCTTTGGTTCTAATCGCGCAGCATCAGTCTTCACTGCGCTACAGCTCTACTTTATGTATCGTCTAAATTGCTCGGCTTCATGTTTCATTTTTTGGTAATTTTCGATTCCGATGAATTCATATGACCCACAAAAACAATCGTAAGAGCTGAATTATTCAGCAGTTACAGGCGATTGCACATTCGTGATCGAAGACACGGGAAGCTCAGACGAACCGACGCCCACATAGGCGATCCCTTCGCGGACAAAAGCACGGTCAACAACTCCCTCAACGGGTGACTGATTACTTTCCTGGCCTTCAATTTCTTTACCGATCAGCCCCGCGGCTTGTGTTAAAGATTGACCAGTCGTGATTGCCTTCAGAGTATCAGACAGCTCAATATTTGATTGCAACTCCCGCATACTCGATAACTGAGCCAGCAATTCAGCGTTCCCCAGAGGTTCCGTCGGATCCTGGTTTTGCAGTTCTGTGATTAAAAGCTTCATAAATGATTCCGCTGTCAAACCACTGAAGCCGACTTTATCCGCCTCTACTACATTGACAGAGTTAGTACTACTACTGCCACCAATTCCATCTACGGCCATCCTGGCACTCCTTTATTTCTGTTAAATAGACTTAAATTTGGACGTCAATTTCTTCTACATTCTCTGTCGTAATACCCTGTGAGCGAGCAACCTGTGGGTTATCCTGCTCGGCGGAGTCTTCTTGCCTGACTCCTTCTTCGGTATATCCCGGTTCCTGCTGCCGCTCTTCGGAATCGCCGGTATTCTCAGAGGACTGATTCGAATCAAAATCATTTCCCGACTCTGATTGCGCGTCGGAGTGTGATGATCGCTGATCTTCGGTGGAATCCGTGTTAATATGCACATCGATGCGATCCAATGAAACTCCGGTTTTGATCAACGCCTCTTTCAACTGTGCGATGCTATCATTGATCACTTTTTGAGTGCGGCTGTTTTGCACTTCCAACTTCGCCGTATATTCTCCATTTTTGAGCGATACTTCGATCTGTAACGTACCCAGCTCAGGTGGGCTCAAACGAATTTTAAGTTGCTGCCCGGTAGACTGTGATTGTCGCACCGATTCAACAACGCGTTCCACTAATTGCTCAACCTGTTTGACATCCACGGGAGGCCCGACTGGTGTCGTCGACTGTGTGCCCGTTGTTCGAGACGACTGATGCGCTCCTGCCGACTGAGAAAGTGTCTGATCATGATCTATGGAAGCAACATTATCCTGTGAAACAGGAGCTGACTTCGTTGATTCGGTCTGAGCCTGGCTCAGTGTCTCGGCAGCAGGTTGCAGCCCCTGATTTACCAGATTCTGAGCAACATCTGCCGTCTGCGGTTCTGCCTGCTTTGCCCGCTCTGCTTCTCGGGCACTCGATTCACTCACAATTTCAGTAATATCGGGCTGCTCGGAATCCGGCTCCTGCTGTAACTGCGCGATGACCGTATCAGAAATCTGCTCAATGGATTCTTGATCTAATGGAATCTCACCTTCATTCGCTTCATCGGATGAGGATTCGGACTCCTCGTCATTCCGAGAACGCTGATAACGCTGTTGGATCAAAGCTTGAATATCGACTTCACTCTCATCAGTGGCCCCTGTCGGGTTGTCAGAATTCTTTGTTTGATGCTCCTCTATCGCCTGTTTTAATTCCTCTGTCATTTCCAGATCGGAAATTTGATTCAAGAGCAGTTCCGATTCTGTTTCTGACGTTTGGTTTTCACCTTCCGCGAATTCGGTCTGTGTTTCGTCGATCGGTTCTACGACATTCAATTCCTGGTTAAGGCTTGTTACGTCAACCGCCTGTACTTCCTGACCGGAATCGGTTTGTGAGGTTTGAACAACCTGTTTCTTCAACTGATCCGCCAACCCTTCCGGAATCGGAATCGCCTCATTCAAACCGGTTTCCGTGACTTCTGTCTGCAAATTCACCTGGTTCTGATCATTCACAAACTGAAAATTACCCGGCGGTTGAATTTCGCTGTCAACAGTGGTGACCTCTTGATCAAACGCCCCTTCATTCTGTATCGCAAAGGAAGTATTAAACAGCGAATAGTTCTGTTCTTTATCATTTGCCGGTTGATGAACCCCCGATTGCGGATTGATGACCTCTTCTGTTGATTCAATCGTTTCAGATTTTTCAGGAGTGTTTTGTTCCTGATTGGTCACCGTCTGCTCTGACTGTGAATCCTCAACTCTGGATTCTTCAGAGACAGCTGTCGTTCCTTTCGGGCTGACGTCGCGCTGTTGTTTTTCAAGCGGTGCCTGATCGTCGCGAGTCTCGATGGCAGAACGAGATTCGGAACTCTGAGTTGCTTTCCGCTTCTGGTCCGATTTCAAATCGACTGACCTGGATTCAGGCTCCTGGACTTTGTCATTCGAAGAATTTGTTTGTTTCTTAGAGAGAGATTCACTCAACTGCCTGCGATAGCTGGAATCAGCTGCTCGATTCACCCCTCGATTTGGCTCACGATTTGGCTCACGATTTGTTTTACCGTATTGACTCAAATCCGGTGCTTGCAGATCGAGCAGGGAAATTTTGTGAGAATCAGACATTTCTCATTACCTCAGTTAAAATATGAACCCGAACACAGTCGCCTTGCGCTCTCAGATAAAACAGCGCAGTCGAGTACACTGCAATTTCAACTGTTTCACCAGTATCATATTCGTCAGAATCGTTACGGAGACATCACGTAAGAATGCGTAAAATAGACATTTTTTATCGAAAAATCACATTAGGCGTGCAGGGAAAGCCTCAATTGTTTTCTGATAACTGATCTATTGTCTCATCGGAGAAGTTGCGGAATGGCTCGTCCTGGGACATCTTCTTGAAGATTTCTTTCCCCCGTTTGACAACCAGTGGATCAACGGCCACCAGGAATTCCTTCAACAGCTTGGCAATAAACTTTCCCTCCATGCCTTTGAGGATTTCAATGTTCTCCTCGATGGAAAGTTGCATTAAATATTGCACAGCGTCACCGGGAGACAAAGCAACGAGTACGCTCTGCGTTTTTTTCGTTGCCACACTCTGGCTCTGTTCTTTCAGAACCTCTAATTCCTCTTCAAACTCTTGCTTCGCCTGTTTAAAAGCCAGGCGATCCTTCTTCAGAGAATCCGAAGACTGTGTGATCGAGCTTTTTAGCATATCAATTTCATCTTCGCGCGATGTCAATTCCAAAATGCGCGTTGCACGGTTCAGCATGACTTCATTTCGAGAAGGTAAAGTCGATTCTTCCTCAACCAGTACCACATCATCCAGGGACTGACCGGTTATGATCATGCGAATGTCTTTGATTGAATCGGCGTTTAAATTTCCCTTAAACCATAAGAAACCAATCCCCAGCAATTCGGATATAATCGTCGCAACACAAAACACACCAATAATAATGGCTAAAGAACGAATCATCTGACAGCCCCCGTTCGTTGAGTTGCAGCCCAGGTCTCTTCAAGCTCCATTTCCTCTTTTCTGTTTTGCACGTACAGAAACTTATCACGGTGTTTGTCAGACAGTTTTTCCATTGCTTTGACATCCTGCTCAGATCGCGCAAGCGCTTGCCTGCCGGCAATAATCTGTTTTTCAAGATTTTTACGGTTTGCAATCACATTCTGAATCTGTGCCTGTAACTGTCCTGCATAGAACCGCAGACTGGTTGCCCCATCAATATCCACAACACCCTCAGACTGCCTCAAACGAATTTCCCGGAACTGTTCCTGCCTCAGCCCCTCAAGTTGTAATCGCTGATCAAGCAACCGCTGATCCGTCTGCAGAATCTGCCCCAGCAATTGACGGCACAAGCTTCTCTTATGACGTCGCATTTTAAGCACAGACTCAAATTGAAACTCGAATTTTTTCATTTGGGATCCGTTTTCATGAATCAATCAACAAAATTCTGCGGGCAAACCATATTTCAAGATGTGCTACCGGCCGCTTCGATCTCCTGCCCCGGTGGCGAATCACGCTGAGCGTTATCAGTCTTCATTGGCTTAAGTTGCTGTATCCGGGTGATCAAATTTTGAAGCCCGTTTTCTGCCTCTTCAAAATTGGAATCTTCTGTATTCCCCTGCCTCAGATAGTCATTCCACAAAGGTCGTAACTTAATCGCAAGATCAACCTCAAAGTTTGATCCTGCCTGATATGCGCCGATCGAAATCAAGTCTTCTGATTGCTGATAGGCGGCCATCAATTTCTTCAACTCTGCCGCGGATCGTTGATGCTCGGGGCTGGTAATATCATTCATCGAGCGACTGATACTTTGCAAAACATCAATCGCAGGCCAATGCGACTCATGGGCCAGCTTACGGGACAGCATGATATGACCATCCAGAATTCCTCGCACTGTATCTGAAATCGGCTCATTCGCATCATCCGCTTCAACAAGAACCGTATAGAAGCCGGTAATACTCCCTGAATCAGTGCGACCACTGCGTTCCAGCAATTTCGGAAGGAGGGAAAAGACGCTAGGAGGATAGCCCCTGGTTGCCGGGGGTTCACCAGCAGCCAGTCCGATTTCGCGCTGTGCTAACGCATAACGGGTGACGCTGTCCATCATCAGTAACACATCTTTGCCGGTATCACGAAAGTATTCTGCTACGGCGGACGCCAGATGGGCTGCGCGAAGCCGAATCAACGCGGGTTCATCACTGGTAGCCACAATCACCACACTACGTGCTAACCCTTCCGGCCCTAAATCCTTGTCCAGAAATTCACGTACTTCACGACCTCGCTCACCTACCAGACAAACGACGTTAATATCAGCAGAACTCTGACGAGCCATTTGGCCCATCAATGTACTTTTCCCGACACCACTTCCGGCAAATATCCCGAGCCGCTGTCCTTTACCACAGGTTAATAACCCATCAATGCATCGAATGCCTGTACTCAGTGGTGCATCGATCCGTGGTCGACTCAGAGGAGAAATCGGCTTGGCTTTTAAATTTGCTCGGTGCGACAACATGACCTGGTTTTTGCCATCGATACAACGTCCACGACCATCCAGTACTCTGCCCAGAATCCCTTCACCGACGGCGACCGCAGGCACTGATTGAATGAGTGAAACACGGTCCCCGCGACGTATGCCAGTTAAGTCTTCATAA
Source organism: uncultured Gimesia sp. (assembly GCF_963976445.1). Lineage (GTDB taxonomy): Bacteria > Planctomycetota > Planctomycetia > Planctomycetales > Planctomycetaceae > Gimesia. The sequence continues at coordinate 127,270 of NZ_CAXBKP010000012.1, read as the reverse complement.
GGCAGTAACAAGGTTTCTTCATCTTGAAACCCCACCACTTCTGCTTCAATCGGTTGTCCGTTCTCGCGGTCGATCGCACAAACTGCCCCCAAGGGAGCCGGAAAGCCGGATACGGATGCAGTCAAACCAACAACCCGAGTCACTCGCCCTGTCAGGCGAAAAGGTAATATCTGCTTTATCTGTTGAGAAACATCAAACATACGATGAAGTTAATCCTGAGTCTGGATCACAAGTTCCTGGGAAATACGATCTAATTGCGCTTCGAGCGTAGCGTCAATCGTTCCGTGCTGTGTTTCAATGAAACACCCTCCGGAAGAAATTGATTCGTCTTCAAAGATTTCACAAGTCTGACAACCTGTGAGATTCGTAACAAACTGCTTTGCGCTTTCACTTAAATGTGCGACATCGACCGGATTCAGATGAAATCTGATGTGCTGTGTACCTGACGCCAGCTTGAGCGCTTCACCCATCATCCCCTGTACCAATCCAGGATCAGAATTGATTTTATGGCGGATCATTTTTTCTGCAATACTCAGGCAAATTTCGATAGCCGTCGCATCCCAGATTTGTCGCCAGTGAATCTGCTCACGCTGCAGCCCATCAACAGCTGCCTGCATCGCGGGATAAATCGTCCCCAGCTTTTCCTCGACCATGCGATTCGCGTTCTCTTGAGATCGTGTCTGAATGATCGCCTCTAGCTCATGCTGGGCTTCCGCATGCCCCTGTTGTTTGCCGGCCTCGAATGCATCCTGTTTAATCTGCTCCGCTTCCTGCTGCGCATCAATAATCATTTGCCGTGTCTGATTACGGACATTCTGAATGTAATCTTCGCAGCGTTGTTCCATGTCCTTGAAGTTATAGGCAATTTTCGAACCCAGCGCCCGAAATGCCTCCGCTTTTAACAACTTAACTGGTTCCAATTCCGCCATGCTGCTGACTTTATTTCTTTTCTGTGTTTCAGGTTTTGATTAGATAACGCTTCGACTGATAGACACTTGAGGGAAGCGAATCAGGAAATGTACTGTTCACTTTCATTACCGGCTGCCACTTCAATTTCACCGGCATCTTCCAGTCGTCTGACGCTGTCAACGATCTGTTGCTGAACTGCTTCCACGTCACTGACTTTGATTGGGCCCAGATATTCCATTTCTTCACGCAACATATCAGCTGCTCGCTGAGACAGATTGCTGAGAACTTTCGACTTAATTTCTTCTGAGGCGCCTTTGAGGGCCACGGCCCACTGATTGTTATCCACTTCTTTCAACAGTGCCTGAATTGCCTTACCATCCAGTTTCACCAGATCATCAAAGACGAACATCAATCGACGAATTTCATCAGCCAGATCGGGGGTTTCCTGATCCATACTTTCCAGAATCCCTTTATTCGTCATCCGGTCCGTTACGTTGAGAATTTCTGCAACCAGTTCGATACCCCCTGCTTTTTCCATGCCCTGGCTGAAGGTATTCTTCATGCGATGCTCGAGGCTCTTCTCCACATCCCTGATGACCTCCGGGCTGGTTTGCTCCATATTGGCAATTCGTTTAATCACATCCATCTGCTTGTTTGATGGTAGACCGGCCAATACTTCTGCCGCCATATTACTGGGTAAATGTGACATAATCATCGCAATCGTCTGAGGGTGCTCTTCGATAATAAATGTCAGCAGATTGTTCGCTCCTGATTTCTGCAAAAAACCAAACGGCACGGAATTCATTGTCTGATTGATACTATCGAGGATCGACCCTGCACCCTCTTTTCCGAGTGACTGTTCCAGAAGTTCATTGACGGCAGCGATCCCGCCTCGTTCCATATTAGTCTGTTCGCCACTTAGCGATGTAAATTCTTTTAACACACCAGCTTGTTGTTCTTTGGAAACATCTTGCATACGGGCAATCATCATCGTCACTTTCTCGACATCTTCTTTAGACATCAAACTAAGTACTTCAGCAGCCAGTGCTTTATCCAGGCTCAGTAACAAGATAGCAGCTTTTTGCAGTTCATCCATTTTTCTGCCCACAGTCCATATGATTTACAAGAGCGAGTTTTGAAGACACGCCCTGGTTATGATTTTGTATGAATCCATTTGCTCAATACTAAAGCAGCCGCCTCAGGATTGTCGCGGACGAGAAGTTGAACTTCATCGCGCTGCGTTGGTTCACTCTTCGGTTTTTCTACTTCGTCTTCTGATGCCACTGACGCTGATCGATCAAGGGGAGGATTTATGGTATCTGTCTCAATTTCCTCCATTGCAGGCATACTTTTATTGAGCATCCACAATGCCCAGATGGCAAACAGTCCGAGGCCAATGGTACTCCCCCACTGGCTGACAAATTCACCCACGCTTTCTGTCAGCGGCAAAGCGACTTGAGCCACAACCGGATCGACTCGTACATAAGAAGCAACACTCACCGCATCAGTGGCCGATTGTGAGGGAATCAATTTCTGAATTTGCTTCTGGATACTTGTTTCCACTTCCAGTTTGACGGCATCAGTGACTTGTTTAAAAGCGGCAATATCCGCTTCGGCTTCACCTTTCTCAGCCCCACGTTTCACAGCGACAGCAGCATAATAATCTTCAGGAATTGAAATCGACACCTGCACCGTACTGGGCATGGCTGCCACAAACTCTTTCTCTGTCCAGGTAAAGGATGGCGCGGACGTCGATTGATTATTGGTTTCCGTCACCTTTTCATTTTTTTCATTGCCACGCGCCACTGACAGCGAATTAGGTTGATTCGAACGTGCTCCCGGTTCGGCTCGTACCGGCTTCTCGACAACATTCCGCTCACTCGATTGCTCTTTGGACTGTAAAGTGACTGTCCCATCCTTATTGATTTCCTGTTTTCGTTCTACGTACCGTTTCAGGTTTTCAACATCGACATTCACATTCACAATGACGTCGGGAATATACGAAATCGAATCATGGATCTTATTCTGATAATTTTTCGTATGCTTGTTTACCCAGCCGATAAATTTCCCATCAAACGCCTCGTTTTTATCATCAGCCGTATAGGAGGTCCCTGTTGACTGATCAAATACCGTCACCGATTCCGCCGATAGATCGGGAACCATGGTGGCGACAGCCGCCCGCAGGCTGGTGATCAGTGTCGCGGACATCTCTCTTCCCGGACGCGGCTGAACCATCACCGTCGCAGTGACTTCTGGTGTCGTATTATTCCAGCGCAAACGCTTCTTCGAACGCGCCCACATCACACTGGCATCCTCAATAGAAGGAATCGCCCGAATCATCCGTCGTAGCTGGTTTCCCAGTGCGATATCCCGCATGACCTGCAGTTGATCCTTGCTGACAAACATGCTCGATTTTTCAAACTGCTCCTGCCATTCCGAAGCCCAGTCGGTCGGCAAACCACCCCCTTCAATCAGAGCGGCGTTATAACGGGGAACTTCCGTCTGGGGGACCATGATGCGCTGCCCCTTGCGTGAGAAGTCAGTCAGACCAGCCCGCAGCAGGACTTCCTCAGCGTGTATCACTTCCTGCGTCGTAAAATCTTTCCCCAGCGAGAGAGAGACATAACTGGAGTTGCTTTCCCGAAAAAAAAGAACCCCAAACGCCAGCATCATCAATGCAGGCACCGCCAACAGGATGGCACGCTGGCTGCCCGACATTGATTGAAATAAATTTGTAAACTGCTCATAGATTTTTTTGATAGTATCCATACCGGGTGACCAATCGACGAATCCGTGTCAAAATGGTGAAGTTACGTGCTAACTCGTGGTAGCTTTATAATTGCATACTCTGGATTTCGTTATAAGCTTCCAGCAGCTTATTCCGCATCTGAACCATCATACGGAGTGCCAAATCGGCTTTCTTGATGGAAGAAAACACCTCTGCCTGTGTGATATCTTCGCCTAACAAGCCACCTTGAATCGCCTGATCTGATTGAACCTGCAATTGATTCACATTCTCGAGCGACTGCAGCATCATATCCTTAAACGAAAGCCCACCACTGGCGCCGCCGGTGGTATTCTCGTTGATGCCTACCGGTGGAATTCCCGGTAAAAACGTGTTTCCAATTTGACTGATGGAACTTGTCATCCTGTTCCCTTCCCTGAGATCAGATGAAATGAGCCTGATTTTTTATCGAACCCCGGAACACTCAGGCCAGAATTCTTAATGAGGTACTAAACATGTTTTTCGTGATATCCAACGCGGAAATATTTGCCTCATACGCACGACCGGCTTCCAAGGCATTCACAAACTCGGTCACGACATCAATATTGGGATACGTGACGTTCCCTTCCTGATCCGCATAACGATGTCCGGGATCATATGTTTTTCTTAGCGGTGTGTCTGTATCAATTTCGACCTTATACTTTACACCGGCAGCCGCTGTCCCCTCCCCTAAACTCTCTGTATCTGTCTGAAATGTCACAATTCGACGATAAAAAGGCTCTTCTCCACTATTGGGATCGTAAGCAACATTCACCGCAGCAATATTGCCAGCGATAGTATTCATCCGCTGACGTTGTGCAACCAGGGCACTGGTACTGATATCAATTCCCTTTAACATGTCCTGCTCCTATATAAGGTACCGTTTTTGTATCCCGATTCAGCTCTAGAACTAGGCACGCTCTGAAATCACTGTAAGCATCTGATTCAACTGTGCCATCATGACCTCAACGGCAAATTGCTGCATCATTGAGTTTTTAGTCATCTTCATAACCTGAGTCTCGATACTCCGATTATTCTCATCTTGAAATGTGATATTCTGCGGCGTCGCTTCCTGCGCCTGGAACAGACTTCGAGGAAACAATTTTTCCAGATCTGTTTCGACTTGCTGATGATTGTCAAACGTCACCGGCATCGCTAAAGACTGCTGCGCCGCTGGCCCGCTTAACTTTGCTTTCAATTCAACTGCTTCGCGTAATGCCTTTTGAAAATCATCGACAGGCAAATCGCGCATTTTATATGATGGCGTATCGATGTTCGCAATATTACCTGCCAGAACATCCTGCCTGCGCTCAGTGAACGCGGCCATTTTTTCCAGCAATGGCAATGACTTCGAATTCAGAATTTGCTCTAACATGAAAACCACCTTACAAAATGAAACACCACTGATCGACGGTCAAGCAGCCCGCTTGACCGTAAAGCTCCGCTTGGAATCCGGACCTCCACGTGGCGGATACCCGTATGACCTCAACTTGCCCGACAGCGTCCGCAATCCAATATCCAGCATTTGAGCCGTATTTTCACGGTTCCCACCACAGCGGGCAAACGTGCTCTCAATTAACCTTTGTTCCATCTCCCGCAACGTCATTCCGACTAATGCATCTGTGTTCGATAGCGATTCCGCCCCAATCCAGGGTAATAAACTCGCTGCATCCAGACGAGGACCATTATCGACCTGATTCACATGACGAATCAGATTTCGCAGTTCTTGAACATCACCGGTCCAGTCATGTTTCTTCAGTGTTTCCAGCCCATCCAGAGTTAACAGCTTAGGAACCGTCCCTTCGACCTGAGACACTTCGTTTAAAAGGTGTTCCGTCAGTAGAGCCAGATCTTCCCTGCGTTCATTCAAGCGCGGCACCGTAATCGTTGACCGCAAAAGAATGCTTGCCAGTTTTCTCTTGAATTGATTTTGAGAGCTTAATTCCTTGAGTGAAATATGGCTCGTGGAAATGATGCGGCAGTTCATTTTTTTGTGCTGACAATCTTCTGGAGAATAATATTCCCCACTTTCTAAAATTTTCAACAACACCGCCTGAACAGGCAACGATGCCAGATGCACCTGATCCAGAACCAGCGTTCCTCCCGCTGCCTGCTCAATCTGACCAGGATTCCAGAGGGGCTCATTCGAGTAGTTACTTTCCTCATGCGAAAAGTAGCCTGATAGTTCCCGTTCAATATTTTCGATAGTCAAGCCACTGCAATTCACCTTGATCAAAGGCTGGTAATTCAGAAACCTGGAATCATGAATAATTTCCGCAACCAGCGACACGTCTGAACCCGCCACTCCCTGGACCAGAACAGGAACCCGTAAATGAACAACATCGGATATACGATCCCTCAAAGTCTGAATGGCCTGACTGTAACCAATCAATCGGCGGCTGGAGCGTGCATTGAGTTCAGAAACCAAATCATTGCATTCGTGTGACAACCGGGCATATTTGATCGCAGAATTAAGCAGCCGGCTGATATTGTCCAGAGAATCCTGTGATCTCAACTCAGCAAAGGGTGCCATTGTTTCATGAGAAGCAGTGCGAGATGGATTCAAAAAGGCCTGCGACGCATCATTGCTGAAGGCCGGATAATACAATACCGGAATTAAATTTTCCTCAGGTACCGACTCCACTGTAATCATAAATTCTGAAATTGCCTTTTGATCCAGCAGCACGCAAACATCCCCTTCGGGAAGCCGTGCCCCTTGCGAAAACACAACTTCCGACAGAGGAACAACCGTGTACCCCAGATTCGAAAATTGAGTACAGACTTCTAACCGGCGAATCCGATCTTCAGACACCACTTGAACAATCCCACGTACTGCAGAATGCTTCATTACACTTGTATTCATTTATTCAAAACCTGTCTTACTGAAAGGTAAACGTTTTTTTATTAAAACTGTTGTTACTGATCAATATTCAAATGCCGATGGGTCACCGGCGCCAGACTGTCACGATAGGCTTCACCTACTTTTTCTCCCTGATTCAAAGACAGAATCTGCTGCTTCGTGCGATCGCGACGATCAACCATACATTGTGTGCTCGTATCTTCATTATGCAGCAGCTTCGCCAACACAGCTTCCGACTCACTTAAGATCTGCTCGCATGTTTCGCGTGTCTCGGCAGACATCTGATCTCGGTCACTCTTCCATTTTTCCCAGAGCGCAGGAAGTTGTTTCTTATATTGATCCAGCTGCTCCAGCAATCGCTGCTTTTTACTCAATACATCCAGTAAGCCGGAATAGTCATCCTGGTTAATCAGGTCCTGCTGTTGAAATGAAAGCTTCAACAATGCTTTTGAATAATCCAGGCGTACCGAAAACAGTTTGGGATAATCAATCATCTGTGTGGAGTTCATAATAAACTACATCAAATTTCGAGTTAAATTACATCTGGAACAGACCGCAGTACGATGCTGATTTCCAGGTTTATTCCAGTTCTGTAAACTAAATTTTACGCACCATTACCATTCTGCAATTGATCTGTCCGCTTATCCGAATCACGTAATTCGCGAGACCAGTCCAACCAACGATTCCACTCGTCGCGTCCCAGATTGCTTGCTTTGGAATCAAACACACTATCGGGCATCTGTCTCAAAATAATCTTTGCTTGTTCGAGCATGCTTTTGGCTTCATTTTTTTTTCCCAGGCTCTCATAACAGCCTGACATTTTCATATAAGCAATTAACACCTCTGTGCACTGAGGATAGCGATTGACCGCATCATGATAATATTTAATTGCTTCTTCGTACTCTTCAGTCAGATACAGCAAATGTGCCATCCCAAAACAGGTTGACTTCAGCAACCGTTTCCCCAGAACGTCAAGCCGATCCAGGCTTTCCAACCGTCGCAACTCACGGTTCAAAACTTGAAGTTGCTCATTGGCCAAATTTAAATATGCAAACTGTTTGCGTTTCAGCTCCTCTCGCGCATTGTCTGTTTTCGCATTTTTCATTTCCCGAAACGGTTGGTCTGCGAGATTCTGGAGTGAACGCGCCAACAGATACCGTGCCTCATGGACTTTTTCCGAATCAGGATACCGATCCACATATTCGCGCAACCGCTTCGTTGCTTCTTCGTAATAAAGATTCTTTGCCTTTGTCGGCGATTGCTGCTCTTCAGCAGCGTTCGTCTCAACGTTGTCTTTTTTTGAATCTGCAATTTTGCCCAGATGAAAATTCAGCTTTCCCAGTGAAAACAAGGAATCGCCCCACTGCGTTGCTTTCGGAGTTAAATTGCTGATTTCCAGAATGTCTTTCCAGACGCCCTGGGCACGATCCAGTTCATTTTTTTCCAGATAGGCAACTCCCATCAAATATTTAGCCTCAAATGAAGCTACGTCTGTGGGATAGTTTGTGATCACACGTTGAAAATGATCAATGGCTTTATCGAGTTGATCCAGCTCAAGCAGAATCACACCGCGGCGGACCAGTGCCTGAGGCATCTGCTTGTCTGGATTCGTATTAATAAAGCGCGTCAACACATTCAAGGCCGTTTCAAAATCATGCCCTTTTTGGAAGTGCTCCGCGGAAATCGATAATATTTCTCCATAGCGATCAGAAGTACTCAACTTCCTGGCAAGCTCGAAATGGGCGATACCGCTCTGCTTCCAACGCTCATTCAATTTCGGCCTCATTGCCTCCTGCTCTGTGACATTAGAGTCTTCGTTGAGACGCTCTAAATACTCTGCCCATCGCCGATTGGCATTGGCTGCTAATTCTTTCGCCTGAACTTCAGGCAACACGGGAGGCAAATAATCTGACAGTTGGATGGCCGCATTGAAATAGGTCACACCGTTTTTAATCTTCTCTTCGTCTACCCAGTCATTCCAGGCATCCAGGACATACTTTTGAATCCCTTCCAGGCTGATCCAGCGATTACGAAATTCAGAGGGATTTTCTATCGATCTCAAAGCCTTTCGATAAGCGATCAAGGCCTCTTCTGTTCGGCCATTTTCCCTTAATAACTCGGCAAGGTGCAAATAGGAAGCCAAGCCTTCATGGGTCCCATCATAACGATGTGTCGTCTGCTCATAAAAACCAATCGCAGCCTCATCATCGTTCAGAGATTCCGCACACAATCCCATTAAATAGGATGCTTGTCTGGGAAATTTTCGTTCCAGCCCCAGGTTGTCTTTCACCGGCGCCAACATCGCCAATGCCTCTTTAAACTTCCCCTCTGCCATTAACGTCTGTGCCTTGAACACAAGCGTTACTTGATTCACAGACTCCTTCTGTTTCACCTGAGCCAAAACCTTCTGTGCCTGCTCGTTCTTCCCCTGTGCCAGAAATATCTGTGCGCGCTGGAGATACAACCGATCCAGCGTCTCAACATCCAGGCCTTCAATCTGAATTGCATCCGTATTTAATTCAAATGCCTTTTTCAGTTCAGCATCAGCTTTGTGATCAAGATAGATGTCTGTCAGTAACATCGAACCCTTTAATCGACCTGCAGGATAGGTCTCGACCGCCTCTTCCAGCAAGGGACGTGATTGTTTGGTAGACCCCAGTAAATTGAGACAGGTTCCCAAAGCATAACACCACTCTGGACGATGCTCCTGATCGACGGCTCTTCGTTCCGCCTCTTTCAGGTAACGGCTGGCGATCAAAAATTGTTTGTCCTGAGCTTCTCCATTTAATTCCTCGGCATTGCGAAAGACAACAACACCAAAGATATAATACAAGGCCCCTGGGAAATCCGGGTCCTGATACTCTTCTTTTTTCAAGTCGTATGCCACTCTCTTCGCTTTAGCCCACGATTTTGCATCCTGTGAAGTCTCCAGCGTCAGCAACGCTTCCATCAGCTTCTCTTTGGGAGTCTTTTCAGGCTCCCCAGTCCCCGATAGAAAATAAATCGACAACAACGTCAACACAGAAGCAGCAATCCCCAGAAGCTTCCAGCGTGCTTTGGCAAATGTCGTAACCTTATCACGTAACGAGAGTGCAACCGCTTCGGTCTCCTCGACCGCAGTTTCTTCAGCCTTGTCTACAACCTTATCTGCAGCCTTATCTGCAGGCGGTTCTTGCACCGCAACGCTTGCAGCCTCGTCTGATTCTGGTTGTTCTTCGTTTTCTTCTGCCATGACTTAACAGCCCATCGAATTGACAGGAAATCCTATGCAATTAATGATTCCCTGAAACGAAACGGTCAGGTTCATCTAAAAATGGAATTGGTGATATGGAATCAGAATTGCCACAATGACAACCGGGATTCCGCTATAGTGAAATGAAAACCACACAGATTCAGACGGAGCGTCTTGTGTGTGACTGAAAAGGAAGTGGAAGTGAGAGAAATGAAACTTGAGTCTTAATACAAAAAAAAGCAACTTTTTGTCAATATTGATTCAAGTTGATCGGGCCTTCCCGGCAGCTGATCGCAGAAAAAAGCAGTCAACGAACGCAAAAACAGGAAGCCGGGGAGTTATACGAAGTCTAGCGTAATGCATTCCGCTGGCGACGGGCAGTTCGTTCCAACGGTTGTTGACCAGACTTATCAAAGGGAACCCGCTGATACATCAGCGTCTTTTTAAGGATCTCAGCAGCGGGAGGACCTGCAATAGTCCCACCGTAATGATTTTCTCCAACCGAAGGTTCGTTCACTACAACCAACACCAGCACCCGCGGATCATTGGCCGGGGCCCCACAAATAAACGAACTCACATGCAACTGTGAAGAATATTTCCCTGTCTTTGGATCAGGTTTTTGTGCGGTCCCCGTCTTCCCAAACACGGTATACCCCTCAAGCTGGGCTTTCCTACCGGTCCCCCGCTCAACGGTTTCCGTCATAGGAACCCTGACCAGCCAGTCTGCCACTTCGGGTGAAACAATGGGAGTTGAAATCATCGGGCGCACCTGTGCCGGCTCTTCTTCGGAACGCGGGAAATAATTATGGTCAATCTGGTCTCGAATCAAGCGGGGATTCAACAACTTTCCCTGATTTGCCAGCGCAACGTGGGCCGTAATCAGTTGAATTGGAGTCACAGCAATTTCCTGTCCCATCGGGATCGAACCGGTCGAATAGATATTCCACGACGAGAGTGGCCTGACAATTCCAGTCAGTTCTCCCGGCAATTGAATTCCGGTTTTCTGCCCGAATCCAAATGCCATCACCGATTCATATAACCCGGGGTTGGTCAACCGTTCCCCAATTTTTGCCATCCCGATATTACTTGACTTCACCAGAATATCCGTAACGCTTAGCATCCCGTAGCTATGATGATCGTGCAACAAACGCTTTCCCATTCGGTACTCACCCTGCTCACAATCGAACTCTTCATACTTTTCCAGAAGTCCCTTTTCCAGCGCCGCTGCCACAATAAACGGCTTCAGGGTTGAACCTGGTTCATAAATCGAAGCAATCGCCGTATTCTTCCAGGCTGACTCGGAAATCGCTTCGGGATGATTTAAATTAAACGTCGGCGCCGATGCCATCGCCAGCACTTCACCGGTTTTGACATCCATCACGATTGCACAGGCACTTTTTGGCTGCCATTCCTGAATAATCGCCTGCAACTGACGCTCTGTGTACAACTGGATAATCGAATCCAGCGTCACAACAAGCGTCTCCCCATTCCGAGCTGCCTCACGTGAATCATTGCGAACTTCAATCACGCGACCGTGCGCATCACGTATCAGAAAACGATGGCCGTCTTGCCCACAAATCAAATGGTCAAACGCCTCTTCAAGACCGCCCTGCCCCTTGCCATCAATATCCCGTAGCCCTAGAGCATGGGCCGCTAACGCGCCCTGAGGATACTGCCGGCGATATTCCTGACGAAAACCCCAGGCATCATCAGATAAATCGAGACCGCGAATCGCCTGCAGTTCCTGCTCGGAAAGGCGACGTTTCACCCAGAGAAACAGCTTCTCCCGGTTCTGCTTCAACCGATTGCGAAAATGCGGCAGATCAAGATGCAACACCTCACAAATTGCTTTTACGTTTTTTTGATCTTCCAGCCTCTGCGGCACTACATACAGGCTGTTACTAACAATTGTGGTCGCCAGTAGTCGGCCATTGCGATCAAGAATATCTCCCGGTCGGGCGGGAATTTTTTCTTTGTACATCTGCTGCCGCGCCACAACTTTGGCGAATTGACGGTGCCCAATATATTGCAGGAAAATCAGCCGCCCCGAAATTACGATCCACGCCAGGACCACCATGCACACCAGACTCCAGGTACGCCAACTGATTCGATGATGCGACTTTTCGGAATTCAAGAAACGGCCTGCCTTCGCCAAAGGTTCAGAGATACGATCAATTCTCGTCATCAGCCTGTTGCGACGAATGGTTCAAATGCCACTGCAGTAAAGGCATTTCACGGCGATTGGTCGAGACTGGCTGCTGATTTGTTTCGACGCCCAGTTCTCCCCGTTCCATCGAATTCAATACCTGCCTGGGGGAACCGGCCCGTTGTGTGGCCAATTTCATCTTGGCATGGGCGTCAACCAGCACATCGAGTTGATAATGCTGCCGACTCACCTGGCGTTTCAGCTTCAGGCTTTCTTTCTCCAGCGCAATCCCGACCAGTGAAACAGCAACCGCCAGCAAGATTGCGCTACCAAATCGGAATAACATCGACCCCAGCCTTCCCCAGGCAGCAGGTCGGAGATATTCAGATATGCTGCCGGATTAGTACCTTTTGAAAAAAGACGAATACGCCTATTTTTACTATCGGCTGGATGACTTTCCGGGAACAAGGCTGACTCGGCTGGCATCATAAGGCAGCTGCAATTCAGTTCCAATTTGTAGCTTGTTCGGATTTTGCATTCTCTGACGATTGATCTGATAAATCTGATACCAGCGGGAAGAACGCCCGAGATGTTTCTGTGAGATATCAGTCAAAGTATCACTGCTTCCAACGCGATACATCGGACGGCCATCCTGGCTGATAAAAAATCCGGTTGGCTTACCTGGCTTGCGAGTTGCTCCTTTTCCGGAAAATTCACTGATCGTAGTCTGCGTTGATTTATGACGGGCCTGATATTGTGCATCAATCGCCACCTGATCGGGAGCAATCAGTTTCAAACCAGGTCTCATCTTGCGCGGATCACTCACACGACTCCGGTTGATTTCTGCTAGCAACTGAAAATACCGCCCGCTACCATACAGCTTCTTGGAAATCGTCCAGAAATTCTCTCCATTCTGTACCGTATACTCACCCCCTGTAGCCACAGCGGGCCGCTGGTTGAACATCGCTTCCTGCTGCGAACTAAATTTCTGTGTAGATACTTCTCTGACAGGGGCGGGACCATCAAATAACCCCTGAGCTTGAGGAACCTGCTCCGCCGTCATTTCCGAACCACGAAACGCACCGGAATCGATGGCTGCGGCAGGACGCTTGACCGTTGTCACACTTTCTGCCTGCTGAGCAGAAAACTCTTCCGGTTGAAAATTACCAAACCGTTCTTCATTTTGGCTTGGAGTCGGTTCATTGAGCCCAGAAGCTTGAGGCTGTTCAAACTGCTCATTCGCCATCGCAGGTGTCTCCTGCTCAAAGGCATTTTCAGGTTGCGGCGCCGGCACTTGACGTTCGTCCTGCGAGAAATCGGCATCACTAAATGAGTTTGCATCGCTGGGACTTGAGATCTCCGTGATATTTACTTTCGCGGTTTTCGCAGGAAACTCTTCTCTATTTTGCATCTGTCCATCGTTCAAACTCTCTGACGAGCCAAATTCATCGAATGCATTTTCCGCCGGTTGCTGTGGCTGCTGCATCGCTTGCCCCTGACCTGCTGCTGCACCACCAAAAGGATCTGACTCACCCTGAAAGGCATTTGCTGCCGGTGACTGAGCAAATTCCTGCTCCCCTGACTGTTCCATCAAACCGGAATCGACGCCGGCGGCAGGAGGGGCAAACTCAGATTCGGAACCGACGTTGAAATTGTTCTGTTGTGGCGCAGCCTGTGATGCGTCGGCACCAGCAGGTTGTTGCGCAAATTGATCCGCTCCTGAAAAAGGATCCTGTTGCCCATTATCAAAGGCGGCTGGCTCGGGCTGCTTCTGCATTTCATTTTGAAATTCATTTTGAGCAGGATTCGCAAACTCATTGCTGGCCCCGGCCGGCGTATCGAATTGCTGAAATCCGTTATCTGTCTGATTGGCAGCCATCTCAGTTGCCTGTTGCGGTTCACTCTGATTATCAAACGCATTTTGCGCAAACTGATCTGTGCCCTGTGCTCCTGGCTGCTGCTCAGCAAACGGATTTCCCCGCTCTTCCTGAGGAGTTGAAAAGCCAGCGTTATCTCCGCTGGATCCATTTCCCAAAGCATCAAATTCGTTCGATTGACTTGCCACCTGACCGGTCGCGTCAGCTTCCGCACTTCCCTCGACAAATGGATCTGCTTTCGCCGACTGATCATCCTCAGACGTCACATCTGCAGGACCATTCACTGCCAGATCTTCCTGTGGCCGATTGATTTTCTGATAGACGACCAACCCAAAAGCACTGAGCAGGATGCAAATCAAGCACAGCCCGACTTTGGTTTCAATGGCGATCCCCGACTTGGGTTTTTCAACACCCCAGTCTTCTTCTGACGCCTGTTCTGCTTTTTTTTCTTCAGTCATGGCTTTGAACCATTTCCAATTTAAACGTAAATTTCTGGTTTTCCAGACAAACAGAAAACTGCTTGTCTACCTGTTCTATTCAGCTGTACTATTTATGTTTTCATCTTATGTTTTCATCGCAACCCGCAGCTTTGCGGTTCGGCAACGCGGATTCACCCGTTGCTCAGCTTGCGTTGCCACGATCGGTTTTGGTGTTAAGTTTTTCCAGATTGTTCGATCTTTAAAAGCCTGCTTGACCATTCGGTCTTCCAGAGAGTGAAAGCTGATAATCGCAGCTCTGCCCCCCGGCTTCAAAACCTCAGGAAGCACCGATTCCAATATCGTTTCCAGTTGTTCAAGTTCCCGATTCGCCGCAATCCGTAATGCCTGAAACACACGAGTTGCCGGATTTTTCCTGGCAGCCGCCAGTGCCTTGGCAGGAATTGCCTGCTGGACCACTTTAATTAACTCTGCCGCCGTTTTGAGGGGCGCCGTTTTCCGTTGTTTGACTAGCTGGCTGGCAATCCTCTGACTGAACCGTTCCTCTCCATAGACTTCGAATATTTCACACAACTCGGATTCCGAAAGTGTTTGCAGCAATTTCCAGGCGGGCACTCCCGTGCTGGTATCAAACCGTAAATCCAGTTCGCCCGAAGATTCAAACCCAAAACCACGCTCATCGTCTCCCAGTTGGTCAGAAGACAAACCCAGATCCAACAAAACGCGATCAATAGACGTCAATTCTAATTCAGCCAGAACTGCTGGAAGCTCAGCGTAACTCGCTTGCCTGAGATGGCATTGCCCCGCTGGCAATTTCTCGACTCCTAATTTATCTCGGGCAAACTCCAACATCATCGTATCACGATCCAGACCGATTAAAGTTCCTTCTGCACCAATTTGCCGTAGGATATGTTCGCTGTGACCACCGGCTCCGACTGTGCCGTCAACGACGACCAGACCAGGAGATAAATCCAGCTGTTCAACCACCTCTCGTAACAAGACCGGTAAGTGAAGGGGCCGCTTCTTATCACCAGACATACCTGACATTCAATTGGTAACGATTCTAAATATAAAATGATCCATCAGTGATTGGAGAACCGTCGGACTGACCATTCCCATTCCACCAACAGGAGAAATATGAATTGATAATTTTTGGGGAGGGGTAGAGACTTTTGAAGTGTTACTCAGAGAGATTTCTTGCCTGAGATGCATACACAAGAATCGGCCTGCTTCTCAAGCGTGGAGAGTTTAGGAAAATCCTGATTTTTTGGCAAGATCAGTTAAAGATTTTTGAGAGGAAGAACTCTCACGACCTAAGTTCTCTCTCAGAAACCGATTGAATCAAGCTCATACCCCCCAAAGGGAAGCAGGCTGATAAGAATTCTGTCTCGAACAGACTCGATTCCTGTCCAAGGAAGGAACCCTGAAGTCATCCGTCTCAAGTAGCTTCCATTCTACTTGTATCAGGAGACGAACGACCGGTGGCCCAACCCAATGTTCTGAGCACACACAAGTGACATCCATTTCACTTTCAATCCGCGAAGCCCGGTAGCCAGCGGAAGAGTTCCAATTTATCCTCCTTGAACAACACTCTGTTTAAGTTCGTTACATCTACCAATATTCAATTAGGTCGTCAGCAATGAAATGTTCCACATTACATCACATGATTACCAGGGCATTTGCCCAAAGGCTTGTGTAGCCATCTCATCGAAATGAGGTCCATGATTGTTAAGATAGGCATTCCAACGCGTGCTGCTCCAGATTTCGGCATGGTCTTGAACTCCAATCAACACCACTTCTTCCTTTGCTTGCAGGCTGGCCAGTTCCGCCAGACGTTCGGGAATACAGATCCGTCCTTGAGAGTCGACTTCCACTTTCTCGGCCCGCGAATAATAAAGTCGCAGATACTGAGCTGCTTCCGGGCCATTCTTGGAATACTCTTTCAATCGTTGTGCCTGCTGTTCAAATCCTTTCTCAGAAAAAAGCAACAAAGAAGATTCCGTTCCCGGTGCGATATAAATCTGGGTGAACTCTTTGTTCACAAGCTCTTCCTTGAGCCGTTTGGGAATTGCCAATCGCCGTTTTCCATCCAGAATCTTGTTGAAAGTCCCTGTCAGCGCCATTGATCCCCACTCGCCACCACTATTCACCACAGAGTGATGAATTTACCAGCCAGAATCAAATCGTCAAGCAAGATTGAAAGGTGGAGTTGAAATCGGCAAACTTGAATTGACCTAGATACTTATCACAACTGGAATTGCGACTTTGATGATTTTTAAATTTTGTTGCGACACACCTGTTTTGCGGTCATATTTTTGTTAAAAATCAATCGTGTGCGGACAGGATTTTCTCATAAACCCGTTCATACTTGTGAGCAATCGAGTCCCATGTAAACTCTTTCTTCACAATACTTTGCGCACTACCAGCCATCCTGGAGGACAGGGTGGGCTGGGTAGCTAGAGACTGTAATGCTTGCTGGATCTCAGCGGGGCTCCCCTGAGCGACCAAAGTCCCCTGCTCTCCAGGCTGGATCAATTCGGAAACCCCATCCACATCAGTTGAGATTACAGGCAATCCTGAGGCCATCGCTTCTAGAACCACGTTGGGCATTCCTTCCCACAATGAAGGCAGCACCAGACAAGTGGCGGCCCGCATCAATTGAGGAACTTCGGACTGCCAGCCGGCAAAATGAACGCGATCTGCACACGGCAACTGGCGGGCACTCTCACGTAACTCTGCCTTTAATGGTCCCTCACCGACAAACAGCAAATGAAAGTCAGAGGCCTGTTCTGCAAAGCGGCCAAACGCAGTCAATAAATCGCCGGGTGCTTTTTGTGGATCCAGCCGCCCCACGAATAACACCACTTTCGCGTCAGACGGAATATCCCAAGGACTCAGATCCAATGCCTCAGCCGTCGAAAACAATTCAAAATCGACGCCATTCGGGATCACCGTCACCTTTGACTCGGCAAGTTTTCCCTGTCGAACGGAAAATTTCGCCACCGATTCACTCACACAGATATTTAAATCCACCAGACGATTTGTCAATCGATCTAGCAACAGGTGTCCATTTTTACGTTTCTCAGAAACACGAATCCCAGAGACGACATGAGGCACACCTGCCAAACGGGCCGCGATCCGCCCCGCTAAATTCGCATGAAATAAAAAGGTTTGCAGTAAAACTGGTTTTTGTTCTTTGAACTTTCGTGCCAACTTCCGGATAATACCAACATCCCAAGTGGAATGCGTGTGTAGGATTTCGGTTGGAATTCCCGCAGCCTGCAGATCAGCGACAAGAGGCCCCGTGCCTGTCAGAGAGTATACGACGGGAGCCCATTTTTCCTGATTCAACCGCGTCACGATCTGAACCAGCGCACGTTCCGCCCCACCGGGCTGCAAGCCGGTAATACAAAACGCAATCGGAATGGGTGCTTTACTATCAGACAAGCGTCCAGCCTCTAAGGACAACAAGAAATCAAACGACAATCAGGATTTGTCCATCCTGCCTGAATTCTATTGTTCGAAGGCGGAAATTGGCGACAAGCTTAGATTTCGAAATTGTGCTTAATATGCTAAGAGAATATAAAAATCTCCGTTAAAACCAGACAATTCCTGCTGTTTTCAGAGAAGATTCGATCAGGTCGAACCAGACTCTCACAAAAGGAAATGATTTAGAAACCTGTTCGATGACCAACTTAAACGCGTTTGACTACCATCTTCCCCCCGAATTAATCGCCACCGAACCCACACAACAGCGGGATCAGTCGCGGCTACTGGTGCTGGACCGTAAAACACACACCATCAGCCATAGTTCCATTTCCGAATTCCCCCAGTATTTGAATCCCAACGACTGCCTGGTCTTGAACGACACGCGTGTGCTCTCCGCTCGTCTGTTCGGCGTCCGAAAATCAACGGGCGGAAAGTGGGAAGGCCTTTACCTCGGCTCGAACACTTTGGGACAGTGGAAGCTGATGAGTAAAACCAGAGGCAAGCTGGTGCCGGGAGAGATCATTGAGCTGCAGCCCGCGCATCAAAGAAGCGAACAGAAACAGCTCACACTGCAAATGGATTCCAAAGACGACGAAGGTTACTGGACAGTCACCGTCCAGTCTGAGGAAGATCATCACCAATTGCTCGAACACTTCGGCACCATGCCTCTCCCCCCTTATATGAGACGGGAGCTGGCAACCGACGAAGACTGGGAACGTTATCAAACCGTCTATGCTAATCAACCAGGCGCGGTCGCAGCCCCGACCGCCGGCCTGCACTTCACTCCGGAACTCCTGGAACGTTGCACACAAAAAGGAGTCGGCATTGCCAACGTCACGCTGCATGTCGGCATTGGAACATTCAAACCAATCTCCGCGGAAACACTCGAAGAACACAAGATGCATTCCGAGTGGTGTGAATTACCACAAGGATCTGCCGACCTGTTAAACGCCACACGCGATCAGGGAGGCAGGATTGTCTCCGTGGGAACGACCAGCGTCCGTACTCTGGAATCGGTCGCGAAACAAGGCCCGCTCAAAGCGTGGCAAGGTGAGACCGATATCTTCATCTATCCCCCCTATCAGTTCCAGGCCGTCGATTGTCTGTTGACCAATTTCCATTTACCCAAGTCAACACTGCTGGTTCTGGTCAGCGCCTTTGCCGGCTCGGAATTCATCCGCGAAGCCTACAAAAAAGCTGTAGAAGCAAACTATCGCTTCTACAGCTATGGTGACGCCATGTTGATTTTATAGCCGGTCAGTAAAATTACTGCGGCTTGGCAATGTCCTTGGGAACCTGACCGCTCAGATAACGCCAGTTCTTGATAAAGGAAATCAAATCGGCCATCTGTTGCGGATTGATCGTCTTCTCCAGACCGACAGGCATCAGAGAAACTCCGTTGGATTTCATTTCGTCAATTTCTTCTTTCAGAATCGTAATCGTTTTCCCTTCCGGCTGGGTCAATGTAATCGACGCACCACTGTCAGAGGAAATGATCCCGGTATGCACCACGCCATCAATCGTGATTATCGTGTAGCTGAAGAAATTCGCATCGATGGCCCGGTTGGGATCGAGAATATTCGTTAGCAGATATTCGGGCGTTTTCGTGCGGGAATCGCCAATATCAGGAGCCACATTCACGCCGATATCCCCAATCTTGTGACAGGTCACACAGTTTTTGACAAACACCTGCTTCCCCGTCAGCGGATTGGCTTTGAGCTTCAACGAGGCCTGATACGCGGCAAGTACTTTCTGGCGATCTGCCGGAATCGCAGCAGCAAACAATGCAATCGCCCGTTTCTGAATCTCTGAATTGCGGTGCCGTAGCAGACGAGTAGAACGGGAAGGCCCTAGTTCTGAAATTTTGATCTGATTCTTGTCGATCGCGTCCAGTAACAGACTGGTCCGATCCTGATTCGACAACATGGCATCCAAAATCGCCCGTCTCATCCCCGGCGTCTGACTATCAAACCCCTCCATCAGAACGACACCAATCTGCGGATCAGAATAGGGACTGATGGCTTCCATAGCGGCGATTTTGATTTCCTGGGAAGCATCGCTTTGAATCAACGTAAGCAGTGTTTTGCCGCCCATTTCAAAACCGACGAACCGCAACACGCCAATCGCATTCAGTTTTTGTGCTAACGGCGTTTTCGGATCGGCCGCCGCAGTCACCAGTTTTTGATAGAATGCCTTTAACTTTTGCTGGTCAGCGTCAGACAACTTAGCCTGATACTGTGCGATGGACTTCCCACGTCGTCTGAGGCTGTTACCCAGTCCTTCAAAACCAGCGATCTGTAACACGAGTTGCTGATCGGAATCCATCCCGGCAATCAACGAAAGTGTTTCTTCAATTTCTTCCGCTTTGAGTCGAGGACCAATTACAGCCGTCATTTCTCGAACGGCGTCTGTCACGCCTGCCTGAGCCGACAACTTGGTATCTGCTGCATTGAGTTGCTTGAGGAATGATTTGAAAATTGCCACGGTGTGATCGGAGGCAGAGGAAAGCACCGCCGCTCGCGTCCAGGAATCATCGGCCCCCTTTAACATCAGACGGGCCAGTTGATCCACCATCGAGGAGACATCGCTTGCCTCTCCCAGACTGATGGCTAACTGAAACCGCAAACGACCATCGGCAGAATCGACCAGGGAAAGCACCTGTTCTTGCAGCTTGGCATTTTCCGACAAACGCGGCTCACTGAGACGAACGGCTTGCTCTTTGACGCGCTGAGATGCATCCTTTAATGCCGTTTCCAGAACCGCATCATTCAATTCCCCTAATCCTTCCAAAGCCCATAAGGCATGGATTCGGGCCTGTTCTGTTTTACCATTAGACACCAGTTGCTCTAACTGTGGTTGAAGCGAGGCGTCTTGATGTTCGAAGATCAATCGCGCGGCGGTTTCCCGCTGCCAGGCATTTTCAGAATCGAGTGCTGCCACCAGTTGCGTAGGCGTTGCGTTTTTCAAAGACGTATAAACGCTTTGATCAATCTTGGCATTCTTCGGAACGATGCGATAAATTCGCCCCCGATCAATGCCATCATTCAGATCGGAACGTTCTTTTAATTCCGCGGGCATGAATTGGGGATGCTCGATCACCGCGCGATACATGTCACATAAATACAAGGCCCCGTCCGGACCATTAGCCATATTCACTGGTCGGAACCATTCATCACGGCTGGCGATGAACTCTACCTGATCACGACCATACTTCGAATCATAGGTCGCACCCAGGGGTGTCATGACATCACGGTGCACCAGATTCGCAGTCGGCTCACAGGTAAAACTGTTTCCGTAAAACCCTTTGGGAAACAAGTCTCCCCGATAAATCGTCACGCCACAGGCGGCGGTAAACTGTCCCGCATGTAGCGTTGATGTTGTCCAGGTCCGGCTGATGGCATACACACGGGAATCTTCGCCATCCGGTGAGACATCATGGTAAACCGACTTCACTGCCAGATAAGGATTTCGTTTCAGGTAACGATTTTCCAATACGATGTGTTTATTCGGATTCCGGTTCGTACAGACAAACCGATTTCCATAATCGTCAAACGTCAGACCAAACTGACCAATTCCAGAAATCGATTCATACTTACCAGACAAGGGATGAAAGCGAAAATCAAGACCACTAATTGGAACCTGCTTTGCCTTTTTCTTCCATTCCGGATGCGTGGCAATCACAGAACCACCACGCAAGCCATTGGAAATATAAACGTGATTATCCAAACCCAACGTCGGATGATTTGCTCGCAATTGCGAGTTTTGTTCTTTGAATCCGGTAAACCACGTTTCCACGACATCGGCTTTATCATCGCCGTTGGTATCTTTCATAAACTGTACTTTGCCGGCCAGGGTGACGATCAGTCCCCCCTTCCAGGGTTGAATCCCGGTGGCAAATAAGAGTTTGTCGGCGAAGACAGTCGCGGTTTCGTAATATCCATCCTGATCCTTATCGCGCAACAATTTGATACGGCTTTTAGGATCTTCACCTGGTTTGGGTCCATGCGGATAATCTGTCATTTCCACAGCCCAGAGCACCCCCGTCTCATCAAACGCCACCGCCACCGGGTTGATCACATTTGGCTCGGACGCCACGACCTGCATTTCGAAGTCAGGGTGAACCACAGTTTGCTTCAAAGATTCCACAGGAGATAACGGAGACTTGGGAACCTCCGCCTGCTTATCTGCAGCAAGTGTCAACTGCAGGCAGACCCCCAAAGCCAGCACCACAAACCCCCACCGCGTTCCAGTGGCAGCAAGTTCTGATCCCAATTCCTTGTGTCCCAATAAACGTTGTTTTAACGCAAGAAGCTTCGCTCGTTTCATGTTCGATCACCGTATCAATACAGACTGAATTCTGGTTTGAATGACAACTTTTGATAAGTCAGAGTGATCCATCGTAACTGACACTCAGACGATTCTCTATCTTTCCTAAAGCCGGTTTTCGAAACCGGCTGAATTTATTAACAATCTTAACGTTTAACAGGATCCAAAACCAGCAATGCTGACAAACTGCTGAGGCTTTGACACAGAAACACCATCTATTTTGATAAAACCTGCTCTGAGAGGTTCAAATTGGTTTCATGTCCTCTCCCAAATTGTTTACCCTGATAACTGCCCCATTTAGGCCGTTCTGCAGCAATGAATGGCATCAGAATACTTATTTACTTCAAAGTGAACTATGTCCTCCACCAGCCTGGTTTTAACTCGCTTCTGTTTGTCGGCCTGGGTCGGTGCGGCAGTCATTTTTGTCATCAATGGCGTTCAGGATGTCACCTTCCAGCCATTTGACTCCCTGGTACGAGACCAGCTGATCTCGCTGCACTTTCCCGTTTATTATACGATCGCCTGGGTCTTATTAGCGGGATCATTTCTGGGGTGTCTGGGAATCCGGGGCAAAGAATTAATTTCGCGCCGCAGAGCCAATCTGATTCTGGGGCTAGTCGTGATCGCGCTGGGCATCAGCCTGATTGACTACTTCTGGATCTATACGCCACTCGAAGCAATGATCACGCCCCCGGGAAGCCCGCGGCCTGCCGAGTTTCGAATCTACCACCAGGCATCCAAGTACATAAACAGCGTCAATATTCTGTTAAGTCTGATCGCCGCGATTCTGGCAAGCTTACCCGTGCAATCCCAGAACAAAATTTCAGAGCAAAAGTAAAGCAGAAGCGTAACCGCTTAATCTCGAATATGAAATAACTGTTTGAGTGCATCCAGGAGTCCGTGCGGGGTCCCTTCTCGGGCCTCTTGCCTCAATACTTCCAGTGGGGGATGCAACAGTTTATTCACAATTTGTTCGATAGAGCGTTTGATCAATTCCTGATCTTTTTCGTCCAGGTGGGTCAGCTTGCTAAACAGCTTGTCCACTTCCTGCTCACGCACGTCGTGCCATTGTTCTCGCAACTGCTTGATGATGGGGCCTGTCGCCCGATGATAAACCCCATGCATGAACCGTTCGGTTTCTTCATCAATAATTGTGAGTGCTTTCTCAACCTCTTTTCGTCGTGCCTTTCGATTTTTCTCACAGGTCGCTTCCAGATCATCAATATCGTAGAGAAAGATGTTATCGCTGATCTTGCCTACAGCGGGAGCAAAATCACGAGGTGCTCCTAAATCGAGAATGAAAAATGTTTTGTTCCCCGAGTTCTGTAAAACACGTTGAAAGCAGTCAACATCGACAATGGGCTGAGAGGCGCCTGTCGTACTGACGATCACATCGGCTTCCGCAAGACAGTCTTCCAGATCCTGATAAGGCTTTGCCTCGCCACCGACTTTCATCGCCAGCTTCTCTGCATTTTCGAAGCTGCGATTCACGACGTTAATCTGCTTCACTCCCTCATCTCTCAGGTAAGTCAGCGTTTCTTCCGCCATTTCGCCAGCACCAATCACCAGGACGGTTTTGTCGTCAAAGCGTTCGAAAATCCCTTTCCCGAAGGTACCCACTGCCACACTGGCAATCGAAACCCGCCCTTCCGAGAGAAGCGTTTCTGTCCGCACACGTGCCGAAACCCGAATCGCCTGTTGAAACAGCGCATGGGTTAAGGGACCACACAATTCATTCTCGGTCGCGCGTTGATAGGCCTCTTTGACCTGGTTCACAATCTGCGGTTCGCCTAACACCATACTGTCGAGACTGGAGGCAACCTGAAATAGATGCCGGACCGCATCCGGCCCCGTGCGCTCCAGAAAGTCTTCAAAAAAATCGCTGACGGGAACCTGATGAAACTCGGAAAAGAATTTTGCCAGATCCTGATGAGAGGGACCGGCCTCTGATTCCTGCGTCGCCGTATACAGCTCAACCCGATTACAGGTCGAAATCACGACCATTTCGGTATCAGGATAGGACTGCTTCAATACAGAATAGGCGCTATCCAACTGTTCTTTCGACGAGAAAGCCAGCTTCTCACGAATATCCAATCCTGCTGTCTGATGGTTACAGTAAACGACCTGCAGATTCACGAAATGCCCCTTTCTGCAGTCGATTCCAGAGACTCCCCATTCGGAGAAGAATAATAGGAGTGCCAGGAATCATAATTCAGTATTCGCACATTTGTCAGAATTTGAATACCGATCACTGTTAACAGCAACAGTCCCCCCGTCCAGATGGTTAATTGGGCGATATGTTTTTGGTTGGGCTGTTTTTTGCGGAGAATAAAGATGACACTGACCATCATTGCGACCCACACAATTTCATACACAATGATCACCGGATCAAGGAATGAAATGGCTTGGGCTCCTTTGCGAACATAGACCCCCATCCCAATCCCGATCCCCATCCCAATTGTCAGTAAGGGCGCGGAAATCATCAGTGCCCAACGATTCAGACGCGCTAATTTTGCCAGACTGGGAAGATTGAATCCTTCAGAAAAATTCTGTTTCTGCTTCAGGCGGCGGTGCTGAATCAGATACATCGCGCTGATGACAAAGCAGAGTGCAATCCCTACTCCTCCCAGTACCAGCAACGAAGCATGCAACAGTGCCCAGGAGCGAATGGCCGGCTGCACTAATGCATTGGTCACATCATCCACAAAGTAAGATGCAACCACCAACGCCAGAACCAGGGGAAACAGGAACAGACCGATTGAAAGCTCTTCATCAATCAGATTGATAAAGAGAAAAATCGCCACTAGCAGCCAGGAAAAGACGATCAGCCAGTCATGAGAAGAACTCAGGAGAGGCGGAAGCTGTGTTTCCCGGGCGCGATTAAAAAGATAAGCCGTCTGCGCCACCAGCCCAGCCAGAGAAAACATAAAAATCAAAGGCCGCAGGTATCCGCTTTTTTTTCGCAAGAATCGGGCCAGCTCTAAACCAAAAGCCACCAGATAACTGGCCATAAAACAGAAAACAGTCACATTCGACAACATGCTTGATACTTTGTTTCAGAAGAGAGGAACAAAAGTGGAGGGCTCTGCACGCGACTGATGGGAATCAGAACGACTCCCTATTATAGGGCCGTACAGCAGGTGAAGGGCAAGTCATCTTGCTTCAGATTCTAATTCGTACTCTGATATTTTTTTATGTAGTGTATTTCGATTGATCCCCAGACGCGTGGCCGTCTTAGTCTGAACCCCTTGACAAGACCGTAAAACCTGTAAAATCAGTTCCTTTTCCACTTGCGACACGATTTGCGTGTGCACATTGGTTGAGTCTTCTCCAACACGCTGTAATTCCATCGCTACCAGTTCCCGACAGAGCATCTCTGGATCCTGTTCCCTGGAAGACAACGATCGCGGCATGGATTTGCCCGTAACGTGTCCTGGTAATAAATCCAAAGAAGGACCGTCTTCTCCTGATAGTACAATGAGCCGCTCAACGTAATTCTGCAGCTCACGCACATTCCCGGGCCAGGCATAATTCTTGAAGGTTGATAGCACTTCCTCCGAAAAATGAGGCAGCGGAATCTGTTCTTCCGCAGAGAATTGCTTAGCAAAAAAGTGGATTAAATCAGGAATATCCTCAGCACGATCGCGCAACGGGGGAAGATCGATCGGGATCACGTTTAGACGATAATACAGGTCTTCACGAAAACGACCTGCTTCAATTTCATCCAGTAAATTGCGATTTGTCGCCGCAACAATGCGACAGTCGACCTGAATCGAACGTGTATCTCCTACTCGCTCAAATTCGTGTTCCTGCAATACCCGTAACAATTTCACCTGCAAGGTAAAACTGACAGAATTAATTTCATCCAGAAAGATCGTCCCACCATGGGCGGCTTCGAATCGGCCGGTTCGATTTTCGACAGCGCTGGTAAAGGCACCTTTAATATGCCCAAATAATTCACTCTCCAGCAGGCTTTCGCTAAGTGCGCCGCAGTTCACACGGATAAAGGGACCTGTAGCGCGAGGGCTCAACTCATGGATGCCTCTGGCAATCAATTCCTTACCAGTACCAGTTTCACCAGTCAGCAAGACTGTTGATGACGTACTGGCGGCGCGACGAGTCAGGCGATAGATATTTCGCATGGCCGCGCTAGAACCAACCATGTCTTCGAAAATAGGGCGATCGTCTTCCATTCTAACTCTGGGAATATCCTATTAAATCACAGGGAAAACCAGCCTCAGAAGTCACTTATTGAGTAAACATCCGAGACATCATATCCTTCAGATACGATGATTCTTCGAAAGAACACGAAGTCCCTGCTAATTCAGCATGAAATAATTGCACCTACATGCACAAAAAGATGGCGAACGCATCAATATAATAGGCTCTCCCATCGGACCACGAAAGAGGTAGAATGATTTTTTTTGAGAAACAATGATGTTTGCCTAATCCATTCGTTACAAGCGGATTAGCCTGCGACAAAAAAAGGCATGCATGCTTAAGTTAAGTGCGTTTCTCATTCCGATCCAAAGACGACGGGCATCTCGGCCGGCTCAGGAACTGGGCAGTTTTGCCCATCCACCAGAACTACTTTAGGCTGATGGCGCCGTGATGCCTTCTCTTTGTACTCTGCATAGCTGGCTATGATCACCAAGTCATTCGGTTTCATCAGGTGAGCGGCTGCGCCGTTAATACAGATCACACCAGAACCTGGCTCACCGGTTATGGCATACGTAGTCAGTCGGGTACCAGAAGTGACGTTGTAAATTTGTACCTGCTCGTACTCAACAATATCCGCAGCTTCCATCAACTCTTGATCAATGGTCACACTGCCATTGTACTCCAGGTTCGCTTCCGTGACGGTAGCGCGGTGAATTTTCGATTTGAGCAAAACACGTTTCATCATTCTAAACCTAAAAGAAGCGCGACTTCTTCCGACTGTAAAACAGACTTTCAGACCAAAACTGACGGGGTATACTAACCAGAGGCCCCATCGACAAGCAAGAAGATATCCAAACGATCACATCCATTGCCTCTTAAGTCTGCATGGGTGTAACCTCTGAGAGCTGCCCTTCAGCAATATTATAGCCTTGTTCCTCTTCGTTTCCATCCATTTTGCGAATCCAGGGTTCGTCTGGCTTGGCCCCCATAGCCCGAGCGTACAGGTAATAATACGTGGGAATCAGAAATAGCACCAAAACGGTGGCCAGCATCAAACCGAAAATCAAGCTGGCAGCCATCGGGATAATAATCTGGGCCTGGAATGAAGTCTCTTTCAAAATCGGCGCTAAACCGACGATCGTAGTCATCGAAGTTAGCATAACTGGCCGAAAGCGACGTTGCCCGGCATCAAGCAGAGCCGCCTTCAAAGGCAGACCATCGGCAATGCGATGATTGATAAAATCAATTAATACAATCGAATCATTCACCACGACACCTGTTAAAGCGACCAAACCAAATAAGGAAAACAGCGTCAACTCCATCCCCAGAATTGCATGGCCAAACACGGCTCCAATAATTCCAAAAGGAATAATGCCTAAAATGATCAAAGGTTGGATATAAGATCGAAATTCCACGGTCAACAAGGCAAACATCGATGCCATCGCGATCATCAATCCCACAATCAAACTATTCACTGATTCATCTGTCTGCTCCTGCTGGCCCTCCCAACGCACACGCACACCTGGATATTTGGCCAATAACTGATCCATAAAACCACCCGGTTTTTTTAGTGCCTGGACAATCTCCCGTGCATTACCTTCTTTCTCGTTCAAATCTGAAGACACAGTAATTGAGCGTTGTTGATCGATGCGATTAATCTCAGAATAACCACGCTTCACATCAATCTCTGCCAGTTCTGTGATAGGTCGTTCTGAGCCATCTCCCGTTCGAATCCGGATATCATCAAAGCCCTTCAGCGAACGACGCTCTTCTTTCGGATAACGCACCATGAGCTTAACTTCATGCCGCCCTCGCTGAAGCCGCATGACTTCTTCTCCGTAATACGTAGCACGAACAGTCTCTGCCACATCCGCTAAAGGAACGCCCATGGCACGCGCTTTGTCTTTGATCTTGATCTGAAATTCCCACTTACCGGGACTGGAATCATCGTTGATATCTTTCACTCCCGGATAGGTTGCCAGTTCCTGTTTACATGCTTCAACAGCGGCTTCCAGTTCATTCAAATTTTTTGCATCAGCCAACAGCTTAAATTCAATGGGCTTGCCACCAGGCCCCATTGAGGGAGAACCAAAAGTAAGTCGATCAACGCCAGGCACTTCACCCACACGCTCTCTCCAGAGATCAAGAATTGCTTCACTGCCTAGCGTGCGTTCTTCGGCTTCGACAATCTCCACCGAGACTTTTCCAACATGACTCCCTTCCACTGAGCCGCCAACTCCTCCGCCCGATTCATCCCGCGTTCCAAATCCAACATTTCTGCGAACCAACTTAATCAGAGAATTCCCATGTTCCTTCTGATAGTCTTGATCCAACTCCTCAAAGCTCTGTTGCATTTTCCGAGTCGCCTCCCCGGTAATTGCCTGTGGCGTTCCATCGGGAAACTGGACTGTTGCTTCAATCATGCGATAATCGGTCTTCGGAAAAATATTAAACGGCGCAAATCCGCCCATAATTAATCCTGCCGATAACAACATGAGTGCTCCCGCCACCGCGAGTGCTGAGCTGGGATAGTTTAGCGCCGCTTTCAAGACAGGTAGATAGACTCGTTCGATAAATTTGTTGAGTTTCCTCCCCACAAAGCCTTCTGACTGATCCTGTTGCGTCCCTCCCGCAGGAACCTTTCCATGTGCCAGATGACAAGGAAGAATAAACGTACTTTCCAACAGGGAAATGATCAGCATCGCAATCACGGCGATCGGCATCACCGCAATAAATTTCCCCATAATACCTGAAACAAACAACAAAGGCATAAATGCGATGACGGTCGTTGTCACGGAAGCACAAACAGAAGGCAGCACTTCAGTGGCACCATCGATCGCTGCCAGGAGGAACGACTTTCCCATTTGCCGATGCTCGTGTATATTTTCACCCACCACGATCGCATCATCAACGACAATCCCCAGCGCCATCAGAAAAGCGAACATCGAAAGCATATTTAACGTCTGGCCGGTATAGTAAAGCACGATACACGCACCAAACATTGAAATCGGAATTCCCAACGCAACCCAAAACGCCAGACGAAGTTCCAGAAAAATAGCCAGTGTGATAAAAACCAGGATCAGACCCTGCAGTCCATTTCGAGTGAGCAGATCCATGCGATCGCGTACGTCGATCGATTGATCCTTCCACAACTCTAATGAATAGCCCGGCGGCAAGTCGGCGGTTTCAACATAAGCGCGAACCTGCTCCACAATCGCCAGCAGGTCTTCCTGTGCTGTCCGTTCTATGGAAATCGACAGAGCCGGTTTTCCGTTAATTTCACTGATCATTGTCGTATCAGAAAAATCATCTTTCACATGCCCGATATCGCCAACAGTGAGCACCACTCCCCCTGACTCTGTCACCAGAGGAATCTTCTCTATTTCACTACCAATCAGATGTTTATTCTTACCTCGCAGCAGTAAGACCTGCGAATCGGTAATCAACTTACCACCCGGTAACTCCAGGTTTTCCCTGCGAACGGTTCTCGCGACATCCTGTAATGTCAAACCATATTTGCGAAGTGTCGCTTCGGGGATTTCGATATCAATCTGAAAATCGCGGGCGCCCGCAATATTTGCCTGTGAGACCGACTTGAGCTGTAACAATTCGTCGCGAATTCGCTCGGAGACAGACCGCAACTCCCACTCACTATTTTCACTTTCGTTATCCGGACCAATCACAGCCACTTCAATGGCGACCTGCCTGAACGTAATCTGCTGGACTTCCGGATCTTCTGCCAGTTCCGGAAAACTGGGAATTCGATCAATCTCGGAGCGTATTTCATTCAGAATCTTCTGCACATCAGGCACGTCGGCCCGTAATTCTAACACCAACGACCCCGCGCCTTCATTGGCGATTGAGGTCATCTTTTTGATCCCGTCAATCGAACGGACGGCTTCTTCCATCTTCTGGCAGATGCCTTCCTCGACTTCATCTGGACTCGCACCGGGATAAGGAACCGACACCAGGATAATTTCCAGCTCAAACTCCGGAAACACCTCCCGCCGCATCATCATCAACGAAACCAGTCCCACCCCCAGAACGGTAACCATCAGCGTATTCATCGCAGGCGAGTTATTAATCGCCCATTTGATTACCGACCTCATTCGGCTGCTCCTTCACGAACCAGCATGCCTTCATTTACAGTGCTCAGTGGAGACGTAACGACATGGTCACCCGGTTTCAGCCCGGAAGCCCCCAGCTCTACCAGTAATAAGTCGCCACTGGTGTCGACAACACGGACTTTTTCAGAATGCAATGCGCCTTCTTTGACAACCCAGATCAGGTTGCCGGGACGAATCGCCGTTTCGGGAATTGTCAACAATGAAATGTTTCCAATGAGCGGAATTTCAATTGAGACATACATCCCGCGTGTCAAAGGGGGCGCTCCCACAACCTGATCAGTCGGTTTGCCATTCACCAATATCTCTGCAGCTCTGGGGTCGGCAACAACGATCCGACAGGGAACCGTTCTCGTTTTCTCATCCAGACCAATCCCATCATAGCGGGAAAGTTTTCCGTTCCAGACAAATTTCCTCCCCCCCAGCTCATAGGACACTTTCACTGGAAGTTGCGGAAGCTGATACCCCAGATCATGTCGATTCGTTTGCGCCAGCTCGGAGAGTGTTTGTCCTTTTTTTGCTGTTTGCGCGGCGTGCTGCCACAGTTGATACAGTTCTTCCATCCGCAGATTCGTTCGCACTTCCACTGCTGAGGTATCTTCGATCGTCACCAGTGGATCACCCACTTTGACGTAACCATCTTTCTCAACGGAGTCTTCGACGATGACCCCGTTAATCGGTGAATAAATTCGGGTGCGGCTTAAATCCAGTTTGGCTCTGGAAAGCTGTACTCCTACCAGTTCGCGGGCATGCATCATTCTCTGTCGACGTGATTTGAGCAAATCAGATTCGCTCGTCAATTTCTGCAGCGCATTGCGTGCAGCAAGTTCGCTTCGCTTTGCCTCTTCAAAATCCGTATCGGAAACGACATTTCTCGCTCGTAATTTCTCGATTCGATTTAAGTGTAATTTCTGCAGTTGCACCTCTTCGTGTGCCAGATCAACCATTGCCTTGGAATTGTCAATTTCGACTTCTAATTCATCAATCACATCCTGTGCCTGGGCATGTTCCTGAGTCAGCCGCTTGACTTCCAGTTCATAATTCTCGGGATCAATCTGAATCAGGAGATTCTCAGTTCCCGCTGATGTGAGTTCCTGTGTCGTTGCCTTGCGAACCAGATTTCCGACCTTGCATCCATCACGCGTAAAAAGCACCCTACCGGAAACTTCAGCAGCCAGCTTCACTTCCCGCGAAGGAACAACGATCCCGTCAACGGTAATCGTGACACCGGAATCAGAAAGAGCAATCGTTTCGGTCGATACCAGCGGCGCCAAATCGGCTAACCGTTTTTCACTCTTCTCCGGTTCTTTTTTCATTGCCATCAGCACAACCAGGCTGCCACAGCCGATCGCGATGATAAAAATCGGAAGCAAAAAATGCTTGAGTTTCTTGGAAAAACTGCTCGATTTTTGAGTCTTCAAATCTGACATGACTATTTTCTATCGCGAAATGCTTCACAACTAAAATTGACGATGGACGCGGAAAGCCAATTTGTGAATATCAAATGAAATGGATTGTTAAAACAGTAGCGAGAGTCCTCTCCCACACGAAAGTCTTTTTTTTCGTTCTGGCAAAATTCTTTAAATCAGGAAAACAATCAGATTAATCAATGCACCTATTCTTAACTCTGGGTGTTCAGATTCCGTGAAGTGATGAAGAAGATTCCATTTCCGATGCGGTGAATTCCTGCTTCAGGTTCTTAACCGCTGCTAACGAAAACTGCAGAATATGCTCTATCAGATGCTCAGTATCGTAGTGAATTTCTTTTTCCTCGTGTCCTAACATCAAAGTCACCAGGCCATTAGAAACACGATAGAACTGGCATTGTGCGGCAATACTGAAAACACACTGCATCCGCCGATAGTCAGGAACTTCGTTCCCCAGTATCTCCTGCAGGATGGAATCTGCAATATTTACGAACGGCCGAAACAACTCCTGAATGAGATGCTCACACGCCTTCGTAGGCCTTAGTACTTCACGCATAATCAAATGGTTACTCCAGGACAGCTCTCCGGTCCCCAGCATTCGTTTCACCAGAGTAGAGACCCAGTCCCGTAGCTTTTGTTCGGCTGTAATCTCAGCAGTCCATTCCGGGAGCGGTGCCCGCGAAACTCCCATCTCTTTGGCAAGACAGACCACTTCCAGATAAAGCTGTTCCTTATCGCCAAAATAGTAATTCACACTGGCTAAATTGACGTCCGCTTTCTGACAGATTTCACGCACCGTCGCCTTTTCAAACCCCTTTTCCGAAAAAACGGGCCCGGCCACATCCAGTAATCGATCACGAACAGTACAAGACGCCATAAGTTACTTGTTCCAAATCTTTCTAGCGCATGAAGCCAACTTGACAATCACTCTGCTGAAGAACTTCACGAGACAGAAATTTCAAAAGCATGTTTCAAACAATTGTATTAAACACGTGTTTAAAATCAATGGCAATCTGAAACAAAACAAACACCATTCACCTAAGTCATTTCAATAAAAAAGGTTAAGAACGATTCACTCATCGTGCCGATAGCCAGACACCCACGACTAATGAGTTCGCTTCCCAGTGACTCATCTTGTGAAAAATAAAGCGTTTGTGACGAATTTTCCAGATTTAACCGGTGAGCCGCTCCGGGCCCTCTTCCTGAAAATTGAAGCGTTCAAAACCACTTTCATCCAGACGCTGCCGTAGCAGCTCTTTCCAGAGTGCTTCCGGAAGGCCATTCAACACGCCATACATGATCATGCCGATTGTCAGGCTGGAAACTTCAACCACGCGCATCGGTAGTGAAAATTGCTTCAAATCAGCAAAGATTTCTTCGGCACTACAATATTCGCCAAATTTTTGATCACGGTACATAAATTCTACGCCAGCGAAGTCCTTGCTCCACTCGTAATCGAATGGGCCGAACTCCCTTCTGCGATGGAGAACCCAGAAACGGGTCCCATCAAAGCGTATACCGTGTGTTCCTCTCAAAACTTCTGGTCCTGTCTTGTATCTGGGAATTCTGAGTGCCATTAATCAATGAACCCGTCATGCCAGGGAAACGAAATAATTTGGACAATAAATCATACGGCATTCCCCTGGTTTTGCGAAGTCCGTTTTATGAACCTCACTCTCACTTTCCCTGTCTTTTTCTCTGCCTTTGAAAACCAGGACACAAGAGCGCCTCAACACCGTTTTTTTTGAAACCACCAAAAAACAGCGAACATAAGTCGATAAGTAATCAGAACTTGCTATTATTGTAACCGCACTGTCACTCGTTAGATTTTATTTCGAATCCCCCAATCAGTCATGAAACACTCCGAACCCTATAACGCTGCCGTAGACATTGTCCGCAAATTGCGCGACGCAGGATTCCAGGCCCTCTGGGCTGGCGGTTGCGTACGGGACCTGCTTCTGAAAAAAGAGCCCAAAGACTATGACGTAGCGACCAATGCCCTTCCCGATCAGGTGCGACACCTGTTTGGAAAACGTCGTACCCTGGCCGTCGGAGCCAGCTTTGGAGTGATTATTGTCCGAGGCCATCAGCCGGACTGCGATGTCGAAATCGCCACGTTTCGCAGCGAAGGCCCTTATCTTGATGGACGCCGCCCCGAACATGTCAAATTCACTACAGCCGAGGAAGACGCACATCGCCGCGATTTCACAATCAACGGCATGTTCTATGACCCCATCAATGAATCAATCTACGATTATGTCGGGGGGAAACTGGACCTCCAGCAACATCTGATTCGCGCCATTGGAGACCCTCTGGAGCGCATGCAGGAAGATAAACTACGCCTGCTTCGTGCCATTCGCTTTGCCGCCACACTTCAGTTTCATCTAGCTGAAACCACATTCCAGGCGATTCAAACGATGGCAAACGAAATCACCGTCGTGAGCCCGGAACGGATTTCCGATGAATTGCGCAAAATGCTGATCCACCCCAACCGCAGCGATGCAATTAAACTCGTGCAAAGCTCCGGACTGCTGAAACCGGTCATCCCTGAACTCGTGCCGTTATGGGAAAAAGAGGAGTATCTGCCCCTCTGGAACCGAACCCTGGATCGGCTCGCGCAGTTAACCACGGACGATTGCGAGACCGCCTTTGCTGCGTTACTGCTGGATTTACCAGCGGCAACACCCTCAGATCAGCTTGATGAAGTCCACCAAATCTGCAAACAACTTCGGTTTTCCAACCATTCACTCCATCTCGTACATTGGCTGATTGAACACCGAACAAGCCTGCAAGGCGCCCCCAAATTTAAACTTTCAAAACTCAAACGACTGCTGGCCCATGAAAATTGCTCTTACCTGTTTGAACTGGTCCACGCTGACCTGACTTCTCAAAAACAACCTTTGAAGGACCTTGAATTTTGTCGCCAGTATCGGGATCATACTCCCATCGAGGTATTGAATCCTCCCCCACTCATCACGGGAAATGATTTGATTGACTACGGCATCAAATCAGGCCCCGAGTTTAAAGAACTGCTGACCCGGATTCAGGACGCGCAGCTGGAAGAATCAATCCATACGCACGAGGAAGCACTTGCACTGCTCACCAGACTGCAGCAAACATAAGTCATTCTCTCCCGATTTTATCAATAGAAACACGCTAAGGTTTTTTCATGACAGATTCAGTTCGTATCGGAATTATCGGTGCCGGCGCAGTCTCCGATTACCACCATGTCCCAGGCATTAATCTCGATCCTCGCGCAGAACTGGTCTCGATTTGTGACCCCAATTCCGAATTACTGGCGAAACGCCAGTCCGACTGGGGTAAAACCAGAGTCACGACCAAGTTCGAAGACATGGCCAACGACCCCGAAATCGACGCCGTGATTATCGCCACACCGAATTTTACGCACCACGAAATCGCATTGGCCTGCATCAAAGGCGGCAAACATGTCATGTGCGAAAAACCATTGGGCTTAAACTACACTGAATCAGCCGAAATGTATCGTGCTGCCCGTGATGCCAACCTGAGACACATGACGGCGTTTACCTATCGATTTGCTCCTTCCATGCGGTACGTCAAGCACCTTGTCGAATCCGGCGCACTGGGTGCCCCCCGCCACTTCCGCAGCCAGCGGTTTCTCGACTGGCCTGAATCGAGCTGGGGTTGGCGTCAAAGCAAAAAGCTGGCTGGTGCCGGCGATCTGTTTGACATGACGATTCACCGGATCGACTTCGCCCAGGATTTACTCGGACCGATCAAAAGCATTTGTGGTGCAGTGGCGCAATTTGTTCCCCGGGATAAAACAGCCGATGGCGAGCCCTGTGAAGCATCCGAGGTAGATGACTGGTCTTCCCTCATCGGTCAATTTGAAAACGGTGCCGTCGGTGTCTGGGAAGGCAGCACCCTAATGAAGGGTTATCACAATGATGGCTTTGGCTATGAGTGGGCTGAAGTGAACGGCTCCGAAGGTTCGGCCGCTTATCAATTGACTGACCCCAATAACATCCTGATCGGAAAACCTGGCCAAACCATGGAAAAACTGCCCGTCCCGGAAGAGTTTCTGGTAATTGAAGGCAGCCCGCGCAAGCCGCACGAAGGCATTCCCAGCACGGTCTTTCGTTATGATCTGGTTTACGAATTTGTGTCAGCCATAATAGAAGAACGGGACGCGATCCCCGGTTTCGATCATGGTGCCTCTGCCCAGCTTATCGCAGACTCCGTACTCGAATCGTTTGATAAACGGACCTGGATCGACATCAACTGCGATCTATAAGGCTCAGAAGGTCAGTTGATAACGAACCATCCCCGTGGGAGAGATATCGTAATTTCCGATATCCGATTTGTATTCCAGCTTACGATTGAAGACATAGCCAATTTCAAACTGGCTGATCATTCCGTTCGTATGCTTGGTCTCCACACCACCCATTAATCGCAGATCACTATAAGTCGCAACATCATCGATGCCGGTTGAGCCGCGTCGGATTCCCCAGGAACCACCGCCAAATTCGCCTGAAACATACAGCCAGCGCTCCTTAGACTCATCCTTTTCAATTCGATACGTGAACTTGGGTTTGGGAAATATCAGCTCCAGGCGCGAGCCTTCACTGAACCACATAATCATCCCCGCGGCCGGAAGCAGACTGATGTCTTCCCGATCCAGATACACAACCCCAAACACAAATTGCTTGGCCCGTGAGTGCACGTAATACGCGAGCCCTTTTCCCGTGATACGCAAAGAATCGGACGTCACATTCTTGAAATCACTATAAACCCCCGGTGCCACTTCCAGTTCATAGGACCACTTTTCATTGACCTTATTAAACCAACGAAATGCAACGGACGTGTCGTAGACTCGCGCCGGCAAATCCGTACTCACAGGACCATTCAGATAATGCACACCAAATCGGGGTGTGGTAGTAAACCCTTCAAAACGTGGAAACTCCGCCGTTTCGGAGAACGCCAGACTGAAGATGCCTAATTCATTCCCCGACCCAGGCAGCCAGGTGGTACTGGCAGTCGCACTCTTATGGGAAACCAGGGGAACAAACGTTTCGCAATCGATGCAGTCACCCTCGGGTTCAGCCCAGTCTTGACCATCATCCAGTAATTGAGGGGGAATCCCTAGTGCTTCCCGCGACTCGGCGTCTAACACATTGGGCACCTGAGGTGATTGGCTAATCTGCTTGATGCCAGGATCAGAATCACGGGGCATAAATATAGTACGATGCCGGAGAGAACGAGCCTTGGTGGAATCAGCCTCCTCCAGACGGGAAGCTCCTTTTTGCGCATTAACCGGGCCGGCAATACAACTCAAAATGAGTACACATAGCGTAATCCCACGAAAAACAGCCTGTTGAGACTGAAATAACATACCTGATTGATTCCCGGATCGAGGATGAGATGAGACAGAGAAAATGTCTGGCTGACCTTCACAATTTGGAGAGCGTGATCTGACAAACAGGGAAGGTGGACACAAACTATAAGGGGCTGAGAGAGGGGAAGAGTGAAATATCAAGGAATTGCGAACAGGTCAACCCGAATTCAAGCCTCTGTTCTCTCGAAAACTCTGGTAAAATGCCCTGCTCTGATCGTTGCCCCTTACCACAAGAGATGTTAGAATCAGGTACTTCAAGTGAGATATATACATTAGAACACACCAATTTTATTTTACCAGGAACTGACAAGAAATGGGACGTGTTGAAAAAGGGCGTGAACTTGCCCAACGTCGAGTACGGAAGCACAAGCTGAAGAAACTCCGGGAAAAGTTTGCCAAAGCAAAAGACCCATCTGAAAAAGAGCAGATCAAAGAAAAAGTTCGCAAGATCAGCCCCTTTGCTGTCTTGGAAGAATCTGCCTAAGGCCCTTTAAGCCGCTGATCATAAAACGATGACGCTGACTTGATTCAAAGTGAGCGTCGTTTTTTCATGCGCAGTAACCAACATCCTGTTGCCCTACCAAACCCAAACGCTTCACCCACCCTGCTAAATGCCCCAAAAAAAAGCAGCCCTGGGTGTCACCCCAAGGCTGCGAAAACTCATTGCCCCTAATGGGCCGTCATTACTTTTCAGAGAACTGATACGAACCTTCGCTGGCATCCACGTAAATCGTCGCTCCTTCTGTGAAGGCACCAGAAAGCAACTTGTTTGCAAGCTCATTCTGGATATTCTGCTGAATCGCCCGCTTCAAAGGTCGTGCTCCATATACTGGATCGTACCCCTCTTCAGCCAATAAATCTTTGGCCGCCATCGATACATCCAGAGTAAATCCATTCTCTTCAACCAGCGCAGACAGATTCATCAACTGCAAGTCAACAATCTGACGAATCTCCTCGCGCCCCAGAGGATGGAAGACAATCACTTCATCAATCCGGTTCAGAAACTCAGGCAGAAACTCATGCTGCAACGCATCCATCACACGATTATGAATGATCTGCTCATCTTCTTTACCCGACAGATCCATAATCGTCTGACTTCCAATGTTGGATGTCATCACCACAATCGTATTCGAGAAATCGACAGTTCGACCGTGACTGTCGGTCAATCGCCCATCGTCCAGAACCTGTAACAATATATTGAACACATCACGGTGTGCCTTTTCGACCTCATCCAGCAGCACCACCGAATAAGGCTGACGCCTTACTGCCTCGGTCAATCGGCCCCCTTCTTCATACCCCACGTATCCCGGAGGAGCTCCAATTAACCGCGCGACAGAATGCTTCTCCATGAATTCACTCATATCGATACGAATCATACTGCGTTCATCGTCGAACAGATATCCCGCGAGTGCCTTACAAAGTTCCGTTTTCCCCACACCCGTCGGGCCCAGAAACATGAAGGAACCAATGGGCCGACTCTGATCCTGCAGGCCGGAACGAGACCGCCTGACCGCATTAGACACAGCTTCGACCGCTTCGTTCTGATTGATCATCCGCTGATGGATTTCCTCTTCCATCCGCAGCAGTTTTTCCCGTTCTCCCTGCAGCATTTTGGAAATCGGAATTCCCGTCCACATACTGATTACCTTGGCGATATCTTCGGGAGTGACTTCTTCGCGCAATAATCGTTCCCCGCTGACATCTCCCAGCTCCGACATCCGCTCTTCCATTTCCAACAACCGCTGACGGGCGGCGTTCAATTCCTGCTCTGCGTTATACGCAGTCGAATAATCTTCGTTGGAATTTGTCTGCTGTGCCCGATGAAATGCCTGCTCATACGCGGTATTCAGGCGATCGATCTCTTCCTTCAACGGCTGCAACCCAGCCAAGGCCTCTTTTTCCGTTTCCCAACGGGTCTTCAGGGCATTCACACTTTCCTCACGGTCGGCAATCTGCCTGCGCAGTTCTTCCAACCGCTCCTGACTCTCTGGCGTGGTTTCTGTTGCCAGCGCTGTCGCTTCGATCTGCATTCGCGTTAACTGCCGCGTTGCCTCATCAATTTCAGATGGCATCGAATCCATCTCCATCCGCAAATGACTCGCCGCCTCATCCACTAAGTCGATTGCCTTGTCAGGCAGAAAACGATCGTTGATATAACGATCCGACAACGTCGCCGCATTAATCAACGCGTCATCCATAATTCGCACGCCATGATGGGTTTCGTAACGTTCCTTCAACCCACGCAGAATAGAAATGGTATCCTCGACGGTTGGCTCCAGAACCATGACCGGCTGAAAACGTCGTTCCAGTGCGGGGTCCTTCTCTATATACTTACGATATTCATCGAGTGTGGTTGCCCCCACGCAATGCAACTCGCCGCGTGCCAACGCCGGCTTCAACAGATTAGACGCATCCGCGCCCCCTTCTGCTGCCCCCGCACCGACCACCGTATGCAATTCGTCAATAAACAGAATAATCTCCCCCTTGGCCTGCTCAATTTCCTTCAGCACGGCTTTCAGACGATCTTCAAATTCGCCACGGTATTTCGTCCCGGCAATCAGCGCCCCCATATCCAACGAAATAACCCGTTTATTCTTCAGGTTCTGTGGCACATCGCCCATCACAATCCGGTGGGCAAGCCCTTCCACGATGGCCGTTTTTCCGACACCGGCCTCCCCGATCAAAACCGGGTTATTCTTTCGACGGCGGGATAAAATTTGAATCACACGACGGATTTCCTGGTCGCGGCCAATCACGGGATCAATCTTGCCCTGACGTGCCAGTTCTACAAGATCCCTACCGTACTGCTCTAACGATTGATACTTCTCTTCCGGACTTTGATCGGTCACCCGTTGCCCGCCGCGCACCGCCTGCAACGCAGATAAAACATCGCCTTCTTCGACTCCATTCAATTCCAGCAGCCGCTTGGACTGATCATCAACAGTCGTAAACGCCAGCAGCAGGTGTTCGGTCGACACAAAATTATCCTGCATCTGGTCAGCGCGATCCTGTGCCGCCCCTAACACCTTGAGCAAGTCCTGACCGATACCAACCTGCATGGCAGCCCCTGAGACTTTCGGCATGCGACTGATTTCATCATCTATCATTTTTTGCAACTGAGGCAAATTGGCGCCAATTTTTTGAACCAGCGGCTTAACGACTCCCTGCTCTTCGTCTAACAATGCTTTCAGCAAATGCAGGGGCTTAATTTCCTGTTGACCAAAATCTTCGGCCGCCTGCTGGGCACGCTGCACTGCTTCCTGAGCTTTCACAGTCAATTTTTCAAATCGAAACGCCATAATGCTTCTCCAATTCTGTTTATTACCTGCGCAGCAACTCAACAGTCTGGATTATCATACGAAATAACCAGCCGACAAGCAGTGCTTCGAACTTTTTATCTATTTTTTATAAAACAGGCCCGGTGAGGTGGGAATGAAATTGCGCCTGCAAACCAGTTTGAAAATGTAAAACGTCTTCTGGTATGAAAGGTCTTGTTGATTGGGGAGCCCGGGGCTCAGCATGAGATTTGAGCCCCGTTTTCCCTGATCAACGATCTGCAGAACTAGTCCTTTTTCTCAAATTCTGCATCTATTACTTCTTCTTCATCTTCAGCAGGAGCAGCATCTCCTCCTTCTGCTGTCGCTCCCTCGCCTTCGGCAGCCTGACTTTCTTTATACATCTGCTCGGTAAAGGCATGAGTTGCCTGCTGCAATTCTTCACAGGCCGTATTGATGGCTGCTGCATCCTCTGTTTCAAGAGAATCGTTCACTTTTTTCACTGATGCTTCAATGGCTGTTTTCGAAGCAGCATCGATTTTCTCGGCATGCTCTTTCAACAGCTTTTCTACATCGTAAACAATTCGTGAGCCATTATTTTTAGCTTCAGCCAGTTCTTTCTTCTGCTTATCTTCATCAGCGTGGGCTTCTGCCTGACGCTGCATATCTTCAATTTCCGCTTCGGACAAACCACTGGACTGCTCAATCTTGACAGAAGTTTCTTTGCCAGTGGCAACATCCTTCGCCGAGACATTCAAGATCCCGTTCACGTCGATATCGAAGACCACTTTAATTTGTGGCGCCCCACGAGGTGCAGGTGGCAGTTCTTCCAGATTAAACTGTCCCAGCAAACGGTTGTCGCTGGCCATTTGACGTTCACCCTGAAAAACGCGAATCGTCACCGCAGTCTGGTTATCGGCTGCAGTAGAAAACACCTGATCCTTGGTAACCGGAATCGTCGTATTCCGCTCAACCAGTTTGGTCATCACGCCACCTTCGGTTTCAATACCCAAAGACAGTGGTGTAACGTCAAGCAGAACGATGTCCTGAACTTCACCAGAGATAATTCCCCCCTGAATCGCAGCCCCAATGGAAACTACTTCGTCAGGATTCACTCCCTTATGTGGTTCTTTCCCAAAGATCTTCTTCACAAATTCGTGAACTTTGGGAACACGCGTTGAGCCACCAACCAAAACAACTTCGTCAATTTCACTGGGACTGAGCCCGGCATCTTTCATTGCCTGCTCAACCGGCTTACGACACCGCTCTACCAGTGGATCGATCAATTTCTCAAATTCGGCGCGGGTAATCGCCAACTGCAAATGCTTCGCGCCAGAACTGTCAGCCGTAATAAACGGCAGATTGATATCGGTCGCTTGTGATGAAGACAATTCTTTCTTCGCTTTTTCAGCAGCTTCACGCAGACGTTGCAACGCCATCGCATCTTCACGCAGATCGATTCCCTGCTCTTTCTTGAAGGCGTCTGCAATGTGGTTGATCAACTCTTCATCGAAATCATCACCACCGAGGTGACCATCACCATTGGTGCTCAACGTTTCAATGATTTCGTCGCCGACTTCCAAAACCGATACGTCGAACGTACCACCACCAAAGTCGAAAACAACAATCTTT
This sequence comes from uncultured Gimesia sp., assembly GCF_963976445.1. GTDB lineage: Bacteria > Planctomycetota > Planctomycetia > Planctomycetales > Planctomycetaceae > Gimesia. The sequence goes on along the minus strand of NZ_CAXBKP010000012.1, from coordinate 85,237 downwards.
TCGTCGTTCTTTTTCTCTAAACCATAGGCCAATGCAGCAGCCGTCGGCTCATTGATAATTCGCGAAACTTCGAGGCCGGAAATCTGACCTGCATCTTTTGTCGCCTGTCGCTGGGCATCATTAAAGTAAGCGGGCACGGTTACCACGGCTTTATTCACTTTATGTCCCAGGTAGCTTTCTGCGGCTTCTTTTAATTTCCGTAAGATCGATGCAGAAATCTCTGGCGGAGTATACGTTTTGCCCCCCGCTTCAATTTTGACATAATCTTCTGGCCCGCCAATAATTTTATAGGGAACAATCTTTTCTTCGCTCTTTACTTCGTTGTGGCGACGCCCCATAAAACGTTTTACCGAGTAAACCGTATTCTTTGGGTTCGTAACCGCCTGCCGCTTAGCAGGCTCCCCAACCAGCGTCTCCCCTTTGTCGGTGAATGCGACCACGCTGGGGGTAATCCGATTCCCTTCCAGGTTAGGGATTACTTTTGCTTCCCCACCTTCCATAATCGAAACCACTGAGTTTGTAGTTCCTAAATCAATTCCAATGATCTTTTCACCTGAAGACGACATTTAAATTTCCCCTCTTTCCATATTCTTAATTCAGATCTGTACAAAATGCAGATTCGAGCTGAACCTTCCGGTTTCATACATCAATCATTCGTTTCTCATCGTTTTAACCAAAACAGCCAATTTATACAGGCTGTTTGTTTAGATAGCAATGAGTGTGCCAAGTTAATCGCAACAGCAGAAAAACAAACATAATCTACTGTTATTAAACAACTTACAGACCATGCAACTTTCAACGAACTAAAAAGACACTCATAAAAGCTGCCAAATTGGCACAGAGCCACTCTAGACCTGCCGGTACGACAAAATGACATATTGGCAGTTTAAATACCCCGCCCCTTAGAATAAAGGCTAAACAGTTCACAGGTAACGCTCAACCGCTTGACAGTCCCTGTTTACGGCGGTACAAACTAGAACAATTGAAGACTAAACTGTTTATTGATTAATAAACATTCTAAGCAGTTCTATGAACGCTCTCCACCTGAGACACATAACTGTTTATTTAATAACAGCTTACACTACACACCAAAGACCCTCGGGAGAAATCCCAAGCAGAGAAATTCTTAAGGGATTGTAATCCAATTGTGAAACTGTCAGTAAGCAACGAAGCACAACCAGGGAGGGCGTGTGAACTGGCTGCGGTTAATTTTCTGAGAGACAGAAACGAGACTCACATCCTGAAAGATTCCGATGGCCAAGAAAAAAGCGGTTAACAAACGAACTTCAACTAGCAAACCGAAGTCGCCAGCCAAGAAAAAAGTCGCCCCACAAAGCAGCAAACGCAGCCCTGCCTCGCTTCAATCCGAGCTAAAGAAAATTGACCGGGAAATCGTCAAACTGGTCAACAAACGCTGCTCGATGACAATCAAGCAGATCAAATCCGATCCGGAACCGCGCAAGGCAATGTTTGATCCGAAGTCGGACGAAGAACTTCGCGAAACCATCGAAAAGCTCAATGCCTCTGGCCCGATGACTAACAACGCAATTCGCGGGGTTTTCAGGCAAGTTTTGAGCTCCGCCCGCCGAAAAATCCATCCACAACGAGTCGCTTATCTCGGCCCCGCTTATAGCTACACGCATCTCGCCGCTCTCGAACGATTCGGCGAAGGAGCCGATATGGTCCCCGTAAACACTATCGGGGCCGTATTCGAAGAAGTAAATCGAGGTAACACGGAATTCGGCGTCGTCCCCATTGAAAACAGCACAGACGGGCGTGTGGTGGATACGCTTGATATGTTCACCAGGCTCCCGTTGAGAATCTGCGGTGAAGTCCTGATTGCCGTACACCATAACCTGCTGGCCCGTTGTGACCGAAGCGAAATTACGGAGATCTACAGCAAGCCACAGGCACTTTCCCAGTGCCGCGAGTGGCTTTCCAAAAACATGCCTCAGGCGCATCTACACGAAGTCACCAGCACCTCAACCGCAGCGCAATTAGCGGCCACCAAGCCAGGCGCTGCCGCAGTCGCCAGCCATCAGGCCTCTGTTGAGTACGATCTGCAGATTATCGTCGAAGGTATCGAAGATAACGCCAACAACGTGACCCGCTTTGCCGTGATCGGCGAAGAAGTCTGCGAACCAACGGGTAAAGATCGCACTGCCATTCTGGTACAAATTGCCCATAAAGCAGGTTCCCTGGCCGACACGCTACAGATCTTCAAGAAAAACAAAGTCAACCTGACCTGGATTGAATCTTTCCCATTACGGGGAGAAGAGCCGGGATACCTGTTCTTTATTGACTTTGAAGGCCACATTCAGGAACCTCACATCAAACGAACCGTCAGCGAGCTCGAAAAACGTGTCGTTCGACTGGAAGCAATGGGCTCCTACCCTCGTAGTGGCATTTTAGAGTAAACGACTCTCTCCATTTTGACTGCTTTACCTCGAATTCTCCTCATAATAAGAGAATTCGAGTGAAAAAACGCGGCATTTCAGGATTTCTCAATGGATTCCTTGAATCACAGCCCCCGACTCAATACCTTATCCATCACGATACGCCTCAATAACAATGCTTCCGTATTTTAATGCTCTATAATACGGTTCGTTTCTTGCTCCTCGCTCTCTTCAGAAGCCTGAGAGAATTAGTGAAGTACGAGAAACACAAACCCTTTCACATTCTTTAATTACAGGATGAATTATGCGTCGCTTTCTTGTAGCTGGTAACTGGAAAATGAATACAACCAAAGAATCCGGTGCACAATTAGCAAAAGCTCTGGTCACTGAAGTCCCAGAAGAGAACCAAGCGGTCGAAGTTCTGGTCTGCCCCCCCTTTCCCTACCTGACCACAGTCGGCGATATCGTAAATGGCTCAGGTGTCGGTTTTGGCGCTCAAAACTGCTATCAAGAAGCACCAGGAGCCTACACAGGGGAAACAGCAACAGAAATGCTCACCGATATCGGATGCCGTTCTGTAATTTTAGGGCACAGCGAGCGACGTCATATCCTCAAGGAAACTGACGCCAACATCAATTTGAAAGTCAAAAAGGCCCTTGACGCGGGATTGCAGGTCATTCTCTGCGTGGGTGAGCTTCAAAGCGAACGCGAATCCGAACAGACTGATGCTGTCCTGAATACCCAGATGACAGGTGGCCTCGAAGGAGTTGACGCTGCTGCGTTTGATCAGATCGTCGTTGCCTATGAACCAGTCTGGGCCATCGGCACAGGCTTAACCGCGACTCCCGATCAAGCGGAATCAGCTCATCAATACCTGCGAAACTGGCTTAAAGAACACTATTCTGCTGAGATTGCAGATTCCACCCGGATTCTGTATGGCGGTAGTGTAAAACCGGATAACGCCAAAGAACTCCTCTCTCAGGAGAACGTCGATGGCGCACTGGTTGGCGGGGCCAGCCTCAAGCCAGACCTGTTCATTCCCATTATTCAGGCCGCCGCTGAATTATCAGCTGGTTAACTGAAAGCGGTCAATTTATCTCGATTCACCTGCACTCGTATTGCAGGATCGATTTACAGATCGTATGACACTACTGTATGATACCGCTATTCTTACTCACTATCGTAACAAGCAACTCTCCTTACGGAGCCTGCTCGTTCGCTGGATGTTCTATAGCCAATTAGGATGACATAATGTTGTTTGCAGCCATTTTGGACCTCGCCACCGTTTTGATGACTCTGTTAATGATCTTCGGCTTACTTCTGATCGTCATTATCCTACTGCAAAAAGGACGTGGTGGTGGATTGGCCGGTGCATTTGGTGGTGCTGGCGGGCAGAGTGCACTAGGTACCAAAGCCGGTGATGTCTTTACCAAAATCACAGTCGTCATGGCCATCATCTGGGTAATCCTGGCAGGGGTTTCCGGAATCGCAACACGAGCCAGCTCTGGGAAATACTCAGGCGGTAAAGATGCGATTATAGAAGGTGCCAGCACTACGGATCCTGAAAAAGAATCACCGATTCTTGAGGATGATAAATCAGAGAAGTCGCCATTTAAAACAGACATTCCTGAAGCACCAGCGAAAGAAGAAAAGACCGAGTCTGCAAAACCAGTAGAGACACCGGCACCTGAATCGAAAAAAGCAGATAAAAAACAGGAAGCTCCTGCTAAGCCTGAGGCAACCAAGGCTGAAACAACCAAGCCAGAAACAAAACCAAATTAGTCTGTCTGGCAAACATCGAAAAATACTCAACCAAGAGACTGTTCTCTTAACCTCCAAACATTCCTGTTAGACAGAAAAGAGTGTGTTGTGCTGCTAGGCATGACTGGTTTTGGAAGTTCGACTGCTGAAGACGACCGGATCTCGGTCCAGGCAGAAATACGAACTGTTAACAACCGTTACCTGAAAATATCGACCCGATACCCGGATTTTTACGCAAAACTTGGCAGTCAAATTGAAAAGTTATTGCGAGGTTCGATTACGCGCGGAACGGTTAACCTGACGCTGAAAATCGATAGTCTGAATCGCACGAGCGACTATCTGCTGGATGAAAAGGTAATTCAGCAATACTGGTCACAGCTGAAGCACCTCACCGAAGTCTGTCACCTGCCTCTGCCTGACAATCTTAACAGCCTGCTTTCTCTGCCAGGTGCAGCCATTGATAATTACTCTCGATCACATAATCCGGAAGCCGACTGGTCTCTGATTGAACAGGCGATCCAGGGAGCCCTCATAGAGCTCACTGAATTCCGCAAAAAGGAAGGCGAGTCAGCTCAGGCCGACCTGCTGACCAGCAACCAGATCATCTGTGATCAACTGGATGTCGTCAAACAGAAAGCCCCGCTCGTCGTTACCAGCTACCGCGATCGCCTGCATCAAAGACTGAGCGACCTGCTGCAAGATCAGGAAGTCGAATTCGATCCCGATAGCCTGATTCGCGAAGTCAGCCTGTTTGCAGACCGCTGCGATATCAACGAAGAAATCACGCGACTTCAATGTCACCTGGAACAATTCGATACGATCATCACAGGCAAAACTTCACAAGGGAAAAAACTGGAATTCCTGGTGCAGGAAATGTTTCGTGAAATCAATACCATTGGCTCCAAAGCCAACGATGTGGAAATTTCCCATGCTGTGATTGATATGAAACTGGCGGTCGAAAAAATCCGAGAAAACGTCCAGAACGTTGAATAGAATATTCCATTGTCCCCTAAAAACAAAAGACTGAGACGATACAACGATCACTCTGGAGCTTTGTAAAGTGCCCGAACCTCAAGCAGACACACAACCAGAAATTCCGATCATTGTGCTCTCTGGACCTACGGCCAGTGGAAAAACGACGATTGTCAATCGGCTGATGCAGGAGTCTCCAGTTAAGCTGATCAAAGCAATCTCAGCAACAACCCGACCGAGACGAAAAGGTGAAGTGGACGGCGAGGACTATTACTTCCTGACGCAGGAAGCATTTGAAGAACGGCGACAAAACAACGAATTACTGGAATGCGAACAGGTTCATGGGTTGGGATACTGGTATGGTACGTTAAAATCGGAAGTGGATCGGGCTGCCAAAGAGGGCGGCTGGCCGTTTCTGGAAATTGATGTTCAGGGAACCCTGAAACTGAAAGAACAGTTCCCTCAAGCCATCACACTCTTTATCAGAACATCCTCCGATGAGGAATACGAAAAGCGCATTCGGAGTCGAGGCACAGAGTCAGAAGAAGTTATCGAAAAACGGCTGGCAACAATTCGGAAAGAATTGGAACAGGCCAAACATTATAGCCATGTCATTATTAATGACGAACTGGATCGAGCTGTCACTGAAATTGGCACTATCCTGAAACAACGGGAGCAAGAAATTAATGTTAGAAGAATTTAAAGAAGAAGAAATCGTCAACAAAGTCGGCGGTCGATTCAAATTGTCGTCACTGATTCAAAAACGAATCGTCGCCCTCAACCGAGGCGCAAGACCTCTGGTTGATTTACCGACGAAAAATCATATGGAAGTCGTCGTCCGGGAAATCATGGAAGACAAAATCTATCTCGATCAATCTGGCGAAGTCGCCATCGTGGAAGAAGAAGTCAGTCCACTGGAAGGCATCGAATACGACGATGCAGGTCCTTCACTGGAAGATCTGGCTCCCTAATCAAACCAGATTCGTTTGCTCGGAAATTGACTCATGCAGGGGCGTGAAATTCTATTAGGGGTTTCTGGAGGAATTGCCGCGTACAAAGCGGCTGACCTCACCAGTAAACTGGTCCAGAAAGGAGCAGCCGTTAGTGTCGTGATGACACAGGCGGCTCAAAAGTTTATTGGCGCCACCACCTTTGAAGCACTTACCGGGCGCCCGGTCTACCAGGGTGTGTTTTCACCACAGGAACATTTTCAGGGAGAACACATCGGCCTGGTAAAGCGAGCCGAACTCTTTGTGATCGCACCGGCAACGGCCAATGTCATCGCGCAGATGGCCCACGGCTTTGCCGACGACCTGCTCTCCACACTGACGCTAACCTGCCCCACCCCGATTCTGCTGGCTCCTGCAATGAATGCAGAAATGTGGGCCAAACCGGCCGTACAACGCAACCTGGAACAGCTCAAAACAGATGGAATTCAGATTGTGGAACCGGGAGAAGGCTGGCTCAGTTGCGGCGTGGTCGGAAAAGGCCGTATGGCTGAACCGGCAGACATCTTAACCCGAATTGAAGAAATCTTGGGCTGAGACGCAATGACTCCAGCCAGTTTCGACTCCCAGGACGTGAATAAATAACATGCGAATTCTCATCACTGCGGGCCCGACACGAGAATATCTGGACGATGTCCGTTATCTATCCAATGCCAGCAGCGGCCAGATGGGATACGCTTTGGCCCGCTCTGCAATCCAGGCTGGTCATCAAGTCGCTCTGGTTTCCGGCCCGGTCAAACTCTCTCCCCCCGCAGGGTGTGAGATCTACCCGGTTGAAACAACCGATGAGATGTTTGAGCAATGTGAGAAACTGTTCGCTGACTGTGATGGCGTGATCGGAACAGCGGCTGTCTGCGATTATCGCATCAAAACCCGCAAACCCGGTAAAATTGCCAAAACCGGAGAAGCCATCACACTCGAGCTCGTGGAGACCATTGATGTGCTCGCGGAGTTAGGCACACAAAAAGGAGACCGCTGGGTCATGGGGTTTGCCCTCGAGTCCCAGGACGCACGGTTCAATGCCGTTCGTAAACTCTACAGTAAAAAATGTGATGCCATTGTACTCAACAGCGTCAGCGCCATCGGGTCCACGGAAAACCATGTCGAAGTCATCGACCATAGTCAGGAAACTGTCGCGACCTATTCTGGTCAAAAAGTACAGGTCGCTGATTCCCTGATCGCCTGGATCCAGGAACATATTGCTGCTGGCAAATAAGTCACCTGAAACCATCAGGTGTCATCTCTGTGTTATGGGCCCGTAAGTCAGAATATCCGTTAATCGGTATCATCGTTACATACTGAATCAACCGGCCCGTACAGCATCGACTGGGTTCACTAACCCGACCTTTCCCCACTCCTGTGGCAAAAACGAAACACCGTTTGTTGACTTTTTCCGACACCCCTCCCATTCGTGTGCTAGGTTTGAGTAGTTAAGGAAATCAACATTTAGCAGAATCCATACTTTTGTTTGGTACGTCTCAATGCCCCCCCATTGAGACACTTAGTCGTGAAAACGTTCCCGTCTGTTGACGTTCTTGGGTTTAGTCTCAGTCGGGAACAGTTTTTCACTCGAAGCTGAATGATCCCCACTAAAACAACGTTTTTTTTGCGTCCGCTTTGCGCGCTGTTGATTCCCCTTTTTGAAATACAAACGAAAACTTTAATAGATAGATTTGTAGGTTGGTCACCATGATCGACATTCATCGATTCAAAACAGATCTCATCGCGCTGGGATTACTCGCGGTCACAGTCTTTCTCGGACTGAGTCTGTTCAGCTACGATCCCGCCGATCCACCTGCGCAACTCGTCTACCCTGTTCGCGATGTCGCTCAAAACCTGTGTGGAACGTCAGGCGCTCAGATCGCTCATCTCCTCCGATCCGGACTTGGAATCGGTGCCTGGGGCATTTTGCTGGCGTTCATCGTTGTCGATATGCGCATGTTCTCCCGTCAACAAGCCGCCGGGGTTATAGTAGAACTCTTTGGTCTGAGCCTGATTCTCATCTCAGTCTGTATCGTCAGCCAGATGATGCTTGGCAACAACAGCGCCACTCCCTTAATTGGAAGCGGCGGTTATATTGGTGCGCTCGGCTTCTCATTACTGGAATCCAAATTTTCAGTCGCTGGTTCGTTAGTCCTGCTGGCATCCATGTTCTTCGCCGGACTGTTATTAACTGCCGATACACTGCCGGTACGAATCCTTTTCTCCTGCCTCACCTTTCCTTTCCGAGCCTTGAGCCGTGAACCTTCTGAAGTGGATGAAGAAGGTGAAGAAGAATATGAAGAGGAAGAAGAAGACGTTGTCGCTGAAGATGAGGAAGAAGAATACGAAGAAGAAGTCGTCGTCACTGCTCCTAAATCTAAATCGAAAAAAGCAAAAAAACGCAAGCCGATCAAAGTTAATCCACCGGCCGGCATTCGCCTGGCGCGGAATAACAAACCCATTGAGCAAAAAAAAAACAGCACGTATAAACTGCCCGGGTTAGAACTCCTGGAAGAGGCAGAAGCTTTCCCGTTTGAAATGTTAGCCAAAAAAGCGGAAGAAGCAGCCGAGATTCTGGAAAACACCTTCGCTGACTTTGGTCTGGATATTCAAGTTTCAGAAATCGATACCGGACCGGTGTTAACACTATTCGAACTCGACTTGAAACCTGGTTTACGAGTCGCGAAAGTCACCGCTCTGGCGCATGATCTGGCTGTCGCACTGCGTGTTCCTTCTGTCCGTGTGGTTCCTTCGATACCCGGAAAAAATACGGTTGGTGTCGAAGTTCCCAACGAAAAACAAGTCATGGTGCGTTTGAAAGAGCTGATTGAAGCCTGCTCTGACGAAGCAGAAAACAGTCGCATCCCCCTCTTCATGGGTAAAGATGTCAGTGGCCGCCCTCTGACCGCCGACCTGGCCAAACTGCCTCACTTATTAATCGCCGGTCGTACGGGAACGGGTAAAAGTGTCTGCCTGAATACATTGATTCTCTCTCTGTTAATGACACGCACCCCCAACGAAGTCAAAATGTTGATGATCGATCCGAAAATGGTCGAATTGAGCGGCTACAAACGTATCCCCCATTTAATGCATCCCGTGATTACCGACATGAAAAAAGCGGAAGCCGTTCTAGCGTGGGCCGTAGATCAGATGGAAGAACGCTACGATTTGCTGGCACGTTGTGGCTCCCGAAACATTGAGAGCTTCAACAAACTCGGAAAAGATAAAAAACTGGAACTGGCGGGCATTGATCCAGAATCGGACGAAGCCCTGCAGATGCCGGAAAAAATGCCTTCGATAGTCATTGTCGCTGACGAAATTGCAGACATGATGATGACCTCGGGGAAAGATGTGGAAGCACACATTATTCGCCTCGCACAAAAATCGCGAGCCGTCGGAATTCACCTTGTCTTGGCAACTCAAAAACCAACTGTTGACGTGATTACCGGTTTGATTAAATCGAACCTGCCTGCCCGCATTTCGTTCCAGGTTGCCAGTCGCGGCGATAGCCGGGTTGTTCTGGATGAAAACGGAGCAGATGCCCTGCTCGGTAACGGCGATATGCTTTATCTCGCGCCGGGAACCAGTACACTGACCCGCGCTCAAGGTGCCTATGTCAGCGATGAAGAAATCGAAAACGTGATCGACTTCTTCAGCGATATGGAACCAGAATACAGTCCGGAACTGGCTCGAATCACTTCAGCCAACTCGAAGAAAAACAACGAAGGCGATTCTGACCGTAAAGAAGACAGTCTGTACAACGACGCGGTTGAAGTTGTGATTCGCGAAGGTCGTGGATCTGTTTCTCTGCTGCAACGTGCCCTCGGCGTGGGTTACGGACGTGGTGCCCGTTTGATCGACTACATGGCCGAAGATGGCATCGTCGGCGAATACAATGGATCACAAGCACGTGAAGTCTTGTACACAATCGATGAATGGGAATCCGCAAAACAGAATGAATTCGAAGACGATTACGGCGAAGAAGAATTCGAAGAAGAATTCGTCTAACCTCTGATTCTCCCCTGCTCTGTTCGGAATCTCGCTTGAAAAGAGCATGGAAGTCAGGATTTCGTTTGACTACCACAGCCACTCTGCTTATGATCTTCGCAGAGGAACATCTCTCACTAAATTAATTATCTAAATTGAAGGCTTTCTGGTCCATGGTGTCTGTTTCAAATACTGTCTGCATTAGCAGCATTATTATTATTTGCGAAATTACAGACTCCCAATGACTTGAGGATCATTACCAATTTAACAGATTTTCATAACCTCAGGTCACAACCTGAGGTTTTTTTATTGCATTCACTAAGACACATCAAGGATTGACACACGATAACCTGAAGAGAATAACAGGAGATCGTTTCAGAGTGATTTCGAATTTCAGGACAGACGCGATCAACGATTCTTCAATTTTAACAGTAAAAGAAAGCCCCTACGATGGCCCGAATTCAGATGTATGACACCACTTTGCGGGATGGCAGCCAGGGAGAAGGTGTTAACTTCTCATTGGAAGATAAGCTGCAAATTACCGCAAAGCTCGATGAAATGGGCTTCGACTTCATCGAGGGCGGCTATCCCCTTTCCAATCCGAAAGACACCGAGTATTTCCAACGTGTGGCAGAAATGGATCTGAAACACGCCAAAGTGACCGCATTCGGCATGACGCGCCGCAAGGAGATCCACGCCAAAGACGACGTCGGCATGCAGGCACTCCGCGATTCACAAGCCCCTGTCGTCACCATTGTCGGCAAAACCTGGGATCTGCACGTCACCGAAGTTCTGCGGGTCTCGCTTGAAGAAAATCTCGCGATGATCGCCGACTCCGTCGCCTTCATCAAATCCTGCGGTCGTGAAGTCATCTACGATGCCGAGCACTTCTTTGACGGTTTTCGCGCCAACCCGGAATACGCCTTGAAAACAATCAAAGCCGCTGCAGACGCCGGCGCAGACATCATCATCCCCTGTGATACAAATGGTGGGAGCCTGCCCGAAGTCATCACGAAATATGTTGATCTCGTGCATAGCGAACTGAAAACGCCACTCGGAATTCATTGCCATAACGACTGTGATCTGGCTACCGCCAACTCATTAGCAGCCGTGAATCATGGTGTGATCCAGGTTCAGGGAACTATCAACGGAATCGGCGAGCGTTGCGGCAATGCCGACCTGATCAGCGTGATTGCCAACCTGGTCACCAAAAAAGAAGAGTATTCGGTCCTGCTGGATAACAATCTGCATAAACTGACTGAGCTCTCGCGCTATGTTTACGAATTAGCCAATATGAATTTCCGGTCCAGTCAGCCTTTTGTCGGCAGCAGTGCGTTTGCCCATAAAGGTGGCATGCACGTCCACGCGGTCAATCGCATTGCCAAAAGTTACGAACATATCGAGCCGGAAGTGGTCGGCAATCAACGAAAAGTCCTGGTCAGCGAACTTTCCGGTCGTTCGAACATCGTTGCCAAAACGACCAAATATAAGCTCGATAACGACCCTGAACTGCTCACGAAAATCCTGGAAAAAGTTCAAGACCTGGAAAATGTAGGCTATCAGTTTGAAGCCGCCGAAGCCTCTTTTGATCTGCTCGTCAAAAAAGTGGCCGGAACCTTTAAACCACACTTTGAAAAGATGCACTATCGTGTGAATGTCGAATCTGACGCTACCCACGAACCACTTACCGAAGCCACCATCAAACTGGTTGTGAACGGAGAACAGGAACATGTGGTTGGCGAAGGAGATGGTCCGGTGAACGCACTGGATACGGCACTGCGAAAAGCCCTCTGCCCTGCGTATCCAGCCCTCGAAAAGATGCATCTGGTCGATTATAAAGTGCGCGTCATCAACTCGGCAGAAGGCACCGCTGCCAGCGTACGTGTGGTCATCGAAAGTAAAGATGAACACGACGTCTGGAGCAGCATTGGTGTCAGTGAAAACGTGATCGAAGCCAGCTGGCTGGCACTAGCTGACAGCGTCGAATACAAGCTCTATAAGGATGAAGGAACTTTTTTCGACTAGAATGTAGAAACCCCCAGCATCTACAATGCCCGCAACGCTCATTTTTGCTATATCTGAGTCTGATCGGTCGCATTTTGTAGCTGGTCTAGCACACTTGTTCCGTTGTTGATGGAATTTTCTCCTGCAAATCAGGCCTTTGAATTTAAGACCCAACCAGAACTCATGACCGAATCGCTTGAAAAACAGTATAACCCTGCGAGTGCACAACAGAAGTGGTATCAATACTGGGAAGAAAAAGGCTATTTCCACGCCGAACCCAACCCGGAAAAACAACCACACACGATCATGATCCCGCTCCCCAACGTCACCGGGGCGCTGCACATGGGGCACGCGCTGAACGGCACACTGCAGGATCTGATTACCCGCTGGCGCCGCATGCAAGGCTGTGAAGCCCTCTGGATGCCCGGAACCGACCACGCAGGCATCGCAACTCAGGCGGTCGTCGAACGGCGGATGAAGGAAGAAGAAAATCTCACACGCCACGACATCGGCCGCGACGCGTTAGTAAAACGGATCTGGAACTGGAAAGACCAGTACGAAAAACGGATCTTAAATCAGATGAGAGAAATGGGCGCCAGTTGCGACTGGGAACGGACGCGCTTCACGCTCGATGAGATGTGCTCTAAAGCAGTCCGCCGTACATTCCTGAAACTCTTTTCTGACGGTCTGATTTATCGCGGACAACGCCTGGTGAACTGGGACCCGTTCCTGCAGACCGCAGTCGCCGATGATGAAGTCTTTTCAGAAGACATCGCCGGTCAATTCTGGACCTTCCAATATCCGGTGGTCGACAGTGACGAACGGATTTCGTTTTCCACCACGCGCCCTGAAACCATGCTCGGCGATACCGCCGTCTGCGTACATCCTTCTGATGAACGCTATACGCATCTGGTGGGGAAAAAAGTGCGAATCCCTTTAAACGGTCGTGAAATTCCGATCATCGCCGACGCGCTGCTGGCGGATAAAGAACTGGGAACCGGTGCCGTTAAAGTTACTCCCGCACATGATCCGAATGACTATGCCTGCGGGTTACGCAACGATCTGGAAATGATCAACATCCTCAATCCCGATGGCAGCATGAACGAAGTCACCGGCGACTATGAGGGGCTTGACCGCTACGAAGCACGCAAAAAAGTCGTCGCAGATATGGACAAGCTGGGATACTTCATTGAGGTCGAAGATCGGCAGATTCCCGTCAAACACAGCGACCGCTCAAAAACACCGATTGAACCATATCTCTCCGATCAATGGTTCGTAAAAATGGATACGCTCGCACAATCGGCCATCGATGCGGTCGAGGATGGACGCGTTCGCTTCTTTCCCAGCCGTTATTCAAAAACCTATCTCGACTGGCTCAAAGAAAAACGGGACTGGTGTATCAGCCGTCAACTCTGGTGGGGACACCAAATTCCGATCTGGTATTGTGAAACCTGCTCCGAAGCAGACCTCAATCAGGCATTTGGCGATCGATACGATATCAGCTTCCGCCGCGATGATGCAGACACCCGCTGGTTGATCTGCAGTGAAACCGATCTGACCGGCGATGAGCTGGGCTCAGAACATCAATTAGTTCAAGACGACGATGTACTCGACACCTGGTTCAGCAGTGCCTTGTGGCCGCACGCCACTCTGGGATGGCCCGATAAGAATCCGGATCTGGATTATTTTTACCCCGGCGACGTGCTCGTTACCAGTCGTGATATCATCACGCTCTGGGTCGCCCGCATGGTACTAGCTGGCCTGTATAACATGGGCGATGTACCGTTCCGACATGTTTGTATTCATCCGAAAATCCTGGATGGGTTCGGACAGACCATGTCCAAATCCAAAGGAAACGGCGTCGACCCGATGGACCTGATCGACAAGTACGGCGTGGACGCGGTCCGATTTACGATCGCGTCTTTCGCCGGTGAAACTCAGGACGTCCGACTGCCTGTGGGCTATGAAGATCCGGAAACCGGTGAAGTCGTTCCGCAGACACTGGAACATCAGACAACGATTCCCGCCGGTGGCGAGAAACCACGCATCAAGTTTCCGAAGAGTGGAAAATCGTATCAGTACACAAGCCCCTGGTTTGATCCGGATCCAGGCGAAAAGGTCGCACGCATTGTGAGTGAGCGTTTTGAGTATGGCAGAAACTTCTGTAATAAACTCTGGAATGCCAGCCGCTTCGCGATGCTGAACCTGGAAGGTTACACCCCTGCTCCGATCGATGAAAATGATTTGACGATGGAAGACCGCTGGATCTTAAGCCGTCTTTCCAGTGTCGCCGAAGAAATGACGACCGTCCTAGGTCGCTATCAGTTCGATGTCGCTACCCGCGCCATTCGCGACTTCACCTGGAATGAATTCTGCGACTGGTATCTGGAAATGATCAAGCCTCGTCTATGGGATGAGAAGCAAAAACCGGTCGCCCAGCGTGTACTTGTCGGCGTACTCGATTCACTGCTGCGTTTGCTCCAGCCATTCGTACCCTTCATCGCAGAAGAACTCTGGCAACGCTTAAATGAAATTGCACCGGAGCGTGGTTTATTCACTCCGGAACAGGCTGCAGAAAGCATCATGGTTGCTCCCTGGCCGGAACCTCCACAAAGCTGGCAGGATTCACAACTCGAAAAACGCTTTGAACGTCTGCAGGAAATGATCGTTGCTGTGCGTAATATTCGCGCGGTTTACAAGATATCCCCTGCCACACCGCTGAAGATGTTCTTGCGGTGCGAAACGAATGTCGCCGATGATATGCAGAATGTCGCCGGCCAGTTCGACAATCTAGCCAAAACATTATTGGAATCGGCTGGTGCTGACGTGCAGCGTCCCGGTGGATCCGCTACGTTTTCCTTAAACGATGTCGACGGATTTATCGAATTGAAAGGGATTATTGATCTCGATGCCGAACTCGCCCGACTCCAGGCAGAAGCAGAGAAGCTACAGAAACACATTGATGGTAGTAAAAAGAAGCTGGCGAACAAAAGCTTTGTAGACCGAGCCCCTGCCGACGTGGTGGAAGGTGTTAAGGAAACTCTGGCCGGTCTGCAGAAACAGTTAAAGAGTGTCCAGGATTCGATGGATCAGCTCGGCGACCAGTAGTAGCACTTTCCTGGAACAGATTTGTAGAGCTTCTGTTGTCCGTGTCTGTTCCGGTCTATAATAATTTATAAATGAATTCAGGCGTTCTGATTCCCGATATTCAATCTCATTCTGGTTGACGCGTCTCTCTGTTTGAGAGGGACTGACCTCAGGAGGTTCTCTTGCTAGTTGAAATGGAGTTGTCTCGTATTATTATCAGCGAGATTGGTGATCAGCAGGTGATTTACCTGCGCGAAGTGAATGGCGAGCGTATCTTTCCGATCCTGATTGGAATTTTCGAAGCCACCACTATTGATCGTCGTGTGAATCAGGAGTTCGCCCCACAGCGTCCTTTAACTCATGACCTCTTGAAAAGTACCATCGAATCGTTGGGGGGCATCCTCAAAGATATCGTGATCACACATATGGAGGATCATACCTACTTTGCCGTACTACGTGTTGACCAGGATGGAAAATTGATCGAAATCGACAGTCGCCCCAGTGATGCGATTGCCCTCTCAATTCACTACGAGCCCCCCCTGCCGATCTACGTCCATGAATTGGTTCTGGAACAGACCGCGAAATAAACGCCGACGATAATCTGAAATACGAAAAAAGGGTAACCTCAAACTGACAGGAGGTTACCCTTCTCTATTTTGATCGACTCGACCGAATGGGGAACTAGTGCTTTGTCAAGCTAGGAATTGAGGGTTGGGGTGTTGTTTACGTGCTCCGCTGTCGCACTCTCGTGATATCTATCAACCCAAAATTTAAAAATGATACTCCACTAGTTACATTCAGCAGTCAGCGGACCGGCGAGTTCATCCAAAATGATCAGACGGCCCGGCTGAGTCGTCATGTAGGTCGAAGGAATCCAGCTGGTTGGTTCGTGTCGTAACGTCATCCAGACACTCATCCCCTGCCACTGCATGCCCCGGGAGAAAATTCCGTCACAACCGCCAATGATCTTGTCGGCGTTCAGAAAACAGCCAGGACCAATCGTATTGGCATACGCGGGAACCAGAGTCGTACGACTCTTGAAACTCGTGACGGCATTTTGCTCAATCGTCAGCGGATGCAGTTTGGCACCAATACGGTGTGTTTGTGCTTTCCATTCCTCTTCCGAATTGAATTCTTCGGCAAAATGAGGTTCCCAGAACGCGATATGACAGACGCGACCAATTCCAAAAATCACACCCAGCTTGGCGCCAGCTGACTTCAGCTCACCAATTTTTTCCGCATAGGTCGGCAGCACATCTGACGTCGCGAAATGTCTTTGATTTTCCGGAACCGTCAAATCACCCAGAGGACCATAAAAGGCTTCCTGCATCGCATACTGGAAGGCACCCGGATTGTTTGGGGGTAACGTATTCCCGTTGGCATCACTCCATTCATCCATATTAAATCCATAAACATGATCGCAGGAGACATTCCATTCCTTAAGAAAGAACACGGCCCAGCGATACATGCCCATCGGTCCGACGGGCAGAATTAACGCCAGCTTCTCGCCAGCATCCCGTGACTGCTTAATCGTTAACGCAATTTCATGCCCCATAATCGTATCGAAATCGGTCACACTCCCACACATCACGGGCTCAAAGTCTTTGTGCCACCAGGACTGGCGATCAGTGATCGAGGTCGGATCGGCACTCATGCATTGATCAATCTTGGTCAGATCCCAACCGGCTGGGAAATAACCTTCCATCATCGAACCGGCAATCGTACTCATTAAATCCATTGGTTTCCCCTTCTCAAAGCAAATTCACAGGTTTGTCACACTGTGTAAAATATCAAAAATTAATAATTTCTAACGATTGTTGCAAAATTCAGCTGCAGGTGTGGATTTTAGCATAGACTGCCCCTGATAACAGGAACCAGACGGTAACGATTTCACAAACAAAAGAATAATTAAACAACAGCTCTCAGATAGACAAACATCTTGAATTCTCTAGCCGATATAGTTCTAATAGAGTGGCCGAGTTGATTACTCCTGCGAGCTTTCAATCCTGCCTGAATAGAACCTTCCTAATAAACCGAATAGTTTATCTTTACGATAACGTCGACCTGCCTGAATGAACAACAGAGGCCTCTCTGCTGTCATAAATCAGGGGCTTATATAAATAAATATCCAGACTCCTTCAGTTTAAGTTTGATCGCATATGCAATCAATCCGATGGATATTCTATTGAACAAACGCCCTTGCTGCGGTTCACACAACCGGAGATACCAAAAAGATGAAAGTACTGATTGCTCCAGCCTGTACGGCAATTGCCATGGTGATTGGCTGGTTTGTTTATGAACAGTCTCTCGAAGACATCAAAACCGCCCCTAAAACCATCATCACTGAGCCCATCGCGGTGCAAGTGACCCGCTCCACCAAAAAGAATCTCGAAAAGCGAATCACTCTTGTTGGTAATCTTGAAGCAGGTTCGCAAGTCGAAATACGAACACGCTACAGCGGCTTTATTAAATCGATGCCGTTCGATGTCGGCGACCAGATCAAAGCTGGTGAAGTCATTCTCGAACTGAATGATTCGGAAAACCAGGAGCTGGTCAGCAAATCCGAATCCGCACTCACCGTGGCCAAAGCCCAGCTCAGAGCTCAGGTCACTTCACAAGAACTGGCCCAAAAAGCATACCAGCGATTATTAGTGCTGCAAAAATCAGGCGTAAGCACAAAACAGCAGATGGAAGAGGCACTTGCCAATATGGCCATCCAGGAAGCCCAGACCGAGCTCGAAGAAGCACGCGTCGAACAGGCAGAATCGGACCTCGAACAAAGCCGCCTGCGGTTGCTGGAAAATAAAATCCTGGCTCCGACCGACGGATTTCTGGCCGAACGCCTGGTCGATATCGGCGATCTCGCCAAGCCCGATGTCGCGCTCATGAAAATTGTCAATCTGGACAATGTCCGGACAGTGGTCCACATCGTCGAAAAAGACTATGAAGATGTCAAAATCGGGCAGAAGGCGGCAATCACCGTTGACACCTTCCCAGGCAAAACATTTACTGGTCGTGTAAAACGGAAAGCCCCCATTCTGGATCCCCAGACTCGCACCGCGGCTGTCCACATTGAAATCCCCAATAGTGATTTCTCGTTAAAACCCGGTATGCATGCTCGCGTGCAAATCGTATTCGAACACCGTCATAAAACCAATGTCCTGCCCATCGCATCCCTGACCCACCGCAAAGACGGTCCGGGATCAGCAGTATTTATCATTGGTGGAAACCCGCCGATCACAGAAAGACGGAACATTGAGGTCGGCATCAATGACGGTGAACTGGTCGAGATCCTTTCCGGAATTAATGCGGAAGATCTCGTGATTACACTGGGAAATCGACTGGTTGATGAAGGCCAGACGGTCACCCCGATTGAGGTCCCCATGGACGAGGTTCTTCAAGCACCGTCAACCATACCACAGAAAACGAATTTGTGATCAGGCTGATCGAATTTTCTGTATGACAGCATTCCCGCTGATTAATCATTGAAGAATCATTTATGTCCTTGACTCGACTGGCAGTCCAACGCCCGATTACAACACTCATGGCCTCTCTGGTACTGGTCATGTTGGGTTGCGTGTCCTTATCGCAACTGGCGGTGGACCTGATGCCCGACGTCCAGAACCCCAGCGTCAGTGTGATTACGATCTACAAGGGAGCAGGCCCTAGTGAAGCAGAAACGCTGATCACACGCCCCATCGAACAGACACTCAGTTCTGTCTCTGGCGTCGAGAATATTCTCAGCAGCAGTATGGATGGCAGCAGCACCGTGCGGCTGCAATTTCAGTGGGGCACCGATCTAACCTTAGCGATTAATGAAGTTCGGGATGCGCTGAATAAACTGAAAAACAGACTTCCCGAAGGAGCCGAAGACCCCTATATCCGGCACTTCGATGTCGCCGACAGCCCGATTATTTATCTCGGCTTGAACAGCGAACTCGATCCGATCACCTTGTCCCGTCTGACAGAAAATCAAATTATCCCTCAATTTGAACAACTGGAAGGCGTGGCCCGCTTACGCATGCGAGGTGGTATTGAGCGTGAAATTCAGATCCAACTCGATCGAAGCAAACTCGAATCGCTGAATATGGGCGTGAACGAAGTCATCAATGCTTTGAAAAAGGAGAATATCAATCAGCCTGCGGGAAACTATGAGGAAGGTAACCTCAACCTGCATATCCGCAGTCAGGGTGAATTCACCAGCCTGGATCAAATTGAAGACACGGTCGTCCGGGAAGTGGCCGGCGCAACCGTCCATGTCCGGGATATCGCGGAAGTCGTCGATGGAGAAAAAGAACGCACCGAGCTCACCCGCATGAACGGACAGCCGGGAATTCTGCTGTATGTCTATAAACAATCCGGCGCCAATACCATCAGTGTCAGCGACCGGGTACAAAAGCAGATGGAGCGCGTTAACAAATCGATCCCCGATGTCAAACTGAGTATCCGCGTTGATAAATCCGAGTTTATCAGACAATCGATCGCTAATATTCAAGAAGCCGCGCTCTACGGCATGGGCCTGGCGATTCTGGTATTGATTCTCTTTCTGAGAAGTTTCCGAAGTATGTTCGTCATCGGTACCTGCATGCCGCTGTCTGTTCTGGCTACCTTTATTCTGATCTACTTCCAGGGATTTACGCTGAATATCATCTCATTCGGCGGCCTGGCTTTGGGAGTCGGCCTCCTGGTCGATAATTCCATCGTGGTACTGGAAAGTATCTTCCGTAAACGGGAAGAGGGAGTCGACCCCATCACCGCCGCCATCGAAGGCACTGAAGAAGTCTCGGCGGCAATCATCGCCAGTACGCTGACGACGTTGATTATCTTCCTGCCTCTGGTCTTTATCCAAGGCACTACCGGGATCCTGCTGCATCAGCTGGCATGGGTAGTTTCCTTCTCACTGATCTGCTCCCTGTTTGCCAGTTTGACACTGACTCCCGTCATGAGTGCATACTGGATTCCTGATGAGACAAAAGTCGTCCACTCGCGTTGGACCAGACCCTGGTTTACGATCATCGATGCATTCCATAGTATGAACTATAAATTTCTACTGTTACTCGAACGCGCTTATGCACGAATTTTAAGTTTCAGCCTAAAACACGCGACCATCACCAGCTTCCTGTTGCTACTCTGTTTTACAACAACACTCGGCTTATCCCCGCGCATCAAAACGGAGTTTCTCCCCAAAACAGACGAGGGGGCCATCAATATATATTCGCGAATGGCAGCCGGCATTCAACTCAAAAAGCTCGATCAGCAAACACGTATTCTGGAGCAGGCAACAATCCAATCTGTTCCGGAAGCAGTCGCCGTGGCTTCTTTTATCGGCGATGGTGCTGATGACGCCGACCGCTGGAACCGCACGACATTACGCATCAAGCTCTCACCGCGTAGCGAACGAAAACGGGGAATCGAAGAGATTCGCAAATCACTCGATGATGCCATCGGCCCCATTCCCGGCATGAAAGTCCAGGTCAAAGCACAAACCGAGATGATGTTGATGCGAATGATCAGCAGAAGTGGTAGCGGAGATCTCGTCGTCCAGGTCGCAGGACACAATCTCGAACTCTCACAAAAAATTGTCGATCAGGTCGTGGGAGTCATGCAGCAGATTCCCGGCTTAATCAATGTCGAAGCAGAAATCGCAGATAAACGACCGGAGTTGACCGCATCCATTGATCGGGAAAAGGCCGGGCTGCTCCAAATTAGTGTGCAGGATATCGCACAGACTCTGGAAACCACAATTCAGGGGACTGAAGCCACGCTCTATCGAGAGGAAGGGGACGAATTCGCTGTAGTGGTTCGCCTTCGTGAGAAAGACCGTGACCATCTTTCGGATGTACAACAAGTCGGCGTGACCACTGCCACCGGACGTACGATTCCTCTGAAAAACCTGCTGCGGTTTGATACCGATGAAGCACCGGTTGTTATCGAACGGCACAACCAGCAACGAGTGCTCCGCGTGTTTGCTGATGTCGAAGGCAGAGATCTGGGCAGTATCGTTCCTGAGCTGGAACAGCACCTCAATTCCATCCAGATTCCTTCCGGGTATTCCATCAGAGTGGCCGGCGACTGGGAAGAACAGCAAAAAAGTTTTAACGCACTGAAACAGGGTTTTGTGCTCGCCATCATTCTGATGTATATGGTGATGGCGTCTCAGTATGAATCATTACGAGACCCGTTTTACATTTTATTCTCGGTTCCACTGGGAATGATCGGCGTCATCTGGGTGTTTGTGTTCACAGACACGACCTTGAATGTGCAATCTTTCATCGGCATCGTGGTTCTCTCAGGAATTGTTGTGAACAACGCGATCGTACTCGTCGATTATATCAATCAATTACGAAAACGCTTTCCGGAAAAACCGCTGACCGACTTGATTCTTCAGGCATCCACCCGCCGATTCCGACCGATTCTGATGACCACGCTCACCACCGTTCTCGCAATGATGCCGATTGCCCTCGGCTGGGGCGAAGGAGGCGAATTGCAGGCCCCCATGGCCCGTGTTGTGGTCGGTGGCCTGCTAGCGGGAACGATCATCACGCTCCTTGCGATTCCGTTGATCTATCAGTCCTGTACATCGACGGTAAAAAAAGAAACGCAAGAAACTCAGGCAACAATTACTGAAGAGAACATTCTCGCCCAACAGGTAAAATCTACCTGAAATTGCTGGTAAACACAGTCTACGATAGCATCAAATCTGTCAGAGTGTCTATAATACGCTTCAATAGGATTGTCAGGCATTTCGTCTTCAGTTCTTGAATTGCAATCTGATCAGCATCTACCTCATCTGTGGGCCCTTGGATAATCATTCTGATTATGATGAATCAAAAACCTTCTCTCATATCTGAACCAATACCGTATAAAACCATTTTCCCCTGGCTGCATCTGTTTCGCGTCTTTCGACTGGCTGTCGATTTTCAGAAAATTTTGCTGGCCTCGGCAGGACTGCTGCTGTTGCTCCTGGGAAATCAGCTGTTTAACCAACTCCCCTTTGCACCGCCACAACACCCGGGAAATATACAACAGGTTCCACAAAACGTCCTGTTTCCACCACCGTCTCCCCAGCAGATTCTACAACCACTCTCTGGCGGCAGCTTCCTCAGGGAAAACAGCTTCTCCGCGTTCGGCCTCCTTAGTGACGGAACCTCGGTGCTTGGGACCATGTCCTTTTTTACAGAACCTGTCGTAGCGCTCTTCCGCATCGATGCCAGCTGGAGTTCACTGGCTTATGCTACGACACAACTCTTATGGGCGATTATCGTCTGGGCCGTTTTTGGTGGTGCGATTACCAGAATCGCCGCCATCCAGTTTGCACAGGACGAACATATCGGCTCTCGAGCTGCCTTGCGATTCTCGTTGAAACGCATCCTCTCACTGGTCAGTGCCCCCCTGCTCCCTTTTGCAGGATTGGGATTCTTCTGGGGCTTATGCCTGCTGATCGGCTTATTTGGGAATATTCCTGATGCGGGCGGCATCATCGTCGGTCTACTCTGGGGGCTGGCGTTCCTGTTTGCTTTTGTAATGAGTTTAATTCTACTGGTCACACTTGCAGGCTGGCCTTTAATGATGACCACGATCAGCGTCGAAGACAGTGATGGATTTGACGGTTTGAGTCGCATCTTCAGCTACCTGTTTGGACGCATCTGGTATTTTCTCTGGCTCGTGATTGTCACACTCTGCTATGCCGCGATCTGCCTGCTCTTTGTTGAATTACTCATCCAGCTGGTCTCTTATCTTTCCTTCTGGGGAGTCAGCTGGGGAATGGGCAGTCAACAGGCGAGTGATTTATTCCACTCGAATCAAAACACACTCGCCACCACCATTTCCATGGGTTGGGGATCGATCCTCAATATTCTGTTTACCGGCTTTGTGATCAGTTTTTTCTGGTCGGCCAATACCGTGATCTATTTTCTGCTGCGAAAATGCGATGATGGAACTCCGCTCGATCATGTCTATAACGCAGACGAAAATCAGGACCAGGCAGACGAACTGCCACTGGCAGGCGTGGCCAAAGCGGGAGAGCCTGTGATTGAGCGACCTGTTACATCGGAAGAACCAGCTGGTCCGGAACAGGAAACAGAATAAACATCTTGAAACGGGGCTGTCTTTGAAGAGCCGCTCATTTGTGTGGAAACGAAAATACGCCATCGGCGGAAGTCAGTTTCATACTCGAAACAGGACCTAAAAAACGTCTGTTCTCGTAGCTTACCAGCGGAACAATCCGGTTCCCCAGGCAAGTCCGGCTCCAAAGCCGCTCAGCAGAATTGTATCGCCGCGGTTAATCATACCGGCGTTGAATGCTTCATCGAGTACAATCGGAATCGATCCCCCTGAAGTATTCCCATACCGGTCAAGGTTGTTGAATACTTTATCCTTGGGAATTCCCAGTTGCTCACAAGCTGAGTCAATGATCCGGATATTTGCCTGATGCAACAAAAATAAATCAACGTCGTGCACGCTCATGCCGGTTTTGGTCAGCATCAGATCAATCGAATCAGCAACCGTTCGGACGGCCCATTTAAAGACGCTGCGGCCATCCATATTTAAAAAGTGACGTCCCTCTCGAATGTCTTCAACGGTCGCGGGATTCCGAGTCCCACCGGCGGGACGATCCAGTAAAGAGCAACCGCTTCCATCGGAACCGGTCTGATAACAGGCCAGTCCCTGATGAGGATCTCCCTTGGCAAGCAGCACGGCTCCAGCACCGTCTCCAAACAGCGGAGCGACGCGGCGGTCTTCCGGATTGACAATGCGACTGTTGCAGTCTCCACCAATCACCAGCGCCAGTTTACTGTTCCCTGTCGCCACGTATTGCGCTGCAGTCACTAACGCATACATGAACCCGGCACAAGCTGCCTGTAAATCGATGGCAGGAGCATCCAGCCCCAATCGATCCTGAACCAGACAAGCCACCGAGGGACACTGAAAATCGGGAGTGAAAGTTCCAATAATCAGCAAATCAATATCTTCAGGATTCACGCGGGCGGCGCGAATTGCCTTTTGTGCTGCTTCATAACACAAATCACTTGTCGCCATCTCAGGAGGGGCATGACGGCGTTCCAAGATACCAGTTCGTTGTTCAATCCATTCCGGGTCAAAACCAAAACGCTCCTGCAGATCCTGATTCGTAACGACATTGTCTGGTACGTAAGATCCACTCGAAACAATTTGCACTCCCAACAATGAATTAGTTCGTTGACTAATCACCTGGCGACCACGCTTGCTCTCTATTTTTTTAGTCTCAGGCGATTCGTTGATTTGCTCATTCAGCAAACCGGACGCATCTAGAACTGACTCTAGGTCAGTCGACTTTACCTGATTTTTTGTTTGATATTTTAAAGAAATCTTGTGCATGTTCCTGACATCCTTATTCAGCAATTGTCAGACCCTGAACGAAGTACAGAGCCCAACATCCCCTCAACACGAATCCCATCGTGATGCAGCACAATTCCACTCAACACAGGATCTTAACATATGCAAGAACCTGTTATAAATGTAGATGCACTAAGTGATTATCAAAACGTTTCCGCATTAATAACCAATGAGCTACTATGATTGGTTGTGAGAAAGAAAATGCTCGAATCCCACTCGTCATAATCAGTTAGGGAGACTCCCCAAGTGACTGACAATGACTGCAAAGTATAGCGATTCATAAAATTGGAAACTAGCGAAATATAGAAAATTCCAGCTATCGTATAATATAGGTAAAATTAACTGTCCTGCAAATAAGCATAAACACCCATTTTTCCATATTTCACATCAAAAACCCCGACCATCTTACCTATTATCACATCTAACCACAAACCATTTGACCAAAAATACGACCTTTGGTTCAGGCAACATCTTCATTCAGAGCCTGGTTAGTAATCCGATAATTCATTTCGGCCTCGAACGCGTGTTCCAGGTCATAAGTCCGTTTGACTTCAACACTGACACCATAACCCCGGGTTTCCAGCACACGTGCTCTGATAGCCATCCCAAGCCCGAAAGTACAGACGACATGTAATTTTCCCTCCACAGGGGGAAAAAGCCCGAGATGTACAACGCTGGCTTTCTGATGCTTTGCAAACTGAATGAGAGTCCCGCCTTCGATCACTTCAAATCCATCCGTATTCTGCGAACGGTTCATCCACTGCGAGCAGTTTTCCCTGCTTTCATCAGCCTCACTTGTCTCCTGCTGAGCGGCATCACTTTGGCCTAACAACGCCTCAAACAATGCTTCGTTGTTCTCTTCACTGTCGGGCGCATCCTGCACGTCTTCCAACTCAGTCTCAGGTACTATCTGAGGCGAATCGGCACGATCAGACAGTGCGGAAGCCTGTGAAACCAGGTTCCCTTGATCCGAGTTACCAATAGGGAGAAACTCGGATCTCTGCCAGTTGGAATTCTCACGATCGATCACTTCCAAGACACCGGCAAAGGCCAGAAAATACGCCAGACTGAAAAACAAGATCCCTGTTAGATTCAGTCCATTCTGGGGTAGAACAGCCAGCATTCCAGCTAAGACGGGCAGAATCAGCGCCAAGGTTAAACTGTGTTTTTGACCGCTGGAAAGATTCATTAGCCGCAGAGAGCGGATCAACAGCAGGGTCCCTACTGAAGCACATGAGAGTAGGCCGCCTATTGTCAGCAGAGGCAAATAACTCTGCTGTATTTGAAAGCCCCCCACACCACGCAGCAACAGAAATAGACTGGCAAACAGAAGATTGCCGCCGATCAAAAAAAAAGGGAACAGCCACCTCAACCGAGATGGCTTTCCCTGAACAGGTCGATCCTTGAACTGATTTTGACGCTGGTTTGTTTCTTCCATGACGAGCATCCTCCATCCTGCCCGGCGAGAGTGACTTCAATCCTGACACAACTCCTGAATTCAGGAGATGGCGAATTGAGGCTCAGGAACTTCCGCTCCCAATCCTGCAGCATCTCTCAACTCTGCCGCTTTGTCTGTTGCTTCCCAGGTAAAATCGCGATCATTGCGGCCAAAATGACCACCCCAGGTTGTTTTTCTGAATATCGGACGACGCAACTGCAGATGATTGATAATCCCCTGTGGGTTCAGCGGGAAGAGATCTCTCACCAGTTCCGAAATTGTCTCTTCGGGAATGACCGAGGTCCCCTTGGTATCAACATAAATACTAGTTGGCTCAACCACACCGATGGCATAAGAAAGCTGAACTTCACACTCAGTCGCCAGCCCGGATGCCACGATATTTTTCGCGATGTACCGTGCCATATAGGCCGCAGAACGGTCGACTTTCGTCGCGTCCTTACCACTGAAAGCACCGCCACCGTGACGTCCCCAGCCACCATACGTATCTACGATAATCTTGCGGCCTGTCAAACCAGTATCGCCGTGCGGACCACCAATCACAAACCGACCGGTCGGATTGATATGGTACTTGGTTTCATCGCTTAAAAAGTTGGCCGGAACCACTTCTTTAATTACACTCTCAATGATGAATTTGTGAATTTCTTCCTGAGTCACATCATCGGTATGTTGAGTCGAAACCACAACTGCGGAAACGCCAACCGGCTTCCCATCTTCATAATCAACAGTCACCTGGCTTTTACTGTCGGGCAATAACCAGTTCACTTCACTATTCTGACGAATTTCGGTCAGCTTATTTAAAATGCGATGCGAAAGTGCAATCGGCACGGGCATATATTCTTCAGTCTGATTACAGGCATATCCGAACATCAACCCCTGGTCGCCGGCCCCTTCGGCGTCAACACCCTGTGCAATATCAGCACTCTGTTGATGCAGCTTCACCAACACCTCACAGGTATCCGCATTAAATCCGATATCATTGCTGGTGTAACCAATATCACGAATCACATCACGGGCAATTTGTTCGTAATCAACCTGGGCATTACTTGTGATCTCTCCTGCCAGCACAACAAAGTCAGTTGTACACAATGTTTCACAAGCGACGCGTGAATTTGGATCGCCAGCAAGTAATGCATCGAGAATACCATCCGAAACCTGATCAGATACTTTGTCAGGATGTCCCATACTGACAGATTCACTTGTAAACGAAAAATTAGCCATGCGTCACTCCATCCTTTTACATTTAACAACGTGATCATGAAATGTGTTGTGTCCGACCCGGACCGACTCTCGAGCACGCCCTCATCAACGCTAGCGTTGTCCATGCTTTTTTACGTTCGAAATCATCCTGGAGATGTCCCAAGATACCTTGATCCAAGCGAACGACCTGAGAGCCACCTCAACCTTTGATACTTAACATGATAGACCGCATCACCATTGTGAATGCGCTCCGAAGATAACGATTTTAGTATAATTGTAGGGCCCCTGAATCAACTCAACAAGAGCTTCTCGACTCCCCCAAGCCGTTTTGGACAAGGTTTCTCAAAAATCAGTCCTGAATTGAATCGTTGCGGTAAATCACGGAGGCTTCTAAGCCGCCCGATCACAAGACGAAGCATCTGGATCGACTACCAGAGGCGCAATCAGTTCAACGGTTCGACTTGTCGCTCCCCGCTGATTTAATACAAATGTCTGTGCCCGCACGCCTTGCTTTCTGGCCGATTCAGGGTCTTCCAGCCAGTCTACTAAAGTGTCGAGCAATTCCCCCTGATCTTGTACGACTGTTGCCGCCCGGTGCTGAATCAATGCATCGACCACATCTTTAAAATTCCAGGTATTCGGCCCAAACATCAATGCTGCACCGAAACCGGCTGGCTCAATCATATTCTGTCCGCCTCGCTTCGTGAGACTTCCCCCCACAAATGCGAACGCAGCCAGCCCCCAACAGGCCTTCAACTCTCCCAGTGTATCCAACAGGCAAATCGCTGGCTGACCACTGGTGGAAAATGGCAAAACAGAACCAACGTCTTCCCGGCTTTGATGACTGCGACGAATCAAAGGCAACCCGTAGCGTTTCACAAGTCCGGCGACTTCCTCGAAACGTTCCTGATGACGAGGAACCAGAATCAGCCGTAACTGAGGGAACCGCTTTCGGGCTTCCAGATAAACATCCAATGCAATCCGTTCCTCAGGTGATTGTGTACTCCCCACCACCAGAATTGTTTCCGATGTTTTTAACTGAAACGTATTTCGTAATTCATCGGTTAGTGGATCATCCCGTTCAACCTGAATCCCGTCAAACTTGATTGATCCCGTCACATGAATCCCTTCGGAATTCCCTCTCAAATTCGCAAACCGTTCGGCATACGTCTCCGTCTGAACGGCGATCAGATGCAGTCGGTTTAATAATGGCCCGACCAACGCCCGAATCTTCTGATAGCCACGAAAGCTGTTTTCACTCAACCGTCCATTAATGATCGAAACGGGAATCTTTAATTGATCGGCAGCCAATACAAAATTCGGCCAGAGTTCCATTTCAACTAGAAATACGGCCGTAGGTTGAATACGCCGTAATGCACGCGAGACGGCCCAGGAAAAATCCAAGGGAAAATAACAGATACAATGCTGGGGGAACTTCTCTTTCGCAACCGCATATCCGGTATGAGTCGTCGTTGAAATCACAAATTCCACTTCGGGATTCTGCGCTGCCAACTCCTCTAACAGAGGGGGCAACTGCAGCACTTCCCCTACACTGACGGCATGAAACCAGAAGCAAGGCTCAGAACTATCCCGCACAGGCAGACTTCCCAGAAGTTTCTGATCCAAGCCAGATCGATATTTCTTGAGAATCAACACCCTGTAAAATATCACAGGCGAAACCACTGCCAGTAACAGACAGTAACCCAGATTCAATAGATAGGAAATTATACGCACGGGATTCCATTCCCCTGGTTGAGTTCAGCGATTTGATTCTCTAAAACTACAGATTCTTTCCGCAGCACTTCTTAAATTTCTTACCACTTCCACAGGGACAGGGATCATTCCTGCCAACCTTTGGCTGCTGATTCACAATCGGCTCGATTGACTGCTCTACAGGCTCGGATGCACTCTGTTCATCACCAACAGGCTCATCATAATTGAAATCATCCGTAACCTCTTCATGTACTGTCGAAGTCACCTGCCACAACGAGCCAACAAAATCAGGACTCTGTTTTTCCAATCGGAAAATTGCCGAGGTAACCTGCTGACCGATCCGGCCCCACATCCCATCAAAGGCTTTCATTCCTTCGCGGCGGTATTCTACTTTGGGATCCTTTTGGGCATATCCCACCAGACCAATGCCGGACCGCAGGTGATCCATGTAATACAGATGGTCTTTCCAGGATGTATCCAGTACTTCCAGGATCAGAGAACGTTCCGCCTGACTAAGTTCCGGACGATACCGTTTATTATAAGCCTGATACAAGCGAATCCGAACTTCAGCATCGGTTAACGGCTCAAGCTCTTCCGTTGTTACACTCAGTTCCAATTCCTGATTGGCCCAATTGGCAATCTCATCCAGAGCCGCTTTGCGCTCACTGGAATGGACGCCATTTCCCGAAGCACCAGAACTTTCACCGGCATAAGCCTTCGTAAGCAACTGTTCAATTTGTGCTGAAGCTTCCCCATTCACAAACACCTTTTCGCTTTCCGCAGAAAGGATGTTTTGAATTTCATTGACCTGCTTGCCTTTCAATGCTTCCTGATCCAGATTGGAATGAAATCGTGTATTGGCCCACTTCACCAGACCCACCCGACTATTCGCTTCATTTCCAGGCTGCTGATTCCCCAGGAAGTTATACATCCCAACCGTCACAGGAAATGAAACTTCTTTTTCCTGGTAGAGTTCTTTTACGATCTCCAGAATCTTTTCTTTGGATTCGGGAACACTTAGATCCACGAAGTCCTTCGGATCGGCTTCAATCCCAAACTGGTAATCCAGATATCCTACCAGAGAACGCGTTCCCCAGTCTTCATCCAGAAATGCCTGAAGTGGCGTAAAATCAATGCGTCCAATGGCTTTCTGGGCATGGTCGAACAGCGTCTGATGCAAGCCATCCCGACCATTTTTCTTCAGCTCACGCTCATTCAGATTCAGGTTAAAATGCGCGTTCGTCCATTTTGAAAGGGCCTGCCAGTTCCAGTCATCTTCATACTCTTCTGGAAGATTTTCACCGATCTGTTCGGCGATCAGATCATCCGCCTGCAGTGTCGCCTCATCTTTCAGATAACTGACCAGTTGTTCGTAAGTCATCTCACGAACATTCGCAGCATCGACATCAATATGCGCTTCCTGGCTACACCAGGCGGCAATCGTATCCCAACGATAATTTTTTTCGAGCAAACGCTCGGTTTCTTCATCAACCTGCCGTTCGATCATCTCCAAAATCAAATCGCGACAGTTGCATCCATCCAGAATCTGCTGTCGATATCCATAAACAGTTTTACGCTGCTCGTCCATCACTTCATCATATTCAAGCAGATGCTTTCGCTGCTCAAAGTGACGTTCTTCGACTTTCTTCTGGGCGCCTTCAATTCGCTTGGAAACCATTCCACTTTCGATGGCTTCTCCCTCTTCCATCCCCAGACGCGCCAGGATATTTTTTACCCACTCGCCGGCAAACACACGCATCAGTTTATCTTCGAGCGACAGGAAGAAACGACTCGAACCCGGGTCTCCCTGACGACCAGACCGACCGCGCAACTGTAAATCGATTCGGCGGGAATCATGACGCTCGGAGCCAATCACATGCAGGCCCCCCAGCTTCATCACTTCCGCGGCTTCCACATCCATGCCTTCCCGTTTTTCAATGTCGTCGACCAACTGGTCCCATTCTGTTTTGGGAACATCCAGACGCGATTCGTATTTCTGGCTCAATTCATCCCAGGCGATGTGTTCGGCACTTCCACCCAGAATAATATCGGTACCACGACCGGCCATATTCGTCGCGATCGTAACGGCTTTTTTTCGCCCTGCCTGCGCGATAATTTCCGCTTCACGCTCGTGATGTTTGGCGTTCAGGACGTTATGGGGAATCCCGTATTTGCTCAGCCGATGGCTGACGATTTCTGACTGTTCAATCGAAACCGTTCCCACCAGAATCGGACGCCCTTCTGCATGGACTTCACGCACCTCATCAGCAATCGCTGTCCATTTCTCTTTCTCGGTCTGATAAATCACATCGGGATAATTAATCCGCTGCATCGGCCGGTTCGTCGGAATACTGACCACATCCAGCTGATAGATCTTCCAGAATTCTTCCGCTTCGGTCATCGCGGTACCGGTCATCCCGGCTAATTTATCGTACAGCTTAAAGAAGTTCTGCAGTGTAATCGTCGCCAGAGTCTGTGACTCTTCCTTAATCTTAACGCCTTCTTTGGCTTCCACAGCCTGATGCAGACCATCGCCCCACTGACGCCCCGGCATCAATCGGCCCGTGTGATCATCCACAATAATGACTTCACCCTGCTGCACCACATAATTTACATCTCGCTTGTAAAGGTGATGCGCTTTGAGAGAGTTATCTATCAAATGCGGCCACTCCATATTGCCCGCAGTATAAAAACTCTCAACGCCTGCTAATTCTTCTGCATGCTTGACACCCGCATCTGTCATGTGACAGGTATGCTCTTTTTCCTTGACTTCAAAATCAACGTTAGGCGTCAGCTTTAGCGCCACGGAATTGGCTTTGGAATATTTCGTCAAATCATCTTGCGCAGGCCCGGAAATGATCAACGGCGTTCGCGCTTCGTCGATCAGAATATTATCGATTTCGTCAACCACTGCATAATACAATGATCCCTGCACCTGTAGTTCTTTCACAGGCTTCATATTGTCCCGCAGATAATCGAACCCGAACTCGTTGTTCGTTCCGTAAGTAATATCGCAAGCGTAATGTTTCTGCCGTTCCTCGGGTCCCATCCGCGATTGAATCGCACCCAGATTCAATCCCAGTGCAATATGAATCGGCCCCATCCACTCCATATCACGCAGCGCAAGATAGTCGTTGACCGTCACAATATGCACTTTACCAGCCAACGCATTCAAAAATGCCGGCAATGAGGAAACCAGCGTTTTCCCTTCACCGGTCACCATTTCGGCGATCATGCCTTTATGCAGAAAGTAGCCACCGATCATCTGCACCGGGTAATGCCGCATATTCAAATTCCGCCGCGCAGACTCGCGTACCGCCGCGAACGCATAGGTCAGAATATCATCTAACGTCTCCCCCGCCGCCAGACGTGCGCGCAACTTCGACGCCGTCTCTTTCAATTCGTCATCGGAGAGCTGCATTAACTCGGGCTCGAAACTATCAATTTCCGCCAGCATCGAACCAGGCACGATTTCGTCTTTGCCCTCTTTCTTTCGGACAAAACCCAGCTTGCGAATTTGACGTTCGTTCGAAGAACCGAACATTCCTGTCAGAAATCGCTCCAGCCATGTCGTAACTACAGATAACCACTCACCCAGTTTGTCAAGGAATTCCATTTTTTAACCTGAACTCGAATTCTCGAAAATAGTCTTTATTATAGATCAGGCGGATCACAGCCCGACTGTCATACTGGCAGTACGCGCGTTCCGCTCCAGAATGATCGAAGTACGTAACAACAACGCCTCATTCCTGTCCGGAATACATTTAATCTCTGTAAGTTCTTCTCTTCCCGAAGTTTATTTATTTTGAAAAATATGGTCAATGGCGGTATTTCATCCGTACACGACCATCACTCCGCACTCTGGAAAGACTCACTCATACTGAAATGCAACCAATGTGCCAAGTCTGGGGGATTTGTAATATCTTCCTCTGGATAATTAAACAGAAATTCTTATATTCCAGATATCTTCCAGAAATACGTTACATGACTTAAATCCCTATGGAGCTTACAGATGTATAACGGTCCTGAAGCAGAAAAGTACCAGGATGGCGATCCTCCGTCTCCCCCTGCCCCAGATTCCAAAATCATGATCAGCTCAGACACTTTCCGTCAGAACCGGATTCCCGCGGGCCAATCCCGGACTCGTAAATGGCCCGTACTGCATGCCACCACGGTTCCCAAAATCGATTGCGACACTTGGAAACTGGACATTGGTGGCCTCGTCAAAAACCCACTCTCCTTCACCTGGGACGAATTCCAGCTGCTACCCCGCACGCAAGTTTTCGCCGATTTTCACTGTGTCACTCGCTGGTCACGTCTTGGAAATCTCTGGGAAGGAGTCTCCGGCAGAGAAATCATGTCACGGGCCGACGTTCAACCCGCAGCCCAATATGTCATCGCCACCGGTTACGATGGCGGCTGGACTACCAATCTCCCCCTCAAAGATTTCCAGTCAGAAGACGTCCTCCTCTGCGACAAGCATGACGGCGACTCCCTTGACGCTGATCACGGCGGGCCCCTCCGCTTGATCGTCCCCCTACTGTACGCCTGGAAAAGCGCCAAATGGCTCAGACGAATTGACTTCATTGCCGAAGACACCCCCGGCTACTGGGAACGCTGCGGCTACCACAATCACGGCGACCCCTGGATCGTTGACGAAAATAATCCCGACGGCGAACGCTTTCAATCCAAAGACAACATCCCCCCCGGCTTTTTTGACTGAACCGACCACGGTAAGCATATCACGTGAACTTCGTGAACCAGCGCCAGGCAAGTCCCCTGAATGTCGCAAATCACTCCCCTTCTAAATTCCATTGACAATTTCGGAAATCTGCCCCCCTACATTTCCCCCTGAAAACAAGCACTTTATTTCTGCTTGACACCTTCACGCCATTCCCAATAGTAGCGAAAATCGCGTCGCGCGCGAGACGGGGATCACAATTACTGAACTTCCAGGCGTCCTGATGATCTCAGCACTATAAAAACCCCTTGTTTTAACAGATCGGAACCGGAACATCAGGAACCAGCGATCAAACAACTCCCTCACTTCAATCCGCCTTCGTTTGACTTCGTGAATACATAACGCGCTATCACAGGGTGATCCCAGGCTATCCCATGTCGTTAGTTTCAATTCGAAATCCAACTCTCTGCTTGACGCTGACATGCCATTTCCCATGATAACCATTTCACAAGCAAGCTCCCCACCACAATATCGAGGGAGACCGTAAATTCTCGGTCGCACATCCCCCCCACAAACCACACTCTACCAGATAGTGATTTTTCAACGCAGATGAAAATCAGACACTCCCTATCCTTGATAGACGACTCTTTTATCACCTTCCTTTATCTCTGCCTGTCGACTTCCTCGACACATCCGTCACTTCGCGCAACACTTCAGAATCGCCCTCAACAAGAAGCAAAGTGGCGATCATTCCAGCAGGATTTATTTTTCATGTCATAATCCAGTTCCCCACAAGCCTGTTCTCTCGTGAAAATAAGGCCTGAGCCGTTTAAGTTCTTTTCCATCATAGTCCACGTTTCTCCATTTCGTCCCTGTATCCAATAAACGGTATGTGAAATGCGATAGCAGTTGCGCGTGCCAGTGACACTCCCCGCCGAGTTTCCATCTTGATCGGCTCTGCTTCTGAAAAACAACTGTGAAAGAACTCAAGTAAATGAATGTGCGTCTATCAGACAAAGTGCTGCGACCCCTGTTCCTCGCGATCTGTACTTGTATAGCTGGTTGCGGACATGCGCCACCGCAAAAAGAAATTCGTGTTCAATCGCCCGTCGGCAAACCAGGCGTTTGTGATAACTGCAAACAGAAAATCGCCACCGTCGCTGCTGAAAACTTGATGACATATAACGCCATTCAACACGTCGTCTGCAGCGAAAAGTGCGCCAACGAACTCAAACAGAAACTTGCCAGTCAGTAACGCCGTTGCAAAACCGACATCCTGCTGATTCCACTGATAACCCGAACTCAAAAGAAAATATGATAGACATGAAAAACGTCAACCACACGCAACAAAAGCATGGTTTCACACTCATAGAACTCCTCGTCGTCATTGCCATCATCGCGATTCTAATCGCGCTCCTGCTCCCGGCCGTCCAACAGGCTCGCGAAGCAGCCCGGCGATCCCAGTGCAAAAACAACCTCAAACAGATGGGACTCGCACTCCACAACTATGAATCATCCCACCGCCTGTTCCCTCCCGGACACATGGAATCCGGCAATGACGGTCCCTCCTATCGGCACCAGTTCAGCTGGATGACTTACATCCTGCCTTACATCGATCAGGCCAACGTCTACAATTTAATCGATTTCAATCTGATTGACCTCTCGCTCTCCGCCAGCCAGAACCCTGCCTTTCAGCCGGCAGGCAGCACTGACATTGTTGTCTTTCTCTGCCCCAGCGATCCTGTTGGTCGTGTAAATCCCGACTGGGCGCCCACAAATTACCTCGCCAATCAGGGTATTGAATGTGGCTGCCGTAGCGCCGATTGCACAGGTGTGTTTGGCCATAATACCTATCTAAAAATGAGAGACATCACAGATGGCACATCGAATACGATCGCCATCGGAGAAATTCTCAAAGGCGACTTTGACGTCAATACTTTGAACGATAACTACATCGCCACCAGCGGTGCCGATGCATCCGACATCGATACCTGTCAAAGTTCTCCCCCCAATGCTTCTGATATGGGAAACATCTGGCTCGGAGGACACCCTCAAAACAATATGTTCAGCACAGACCGCGGTCCCAACGATCCCCGTCTTGACTGTCGCGCGCCCAATAATGGTTGCACAAATTACGCCGCCCGCAGCGCACACACCGGCGGCGCTCACTTGCTGATGTGTGACGGCTCGGTCCATTTTCTCTCAGAAAATATTAGCCTTGAAGTCTACCACGCACTAGGCACCAAACAAGGTGGTGAAATTGTTGGAGAATTTTAACCCGAGTAAGCCTTTCTGTTAACCAGTTCATACCAGTTTCAATCCTGAAGATTTCGAAGGACAACACGTGCGTTTCATTCATTGGTTTTGCCTGAGCCTGATTCTTGCCGCCGCACCACTGCAGGCAGAACCACCCCTGTCTGCGCCGAAACCGGCTCTGAAAACGCAAACCATTTCCCTGTCGAAACCCACCATTCAACGACTCGCCTTTATCGGCCTGCATGGTGGAATCTTCGAAATCCTCAAACGCTATGAAGACGACTATCAGCTGCAACTCGACTATTTCACCGACGAACAATTGACAAGTGGAACCGTCGACTTCTCCCTCTATCAGGTCGTCTTTTTTCAACACGTTCGTGGTCAGGATCGCGATCACTACCGCAAGTTAATCTCAGCTGGCCAAAAACAAAATCCGAATTTGAGAATCATCTCCATCTCCGGACTCGCGGAAAAACATCTCCCCTTACTCACACAAAAGGGAGTCATCGAACACGATGAAGAACTGAAAAGCTATTACGGTTCTTCACCCGAAAATCTCCGCCGTTTCCTGCTGTATGTAAATGTCAACTATCTTAAACAACCAGGAACGATTCTACCTGCAGAAACGATCGCACGCCTGACGGGCCTGTATCACCCCGATCACGAAGGCATGTTCAAAGACACCGATACATTTCTGAACTGGAGCAAAGAACAAGGGAAAGAAACAAACGATGTTCCTCGCGTCGTGATCGCTGTCCACTCCACACACCTGGCCTTTCAGCAACCGAAAGTAGTCGACGCCTTAGTCCGACAGTTCGAGAAAAAAGGAGTGCTCGCCGTCGCCATGATCGACGGTGGCCCCGACTACGAAACCAACATTTTTCAGTTTAAACCCGAGGCAGTCGTGCACACCTGCCACAGTCGCGAGTCCAGCACGTTTCGTGAAAAGCTAGGCGTCCCGCATCTGCACTCGATCTTTTTCCGCAAGCAATCCATCGAAGACTGGCAGAACAACCTCGAAGGCATTGCCGCCAATGAAATGGCGCTGCACGTCATCAGCCAGGAATTACTGGGCGCCATCGAACCCCAGATCGGTTCAGGCACACTGCATGGCGGCGGCAGTCCTGAAGCCTTCACGCCGATCGAAGACCGTATTGATCATCTGGCAGACCGCACGATCGGCTGGACGAAACTCGCCCGCATGCCCAATGCAGAAAAGAAAATCGCTGTCGTGTACTATGACCGGGAAATGGGTAAAGCCGAGCTGATGCGTGGCAGCGCCACCGGCATGTTTATGAACGGCCCTCGCAGTCTGATCAACGTCTTAAACCGCATGAAGGCCGACGGCTATTCCCTCTCCCGTGTTCCACAAGATGAAGATGAACTGATCGAATTGATGCAAAACCAGGGTCGCCAGATCGGCGTCTGGGCGCCCGGCGTACTTGACCGGCTCGCACGCAGTGGAAATGCAGTCCTGATCCCCGTCGCCGCCTATAAAAAATGGCTCGATGAAAAAGTCCCTCAACCGCAGCGCGAGGCCATCATCAAACACTGGGGACCGCCGCCGGGCAAGTTTCTTGTCTGGGAAGATGTTGGGGAAAAATTCATCGTTGTCCCGCGCATTGATCTCGGCAACGTCATTTTGCTTCCACAACCTCTGCGCGGGGAAGCCCACGACACTTCACTCGTACATAACAAACTCGTCCCCCCGCCCCACAATTATCTGGCGACCTACTTCTGGCTGCAGGAAGCATTCGCTGCTGACGCTATGATTCACTTCGGCACGCATGGCACTGAATTTCTCCTGCCCGGCAAACCCGTCGGCCTGTCTTCGTCTGACTGGTCCGACATGATCATGGGCGTTATTCCCAATATCAATCCCTGGATCATTAACAACCTGGGAGAATCCTCGCCCGTCCGCCGCCGCGCTTATGCCACGCTGATCAATCACCTCGTCCCCCCTTCCGTGAACGCGGAACTCTCCGATGAACTGCTCAACCTGCACAACGACATCGACAAGTGGGTCGTTTTGCAAGAGGGCGCCCTCAAAGAAAAATTCCGGGCTTCCATCACCGACCAGTTCCTCAAAGCAAACTTGCATCAGGATCTCAAAATCTCACTCAAAGAAAAACAACTCTTAACAGCTGCTCAAATCGAACGCGTCCTGGAATACATGCACGATATCCACAATGAGACGACTCCCATCAGCCTGCATATTCTGGGTGAAGCACCACCGCGCAACCTGATGTGTCCCTGGATCGTCACTTGTCTCGGCAAACGATTCCGCGACGCCTTAAATGAAGTCGTCGCAGTCCCCCCTGAAGAAGCCTTGAATCCCGGCGACAAACAAAAATACCTGCGCCAGAAATCGGAAGAGATCGTCACGCTGCTTTTAGACCAAGGCTTCACCCCAGAAGAAGCCGTGCAGTCCGTTGTGGAAAAACCGCTTGCAGGCGAATTGCCCGAGAAAGTCACCAAAGGTCTCGCACTCGCGTTAACCTTAAACGAAGCCTTCACACATACGCACAACGAAGTCGATAACCTGCTTGCCGCCTTGAACGGGAAATACATCCCCCCCGGCCCCGGCAACAGCCCCGACCGCAATCCCGCCGTCGTACCCACTGGCCGCAATATGTATTTAGTGAATCCCGAAGAAGTCCCTTCGCGTCCTTCCTGGCAGATCGGCAAGCAACTCGTCGATCAGTTATTAGCCCAGCACCTGAAAGACAAAGGTCACTACCCGGAAAAAATCGCCTTCACGCTGAATTCATTCGCTACCTTTCAGGATTACGGCGTGATGGAAGCACAGATTCTCTACCTGATGGGCGTCGAACCGATCTGGGATGAACGCAATTTGGTCGCCGACCTCAAACTAATTCCTGCTGCCGAACTGGGACGCCCGCGTGTTGATGTCTTCATCTCCGCACTCGGCTACTACCGCGACATGCTGCCCACTCGTATGCGACTGATTGACAAAGCCATTCGGCTCGTTGCCAGTCAAAACGAGTCCGATAACATCCTCTACAAAAACAGCCAACAGGTGAAAGCGGAACTGGAACAACAGGGCGTCAAACCCGAGAAAGCAGAACGCCTCTCACGAGCCCGCATCTTCGGCAGCCCACCCGGCCAATTTGGGTCTGCCGGCTACTATTATCTCGTCGAACGTTCGGGCGAATGGGACACGCGTGAGGAATTGATGAATACCTATCTCAGTTTTTCCCGCCACGTCTACACCGATGGCATCTGGGGCGAAGATGCCCCCGAAACCTACAATAAACAGATTCAGGGTACCGAAGTTTTGATCCGCAGCTGGTCCGACCGTACACGTAGCCCTCTCTCGAACAAATACGACTGGTACAAAGGGGGCAGCCTTTCTCTGGCCATCAAACACCTGACCGGCAAAGAGCCTGAGTGGTTTTTCTCAGATGTCCGTGATCCCGATCAGGCATCCATGGTCAACGCCGAAGACGCCCTTCGCAAAGACTACCGCGTTCGGCTGTTCAACCGCAAATGGATCGAAGGCATGATGAAAGAAGGTTACGCGGGAGCCGACCAGATCGCCGTCCACGTTTCCAACACGATGGGCTGGAAGATCATGCGTGAGAACAGCGTCACCGACGAAACCTGGAACGAAATCGTCGATACGTATATTCGTGACAAACGCAATCTTAATATTAAGGAATGGTTCGAATCGGAAAACCCGTTCGCCTATCAGGAACTCACCGAAATCCTCTTGGAATCCGCCCGCAAAGACTACTGGAAACCAAGCCCCGAAACTCTGCTGGAAGTTGCCACCGAATACGCCAAATCAGTCGCCCGGCACGGCGAAGGGGGTGGCCTGCGTGGTGGCGGGAATAAAAAACTGGAGGCCTTCGTCGAGAAAGTTCTCAGTGCACCCGGTAGCAAAGAACTGGATTCCCTGCTCGCCGCTTATCAGAAAAAGTCACAGGAGTCGATCACACCTCGGGAACCGACTGCCAATCAACTGGCACAAGCAGAGCAAAACACCGAACAGCATATAAATCAAACAGAACAGGTGGAAGGCAAAGAACTCATGCCGGCCGAACAGGAGCAACCTCAACCCGCTGCTCCCGCGGAATATATCCCTTGGGTCCTACTGTTAATTCTAACCTGCGGAGTTCTCGTCGGCATCGGCTTCTGGGCCGGCCGTGGCATTCCTTCAAAATAACTGCACAAGGACATCAAACGCGAATGAGTTTCCTGATCGAAATCCTGTATACCCTTTCGACGGCATTGCTGATCCCGGTGATTCTGTTACTGCTCGGATTTGTCATCTGGTCACTTATGGAACTTGGCGGCTTTCTGCGCGAATCAATGCAGCGTTCTTCCAGCAAGCTGACTTACGAAACGGCGTTGGCAGAATTCGTGCGAGAGCACAAATCTAAAACCTCTCTCACCAATTCAGAATTCTTCCACAAAACAAATTATCCCGGCCTGCTCGCTTTATTCGCAATCCGTGCCCGTTTGATCCTGAATTCCCCGGAACAACTGGCCAAACTGGTTTCGGAGCTGGAACTCGAAGCTGCCGGCCGCCTGGCCCGTATCAACCTGGGAGTTCGTACTGCTCCCATCCTGGGTCTCATGGGCACCCTCATTCCGATGGGCCCCGCCTTAAAAGGACTCACCGATGGAAATATCGAAGCCTTGTCGCAGAATCTGGTTGTCGCCTTCAGCACCACAGTCTTAGGTCTGTTTGTCGGCGGCGTCTGTTATGCCATGCAGATGTTCCGCCGCCAGTGGTATGCCCGTGACTTGAACGAAATCGAATACATCTATGAGTTGATTCAAGCGGAACCCGCCTCCGACTTCGCTTTAGAATCAAGTCTTGCTTCTTTAAAACGGACGAACCAGCATGCCCTTGAAGCAAAGTAGAAAACTGACCGGGCACCGCCGCCTGCTCGAAAAACAGGAAGACGATCCGCTGAGTAGTGTCGCTAACCTGTTTGATGTAGCCATGGTCTTCGCGGTCGCGTTACTCCTAGCGATGGTTTCGCATTTCCACCTGGAAGACCTGCTACAAAGCCAGGACGTGACCATTCTCAAAAACCCGGGCACGTCCAAAATGGAAGTCATCCGTCGCAAAGGCAAAGTCATCGAACACTCCCGCATCAGCCAGAGCTCAATTCAGGGAGAAGGCGAACGTCTGGGCACCGCCTACCGCCTCAAAACCGGTCAGGTCGTCTACGTTCCGGAAACAGAGTAAAACTGTTTTGCTTCCGAGCTACTGTTGCAGCAGCTTGAATGCAAAATAATACTCGTCTCTTTTACATGTGGTGTTTCTCGAATATACTCTGAGAAGATCGTATTAAACATCACTGTGGTTCCTCACACAATGAATCAGCAGACCCATTCAACAAGGAATCGGCATGACATTTTCCATCTGGATGATTGCAATCACAGGTTGGGGGTTCGGTCTCTCTGCCTATGTCAGAGTTGACCAAATCGAGAAAAAATTGGCAAAGTTAGAAAACCCCGAAGAGTCCAAATCCGTTGAATAAAACAATCATGAGCTGGTGGTAATTCACGAGCGGCATTCAAATTATGTATGCTGCTACTTCATGAGACATTCTTTCATTTGAATTTCCCCTGTCAACAAAGATCGAATTTCATCGTATCTCCTTAAGATATGAAAATCAAAAACAGATAAAACCAGGTGGTCACGAATGCAATTCGGGATGATCGCAGCGAGCAGGAATTCCGTAGTGCATGCGCGCTAAAAAAAAAGTAATCCCTAAGAGAGATCAACTTGAAGGACGCCAGCATGCTGAAGCTGATCAGCGGCTCCCATTTGCATAAAGCATCCCGTCAAAGTCTCATACATCATGAACTTATGATTCGTCAACCACTTGATCCCGGTACGAATCCCAACCATCAAATCCTGAAGTCAGCATCGCAGAGAGTTCTTCTGAGGATGAAACCACAACCGCATCGGGCCAGCGAGAGACAACACGTTCTGCTGTCGCGGTTGAGGTCACGATCGGCCTACTCTCTTCCATGGCAGCCAACATGATCAGATTCCCCGTATCCGCCAGCGAGTATAGGAACTCTGCCAACTCCGGTGTCAAGGAACGCAGCGCTGCCATTCCCCCACCGAATTCGTCTTTTCCTGACAGACCATCGAAGAAAAGTTCCAGACCAGGACCATCTTGAAAATCGATGACATAACACCCGAATTCACTGGGATCGCCTGCACCTGCCGAGGCAATCAACTTCTGCAATGCCTCTCGCTCGGAACTGGTCACCGTTTCCCCAACAGGTTTTTGAACCACTTTTCCTGTGAATGGATTTACTGCTTCCTCAGTCTGATCACTGAGGTGAGAGGTTTGAAAAAAAATGTCGAAACTCATAATATTCAGTTCCTTAAAGGGGGACTTGCTGAAATGGATGTTAAAATTTACCTCGACCTGTTCTTTGAGCAAGACCATATCTTTCGCTTTAAATCCCGGTCAGAAGACTGGGAACGTCTCATTCAGATCTTCGAATTCTTCAGGCCATTTCTGTTACTGACTCACATAATGCACCAGCGTGTCCGATGTATTCCAGAGATCAGAGAACTCCCCCATCGCACGAAACGAGTTTTGCATGATCACAATCAGCAAGATCAGGGAGGAAACCAGAGTCACCAGAAACAGTATCAAGGCCCCCTTGATCACCTGCATTCTTCCAATCATTCCGGTCTTCTCTCCATCTACTGAAAATTCAACGCTGGTATTTTTAGTTTTGCTCCATTCTATTATCCTGACTTGAGGGCAGGAATACCAGATTCTTTGGTTCATCAGGAACCAGTAATTCACTGATACAAATCAACCAAACCATTCCCGAACCGACTTTGATCGAATACAATCAAGGGAGAAACAACCATTCATCTCAAGAAGAAGAATTCAACATGCCTGTTCGCCTCATCCAAGCCTCATTGTTTCTTTTCTGCGCGATCGGATTCGCTCAAGCAGGATTCGCAGACACACCACCTGACGGCAATGCAACGATCCGACGCAAGGCAGGTGACTCCGAAATTGTCATCACCACCACCAATCGTCTGGCGGGCGCGATCCACTCCCTCACCTGGAACGGGAAAGAATTTATCGACAGCTTTGATCACGGTCGGCAACTGCAGTCTGCCGCCAGCTTCGATTGCAGCCTGCCCGGCGAATTCTGGGCCGAACGCTATAACCCAACCGAAGCCGGCTCCCGCTCTGACGGCGTCGGCCCGACCTCATCCAGCAAGCTGCTTTCACTCCGTGCAACAGAAAATGAATTACAAACCACGACCCGCATGGCTTACTGGTTAGCCCCTGGCCAAAAGTCATCGGGCAGACCCGCACTGAATGAAAAAATTCTCTCGAACCATCTGCTTTCCAAACACGTGCGCATCGGCTATCAAAACCACGCTAATGTCATTGAGTATCTCGCCACATTTACTGTTCCCAAAGGCGAACAACACACCTATGCCCAGTTTGAAGCACTCACTGGTTATATGCCCGCCGAGTTTGAAACATTCTGGACCTTCAACCCTGAAACCGGAAAAATCAAACC
Organism: uncultured Gimesia sp.; assembly: GCF_963976445.1. Classification (GTDB taxonomy): domain Bacteria; phylum Planctomycetota; class Planctomycetia; order Planctomycetales; family Planctomycetaceae; genus Gimesia. Next base: position 41,806 of record NZ_CAXBKP010000012.1, on the reverse strand, counting down.
GATCGACGATGGTCCCGGCGAACAGAACCTGCCCGTCATATTAAGCACGAAAGACGGCAACTACGCAATGGGCGTGTATTCTCCGGAACAACCATCCGCTGGCTTTGAACACGCCGGCTACGGCCGCTTCCGCTTCACGGCTGCCAAAGTCGTCAAATGGAACTGTGCCTTCCGCGTGCGCAATCAACAGGGTATTCCCGCAGGCAAATATCCCTTTCGCGTGTTCGTCGCCATCGGTACTCTCGATGACGTCCGACAGGCGCTGGCGTCACTTGTAAAAGAACTGTAATTAGCAGATAAGACCGGCTATTCCACGGTTCGATACGGTTGATAATGATAATACTTCGGACGGTCATCGAGCCGTATATGTAGCCAGGAGACACCGGCTCCCGCGGTACTCAACCACACCGGTTTCGCACTAATCCGCTGCTGCATCGCAGCACCGACGGCTTTCCATAGCTCCCGGTTCTGCGATTGGGGAGCATCCCGGACAAATGACGCCAGATGACCATAGGCCGTCGCCACGACCTGTGGACATGGCACTACCAGAGTCGCATCCGCTCTCAGATTGGGAAATACAACTATTCCAGTTTCTTGAACATCTCGAAAGTGCGCCGCAAATGTCTGTTCATCGGGAGTACCAGCCAGCCCCGGGCTGTCAATCAACACAAACTCAAATGGCCTGTTGACTGTTGCAGTCGAAATAGGCGGCGTCTCCCAGCGAAATGCAGAAAAAGGAGAGTCAGCTAGCAAGGAGACGAACCATGCGCAAAAGTCCGTGTCCTGTTGCCAAAGCCTGAGAACTTCCGCATACGAAACAGGCTCAAAATCATCTTCAATAGTGAACCTGAGAATGCAACGATCAACAACCGGTTCGCAAGATACATTCCACATACAAACTCCCTGGTGACGATAGGATTATTGTAAAAATGGTTTTACAATGATAACAGGGTTCGCTTCTGAATGGCATGAGTCAGCATTAAATCCACAGCCAGACACACTTCTAAACACATTCATGAAAGTTTTTATTTTGAACCTGGTCCTGGACGTACAATATCGTGATGATGATTCCGCGAAGGTCGCAGGTATTCTGTTTCAGGAATGGGAATCAGATCTTGTTGAAGCTTCATTGGTAAAAACCATTCCCCAGGTCGCTCCCTACGAACCCGGCCATTTTTATAAACGCGAACTCCCCTGTCTGCTGGAATTGATTCTCGACATTGACCGTCCCCTGGATGTCATCATTATCGACGGCTTCGTCACGCTGGGACAGGACCAACACCCCGGTCTAGGGGCGCATCTCTATCATCAACTAAACAAGCAGACTCCCGTGATCGGCGTGGCCAAATCCCGTTTCGCGGATACCCCCGAGGAAACCCACATCTATCGGGGAGAAAGTAAGAATCCGTTATTTGTCACGTCCCTCGGCATTCCACTCTCCGAAGCAAAACACAAGATCACCACCATGCACGGCGAGTTTCGCATCCCCACGTTGCTCAAACGCGTTGACCAGCTCTGCAGAGCTGAAGACGAATCCACAGGCTCTACGTGAGGTAAAAAAGGGCCCACCACAGGTCTAACCTTCCCGTGGTGGGCGTGGATGCACTGACTTTCAGTCGTTGGTCGTTGACAGTATCCGTTTAAGCCATCGTTTAATCTATCGCTCGAACGACCTTACCATTAGGTCCACCCCTTCAAAATTTCAAACGTCAATGGCACGCTTGATAAACGCTCATAAGTGAAGGGGGCGAGAATCGAACTCGCATTTTCGAGTAGTTACTTCCGGCAGTCGAGACAACAACCAGTGCAAATGAGTCTAGAGTGATAAACTAAACTTCATTTTTGTTCGCTACATTTGCCTCTGCCTTTGGGCTACCTCGCCAGTGAAACATTCCAAAGTGGCGAGGGCAGGACTCGAACCTGCAACTCGATGCAACAAACAGATCAGCTTGAGTCTGATACTAAATCTTGCACTCTACGATTCGAGTGCGACTCTTGAAAAGCATCATACCAGATACAGGGGCGTTTGCAATCCGTTACTTACTCAGCCGACACCGTCGTATGGAACAGGTAATCGAAGATCGGACGTGACACATCGACCGAGGTGACTTCCGTCATATTGGCCGTCTCACGGGCAAATTTCACAGCATCGATCAGACGCCCCACTCGCTGCAGTGTTGCATTTTTCTCAGTAGCCGGAACCGCCCCGGAAAACTTGATCGTGTTCCATTTTCCGACCACCACGTCTTCGCTGTAAGTCTCAACCTGTGCAGGATGGTGTTCGGTCGCTTCCGCCTTCACGTGGTTTCGCAAGACTTTTTTTGTCTTGTTGGTTTGCGTGACTTCGCTCCCATAGCAGTTGGCGGCGTCCGACCACTGCCAGTTTTCAGCAGGATCAAGTACCGGCAACGATGAAACAAATGTCTGAATGTCCTGTAACTGCTTTTCAAGGAACAGCATATAAGTGACAGGCACATCGGTCAAAATGGTCTGATCATCAACGACAATATCGGCTTTGGCCTGGGTGTTCGCCCAATCCTGCGTCGCTACAGTGTCAAATAAACCAGCCAGAGATTTCGAGACCTCTTCGATGGCTTTAGGAACGGAATACTGAATGTTTTTCTTTTCTGGAGGGAATGTCTCCCCATCGTCATCAATTGGCTGATAAGTTCGGGTGATTCCTTCAAACAGAGCAGACTTCTGAACCTTCTTGTATGATTCCGTGATCTCACGCGTGGTCTTAGTCTTCTTTCCGTTTGCAACGGCAATGATTTGATTGAGCTTCGACATTTCACTTTCCTTCTTGTTGTTCTATTCTGATTCGTTTTTCGAATTCGAACAAATCATGGTATAAATGTCAAGCAACCACACAGGGATGCGCAATTCATTCATTACCGCGCAGCAGAAAAGAAACCAGAGGTAGAAACAGACCTACTCAGATTCAACCTGACAGGCAACAATCTCCTGCCAGGTGATCTCCCAATGCTTATACCCGCGGCGCCGCGGCGAGAACTTCTTCGGAAACACCGGATGCATATTTCATAAAGTTCTCATTAAAAGCGGTGGCCAGTTTAATCGCAGTCGCTTTGTAGGCACTTTGATCGGCCCAGGAAGTATGAGGCACGAGCATCTTGTCATCCACATCGGGACACTTCGTCACAGTCGCCGTTCCGAAAATCGGGTCGACCTCGGTCGGAGCATGATTCAGCGTTCCCGAATGAATGGCGTCGATAATCGCCCGCGTATGCTGCAGGCTGATCCGATTCCCCACGCCGTACGCCCCACCGTTCCAGCCGGTATTCACCAGCCAGACGTTTGCGTTGTACTGCTTGATTTTGTCTGCCAACAGATCTGCATATTTCCCTGGATGCCAGACCAGGAACGGCCCGCCAAAGCAGGGAGAGAACGTCGCTTCGGGTTCGGTCACACCCATTTCTGTTCCAGCCACCTTCGCGGTATAACCACTGATAAAGTGATACATGGCCTGCTCGGGAGTCAGCTTGCTGACCGGAGGCAGTACGCCAAACGCATCACAGGTGAGGAAAATCACATCAGTGGGATGATCTGAAACACATGGAATTTTGGCACTGGGCATATACTCAATCGGATACGCGCCACGTGTATTCTGTGTAAAACTGGTATCGTTGAAATCCACATGATGATGCGATTCATCATACACCACGTTTTCCAATACCGCACCGTAGCGCAACGCCTGGAAGATTTCCGGCTCGTTTTCCCGCGAAAGATAAATCGCCTTGGCGTAGCAGCCCCCTTCAATATTGAACACGCCATTATCGGTCCAGCAATGCTCATCGTCGCCAATCAGATAACGCTTAGGATCTGCAGACAGCGTCGTCTTACCCGTACCCGACAGACCAAACAGAACCGAAGAACGGCCCGTCTGTCGATCTGCGGTCGCCGAACAGTGCATCGACAGAATCCCGCGTTTGGGCATCAGGTAATTCATCACTGTGAAAATACCCTTCTTCATCTCCCCCGCGTATTCGGTTCCGAGAATCACGATCTCGCCGTCTTCAATACTCAGGTCCACACTGGTCTTGGACGTCATGCCGGTTGTAAAACGGTTGGCCGGAAACGTGCCTGCGTTGTAAATCACATAGTCGGGCTTGCCGAAGTCTTTCAGTTGTTCCTCAGTCGGACGAATCAACATGTTGTGCATGAATAGCGCGTGATAGGGCCGTGAACAGATCACACGGACCTTAATCTGATATTCAGGGTCCCAGCCGGCGAACGCATCAATCACATACAGGTGCGGGCAGATATTCAAATAATCGGTGGCTCGTTCCCGATTGCAATAAAACGCATGTTGATCGAGGGGATAATTTACATCGCCCCACCAGATATCTTCTTCCGAGCTTTTATGTTTGACAACACGTTTGTCCTTGGGAGAACGACCTGTCTTATCGCCGGAATACGCGAGCAAGGCCCCGGTATCCGAAATCGAAGCACCAGGCTCATAGCGAATTGCCTCTTCATACAAAATCGAGGGATCGGGATTCCGCATAACCCATTCCACGTTGATGCCATGCTCGGACAGATCAAACGACTCCATTTTGCCACTCCATTCACGTAATTGAAATTATGAGACTTTCCACATCCTGAGCGAGCTGGAATTCAGAAAAGCCACTTATCTGTTCTAATCGCCGCAAGTTTAATCTCTATCAGTATTTTCACCAATAGAGATTCGCACCTTTGTATCCAGTTTTCTGAAAGCATTCGCGAGGGAAATCAGGCAGAACTATTGTGCAGCGAGACGCTTCAATTCCGGCTCCAGGCGTCGCATCGCCTCTGCATAGTCAACAATCGGTTGATAGCCAAAATCATGCCGGGCGCGGCTGATGTCGTAATAATGCGAGCTGCTCAGTTGTGATGCCAGAAAACGCGTCATCGGCGGTTCGCCAGGCAGATGCAATATGCGATACAAAAATTCCATCACACCCCCGATCCGCTTGGCCGCTGTAACGGAAATCTGTTTCTGTACCGGCGTTAATTCCGCCAGACCCAATAGCTGATTGATCCACTCCCATAACAACACCGGCTCCGGCTCATTGATAAAATAAGCCTGCCCTCCGACCGGGGAATCAGCAAACAGTCGGGCGGCTGCCTGTAAGTGAGCGGCTGCCGCGTTCTCCACATAACTCATCGAAACCAGATTGGTCCCGTCTCCCACCTGCCGCAAACGACCGGATTTGGCGCGTTGAATTAACCGGGGAATCAAATGATTATCGCGCGGCCCCCAGATTAAATGCGGCCGGAGCGCCACCGTAGCCAGTCCGTTTTCACCATTGGCCGCCAACACTGCTTTTTCTGCAAGCATTTTCGTATGCGGATAATGACAGAGAAAATGCTCGCTGTAAGGCAACTTTTCTGTCGCATTTTCATGCGCAGCGCCATCATAAACCACGCTAGGCGAACTCGTATAAATCAACCGGGACACACCTTGCGTTTTGCAAGCTTCAAGAATATTCAGCGTTCCCTGCGTATTGATACTATAGAAATAATCCCACGGCCCCCAGATTCCGGAAACCGCCGCCGTATGATAAACCGTGTCGATTCCCTCACAAGCCTGCATAACGGCAGTTGCATCACGAATATCCCCCTGCACCGTTTCAACGTTCAATTCGCTAAGACGCGGATATTCACCACGACAGAAGACACGAACCGTCTCCCCCGCTTCAACCAACTGCTCCACTATATACAGACCAAGGAAGCCGCCTCCCCCGGTAACAAGTACGTTCATCGGATCTGTTTCTCTGCCCAGGGTACCAGTTTTTCGCGAAAGATTTTTACATTGTGCCGAATATCGACAGGCAACGAACGATGAAACAAAATCGTTTCAATCGACTCGGTTAATGGATTAGCCTGCCCTAATGCCAGCAGTTCCTGTGTTAGTTGATCACGGGCGGATTGACTTTCAGGGAAGTCCCCCTGCTCCGGTTCCACAATAATCACCGGCTTCTGCGCCGTTGCATCGCCAACCCCCACTAGTGCACTGCGATAGATATGCCGATGCTGGTTGAAAATCGCCTCACAACAAATCGTGAACATCGACCCACTTGCAGTATGGACTATATGTGCTTTGCGTCCGCAGAACCAGAGTTTGCCCGCCGCATCACGATAGCCGACATCACCCATCCGATGCCAGAACCGCTCGCCATCGGAAATTTTCGCCAGCCGCGTTGCTTCAGGCCGTAGAAAATATTCGCGCGTCGCCATCGGCCCTTGTACGATAATCTCTCCGATCTCACCTGGCGCGAGTTCCGTTGCCTGTTCGATCGAAGCAATCGGTTCGTTGTGAATTTGAATAATTTTCACCTGCACTCCCGTAAAGGGAGAACCCACACACGTCCCGGCACCGGATGCCGTCTGTGCTGATGTTTGCTCCAGCACTTCACGCCCGCTGATCGAAGCGACCGGCAGCGATTCGGTGGCTCCATAAGGCGTATTGATGTCGGTTTCTGGATTCACAAACGTCTTTCGCATGCGTTCGATCACATGCACGGGAACTGGCGCCCCCGCAGACAGGACTCGTTTTAACGAAGGCAGTTGTATCTGATGCTGCTCACAATAACGGCCGATCCGATTCCACATCGCCGGCGAACCAAAAGCCTGCGTTACTCCCTGATCGTTAATCTGGCGAATGATCTTCTCTGGATCGACCTGCGCTGGCTTGGTCGGATTCATATCGGGAACGACCGTCGTCACGCCCATTGCTGAATTGAATAACGCAAACAGCGGAAAACCTGGCAGATCGACTTCTCCCGGTTGAATCTGATAATAATCGCGCAACAGATCCACCTGCGACCAGAACATTCCGTGTTCGTACGCCACCCCTTTCGGAGGCCCCGTGCTGCCACTCGTGAAGATAACCGCCGCGGGATCCGTCGCCGTACGCTGTACGATTTCGAACGGTGACCAGTCTCCGCCCAGCAACCATTGATAATCCAGCCCCGATGTCAAAACCGGTTTGCCTATAGTCACATTTAAGCGGGCTTTCGGAAAGGATCGCCGTTTCAGTTTCCGAATGAGCTGTGCCAATGGAATCGCCACGAAGCCTTCCGGTTCAACTTCTGACAAACAGCGAATGATATTTTTTCCACCCATGCCTGGGTCGATCAAAATAATCACAGCGCCCGCTTTGAATAATGCAAATGTCAGCGCGATGAATTCCAGACCAGGCCGGACCATCAATGCCATCCGGGTTCCCGGTTTCACGCCGAGCTGGATCAGACCACGGGCCAGTCGATCACTCTCCTGATCAAGTTGCTGAAACGTCATGCTGGTGTAGGCATAACGGCCCTGTTTATCTTTTCCTGCCGGAAAGATAACTGCTTTTTGGAAAGGGTAATCCTGAGCCGACTGACGAAGTCGATCGGCGATGTTACGTTGTGTAGACATGAGCAAAAGGAACGCGAGTGTCAAAAGGAGCGGCACTCATCACTGACGGACCAGAATCTCCCCCTTGCCAAGAGCCAGAAAATCCCCACAGTATCGTCGATATTCACTCTCAAAACAATTGTCGGGAACCGGGAACCCCGCGGTGCTTAATTCTCGCAGAAAAAAAGAAAGCCACGTCGGTCGATACACACACGAATATTTGAACGTCGGCAGCAATTCCGGCTCATCAGATTCGCCAAACAGACCAATCGTACCGCGCCGCATGCCGGCTCCCAGTCTTCTGCCGATTTTCCCAAACGAAAAAATTGAACCGGCAATCATATCGAAGCCTGTCGCTTCACCCGAGGTGCCACCAATCACAATCGTGCCACGACGCATGCGGTGCCCCGCTTCATTGCCGACATTCCCGTGAATCAAAATCGTCCCGCCGTTCATGCCCCGTTTGCTTCCGGGATAGGCAGCTCCCACCAGATCGCCGGCGTTGCCTTTGATGCATAATGTGCCCCCCTTCATCTCGGTCGCTATCGAGTCGGCAGCATCGCCTTCGACCAGAATTTCGCCACCGGTCATTTCAGCGCCCAAATGCATTCCGGCGTTGCCTTCCACGCGAATCTGTCCCGCGTTCAGGCCGGCGCCGATATATTTCACACGCGAACAATCACCCGACCAGACCAGTAAATCTTCGTCGCTTGAAGTTTGTTGTACGTCAAAAAAATCGCCCATCGTCAGCCTACGATTGCCATGCAAAACGGGCAGGCCGCGAATCTGATCTACCGATTGCCCACTCACAGAGGCATGATTCACCGAAATCACTTCAAGAGGAACCGTGAGCGCTTGCTGCAGTGTAAACGTGAGAGCCATTCGAAAGTGTTTCTTTATCAGCTACAGCGATTAAGCAGTCTTACCCATGTTGGCCAGACCTTCGATGAATCCACGTGCAGACAGATAATCATTAGGCAGCATGTTTCGAATTTGCCCGCGGAGGATATTTTTCATCACGATCGCTTCACTCTCAATTTCTCCAGACAGGCTTGATGTCACACCTGTTGAATTTTTCAAAGAATATAACTCCTGCATTTTATCGCGTGACGCTTGATATTCATCACCCATCAGTGATTCAGGCCAAGAGATTTCACCTGTCGCAGGATTGAGCTGACTGGAGCTTAACGTTTCTTTATCCTGAGAAGAAGCCGCATTAAAATAAGGGCTTAAACCGGATTCTTGCATTTTGCGATTTTTTGCGGCTTGTGCATCAATGGCTGCCTGACGCTGCTGAGCTTGCATGTCTTTAATCGCTGCCGCTTCATGCATCGATTCTCGCTGTGCTTTTTGGCGTGCGACATAAGTCTCAGCCAGTTTCTTTTGATTATCAAGATACTTACTGTTGGCTTCCTGGTAGTTAACCATTGCCTTAGATCGAGACTCAGCGGCTTGTCCTTGAGCACGAATCAAAGAAGAGCGAGTATCTCCCCAATTACCACCATAATAACCACCGCCGTAATAGCCACCACCATACCCCCAACGGTTACCATAATAGACCGAAGGGCTGAGTCCTCCCCCAAAATTATAGACAGTCTGTCTCGGGAAGAACGGGCCAGCAGCGCTTGCCCTATCCCCTGCAGAAAACAGGATGATCAAACATAATCCGGAGAGGGTCATTTTGCGTATCACTGTTTTCATCTCGCACCTCTAAGCATAAATTGACAATAAACCACCCTCGACGTGAATTTTTCAATTCCTGTCAGCAAGGCTTATATGTTTTCCTGATGAATCTGAGCAGAATAACTTGATTTTTGAACTCAGATCATGATATCTATTACATTATAGTTTAATGTTCTCCTTTCAATTTCGCCAGTCTTTCTTGAGAAGGTAATGTGAATTCTTTTCCTTTCGGAAAATCTGGCATTCGCAACGATGATTAGCAGGAACTATGCTCATGCGTCAGCTACTAACAGCAGGACTTTTTTTAGGGATTTGTCTACTCACTTCCGATTTCGTCTCTGCACAAGCTCCTGACATCAATTTGCTGATTATTGAGTTAGACAGTGAGAATGAAGAAAAACAGGCATTGGCCGCACATCAACTGGGAGAGCTTGGCCCGGTTTCCAAAACCGCAGTTCCCGCACTGATTCGCGTGGTCAAAGGCGGTTCCGTCTCTTCGCGGAGTGAAGCCATTATCGCGTTGGGAAAGATTGGTCCCGCTGCAGCCCCTGCTGTTCCTGAACTTACAAAACTCCTGCGAAGTAATTCTGTCATTCTCAAGTTTAATGCACTGCAAGCCTTAAGGCTTATTGGTCCTGCTTCGCGCCCCGCAGCAAAACAAATGGCACCATTATTAGATAGCAATAATTCCTACATCAAAGTTGCTGCCGCCTGGGCGCTCTGGTCTGTTGATCCGGAAAACAAAGAAAATCAGAATCAGGTAATCAAGGCATTACTCAGCAGCCTTGAGGTCTCAATTAATGAAGTGAGTTCCGATGCTGCCGTCGCACTTTCCGAAATCGGTGAACCGGCAGTCAAACCATTGCTCGCAGCACTAAAGAAAGAACACTCCGCAGATCATCATTCCGAATGTGGGAAAATCTGTGATGTTTTAGCGCAAATGGGAGTTCGAGGCGAAACAGCAATTCCCACTTTACTGAAGGTATTGAACTCGGAAGATCAGAACCTCGTCTGGCACGCGGCTCATGCCTTGGGATCGATCAATGCCAAGCCAGAGGAAGTGGTCCCCGCCTTAACCAAATTGCTGAGCAGTTCCTCTCCCATTGTACGTGCACAGGCTGCGATTGCGATTGGTGATTTTGGAGCAGAAGCAAAATCAGCAGTGCCAGAATTAATCAAACTGCTTTCCGACTCTGATCTGAATGTCAAGCTTGATGCGGCATCGGCACTGGGAGAAATTGGCCCGAATGCCTCTGCTGCTGTCCCGCAGCTTGCCGCTGCCATGCAAGCGGGACCGACCTCTTTAACCCTGACGAGCGCCTCTGCTCTGGCATCCATTGGTGAGGCGTCTGTTTCCTCGTTAAATGAAATGTTAATCAAAGATTCTCGCCTGAAACTGCTGGCGATTCATGTTTTGGGTGAGATCGGTGCATCCTCAAAAGCAGCCATCCCGGAATTGGTGAAACTCACAAAATCTTCCGACGCCGATATTCGCGAGACCGCGATTATCAGTCTCGGAGAAATGGGCCCAGCGGCAATCTCAGTCGAACCGGAGCTACTAAAAATCCTGGAAGACTCCACAGGAAAAACTAGAAACACAGCCGTGTATGCCCTTTCAAAAATCGGTAGTAAAAAAGTATTGCCACTCATTAAAAAGTACGCGGAATCCACCACCGAAGACGAACGATTTCGTACGGTCTGTGCCTGGGCACTCTTAAGAGCCAACCCCACCGATCCCGCAACCGTGAAAGCGGCACTGCCTGGATTGATTAAGGTACTTGCCGATGAAAACCCCCTGCTCCGTAGAGAAGCAGCCAATGCCATCTCACTCTCGGGTCCGCTGGCAAAATCAGCAACACCAAATCTCACCCAAGCCCTCAAAATGGAACAGAATCAGGGTGTCGTTTTTGAACTGATTACGGCTTTGGCAGAAATCGGACCACCAGCTGCTTCTGCCATTCCGTTGATCACTCCCTACGTAAGTTCTGACAACCCCATGTTACGCGTGGCTGCCACTTATGCATTGGCCCGTTTTGGAAAACTAGCGAATTCTGCAGTTCCGATTCTGGAAAAAGAACTCGCGAAAAACAGCAAAGATGAAAACGCAATCACTCTGTGGGCATTAACGAAAATTGATCCAAGCCCTCAAAGAGCCAAAACAGCAGCCCCCGCGATGACGGAACTTGTCACAGAACACCCAAATCCGGATGCCCGCCTGGAAGCGGCGATCAGCCTGGGAGAATTTGGCATCAATACTCCTGAGATCATTACAGCGCTGAAAACCGCTACCAAAGATAAAGATCTAAACGTGAAAAAAGCAGCAGAAGCAGCACTCAAAAAACTGGGAAGCTGAGAAGTCAGAGCATAAATTACGTTGTTTTTTCTCAACACGAATTTGAGTCATGTTGAGAAAAAACAACATCGCGATAGCGCGTCGTCAGTTCACAGTACCGGCTGACAGCTAATAACTGCGTCTTCGTGTAATGATAACCAGTATATTCCCAACGCTTTATCGGTGCATTCTGTGTCGACCGCGTTTTCCCAAGGGAAATAAAGGAAACAGGCTCCCTCAACCGGGAAAGTGGCATGATTGTTGCGATTCTAGTTCAAGTGCATTTACAAATGATGTAATCACTCGTCTCATCTCAGCCAGTACCGGAGCGCACTATGATCACAGTTGCTGAAATCAATGACATCGATCGCATTGATAATTTTCGGCTGGCATGGCGTTCCCTGCTCGGCAAAACCAAAGGAGTCACGTTCGCCCATTCTCCTGAGTGGCTGGAACAGTACTGGGAGCACTTCGGCCAGGATCTCAAACTGCGCACGCTGATGGTCACGCTGGGAAATAAAGTCATCGGTATCGTGCCCCTGGTTGTGAAACCGGTTCCCACCAAAATGGGAACCATGCGCGTCCTCACCTATCCACTCGATGGCTGGGGCGCATTCTTTAGCCAGATTGGGCAGAACCCAGCCGCCACCATGGTCACCGCCATGAGGCACATTCGCACTTCTAAGCGTGATTGGGATCTGATAGACCTGCGGTATATTGATCAGGATGGTCTCGACCGCCAACGAACTTCCAATGCATTCAAGTCGGTCGCTTTTCAGGGAAGCCAGGCCGTCTGGCAGCAGCTTCCTCTTGTAAAGACACAAGATACAAACTGGAGCACTTATCTCGGCAGTCGCTCATCTCAGACACAACAACAGATTCATTCCGCAGAACAGATCACGTCCAAAGCGGGACACGTCGCCTTTTATCGTTCACGGCTGGAAGATCCGCTCGCGCCCGGCTGGAATCCCCGCTGGGATCTCTGGACCGAATTCGAACAGATGGAATTCTCATACGGAAACCAGACCACGATCGCCGGTGGTTCTTATGCAAACAGCAGGAAACTGGCCTTTCTCCGCGAAATACATGGTCCTGCCGTTCGCGCAGGTCTCGCACGGATTGACGCCCTGTTTATCAATCATACACTGGTTGCCTGTGCTTACGGCTTACAGCATGCACAAGGCACCGATTACCTCGCATTAGGCCGCCAGAAAAACGCGTCCCCAGAAGTCATCACGACTCTGGTCTCCCGCATGATTCAGCAATCGATTCACGATGGAGAACCATCGCTGAACCTGTCATTGCTCAATCCTCAGTTCGCCGACATGTGGAAAAATCAGAATCAAAAAAGCTACCGCTGCTCGCATTTCCCCATTACAGCGCCGCGGTCACAACTCTTACGCATCAACCGCTGGATTCAGCAACCAGTGCCCAAACCAAGTCGAACGGAAATGGTCGCTACGACCAAACCGGAGCTGAAATTGTCGCAGACAACAGACTCGGATTCCAGCATTGAATTTACTGCGGAAGCACCACCAGAATGGGACAGCAACCAGACGTCACAGACGTCACGTACCAATGAAGATCGCCCCCGATTTCGCGTTGTCGGCTAGCAGAGACTGCTGCGGTTTGCTGATTTAATCCCCGATATACCGAGCGAATTTCAGGACCATCAACGTCCGGTCATCGCCGTCGTTTCCACCTTCCAGATGTTTTTGGAGTTTGGTCCAGATCCCCAGCATCACTTCCTCAGCTGAATCTTCAGTGTGACCTTTCAGGACATTCATAATCCCGTCCGAGCGAAACATTTTGCGTTCGCTGCTCATCGCTTCACTGATTCCATCACTGAAGCCAACCACAATATCGTTCGTGCAAATTGGAATCACGGAATAATCGTACTCGTTTGATTCCGTAACCCCCAATAACATTCCATGCGATGTTAAGCTTGTGATCTTCCCCTTATGCACCCAGAATGGCGCGGGATGTCCTGCATTGGTATAGGTAAATGTTCGGTTTTGAGTATCGATCACACCATACATCATGCTCATAAACTGATGCGGGAGTGAGGTATGATAGAGCGCAGTATTGATTCGTCCAATCACAAAACGAGTATCTTTCGCCTGTTCGATCGGCCCTTCCGTCAACGTCCGTAAGGCCCCCCGGACCGAAGCCATCACAACGGCGGCAGGAATACTATCACCCGAAGCATCACCCAATGCAAAACAGGTCACGTGAGGACCCAGTGAAACGAATTCGCATAAATCGCCACCCACTTCATGATGACTGATGGCCTGGACCGCAATCTGAAAGTCACGATCCCGCGTCGATTCCTCGGCAAATTCCGCTGGAAAGGATTCCGAAATCACTTTGAGTTCTTTTTTCAGACGTATTTGGTTCTGGCTCTCTTTGATTAAGACGGCTCGTTCCAGAATCGTACTGACCTGCGCACCAATGGATTTCAAAACATGGATATCCCGCTCATTCAAATGACGGGCACGTCGGTCGAACGCCCACAGAGTCCCAAACGGCCCCGATTCAGACTGCACCGAAACACACATCCCCGTCAGACAACCTTCTGGTAACCAGCGCGCCAGTTCCGGTGTGTCCTGGCGATTGATAATCAGCCCCTCTTTGGCGAATGCTTCCAAATCAGGGGGAGATTCCGATAACTTTCGGCGATGAAAGGGAATCTCAAATGCAGTCAGACAATACTGAACTCGGAGTGATAACTGATTTGATTCCGAGTTCAATAAAAAGAAACCCGCAGCGCGAAAGCCAGTGAGCTGCAATGCGGCTTCCAGAAGTTTTTGCAATGAATCCTGTAGCGCCTCCTGTTTCGTCACGGACAAGCCGACATCCACCAGCGTGGTGACTTCTTTATCCTTCGTCTCTAGCGAAGAATTCATCGTTTCGATGCGCGAAATCAGACTTCCTACTAACTCCGCAAATTTGATTGCCGTCACAAACAGGTGATCGTTGGCTGTCTCATCAGGGAGTGAGAGATACAGATAACCCAGACAGCGATTGCCATCTTCTATCGATTCATACCAGCAATATTTCTCACTTCGGCACAACTCTGCTTCCAGCGATTTTCGCTCTCCCGGCTTAGCTGGCGTGAACCGTAAAGGCCAGCCGGTGATTTCCGAAAACTGGTCACAAATGGTCTGAACCCATTCCTGAGGCGGAGTGATTGTTTGTTCCATTTCACCTGATCCAAGAAGCGCCGATACAAAAAATGCGAGAAACTGAGCGGATTGCTCTGTATCCTTCTATCGACTGGCGGGGGCTGGCAAAACACCCCCGCATCCGGTTGTGACGGTTGAATTGGTTATCCCTCAGGAATTCCTGACCAACCCCGGTTTTTAGCAGCTTCCAGTTAACTTGGAACCAGGTAACTTTTGCCGCAATCTCTTAGCGGTAGCGTTCGATAACTGCACAGCCACAGGAATCACTCCAGACATTGACCGAAGTTCGACACATATCCAGAACCCGGTCCACTGCGATGATGATTCCCTGTGCCTCAAGTGGCAGGCCAACCGCCTGTAAGACAATCGCCATCATCACCAGCCCCGCATGGGGGATGCCGGCTGCACCAACGCTCGCCAGTAAAGCCGTAATCGCAACGACAAGCTGCTGGGAAATCGGCATCACTTCCCCAGTATACGCCTGCGCGATGAACAGCACTGCCACCGCTTCATACAAAGCCGTACCATCCATATTGATCGTCGCGCCCAGCGGAAGCACAAACGAACTGACTTCGTTGGAAATCCCCGCGTTTTCTTCGACACAACTCATTGTCAAAGGCAGCGTCCCATTCGATGATGCGGTTGAAAATGCCGTCATCAATGCCGGACTCATCGCACGGGCGAATTCAATTGGGGAACGCCGCGCCACAAACTTCAGCAGGCAGGGTAAAATGACCACCGCATGAATCAATAACGCCAGAAAAACGGCCGCCATATACCAGCTCAGTATCTTGAAAATTTCAATCCCCTGAGACGAGACTGCATATACCATAAACGCCAGCACGCCAATCGGCGCCAAGCTGATAATGAACATCGTCATCCGCATCATGACTTGAAAACCGGCCTGAAAAAAGTCCGTCATGACTTTGCCATGCTTTCCCCCCACCAGCAGAATAAATATTCCAGTCAGCATGCTGAACGAAATGATCGAAAGAAATTCTCCTTCACCCAAAGAGTGAATGATGTTCGTCGGAACTAATCGATTAATCATATCCAGAAAAATAGAACTGATCGATTCCTGACCAGAAGAGAGAGACCCATTGCCCCCTGGTAACACAGCCCCAATACCAGGACGAAGCAGATTCACCACAAAAATCCCGGTAAAAATCGCCAGCAGACTGGTGGAAAGATAATACAGCATCGTCCGGGAAAACATGGCTCCAAACCGAGCTGCATTCCCCAGACTGGCAATTCCGGTGATCAACGAGGTCACAATCAGAGGGATCGTCACCATTTTCAGTAACCGTAGAAACAAGTCCCCGACCCATTTGGAAATCGCCATCACTTTTTGAGAAATACCGATCCCAAACAACTGATAGTCGACCTTCCACTGCGGATAGGTTTTCACCAACGCGTCACCGCTCGGCGCAGAATACGAAGTCACAGTACCCTGCTTATTCACAGTCCGGGTGTAAGTCAATTCGACTTTCTTGAATGAATCAACAATGTGAATGGAGCGACCGGTGACTTCCAGTGTCACCGGTTTCTCAAGCTCTTTTTTGGCATACAGGCCCTTCAATTCGGGATACCGCTTGAGTAACTCCGCGCGGTCTTTGAATTGATACTCTTTCTGGTCCTGGGCTCCGTTTTCCTGTGAAACCTGATAACCCCCGTCCGATGGTTTGATCGTCAGTGACAGATCTTCCAGCGAAATTTCACCAGGATTAAAAACAAAACCGAGAAGTGTCCCTGCGATCAAAGCAACTAGAATTTGATAGTGCAGTGGAATGTTCTTCATAAAACACCAACTTCCCGATTTTTTTTAATTAATGTCCGTAAATGAAATCACTTCGATCAACCCGAAGTCGGGTTAACTACGGGCGCTCTCACACTGAAACGGTAGCCAGGCACCATTTTCATGACTGCTGGCAACCGACTGCTGAATAAAGAACATTCCTTCCACCCCATCATACACGTTCGGGTAGATCGTGTTTTTGGGTTCGAAAGGCTGTCCGGTAATTCGGTTGATTATCGCGTCATAAGTCCCACGGTAAATATTGGCGAACGCTTCATAGAATCCTTCCGGATGACCAGAGGGTAATCGACAGGCGGCGGCTCCCATCTCATTCATGAACGGAGCATTCGGATCGCGTGTGTAAAGCGAATGCGGTTGCCCGTTGCGACGGATCACCATCTGATTCGGGTCTTCCTGTCGCCAGCTCAATGCACCTTTGGTGCCGTCGATCTCAATAGACAGGTCATTTTCGCGGCCATGTGAAATCTGGCTGGCGGTCACTGTGCCTAGTGCTCCGTTTTGGAAACGAATCAAAGCATGACCATAATCATCTAACTGGCGACCGGGGGCGAATATCTTCAAGTTGCATGAAATTTCTTCGGGCAAAAGTCCCGTCATATAGCGGCCCAGGTTATAGGCGTGCGTGGCGATATCACCAAAGGCACCGGCTGCTCCCGATTTCGCAGGATCGGTTCGCCAGGCAGCCTGTTTTTGTTCTTCCTCTTCCAGACGAGAACGCAACCACCCCTGAATATAATTGGATCGAATGGCCTGGATCTCGCCCAGTTCCCCCGACAGAATCATTTCCCGCGCCATCCGCACGAGAGGATACCCAGTGTAATTATGACTGACGGCAAACACCACGCCTGATTTCTCGACGAGTGTTTTCAATTCTTCCGCTTGCGCCAGGTCGAAGGTCATCGGCTTATCGCAAATCACATTGAACCCGGCTTCGATAGCCGTTTTCGCAATCGGAAAATGGGTAAAGTTGGGCGTCGCAATGCTGATGAAATCAATCCGCTGATCTTCCGGCAGAGCCGACTCTTTCTCGACAAGTTCTTCAATGGAACCATAGGCCCGGTCTGGTTTAATATCATAAGCGGGCGCTGATGCTTTTGCTTTTTCGGGATTCGATGACAGAGCTCCTGCCACCAGTTCGGCCCGATTATCCAGACAGGCGGCGATGGAATGAACCCGACCGATAAACGAACCCTGTCCCCCACCTACAAGTGCCATCCGCAATTTACGATTGAGTTGACCGTTCATAGTTTCCATTGTTGACTTCCTTCCTCTTGATGATTCATTCTATACCCGTACCACGAGACGAGTTAGAGTTGAGCAGCGAGATGTTGAATCTGACCAGTCCTGAAGACGGTTCCTTACAAAGCAGCATACTTTTGCACGTTCAGAATTACAACCAACGGCAATTATCGGGAGCAATGATTGGGGCTTTTCACCGGAGGCACTTTCCGATTTTTGCCCGCAAATAACTCTGGCGAGGATTTCCGTTCTTGGGTACAATAAACAAGACTTGTCTCTATAATTCGTAGAGCAAATTCAGATTCCAGTTTTCAACATTTTCAGATTTCAAATCTTTGGTGGAGTGAGAAATCTCATACTCCATCTGAAAACAAACAGCACCGGGAGGCATTTGTGGTGAAAAATCGAATTGGGGAACGCCGATTTCTATGGCTGACAGTCGGCATCATTTGCGGCATGTGTTTATCCTACTTCTGGCCACACGAACCAGCCTTCGCAGTAGCAACTGACCGCGATGGTGATCGCTTTGCCATTACCACGGTTCCGACTCGAAACGGAAACGCAGAAGGGGTCTTCGTACTCGACTTTCTGACCGGACGTCTGCAGGGCGCCGTTTTGAACTCGCGATCGGGTAAGTTTACGCACGCTTATTTTCGAAACCTGGCTGCCGACTTCAACGTCGATCCGACTGCAAAACCGCATTACGTCATTGTTTCGGGTGATGTCAATTTACCCGCTCAAGGGCGTGCCCAGTTTGCCGAAGGCGGACTGTATGTCGCAGAAATGACTTCCGGAATGGTGGTCTGCTATGCATTCTCTTTCGTGTTTAACAATGCACCGGGAGCGCCACAACAACTGCTTCCCATGGACCGCTTCCAGTTCCGACAGGCACAGTAAATCAGTCCATCCAACGTCAACGGGAATCAACACCATACGAGCGAGAGCCTTTCACCGGCTCTCGTTTTTTTTTGCGCAGAACTGCCACTCAACGACTCAAGCTGTTGAATTATTCGCGTTCACAGATCAGCGCCCGCGATTTCCCCTGCAAGCGGGCAATGATCAATACCCCCGCTGCATCCCCTTTTAAAGACAGCTTGCGTCGCAACGCTTCAATCGAAACCGGAATACGACGGCACTTGATTTCCAGTTGCCCAAAATCGGCAGACCGGAAATACTTTTTCAGATCCCGGTCATTGTTCGGCAACTCATCCAAAACTCGAAAACGTCTGAAAAAAGGAGACTCCACCGCTTCCATGGACGTCAGATATTCTTCTTCAGGGTCTAAGCGACTCACCCCATATTGATCCGCGGCCACATCGAGTAACCCGGAACGGACGATCGCCGGATCGGGATCATAAACATAAGCGCCCGGCTCCGTGATATTCACAAACGCATCCATCGGATGACCGGCAATACTGTCGACCTTGCCCGTTTTGGAAATGGCAGTCGCGCGATATTCCTGCTCGCCTGCCAGATCACCAAACCAGATCGTGGCCTCCTTACATTCGCCATTCAGACTGATCAACTCCACCTCGGTGCCGGGAAACTTTCCAGAAAAATTACTGGCAGGACTAAGCTTGATCGCCCCTCCTTGAAACTGCTCGATCAACGCCAGCAGTGTCTCCAGGCTGGGTAGATAATCTTCAATCCGGATCACTTTTCCCCCAGAGTGAGGCCGCCGATCAGGGTCAATGTGCAATCGACCCTCGCGATCCTGAATGTCTTCCAGGCGAGAATTTAACACGCTCACCGAATCCGACACGCCGTAAACGTCACTGTTCCACAGTGCAAACTGACACAGCAGCGGTTCCAGATCAACGCCCGTCACACGCGCGTGTTTTGCCAGCGCAATCAGATCCCCTCCCATGCCACTGCAAAAATCATAAACTGTTCCAGAAAAACGCGTCGCTTTATGCTGAGAAACCAGTTCGGGTGTCGCCTGTTCCAGACTTTTGCGGTCGAACCACATCTGGTCTGCTTTAGAAAATTTGGCACGCCCTCGGATCCGTAGTTCGGATAAGGTTAACGCCGCCCGCACCATTTCATGAGAATAGGTTTGTCGCAACTGTTTCTGCAGCTGGAATTCTGATCCGGAATGCTGTTGGATCAGCTCAAAAATTTCAGGAGCATCGTACAGCTGACGAACGCAATCAAGCTCGGAATGTGACTCACTGGACATGGAACGGTTTAACGACTTTCTGTCGCTGGCATAGGTTGATTCAATTGGGAAACCGCTTGTGACAGCCTCCCGGCAATCTCATCGAGTCGCGTCGGATTCAAATCGAATTCTACAAAACGGACGGTATCATGCACCACTGCCAAACCAATTGATTCGGGTCGGCCTCCAATGAGTTGCTCTGCCGCCAGTGTATACACTCCTAACTGAAATTCATACTCTTCAATCAGCTGTTCTTCTGTCAATTGCGATAGGCGGGAACCGGTTTTGTAATCCAAGACGACCCAACGCCCCTCAGCTGTCTGCAAAACCGCATCAATCGTCCCGGTAACCGTAATCGGATCGCTTTCGGCCCCCGAGGTCGAATCAGGCCAGCGTAACAGGAAATCGAGTTCCCGATAATGCACCCGCGCCGACTGCAGCATCTGACACAGATCAGAATCGTACCAGGCAGATATTTGACGCGTGATCAAGGGCCGTAACTTTTCCTGAATCTGATGAGGCTGCTCGTATAGAACAGACTCCACAATCCGGGCCGCCTGTTCGGGTCGCTGTGGATCCAGACGTTCGATGACCTCATGCGTCAAGGTCCCCAGCTGGGTCGCTTCTTCGGCCGTCAGAGACGCCCCCCCTGTTAACGGCTCCTGAAAATGAATTGGGAACTGCTGCAATTCCGCATCGATGACTTCCAGAGAAGACACGCTGACATGCGTTCGCTCTTCCCGTTGCGGCGGAATCTTTCTAAATGACATTGGAAATGCTTCCGGCGCCCCCTGCGCCAGCGTTTCAAAAAACTGACTCGGCTTCAAAGTTTTCTGCTTCTTCGCTGCCTTCGTTACAGTCTCGGGTTTCTGATGATGCACGCGAATTTCGGGAATCTGATCGGCGGGGATCGCACCCAATGATAGTCGCCCCAGGTAAGGATCGATGGCAGGAGACCCGGTTGACAATTCGAAGTGGCGTGCCAGAAGTTTCATCCACGGGGATTGATAGTTCTGGTTGTACGGTAAACCTGCCGAAAGAATCAGATAGTCAGCGGCACGCGTGACAGCGACATACAACAGCCGCACGGTTTCTTCTTCGTCGGCCCTCTGTTCCAGCACGCGATGCATCTTGAACGCATAATTTTCCGGCACGGTCCCACGTACCGCAGGTAGCGGCAGTAAGGCCCCCCATTCGGGATGCAAAAACGGATCTTTCGCAGCCCCTTGAGATTTACGATCCAGATCAGCCACAATCACAATCGGAAATTCGAGCCCTTTGGACTGGTGAATTGTCATCAGGCGAATCACATCACTCGTTTCCGGCAATGTCGCCGCCAGTTCTTCCTTACTCTCTTCAAGAATCGAATCTCTGACCCGCTGCACAAAATCCTTCAGAGTAAACAGCCCCGTTGATTCGAAATTGCGCGCCATCTCAATCAGTTTTCTCAGGTTCGCAATCTTGCGATCGCCCAGAAATTCATTCAACAGAGCCGCATCATAACCGGTTCGTTCTAACGCCAGATTCAATAATTCCACCAGTGACAGGCGGTCCTTTTTCGAACGCAGTTCTGCCATTACATTCTGTGCATACAGAACCTGACGTTTCTGCCGCGGCTGCAGATCTTCCGAAGGCGTCATCAACATCGCTGCGGAGAGTGTCCCTGCATTTCGAACGATCGAATAAATGGTATCGTCCGACAGGCTGAAAAAAGGCGAACGCAAGACGCCTAGCAAACTCAATTCGTCATCAGGATTATCCAGATACTGACACAGATTACTCAGGTCATAAATTTCCTGCTGGGCATAAAAGGCACGTCCGCCGACCAGGTAATAATCCAGATCCCGCTGCTGTAACGCTTTTTCATAAATACTGACACTCGACAAAGAGCGAAACAGAATACAGATATCGCCCGGTTCCACCCGCCGCAATTCGCGTGCACCAGACTTTAGATTTTTGGCCCAGATTCGTGGCGTTTCATCTTCCAGCAATTGACGAATCCGGGCGGCAATCCATTCCGCTTCCGTCTCCCGTACGGCATCCGCCCCTTTGAGATCTGGATCATCCGGAGAGGCAAATAGAAACTCAATGCCCGGAGTGGGTGAATGCTGTTCCGGATCGAAGGGCATTAAGGGTTCGTAATAGTGTTCCATCGCTGAGGCAAACAGGCAGTTCGTAAAATTCAAGATCGCCGGCTGACTGCGAAAATTTGTACTCAGTGGCAGACGCCCCGGTTCCGGTATTTCCATCCGCAGTTGATGAAACACTTCCGGATCAGCGCGACGGAAACGATAGATCGACTGCTTCGCATCGCCCACTAAAAAGAGTTTGCCGGTCAACAGATCCTGACCACACAGCGAACGCACAATTTCGCTCTGCACCGGGTCGGTATCCTGAAATTCATCCACCATCAAAAACTCAATCCCGGCAGCCGCCCGCTGCTTAGCGAGCGGATCGCGGCGAAACAGATCCCGCGTCTGTAACAATAGGTCATCAAAATCGAGCAGCCCTTTTTCTGCTTTGCTCTGCTGATAACGTTTCGCCACATATTTGGTGACTTTTAAAACGACCAGACTATATTCGGCCGCCATTTGAAATTGAGCAGGATCTGGCACAAGACTTTCATAAATTTTTCCCAGCGATCCCCGTAATGCAGAAAACCCATCTTTGATCTGTTCATAAACAGTCACGTCCTCCCAGTCTTTTTTGGTCCCCGCCCCCTGCACTTTGGCATGACTGATCAAGGTCTCCAATAATTCCCCGCGCAGCTTTGCTGACCCGTTAATTAATTCAGGAAGCCGCGCGAGTAGCACTTGAAACCTCGCTCGCATTTTAGGATGGGTCGGCTCATTCGCGGACATCAGATTCACTAAAAACTGTGTACTCTCTGCATTCGCAATTTCCGCCAGTTGCAATGGAATAAAGGTCTGCTCCCAATATTCACGCATCCGCCCCGCCAGTTGTTCGACAGTTATCTCAGCGAACTGTTCGAATTCAATCCGGAACTGCTGTGGAACCAGCGAGATCAGAAGTTCGTACGTTTTTTCCAGACCATAACGGTATACCAACTGCATACCGTCCGCGTTTTCCTGTTTCAAGAGATCGTGAACCGCCTCGCGAACGACCTTTCTGAGAAACGTGTCACTCATCCCCTGCTCTAACAATCCAAAATGAGGATCCAGCCGGGCACTGACGGCGTGACTTCGCAGAATTGAAGTGCAAAATGAATGAATCGTACTGATCCGCGCGGAATCCAGACCACGAATCACCGTCTGCCAGTGTGCCACTTCGTCCTCAGGACAGTTGCGCAGTTGCGCCAGACAAGTCTCACGGATTCGATCCCGCATTTCACGAGCCGCACGTTCGGTAAACGTAATCGCCACAATATGACTCAACCGATCGGTGGGCGTGCCTGGCTCAATCAGTTTCAGAAACCGCTGTGTCAAAACAAACGTTTTTCCACAACCGGCACCAGCAGATAGCGCAATCGAAACATCACGCGTGCTGATGGCAGCCGCCTGCTGGTCAGTATAAGTGGGTTGGTTTGACATAAATTTAAGTTACTTTTCTGGTGATTCTTCTTCGGAAAGATCCTGGTCTGTTTCTAAATAGTGCAATAAGTCAATCTGCTTGCCCAGCGAGTCCCGGTAACTCTCTACCTGCGAGAAACGGCACACCGATTGAAACGCCGAATCGAGATGTGCAATCTTCTCATCCACCTGAACCGGAAAGATTCCACCACGAATCAAATGTGCTAAATGGGGCACCAGCCCTTCCATGGTTGTTTCCAGTAATTCCAGATCCTCACCTGAAATTGGTTCTACCAGCTTTTTCCGCGAACGGAGTGGCATGACAAATCCGGTCTCCTGAACTTTCCAGTACCCCAGATGAAACGGCTCCGCATCGATGTCGATCATTTCCAACCGCCGGGCGGCAATCAGATATAATGCAAGCTGGATTTTTTTTCCTGCACGAATCTCTGATGCAGAAGGCAGCGCCCGCCCGGTTTTATAATCGATGATGTTGAAATATTTTTTCCCTTCCATACGTCCCACATCGATCCGGTCAATCTGGCCGCGAATGCGAGTTTCCCGTTCCCCACTTCCCAATGTCAGATGCTGGTAGTGTTCCTGCGTTGGATCTGGTTCTGTCGGCACCCTGCCAAACGGAACTTCTCGCCCTACGATCGCCGGTGGATCATCCCAGAGTTCATCAAATAGCTTGCCATACATCTCCGACTGTTCCGCAAACAATCCCCCCCAGTCTTCCAGAATTTGTTTTTCAATCGTCAGCAACACCTGCTGGAGTTTGGTCTCTGCAATCTCATCGGAAACCCGTTTATCAAGCAGATCCAGAAACAAGAATTCCACTTGGTCAGCAGCGTAAAACCGATCCATCGCTCCCTGTTCAATCAGAAGTTCATATAACTTCGTCAGAATGCTGTGAACGTGAATGCCGCGCTGCAGATGATTCGTACGCAGCTCCGGTGGTTCAGGAACTTCAATCCCCAAAATACTCTGTGTAAAAAACTGATAAGGACAGGCTAAATAGAGTTCGAGTTGCGTGGTACTGAATTCGTATTCCCGCGGAAACCGCTCGCGAATGGCCTGCCTGTTTTGCGGTGATTCTAGAACACCTTCATACGCGGTGAACCCTTCACATTCAAAACGCGCAACCGCCATTTCGGATGCTGCAAGAATATTATGTGCCGTATCCCTCAACACCGGATCATTCAACAGACTGAGAAACACTCCGGTTCGCCCCTGCTTTAACTGGTCCGTCGCCAGTACCCGTAAATCGCGATTGGATAACGTCTGCTCCTGACGTGGCAGTGGATTCAACTCGCCCACCTGTTGAACCGATAATGCCACTGGCTCGAACAATTCAATCAACGCTGTCAGATAAGGGCTGGGAAACAGAGGCTGCCCGGTTGAACTGATGGCCGGATAACTCAGAATTAACTGCTTCGAAAACCGGGTCATCACTTCATAAAATAGCAACATTTCTTCCTGTTGCTGATTTGCATGCTGCTTGAGCGAGAGTCCGTTTTGATTCAGTTCCCCGCGATCTTTTTCACTGTAGAGGCAGTCTTCACGATGACTGCGGGGAAAACTGGCTTCACTTAAGCCACCGATCAGCAGATAGGGGATACTTAAATTCCTCAGCTGTGTCGCATCCAGCACCCGGACTCGTCCCGTCTCTTCCGGCTGCATGGAGAGGGTTTGCTGTTCGAGCAGATCCAGCAGCAACCCTCGAAATCCGATCAAATCCAGCGGTGCCGCGTCCCGTTGATGAAATTCTTCAATCTGTTCGATCTGCGATACCGCATGAAACAGTAGCTCCTGAAATCGTTCCCAGATGAATTGATCCCGCTTATCAAGCTGGCCCTGTTCCGTGTCGGCTCCCGCCCATGCCTTCTGCAAACCGAATTCATTTGCCAGTGAAATCAGAATTTCAATCCAGTTCACGAACAGCTCTTTCCCCCTCAATCGCTGTGTCGCATCGGCAAGCCGCCTGGCAAGCTGATTCGCGGCTTGCGACTCTCGCCTCAGTGATTCCCACTTTGGCTGCCCCGGATAGCGAGCACACAGTTCACGTGCCTTCTGGCTTTCTTTCTCCAGTGCATTCAGAAGATCTGTTTTTCCGGAATCAATCTTGAGTTGTCGTAACACGCGCGACAAACTTCGAACGGCGGTGCCGTCCCGATATTCCGGCCAATCGGGTGAAAAATAATTCGAATCCAGAATCGACATCATGCTGTCGAAAGACCAGTTCTCCAGTTCGATCTGCAAAAATGTAAAGATCGCTCGTACCACCGGAAACCGGGCAAACTCCTGCTCCAGACCGAGAAAATAAGGAATGCCGGCTGCTGTCAACGTTTCTTCAATCAGATCGCCGTATTCCTGGGTCGAACGGAATGCGATGGTAATCTCTTCTGGCAGAATCCCCTGCAGTAGTAGCTGCTTCACTTCCGACGCCAGCACTTCAACTTCATTCCGCTGTCCTGCCACCGCTAGCACTTTGATCTGATCGGCGGTCGGCAGAGGCTGAATTGCTCGTGGGTTTCCGAACAAGGAATGACTGATCTGCCACCGCGACGTTTGAGATTCAGGCGGTGTGCAACAGACCGTTTTGATCGTGCCCGGTAATCGAGATTCCAGGATTCGTTTGGCGACGACCGATTTGGCAAATAGATCATTCCGTCGTATCTCACCTTCCAGAGGAAGCGAGATCATCAGTTGTTCGGTCCGGCGTGCCAGCAGTTCCAGGATCTCGTACTGCGTATGTGTAAAGTCGGCAAATCCATCCAGCACAACCAGATCAAATTGTCCAAAGGGTCCCCACATGCCTTCCTGCAACGCCGTTCTCGCAGACCAGAAACGACCTTCCGAATCATAGCGACGCATCTCATGCAGAGCGACCTGATATCGGTCATAGATCAGAGCCAGTTCCTGGTCCTTTTGCCGCGAATCCGAATTGAGCTGCCCGCAGGCCTTTGAAAACTGTTCCGGCCAGATTTCTTCCCGCTTTAACTCGGAAATGAAACTCGAAACCAGATCCAGAAAACCAGAAGTGCCCGCGATGGAACTGAAATACTGAATCTTCCCGGCTGCGATGAAATCATCTACAATCGTCCGCAGCAGATACCGTTTGGAGATCTCGGGTAAGGTCTGGATTGGTTCATCCAGAGACTTGAGGATTGTTTCGGCAAACGCTTCAAACGTATAAACATTGGGTGCAAAACAGACCGGCATTTTCTCACAGAGCAACTGATCCAGCACCTGCCGACGAGAACGGATTGTCGGAGAAATCCAGAGTGTCGTTCCGGGACAATGCCTTGCCAGACCTGACTGTAATGCACCCCGGTACTGATCCAGCAGTTGTTCCGTTTTCCCGGAACCTGCTGTACCAATCAATATTTGAACTTCAGGCTGCATTTGCTGTTGCTCGATTAAAGGAAAAATGTCCAAAAAACGGATCTAGAGTGAACTGTATCCAGCTGATCGTCAGAATTCAATTTCAGAGGTATTTCTAAGATTAACTCGTTTTAGGCATTTTGGTTACAGAGCAAATCTTGCCACTGGTTTGCGGATCGCCTACACTAATACTATAGAAAAACGAAGCTCTCCCGAGTTTCAATATCCAGACAAAACACATTTCAACGATTTGAAGTTTTATTTCTGGCTGGTTTGAGTTGTGTTCTGTATATCTCATAAGGAATCATCCATGCAAAAATTCCGCTTGATCAGTTCGTTGTTAATACTCATTCTGATGATTTCCGCACCGCTCTCTCAATCGATCTGCGCGGATGAAAAAGAAAAAGACGATGACTACTACCAGATGATGAAACTGTTCGCGGATACCTACGAGCAGATTGAGCGGAATTACGTCAAAGACATTGATCGGCGTATTTTACTCGAAGCAGCCATCCGAGGCATGGTACAAGAGTTAGACCAGTACTCCAACTACATCAGTCCCAAAGACCTTTCCCGATTTAACCAGGTTGTTGAGCAGGAATTCGGGGGAATTGGGATTCAGGTTCATATTGATGAAAATAACGACAGATTGACCGTGATGACGCCACTGCCGGGGACTCCCGCCTATAAAGCAGGAATTCGGGCCGGCGATATCATTGATGCGATTGAAGGCAAATCGACCAAAGGATTTACCCTTCCGCAGGCCATCAAATTTCTCAAAGGTCGTGCCGGTGAAAAAGTCAGTATGTCTGTGATTCACAAAGGGACGAAAGAAGCAAAACCACTCACCATCCAACGTGAACTCATCCACGTTGCCACCGTTTTGGGAGATACATACAAGTCCGACGACTCCTGGAACTACATGCTCAATGATAAAGATAAAATTGGCTATATTCGCCTGACGCACTTCAGTCGACATAGCTCCGAAGAATTGCAGGAAGCAATCGACGATTTGAAAAAACAAGGCATGAAAGGCCTGGTGCTCGACCTGCGATTTAATCCGGGTGGCTTACTTTCTCAAGCCACGGAAATTTCAGACATGTTCATCGAATCGGGAAAAATCGTCAGTACCAAAGGTCGCAACAGTCGCAACCGAAAATGGGAAGCCACCAAAGAAGGCACCTATTCCGGTTTCCCCATGGCGATCATTGTGAACCGCTATTCCGCGTCGGCCAGTGAAATCGTATCCGCCTGCCTGCAGGACCATAAACGAGCCATCATCGTCGGCGAACGAACCTGGGGGAAAGGTAGTGTCCAGAACGTGATCGAGCTGGAAGAAGGCGATAGTGCCTTAAAACTGACAACAGCCAGTTATCATCGCCCCAGTGGAAAAAACATCCACCGTTTCCCAGGATCGAAAGACACCGATGTCTGGGGCGTTACTCCTGATGAAAACTATCGTTTACGCCTGACGGATGACGAACTGGAAGCACTGGGAGTTTACCGCCGTAAACGCGATATTCTGGACCATAGTGCAAAGCTGGATGAAGAGTTCAAAGATAAGCAACTGGAACTAGCATTAAAATATATCAAAGACTCATTAAGCGGCAAAACGAAGCCTGCTGACAAAGAGGAAGCTAAGAATCCGGAAAAAAAACCGGACGCGAAAGAGGCCAAACCAGCCAAAAAAGCAGCAAGTCTTCCCCAGCCAGCGAAAGACAAGCTGGTCATTAAAACAACCTGATCGATCAATCCTGCAGAACTGAAATCAGCTCGCTCTTACAGCAAAGCGACTTTCGGACAACTTTTTATCCGGACGTCGCTTTTCATTTTTAGCTATCAACGTATCATCTATGAACCAACCTGAAGAATACCTGCTGGCAATCGAATCTTCGTGCGACGAAACGGCGGCTGCCGTCATCACACGTGATATGCGCATCCTTTCCAATATCGTCTCATCACAAATCGACTTGCACGAAAAGTTTGGAGGCGTCGTTCCGGAAATCGCGTCCCGCGCGCATCTGGAACGCATTCTGCCAGTAATCGATGACGCCTTAAAACAGGCCGGCATCACGTTAAATCAGTTGTCCGCTATCGCGGTCGCAACGGAACCGGGGCTGGTGGGCTCGCTGCTCATCGGCTTAACCGCAGCCAAAACCCTGGCCATGACGCTCGATCTCCCCTTAATTGCTGTGAATCATATTGAAGGCCATCTGTTTGCCTGCCAGATGCAGGAAACACGCCCCTTGTTCCCGGCAATCGGACTCGTCGTGAGTGGCGGCCATACGAATTTGTATCATTGTTCTGAATCATTTGAATTTAAACTACTCGGCGCCACCATTGATGACGCTGCCGGCGAAGCCTTCGACAAAGTCGCCAAAATATTAGGTCTCTCCTATCCCGGAGGCCCTGCCATCCAGACAACAGCCGCCCGGGGAAATCCGAAAGCCTTTCCCTTTCCACGTTCGTTTCTGAAAGATCCGGAACTTCGTTTCAGCTTTAGCGGCTTGAAAACAGCGGTTCTGTATGCCGCCCTTGGTAATCCGGGCGCAAAAAAACAACCACCGCCACTCACCGAAGAACGCATTGCGGACCTCGCTGCCAGCTTCCAGGAAGCCGTCGTCGATGTTCTTGTTGGTAAATGCAAGCAGGCACTTGAGCAGCATAACTATTCGACACTCTGTGTCGGCGGAGGCGTCGCCGCGAATGCTCTGCTACGGGAACGGTTAGCTGAAATGACAGAGAAAGCCGGCGTTTATTTCAGCATCGCCCCTCCCGACTTATGCACTGATAACGCTGCGATGGCCGCAATCGCCTGGCACCATCTGGATCAAGGGCGGATTGCCTCGCTCGATTTGGATGTGACACCGGGCCTGGTTCGCTGACGTAACGCCCGAAACCATTATGGCTGCAGAAAACTGAATGTGAAGATTTCTGTCACATTCGTAAACTGCGGTGACAAAGATAACCGCACATATCTGCGGTCAGGCGAGACGACTGCCGCCCCCGAGAGACTGATCCCCTCTGGAATGACGGTAATCACAGGTTGATTGGCAACGCCCCCCACGTTCTGTGTCCCGGTCACAAACGGCGTCTGTCGTCCGGTTGAAATTCCAGACTGTCGTGATACACGAAAATCTTGAAGTGCAACCCGCGATCCCTTTGAAAGCCGCTGATGATGATGCGAGCGATTTTGAAATTGACTTGTTTTCTGAGAGTTTGGTGCAGGCCGCACAGCCTCTGACTTAGTACTACGCCGCCCTTTTGAAAGATCGATGCGGATCAACTGATCCTCTTTTGCCAGTGGGACGATCATGGATTGAATCATTGGATGTTTTGAACCCCGATAACGCGTTACTTTTAATCGGGCACGCTGGCCGACAATATTTCCAGAGACATACCGCACGCGAACCACATAAGTACCGGGAAAAGCATTTGCACACACGTATTCTTCACGGCAATTTTCCTGTTTGGGACCATACCCGTCATTGAGCAGTACGCCGCCTCCAGCAGTCAAAGGTGCCTCAAAAGAACAGACAGTCCCCTGGGGTTCCTCCACAATCAGATCCAGATCACCGTCCCCGTTCCAGGTCAGTTCCAGCTTCAGATCGCGTTCTAAAGCCTGTTTCCGGGCTGCCTGCACTCGTGCGGCTTCTGCTTTTCGTCCTGCTTTATTGAACGACTGCTCTAAATCGGCCAGCGCATTCAACGCTTTTTTGTGTAACGTCTGATGATCTTTCACCCACACATGAGTCAAAATTCCGGTCGCCGCCCACTGGATCGCTTCCGCATCCTGCAGTTTCTCTGCCAGCCGTAGCCCCATAATATAAGTCTCCGGACGGGTCGGCTGCAGCTTTGAAGCCTGCTGGTACAATTTCAGCGCCTGTTCATCCGCAGCGAACCGGGAGAGATAAGCGGCCGAATAAACCATACTTGGAACATCCGTGGCAGAAAAGTCGATGCGTGAAAGTAAAACTCGCTGAATTTCCTGCTTGGGGCGTCCGACGATTTCCATCGACAAGGCCAGCACATCATACATCCAGGGTTGCGATTGATTGTGAATCAAAGCCGCATTGATGGCGGCAATCACATGCTCGTGTTTCCCCGCTTGATGCAAATTGAAAATCAGATCATTCACCAAAGTAGGAGCAGGTTTCCGCTTGGAAAAGTAATCATTCCAGAACGCTGCCGGATCTTTGATATCATTGGTGAGAGGGGCCTTGAATTCGTTCTTTTTTTCTGGCTTCCCTTTAACAGAAACGGAGCCTTTCCCTTGGGAACGGCTCCGTACTGTTAATTTAGATTGTCCGGGTACATCAGGTAGTGCCGATTTCTCGCCTACTTTACGCTTTCCGGTTTTTTTTTGAGTTGTTCAATCGTGCGATTATCAAATCGAAACGGATTGTCTTCAACTTGAAATTGTGCTTTCGACTGCTTTGAATCAGCCTCTCCCAGAATGTCATCCAGGATGGATTTCATTTCCGGATCGTTGATCGGCTTGATGACTTTTTTATCAGCTTTTACTTGCACTTTTTTAACAGCAGGTTGTTTCTGCCCCTGTAGTGCATTGGCTCCGTTCATCATCAAAAATTCCGGTGCGATATTAAAGAATCCCTGACCGCCACCTTGACCACCACCTTGACCGCCACCGCCGCCGAAGCCACCTTGACCGCCGCCACCCTGCTGGCCACCTTGACCACCTTGCTGACCACCAAAGCCACCCTGGCTCGATCCCACTGATGACTGCTGAGCAGACACTGAAATCACAAGGTCAGCAACGGGGTAAACACGAGTGGCGTAAATCTCATCAGCCTTAAGAATGGTAGTGATTTTCATCACTTCATCTTCGATGACATAGGTCAAACCAATCGGCTTCAAGATAATATTCATCGCACTCTTCAATTTGATACCACTCAAAGAAACGTTGACTGGTTCATCAACAGTCAAACCTTCTTCTCCAAGGTCATTCGAATTGATCAGAATGGTAATATTGTGCAACTCTGCAAAGTAAGTCATTACTTCTGAAAGTGGAATATCCGGGAAGTTCGCTTCTGTTTCTTGCTGTAGCTCTTCAAAAATACGCTGTTCAGCAGGACTATTTTGATGCAGGTCCACAGCGGCCCATTGCTTGCGGCGTTCCGTCAAAGCAGTCCAGACGGGTGCGGCTGGCCAACGAATTGGGGGTTCATCAGGAAATGGGACGTGTGATAATTCAACCTGATAGAGTGTTTCCAGGAAGCGGTCAGCCCGTAAAGAACGCATCCGGAATACTTTATCCAGCTGTCCGGCTGCTTCTGAGGTAAACAGGGCCGCAGTCGCGGGTCCGTTACCAGGTTCCATATCCACGGCTACACGAGAAACGGCTTCCGCTTCTTCATAAGCATCACTGTTGCCGTGCCTACCATCCTGGATCAGAGAACGAACGCGGTCGATCAACTGTTCCAGTTTTTCGTCCTCCAAAAGCACCTGATCAACCAGACGCTTTTGCTGCTCCACCTGTGCCAACTGTTGCTGCTGGCGAATTCGACGTGTTTCAGCAACTTCCATCTGACTACGGACATCTACCATCATATTATTCAGGCGACGTTCCAGTTGCTGACGCAGATCGACATCAATGTCTGAAGTGGATTTAACAAAGTTCAGAGTTCGCTTTAATAAACCAAGTGCCCCGTTGGGATTTTCGGCAGAAGTCTGACGTGCCTCTTCAATCGCATTGGAAACCTCGATCTTCATCTGGGCTCCCTTGATCTGCCGTAACTGCTCGACTTTACTGATTGAATCACTAATCGGAGGCTGAAGATCACTCTTCGCTTCCGGCTGCGCTTTTGCATCAGCAGTTGGCTGCTTGGTATCTGCTTGTGCCAGTTGATCCTGTTGAAACTTGTTTGATAATTTTAGTAACGAGTCACCGCGGGAATTTCCGGGATCAAGCTGCTGTAGCAAATTTCCAAACTTGGCAGCCTGCTCAAATTTACCACTACGAATCGCACGCGTACCAGCAAATTCCAATTGAGCCATCTGCTCTTCATGGGCGGTACGAGCCAGATTCATCATTCGTTGTCCGGCAAAAGCGACTCCCAGTTCCTGTCCCTGCTCGTAATTCGCCCAGGGAACAGCCAGGAAGCTGTTGACAGCCTGTGCTACAGGGACATTAAATTTCCAGACAGCATTCAAGTTCCGGCTGCTCAATTCAACACTGAGTCTGCCACTGAGATCGCCTCTGGCAAGATAAACGGTTTCACGGTCTGTCCGAACTGGCAGAGCACGTGATGTATCTAATTCTAATTTTTTATCTGAGACCTGAATCGACTTTGGAAAGAAAACAGGAGCTTGAACTGCTTTGGCCAGTTCCTTCCCCACGATGGCAGGTCGATCCTGTTTTCCCTCTGCTCGGTCAATCAGAACTACGCCCCCTGTGTAGACGCCTAATGTACCCAGCAGTTGTAAATCTTTCTTAGGACCTACAGCGTAGCTGTGAACGGGAATCTGTTGAGTTGCCAGTTGACGAGTCAGGGCTGCCATTTCCGGGAGAGAAATTAACTTGGCAGAACTCATTCCATCGCCAATATAAACAATCGAACGTGGTTGTTCTTTCTGAAGGCCCTGCATTACAGTTTTCAATGCCTGAGCAAAATCAGTCGCCCCCAGAGGAGCACGAGATGTTAATGATTCAACAGCGAGTTTCGCCTGTCGACTTTGAGGTGTCACAAACTCAGTGACGAACGGCGTGCATTGCACATCGACAGCATAAAGGGCAACCGTAGCATCATTCGGGAGTTCACTCAGCAAAGACTTCAGAACGTCCAAAGCCTGAGTCCGGTGCTCGCCAACCTGACTCGCTGACGTATCAAACAGGACAGCGATTTGCTTTCCTGAATGAGTCGCAGCGGGCAACCGATCCGCTTTGAATTGCAGAGCATAATAATGCTCGCCTTGACTGTTCTGGTAACTGAGGATCTGGCCAATGTTTGATATTTCTGGAACTTGACTCTCAGCGAAGCTTTCCGGAGCACACCACAAAATGGCAGATGCGGCCCAAACAAACATTGATATTCCAAATCTGGATACTGACATGATTTCTCTCTCCCGAGTAACTTTAGGCAAGAATGCTCTAACTCAAACCAAGATGGGCGATTGCCAAATTGCGCATTCTCCTCAATTGTGCATTGTATATTCAGTCTCGGACACCATTGAAGGAAATTCCCCCGATTTTCTCTGAATTCTCCAAATTTGGTGCGACTTGAAAAGGGCTTGGCGGCACGGACTGGAGGATCCGCGTAATTTATAGTCCGATTATGGGGAAATTGAGGATCAACATCCACTTAGCGAAATCGACGATTTCAGAAACTCTTTGTATTAAAACGGACATACTGTATCCAATTGTCCATTAAACCCAGACCATTTCATCTATACGTGGGATCATAACTTAGAGGCTTTATACCGATTCTACTCATTAACCTCCCACCGATTTGACGATCTTTGACAGAGACTCGCCGCTGTTTCCCAATCATCACTGCCTGTTGTTGACGGGATCCCGGTACACACGGATAGATCCTGCAGACCCTTAGTTCGATCTCACTTCTTCGATTTGTTGCTGCGCATGTTATCTCGACGATACTTCAAAATATTGACATTGATCTTCC
The DNA here is from genome assembly GCF_963976445.1 of uncultured Gimesia sp. GTDB lineage: Bacteria > Planctomycetota > Planctomycetia > Planctomycetales > Planctomycetaceae > Gimesia. The sequence continues at coordinate 7,435 of NZ_CAXBKP010000012.1, read as the reverse complement.
TCCCGATCGCAGCGCTACTCATCGCGCTGGGAATTCAGAACGTACGCACCGCCCCTTCCAAAGGAAGCCCCACCTCACCAAGTAGGATCATCGCCCGCAAACCAGTAATGGCAGAGACACTGCCCATCGACTGGAATCAACCTGTCTGCATCATTCCCACCGGTAACAATCAACGTTTCCCACTTGCATTGACAGAAGGCGACGAATATCTGTTAATCATCAACAACCTGGAACAAGCGCCCCATCGCACGCAAACGGTCCACCTCGTGGCTGAATTCGATTCCGTGGAGCGACATCCCACAGGCTGTTACTTTCAAAATACGACGCCCCTCTCACAAACCTCGCATGTCGGCCATAGGCCTGCTCTATCACAACCAGACCTCTCCTCGTCACGACCGACAACATCACAGCCGACAACACAACAAAAATCAGTGACCAGCGAACGTTCCTTTTACTTATTCGTAACCGATGGGAATCTCTCCGACCGAAATCAATACACCCGAATCACAGGACGATTAGTTCAAGATAGTCCCCGCGTTGCCATTTATCTGGATGAACAACAGAAAATAAGCGAACTGGCACCGGGCCTCCTCAATGGGATTATTGAAACCCTGGAACAGCAGGTGCTGGATAAAATCACCAGAGAATGTGGCCCGATTCGAGACATCGATCAGGACGGACGATTTACCATTTTACTTTCGCCTTGGCTAAGTCGATTACAAGGCGGTAAAACCTCCATCAACGGTTTTGTGCGTCCCAGTGACTTTCGGGAAACAGTTTCCGAACCGTTCAGCAACCATTGTGATATGTTGTATCTCAATTCAGCACTCAAACCAGGGCAGGAACTACTTGATCTCCTCAGTCATGAAGTGACCCACGCCGCAGTCTCCAGCCTACGCGCTGATCAATCCAACTCCCCTGCGACTTCCTTAATGGATGAAGAAGACTGGTTGAACGAAGGCATCGCGCACATTATGGAACCCGGTTATACCAACCGTGATTATCGCATCAGTGAGTTTTATCGCAAACCCGAAGCCTACCCGCTGGTGGTCCCCGATTACTACCGCGCCCAACTCTGGCGGAATCATGGCTGCCGCGGCGCCGTCAATCTGTTTCTGGACTGGTGCACGCAAATTGAATCGACGCAGCGTTTCCCACATCGCTTCACGCATCATCCATTAACGGGCACCCCAAAAATGGAGCAACTCACAGCACGTCCCTTTCCGGAACTGTTTCGCCTGTGGTCGCTCAATCTGGCGCATCAAGCTCTTACCAGAAAAACGCTAGATCCAGACACTCAGCCAGACACTCAGCCAGAAACTCAGCCAGAATCCGGCAGTGATCAGCCCCCATGGCATTGTGGTAAATTCATCCTCGCGGGGCCCGCATTCCATAGCTGGGATCTGTTCAAGGAACCGCGGGCTTCCTTGAACATCGCATCGACGGCCTCGGGATTTCTACACCTCAAATCAAACAATTCCCAAAACGGAAACGTCACGATCAATGTGAACGGCTCCCCGAAGATGCAGTTGACTCTGCTCAAAATCCCGCATAGCAGCAACAGACTGTCACTGACAGCCACACAGAACATCCCAAGTGCAACTGACACGACCTTGGCGAAATTTCTGAACATTCGCCTCAGTTGCAAACATCCAGCAGACTCCACGGTAGAGACCATCAGCCTGGAATTGAGTGGCACCTATCTCTCTCGCGCAGCCAGACAGCCACGCCTGTTTCAAACTTCCAGCCTGAACTCATTGTTGATATCACAGGCAACAAGCTTAGAAGTAGTAACCGATGGCACATACCAGGAAGGCGAAAACCGCGTGACTGATTTTCTGATCCGGATACCCCGGACGATACTTCGGAAACAGAAGACCGCAGACAGCCTGACATTCAAGGCCATCGCCCAGACAGAAACATCAAAGCGAATGGCTGCACAGACCGATTTCAAGCTTGACGCTCAACCAGCACAGCGGCTAGCAGAAACTTCAAAACCAACGAAGAATTGACTCATTTAACACGAATTAAAAACTGCTGGAGTCATCCTGACTTTCACCCGTATATTTCAAACGAGTGGCAAACAGTTTCTTCAAACGGGAAACGGGATACATTCGCACGATCTTGTTCTTGTAGGTAATTCTTCCCTGATCGTCGCGCCCCAGTTGAGCGGCCACATCTGGTTTCGCGAGACCAGCATACAAACCGGCAAAGGTTTCCGGATCCACGCCATTTCCAGCTTCCAGATCATCCATCGCATTCACTCCGCCACAGGAGACAGCAAATGCATTCAAACCTTTGGTCGCCGTACGCATGAAATTTTCCTGCTCCAAAGCAGACTGCGCCTCAACCAGTTGTTTCACACCGCGCCGGATCTTATCCTCGGTCTCCTCAGTAGGGGTTCCGCTATTTTGCTGAGCCTGTAATGTTGGAGTCTGAAACGTCTCTGACGCCCCCAATAGATAGCCCACAGAAATCAGAAGCAAACCGACGAAAACCTGGCTCAACCTGGACATGAAAGACTCCCCGTGAAATCAACTTTTGTTATGATTGACGTCGATTCAAGATGAGAATATCCCCCAGACTGATCAAATGAATTCAGACTGTTGGCTCAAAGAGAATGACAAAATGCTACATCTGTAGCTCATATTTACTAATATTTGTCGGCTCAGGTCAATAAGAACCCTGAAAAATCAACCAGTAATGCCCTGATCTAAGGCTGTTGAAAGCGTAAAGCGTACATAAAGCACAAATAGAACCTGATCTCAGAATTCGATTCACAAAAGACGACCGAAGATGACAACCGAAGAATTCCAGCAAGCCCTGACTAATCTCGTCAGACAATTCCAGGAAGCAAATTACGACGCCAGACACCTGCTGCTGGATCTCTCTGAAAAAATCCTGGAGTTAACGGACCAGACGCCCTCTTCGCTTCCAGCCAATTTGAAGGCAGAATGGAACTCGATTTGCGAAGAGATCGCAGAAGTGCAACCCGCATTCATCAGCCATCGAAAAACATCGATTTTATTTGATCGGCAGGGAATGGGGCAACCGGGACGGCAAACTGCCATCGTGCTCATTACAAGAATAGTAGCGCTCTCGAAACTGGTGAACCGGCTTGAAAATTAGCTAGATTTGGCGTGAAATCTGTGTTTTCGATGGAAAATGAAAGCTATTCAATCGATTAAAGTACGATCCGATTCATATGATTGAGAACAATTTCTTTCTCGCGTTCAATTTCAGCTCGATCTTCCGCTTTGCACGCTGTTTCCAGATCAGCTGCCAGTTGGGAAAGTTCTTCAAATCCGTAGCCCGCACTGGCGCCCTTCATCTGATGAGCTAAGACTTTCAGTTCTTCTACCTGATCAGCAGATGCCTCGCGAAGAATCATTTTTTTCTCTTCAATTCCATCAACGAACATCTCAATCAACTCAAGAAAGTCTTCGTCATCACAAAAAGATGATCGAATCGGTGCGTTTTCTAAGGCGTTTACCATGTTCCAGATTCCATCTCGTTATATTTCCGGGAATACTTTTGCAGCCTATTTCCCACATTGTTCATGCTCACTCAGACATTTTTCAGTACACAACTGCTCATTCTGGTGAGTAACGACCTCTTCAATTAATAGGTTGAACTATTTCCCCTGTTGAAAAAAACCGAAAATATCCAATTTTCACTGGATGTAATTCCCTGCAAAGAAATGAATATTCGGATTATGCCTGATCTGCCGATACCAAAGTTACCAGACAAACGATGATTATCCCCTTTAACTCCTAAATCAGCCCGATACTGAATTATTAACCCGGAACAAACACATATACATAAAAGCACATCCGTTCGAGTCTGATATTGACTCTTATCCACTTTTTCCCGTATACAACCTCGGTCAAATCGTACAAACCACTGCCTGTCCTAAAATCCACACCCATTTCACTTTACTTCAAGATTAATACCACCTGTCATGCGATTGCTTCAGCGCTACATTCTTTTTGAATTGCTGCGCGTTTTCACCTTAATGATCACAGTTCTCACCGTTTTATTGGTGTTTGTGGGCGCATTCCAGCAAGCTTCCAATCAGGGGCTGGGCGCACTTCTGGTCTTGAAAATTCTGCCGTTCATCGTTCCCAGCATGTTGCCGTTTACCATTCCCGCAACATTACTCCTAACTGTTTGCGTCGTTTATGGCCGCATTGCCGGCGATCAGGAAATCACCGCTGCCAAAGCAGCCGGCATCAATGTGCTCTCACTCCTCTGGCCTTCCTTTATTCTGGGAGGCTTTCTCAGTCTAGGTTCGCTACTGCTCAGCGATCAGGTCATTCCCTGGGCAGAAAAAAATATTGAAAAAACCATTGCCTGCGAACTCGAAACGATCTTCCTGGAAAAACTGCGTTCCCAGAACCAGATCCATGACCCCAACAGTGGTATCTCCATCACCGTGATGGGAGTCCGAGACAAAACATTGCTCGTCCCTACATTTCGGTATTCTCCCCCAGGCAAGAATCCCGTCCATCTGCAAGCGGAAGAAGCAACACTGGAATTTGATCTGACCAATCAGCAGGTCATTCTGCATATCACCAAAGGGCACATCGACTTTCCCGGTAAACCACGATTTTACGTCGAGAAAGATGTGTTCCCATTTCCTCTACCCAGTCAAACCGCAATGGCCAAACCCAGACACATGAGTGTGCGGTCCATCAAATCAGAACTGGGAGACCTGCAGGAAAAACAGGGAGAATTCGAATTTCAACGCGATATCGAAGTCGCCATGCTACTAGCCCTCGGAGATTTCGAACGATTTCAATCTCCCGAAATCAACACCGACCTGCCTCAGAATCATGTTGAGGAAAAACGGAAAAACAAACTCAAAACAGCACTCTCCAGCCGCTTCGCTTTAAGCTGTAGCTGCTTCTTCTTTGTCCTCGTCGGCTGCCCCTTCTCCATCGCCCAGGCACGCCGGCAATTCCTCACCAGCTTTTTCCTGGTCTTCGTCCCGATCCTGCTGTTCTATTACCCCATCGTCCTGTTGACGATCAATTTATCGAAGCTGGGGAAAATTGAACCGAGCTGGTCACTCTGGGCCGGCAATCTGGGTTTGCTGTGCATCGCCTTTCATATGCTGCGAAAAGTACTCCGAAATTAAATCCCGGTCAGACGATTACTTTGTTTTCCAATCAGAGAAGAATGTCGTCAGTCGCCGCGTTTCGCCAAAAATGTACATGGCCGCTGTGATATGCCCCGAATCCAGCCAGACTAGCTCCGGCTTCTTACCGATCGACTCCCACAACGCGAGCGAACTTTTGGGGGGCAGAATTTCATCGTGCTTCGCAACCACCATCAACACATCACGGTTCTGCAGTAAATGCCCATATGTGTGGGGATCAACGGGTTTCATGATCTTCAGAAACGACTCGTAAGTTTCCCCATTCTCCAGCCAATGCTTGCGAAACAGCTTGGCATGCGGATGAGGATTTTCCCAGATTCCTAGAGCTAGATTGCCCCCGCCCAGGTAGATCGCCACCTTCTTGAACCGGGGCTCGGCTGCGGAAGACAACGCAGACATGATTCCCCCGAGACTGATCCCGGTCACTCCCATCCGATCCGTATCCACTTCTTCCCGACTAGCCAGCCAGGCGGCCGCCCTTCGCACATCCAGCGTGGCTTGAGTCATCCCTTCTGCAGTATGTTCGGGTACAAAAGAAATCATCCGACGTCGGCTCTGCTCACCTACGCCCCGTCTCTGGGCATAGTAAGGCATCTTGATGGTAAGTGCCGCAACCCCCTGACGCGCCAGTGAATTCGCCGACATCTCTGAAAGCTCAAAACCGCCCCCCAGAATATGCAGGCAGACACACGCGGGAAAAGGCCCGGGGCCTTCTGGCTGATAATAATGCCCGTGTACCGTATTATTCTCTGCCACTTCGGTTTTGACAGGTGAGGGAAACGTAACATCATACACGCGAACCGGACCACTCATCCGTTTAAACTGGCAGCTGAACGGAAACGTATGCGGCTCCAAATGAAACCGTACGGGAACATTCTCTTCCCCTTTGATGGTTTCATACTGAACCTGCCCCTGCTCCGGAATGTCTACAAACACAAGGCCGCTCGGTTTGTTCTCCGCCCGGCTTTGACCAGCCAGTAGAAATAGACTGAAAGAAAACACACAAACCAGAATCAGAAGACGTCGATCTGACGCCAGACGATGTTGATATGTCATTGCGTATGAAATTCCCGTTCTGAGACAAATCAATAGAAAATAACCACCGAGTTCCGTTATGGGTAGCCGGCAGAGAACGGACCTATTTTAGACCAAACACAGACAATTCTGTAGACCGATTTGAAACAGAACCTTACTGAAAGGAGAAAACAGACACTGAAAATGCAATATTATTACTGTTCAGGCCAAGAGTCGGAAGAAGATACTCTTTCCGCCCCCTTCCCTGCATTCAGTACCTGCTCAATTTCCGCAGCAGACATACCGGAAGCCAGCAGATGGTGTTTCAAATCGATCTCTTTTTGATGACAGGCAATTTTCACCCAGGCGCGTGAGATAATAGCAGTCACCCCACACACAAAAGGCAGCCCGAATAGACAAATAATCGCAGTAAATCCAATGATGTCAAAATCACCCATAGCTGGCCCCTGAGAAGAATCAATCCAAATTCAAGTGAGTCGAAGTTGATTCGCTGCCGTGGTTCAAATATTGACAGAAAATACCATTTCTAGTGGATTTAAGAACACACGACACAGAACCGGATCAAAAGGGGGATTTCGGTGCTAAATTGTTATCTATCAGGAATTTCTGGAAACAAAGTAAATTGACTCCAGCCGACCTGCTGATAATAATAAGACCGGAACAGAGAGATTTCTCAAATAGAGTTGATCTTTTTGTGACCATTTTGCGTATGATAGATGTACTACTAAGACACGGGGGGCGATCGGATTTGACTGGTTCACCGTATGTTAAGGTGGCGTGCCGTGGTTGATCAGTTGGCCACGTTAAAAGCTGATCACAATCTAATTGCAAACAAGCAATTTTCAATGGCTGCTTAATAAAAGCATCCCTGGCTTAGGAATCCCCGCCTGAGGAGTCCGAAGGCTAGTCACAAAATTAGGCTGGTATCAGATCAATGACCACTCCGTCTGATATGAGATCCGTGGTGGACTGGTTTCCGAAAGGCTCTGTTTGTCGTGCCCGAAGAAACGAGACTCAAACGATAAAATATGCACGTAGAGGCTTTAGCTGAGGGTTCACAGGACGCGGGTTCAATTCCCGCCGCCTCCACTAAATGGCCACTTACCATAATCGGTAAGTGGCCATTTTTTATTGAGTTACAAAAAACAACAACCCAGTTAAAAACTGTTTTCCTGGTATAATGTCTGATTTCGTGTCTGATTTTTGGTAATAAACTCTGTTTTCAGACATCAGAATCCA
>NZ_CAXBKP010000011.1:0-222437 GCF_963976445.1 uncultured Gimesia sp. | reverse complement strand
TGGTCAAGTTGGGAACAAAGCTGTGTGGAAATGATGGATAGGAGAGCAGGGGGGGAGCAGGAGCTGTTACTTTTTTGTTACTTTTTTGGGCATTAGACTATTTGCCTAGCGTTATTCAATTTTTGATTTAAATAAAAGTAACAAAAAAGTAACAACCATGATCATTATTGGATCACTGTTGGATCATTATCGATTCATGGTCAAAGTCAGTTTAAACCTACTATTACAGAGCATAAAGCAATACATCACGGTAAAACCATTATTAGGCCATTATGTTTTTTTCAGATTTAGGATCTAGTGCCGCAAGGCGTGCAGGTTCAAGTCCTGTCATCCCCATTTAATTAACAGAAAAACGACTTACAGTAATCACTGTGAGTCGTTTTTTTGTTCTAGCCTATGCTGGTTGTGCAAAAAGTAGCAGAAATTAACTTCCTCAAGCGATCAAATTTGACAGCCAGATCAACGGGTTCTACCAACAAAAATAAAATTTGAGCCTTACCTTAGGAGTATGTATATTTGTTTTCCGTAATTTCATCTTAAGACTTTTTCTGGAAAATGAGCTATGACACAGAAACGGAAGTTCAAGGTGAAACAGAGTCAATTTGGTTGTCATTCTCCGTCTGCTAGAATGGCTCAATATATGTGGCAAGGAATAATTGGCACTGTTGCTGTGTGGCTCTCATTTGTTGTTTTATGTTTGATTTTTCTTAGCGGATGTCAGGATGATCAAGGAGACTCTTCACAACCTAAGTCTGTTTCCAGCTCAACTAAGTCTGAAAATGTGAAACAAGAGGAAAGACAGGAGTTTGAACGGTGTCTTAACGCTGCTGAATCAGGGGATGTCAAAGAACAAATAAATATAGCAGCAATGTATTATAGAGGAGAAGGTGTTAAGCAAGACCACAAGCAAGCGCTTGAGCTGTTTCGAAAAGCTGCTGAGCAGGGAATTCCCAATGCACAATTTATGTTAGGAGCCATGTATGCTAGAGGAGACGGTGTTCAGCGAGATCAAAAACAAGGTATAGAACTAATCCGCAAGGCTGCCAGACAGGGGCACAAAGTTGCAAAACAAACTTTAATAGATCTAGGGGAACAGCCATAGGCAGCGTGTAACTTTGAAATATATTGAACCCAGTGCCGCAAGGCGTGCAGGTTCAAGTCCTGTCATCCCCATTATCATAGAAAAGCACTGATGGTAACCCAAGACATCAGTATTTTTTTGTGCTGACTCACTCTGCCTGCTCCTGTGATAATCCTGAAAAGGTTTCTACAGAGCCCCCTTGTTTATCGGCATTAAACACGATCCGCCTGTTCATACGCAACCTGTTAAACGGAATTCAGAAAACATCCTCGAAAACCAGCCTGTCTCAGAGTGGTCTGTACCTCAAAGCGGTTTCCACGTATGGTTCGTCTCAAATCGGCGTTGTTCCATGTAATAACGGCTCTGATCACAGATGGATTGTTCAATCACCAACGGACTGGAAACATGAGATACCTGCTGCTGTTACTCCCATTGCTTTTGTTTGAGGGGGATGCCAGCACTTTTGAATATCGCACTCCGAATTTTGTGGTCTTCTGCCGCGATTCGTATTTTGCCGTAGAGGTCGGAGAAGCAGCCGAACACTATCGGGCGAAACACGCTAAGGAATGGTTGGGCAAGGCGATTCCCAACTGGTATTCGCCTTGCCCGATACGAGTCAATGTGATCAACGAAGCAGGGGCCGGGGCAACCACATTCTCGTTTGAACAAGGCGAAGTTTTTGGCTGGGACATGCAAATTCAGGGCACGCCCCAAGGCCTGATGGACAGCGTGATACCGCACGAAGTGCTGCACACCGTTTTCGCCTCACACTTTCGGCGACCACTCCCACGCTGGGCCGATGAAGGCGCCGCGACCTATGAAGAAGATGAATCCGAAAAGCAGCATCACCGACAATTAGCACATCAGGTCGCAGGCACCGAGCAGCAAATTCCCATCAGACGATTACTGGTGATGAAAGAATATCCGGATAACATGGGTGGGATCGCAGTCCTGTATGCACAGGGATTCTACCTGGCCGAATTTCTGATCGACCGTAAAGGGAGACAGGAGTTCGTCAAGTTTCTGGAAACCGCGCACCGGACAGACTGGGATCGGGCCTTCGAAAAACACTATGGTTTCAAAAACCAGGAAATAGCTTACACAGCCGCCTGGCGGGAACATTCCCAACCAGAACAGCAGGTAGCCAGTCGCTATGAAATCAAAATGTTTACCGGCCCTAACTGCCGACGATGTGAAGAGGACCGCCAAAAAGTATTACCCCTATTGAAAGCCAAAGGGCTCATCGTAGAAATTCTAGACTATGATCGGAACCTCGATCTGGCCAGAAAAGAAAACGTCATCGGCTTGCCAACGTATATTATCTACGAAAATGGAAAGCGGATTGCCAAATTGCGCGAGAGTCACTCGATTTCCTCTCTGTTAAAACGCCGCCACTAAGCCTCTCATCGGGCAGTAAACGGGCAATCAAACTCCAGTCGTACCAGGTGCCTGCATGCCAAAATTTCTTTTCCTCTTGTTCCTGCTGAGTTGGACAACCCTCACCACACACGCACAAGAACCAGAGTCCCCCACAATTGCTCCGTCCCAAACTGATCAGGGGCTCAATGCCACGCTCTGGATGCAAACGTCCGTCGAGCACGATTTTGCCTGCATCCAGTCGTATCGGCTGGCAACGATGCAGGCCACACAGGCATTGCATGATCCTTGTTGGACCGCAACAACAGAGCAACAGGCAGGCTACGCGCAACTGCCCCCCGCTGTGATTCTCGATCTCGATGAAACCGTGTTGAACAATGCTCTCTTCATGGGACAACTGGTAAAACACGATACTAGTTGGAACGAAATTTTGTGGGAACAGTGGGTCCGATCAAAAAGATCAACCGCCGTTCCAGGTGTGAAACCGTTCCTGCAACATCTGGTCGCGCAAGGCATCGCGGTCTATTTCATCACTAACCGTGATGTCAAATTAGAAACGCCGACCGTCGAAAACCTGTCCCGTGTCCTCGATATGCCCATCACCAAATCACAGGTACTCTTCCAGAAGGAAAAACCAGACTGGACCTGGAATAAAACCTCCCGTCGTGCTGCGGTGGCTTGCAGCCACAGAATTCTGCTGCTACTCGGCGATGACTTCAACGACTTCGTCTACCAGGGAAAACTGCCTCCCAAAGAACGAGTCGAGCAGGGGAAGCGTTATCAGGAATACTGGGGCCGACGCTGGATCATTCTGCCGAACCCCGTTTACGGCGACTGGGAAAAATCCCTGTATCTCTACGAGAGTTCTCTGCCAACAGCAAAAAAAATCCAGCTGAAATTCGACGCGCTCAAGATAGACAACGATTAGCAAGACATCCTGCTATCTGACGGACAATTCCAAATTGCATTCGATGTCACCCAAACTTGATTACAGACTGGCAGGCTGCTTGACTGGAGTCTCTGTTTCTAGCTGTGCAGTGGCTCCCACATAATGACTGCTCCGCAGCAGAAATCGTTTTTCCACCAGGTTCCACATCAGGATCGCGCCGATCAATGTAATACTGACCGCGATAAACAGGAAGTACCAAGGACGCTCTCTGAACCAACCCGAAATCAATAAAATCTGGATCACAGGAAAGTGCAGAATATAAACGCCGTAGGAAAAATCCCCATACTTACCAAAGTTTCCCGCATAGAGAAACAGTCCGAAAAACAGAACCAGCGTCGCCAGCGCAAAAGGTTGTAGCAGGGGCAAGGGAAACAGAAAATTTACCGTCAGCACACCCACGGCGAGAGAGACAAGATATCCGATGCGGCGTTCAAAAAACGGCAGATAATAAAACAGAATCGCCCCTGCCATAAAGTAAGATAATTGTCCTGGCAGTTGACGCGCCAATCGTTCATAAAAGGCGACCCCCGTTTGTACCGCTGCGAACGTCATCAACTCGGCATACGCAACCGACAGACAGTAAAAAAAAAGTAGCACAGGAAGTCGGCGAAACCGTCGTATACAATACACCAATAATGGCACCGCCACATAAAACAACACCTCAATCTTGAGCGTCCACAGCGCCCCATTGACGGCTGCCAACCGGTTGGATTCAAATACCCCCGGCAATGTTGGCTGCAGAAAATTCAGGAACGTGAGATTCGCGACTAGATACTTGAGCCACGCCAGAGAAAAATATTCCTGAAGCGGCTGCTGACTCACCAACACCAGTCCCAGCGCGCACAATAGAACGACTGTGAAATATGCAGGATAAATCCGCCGCAAACGTTTGCTGGCATAAGAGGTGAGGGAAGAAGACCGCTCGTAACTCATCACGATCAGAAAACCACTCACCACAAAAAACGCCTGCACTGCCACTTTTGCAGATAAGATCCCACTCAATGAGTTTAATGATGCAAAGTCCGAAAGTTCAGCTGCATGCACCAGACAAACCGTCATCGCCAACAACAACCGTAAAAGATCGAAGTTGTTTTTCTTCAAGCGCGGATGATCGAGAGGCAGTAAATCCATTTTCTGGCCCGGGTTTTGAGCGTTAATCTCATGCAAACAATGCCCAAACTGTCGCGGACAAGCTGGATTCTGTCAAGATGGGTTGTGCGGTTTAGGAACAGATCACTGTTTACGGTGTGAGAAGTGGAATTTCTCTGACAGATCAGACTCCGGTTCAACGAACAGACCTTTCGTGAAAGGTACTTTTCTTCGTGAATGATTCGAGAAGGTCACCGAGATCAACTTCCTGCGCCTGGTTCTTGCTTCCGGATCCATCGGGCCTTTGAGCTCTGCCGGCATCGATTTACCGTGCTCCTTGATAAACCGTGTAAAAAGTTCCCGGTCTTTAACACTGATACTCATTCGGGGCGGATGCCGATACGTCGGTGTTTCTCGTTTCCTTTCCCAAGATGTCAATGCGGTCCCCACCAGGCCGATCATCACATTCAACGCCACCATCGCAAGAAAGCGATTCGATTTGCCTTCCGGTTCATCCAGCGGGACGAACTCTGATTCAGCGACTTCGTCCTCCTGGAAACGATGATCACAAAACAGACATTCCTCAGCATCCTGTTCCAGATCAGCGCGACATCCTGGGCACGTTTTAAAAATCAACCGTTGTTCACGATCATGATAGTCCTTCATTTGTGATCCCCTCTGGTTAATCAAGCGTTCAATTTTAGCCCGATCCAACAGGCCCGCAGGGCTCCTGATCATCATTTTAAAATAATGAGATTCAATTGGCAAACTTTTTTTTAGAAACCAAGCGGGAATTTATTTTTTGAGGATAGCTCAACTCATGTCGTGAGGCTTACTCTTGCGCATTCTTTTCCCGCATTAACTGAGGTGGGAAACCAGCCGGATTGGCGCCATTTTTCAGACGCAGGTTCGCGCCCATACGGCGTTTGTGGCTGAAGGGAACCCGGTTGGCGTCGGATTTTTCCAGGATCGCATGCAGGTCAGCCCGCATTTTTTTGATCCGTACCTGATGCTCTTTCTCGAAGATCAGATTATGTTCTTCGTGTGGATCCTGTTCCATATCATACAACTCGTCGAGATCCCAGATGCCATGATATTGGATGAACTTATACCGTGGCGTACGCAGCGCGAACGTCGTCGGCGTCTGTGGGAAGTTGAATTCCCAATAGTACTCGTACAAACTATTCTTCCGCCAATCAGAGGCGGGCATGTTCCCAGCGGCCAATTGCAGAAAGCTTTGTCCATCCATCTGAGACGGCGTTTTCAATCCCGCAGCCGCCAGAATCGTGGGTGCGATATCAATATTCGCGACTACTTCATTCACAACGGTTCCCGGCTTCCAGAGCCCCGGGCAAACTCCGACCAGTGGTACGCGGATCGATGCTTCATAGGCGGTCCGCTTGTCAATCAATCCATGCTCGCCCCATTGGAAGCCGTTATCTCCCATATACAGAATCATGGTATTCTCGCCATAACCATTCTCATCAAGCCATTTCCGCACGCGGGCAATCGACTCATCGACACTCAACAAGGCTTCACAATACAGTCGGTAATGTTCTTCAATATTCGTATCCTGATGATAGGCGAAATCAACGCCGTGCCAGCTGTTCCGCTGGTTTTTCAGCCACATCGGTTTATTCCAATAATTCTCCGAAGTATTCGCCATCGTTTTTGGAATCGGCATCGCTTTATCTTTATAGCGACCTGCGTGTCGCTCCGCCGGATGGAACATGCCGTGTACCCCTTTGTGCGACAGATACATAAAGAACGGCTTCTCTTCCGGTTTGACACTTTTGTTCAACCAGTTGATCGCATAGTCGGTCAATTCATCTGTAATGTAGCCTTTTTGTGGCACCGATTTGCCGTCGACGTTTAACGACCATTTCTTCAGATGTTTCGGCGGATAGTAATGTCCCTGCCCACGAAACGAGACCCATTTGTCAAAGCCGGGCCGCGGTTCATCCGAGTGGCCTCCCATGTGCCATTTCCCGAAGAACCCAGTCTGATAACCAGCCGCCTGTAGGTACTGCGGGAAGAAGATCGTCCCCGGTTTCGCAGACACATTGTTATCGACCACACCATGATTGTGCATGTACTGACCGGTTAAGATCGAAGCCCGGCTGGGAGAACAGAGCGAGGTTGTCACCATCGCATTTTTGAAATAAACGCCATCTTTCGCCAACGCGTCCATGGCCGGTGTTTCGACCCAGGGATGTCCGACAAAACCCATCACATCGAAGCGATGGTCATCGGCGAGAATGAATACCACATTCTTTGGTTTTGCGCCCTCAATCTTTTCCAGTTTCAAATCGGCAGCAGAAACCGGAGTCAGGATTGCCAAGAATAGTAAGCACATCAGAGAAATCAGTCGCATGAGTTCACCCGTTGTTATGATTTGTTGATCGATAATTTAATACAATAGATATGACTGTCAGATCGCCTGGTTAGGAATCTCACATAATATTTTTCAATTAGGGAGAAGAAGCGGAGTCTGTCTTTTCCTCGTCGGATACAGCCTCTTTCTGATCCACTTCCGCTTGACCTTCTTCTTTGGCATTTTTGAGTATGACTCCACCAAAGGTGGCTTTCAGATGGCCGTCCGGCGATTCGAGAATGACAAATTCACTCGCATTCCCATATTGCTCCTTTATTGCCATCATATTGACTCCCCAAGTCACCTTGTAGTCTAAGGATTTGATTTTCTGAATCGCATCCAGAGCATCTTGCCGCGCGGGTTCTTGCAGCCCGGAAGCATAAGTTTCCAGCGTTTCCCAATTCTCAGGTCCCGCTTCGTTGACACGCGCACTAATCGTATAGATGGCCGTCACTATGTCGAGAGCTGCTTCTTCTGGATTCATTGGCGTCGAGGCCTTGGGAGGAGACGCAGATCGACCACAGCCTATAATACAAAACAGTCCCAACAGCAAAATAACTGCAAACCGAAAACGCGCCATTTCCACCCTTAACTTTTCTGAAATGATTTCATTGATGATTGACTACAAACGAAAATCATAACGGGACTCAGAGTGGCTGTACACACAACCTCAATCAACTAAATCAGATTTTCTGACACGCAGCTCATAGATGGTGTTCCACTCACACTGGCACACCGCCAGAATTTTCCCATAATACAACCTGCTCAGAATACTGTCTCACTTTGCGATCGGAAACAAGTTTGATGTACGACTGTGTGATTATTGGAGCAGGGCATAACGGCCTCGTTTGTGCACATCAACTGGCGCAACAGGGTTGGAAGGTCCTCGTTCTGGAACGCCGCGATCTGGTGGGCGGAGCCTGTGTGACAGAAGAACTCTGGCCCGGCTTCAAAGTCTCTACCGCTTCTTATCTGGTAAGCTTGCTCCTGCCGGAAATCGAACAGGAAATGCAACTGGCCCGTCATGGCTATCGCGTGCTGCCACGCAATCCAAGTTCGTTCACACCCCGCGCAGATGGAAAATCACTGCTCCTGGGACCGGACCTCAAGCAGAACCAGGAACAGATTTCCCAGTTTAGTCAGCGCGATGCCGAGCAGTATCCTCGCTATGAAGCGATGCTCCAGAAAATCGCCGAATGCCTCGAACCGGCGTTAATGCAGACGCCCCCCGATCTGCTGCCACTGCCTGCCAGTTGGCGGAATATTGGACTGGGAAAAAAACTCCGCGATACCAAAACCGCATACCACCTGCATCAATCTCTGAAACAACTGGGCGAAACGATCCCCGAAGCCATCGAACTCCTCACCGGGCCGGCTCTGCCAATTCTCAATCGCTGGTTTGAATCCGACATCCTCAAAGCAACACTGGCAACCGACGCCATCATCGGCACTTTCCAGCCTCCGTCTGCGCCAGGCACCGCGTATGTGCTACTACATCATGTGATGGGCTCTGCTGGTGGAGCTCGTGGCGTCTGGGGTTATGTCGAAGGGGGCATGGGCGCATTGAGTCAGGCAATGGCAGCTTCTGCAAAAGAAGCCGGTGTTGAGATCCGAACAGGCGTCTCCGTCGAAGAAATCCTGATTACGAACCAGAAAACAACGGGCGTCAGACTTTCTACCGGCGAAACGATTCAAACCAACTCTGTCGCATCCAATGCCGACGCGCATGTGACATTCGAAAAACTGATCCCCGCAGGCACACTGCCGGAGTCGTTTCAAAACGCCGTTAGCCGGATCGACTATAGTAGTGCCAGCATGAAGATCAACGTCGCCGTCAGCGAGCTTCCCAACTTTACCTGCCTGCCCGGGAATAGCGAACCCGGCCCACAACATCGAAGCACGATTCACATCGGTGCGACCTGCGAAGAAATCGAACGTGCTTACGACGACGCCAAATATGGTAAGCCGTCACAGAAACCGATCATCGAAATGACCATACCCACGGCCGTCGACGGCACGCTGGCTCCCCCCGGACAACATATCCTGTCCCTGTTCGTGCAATACGCGCCTTACCAATTGGCCAGTGGCAACTGGGATGAGATCAAAGAAGACTTCGCCGACCGCTGCATCGCTCGGATTGCTCAATTTGCACCGAATGTTCCCGCATCCGTTTTACATCGTCAGATACTTTCCCCTTTGGATCTGGAACGCACCTTCAGTCTCACTGGTGGCAATATCTTTCAAGGCGCGATGCCCTCCCATCAGTTATACAACATGCGTCCCGTTCCTGGCTGGAGCGATTACCGCACGCCGATTGGCGGGCTCTATCTGTGTGGTAGCGCCGCTCATCCCGGAGGTGGCGTGATGGGTGCCTGCGGTCGCAACGCCGCTCGTGAAATGCTGCGTGATGGAAAACGGTAAGTAGCAGGATACGCACGGGAACGTTCGGACAAATCATCCTGCATTCGACACGGCCTGTACAGAGCGACCCTCTGAAACCCCTCCCTGACGGGACACAGTATTGAGGGTTTTAATTGTGTCGTGCGCGCTATAGTCGCATGAATCAGACTGACCCATATACCCATATCAATGATACGTTACTCCTGTTTCGATGAATGCGTTCCAGCCGTTCTAAACTGAATTGTCGCTACAGAAATTCTCATTTCGAGAGATAACGCGTCTCGCGATTTCCTGACTTAATTTTTCTCTACCGAGATGCCGAAAAAAAAAGAGCTGACTCCATGACTCAACCTCAACGACGCTCACACATCGACACTTCTATTTTTAATTTAGATCAAGTTCGCGGCACGGAACCAGGTTCGCTGCCTACCTACTTTGGAGAACTACTTTGATACGTTTCATTAAATCGATGCTCCTGATGGGAATTATCGCTTCAACCGCACTATGCCCTTCGGCGACTTCCGCTTGTACCGGAATCACCATCAAACCGAAAGATGGCTCAGTCATTTTCGGTCGGACACTCGAATTCGCCCAAGACCTGCACTCAAATATCATTATCGTGCCCAGAAACAAAGAATTCGTTGGAATAGCGCCAAATCAGAAACAAGGGCTTCGCTGGAATTCTCAATACGGCATCGTAGGCATGAACGCGTTTAACTTGCCAATTATTGCAGATGGCATAAATGAAAAAGGACTCCACGTAGGCATCTTTTATTTCCCCGATTACGCCAAATACCAGAATGTCAGCACTCAGGAGATCGCAAAAACCATCAGTCCGATCCAAGTCCCGCTCTACCTCCTGGGCAGCTGTATGACAGTTGATGATGTAGCGAAACAGATCAAACAGATCAAAGTCGGAAATGTGCTCATGGAACAAATGGGGGGAGTCCCACCGTTTCATTACATCGCCAGTGATGCCAGTGGGAAATCAATCGTGCTGGAATACGTGAATGGCAAATTGAATATCCACCAGAATCCGCTGGGCGTATTTACCAACTCACCTACCTTTGATTGGCATATGACCAATCTCGGCAACTACGTGAATCTGTTAACGAACAACATTGCCAAAATTGAAATTGAAGGACAGACAATCACAGGACTCGGCCAGGGAAGCGGCATGCTAGGGTTGCCCGGAGACTTCACGCCACCATCTCGGTTCGTTCGCGCCGTTGCATTTTCGGCCAGCGTCTTTCCCGTTCAAACGGCCCACGAAGGAGTCTTGCAGGTATTCCACGTCCTCAATCAGTTTGACATTCCCAAAGGAGCCGCTCGGGGAGATCAAAACGGAAAAACCACAGCCGACTACACCATGTGGACCGCCGTCTCTGATCTCAAGAATCAACTCTACTATTTCAGAACCTATGATGACAGCACCATCCGTATGGTCAATCTGAATAGTGTCGACCTGAACGCCACCGAAATCAAAATCATCTCCATTCAGGGAGAAGAGCAGATTCTGGACGTCTCGGGGTGTGCGAGATAAAACTCACACCAATCGTTGTTGCCTCTCCCAGGGGCAGCAACGTTTTTTTTTGAGATTCGGCACCCGCTCTTTGATTTACGGAAACGCCAGTTCGACCTTGACGTTATATACCAGGCCTGCGCCTGCTTCTCCCCGCGTCTGCCTCAGCAGCATCTTGCCGATTTCCTGACCGTAGTCTACCGGTGAAAGACACGCCCGAATATGGGGAAATGGGCAGGGAGCATTGTCCCGTGCAAAACGGTCCGCCACCACCAGAGTAGGGCGTTTACTCTTCGCAAGCGACAGTTCCTCGACGGCAGCGGCAATCGCCCGCGCAGCTGGTTCCGAGCGACAAAGTATACCCAGTTTTCCTGTCGAATGTTTCAGCACGTCCAACGCAGAGACCTGAATCGCCCGGTCATCGGCGGGCAGACAGCGCACCGTCAACTGATCAAGGCCGAAGCCCGCCTGGCTCATCTCCCGTTGCACAGAGTCTAATAATAAATGATCGCCGGACGTCACCTGATCGCGCAACACGACCAGCACTCGCTGACATTTCTGTTGTTGCAGCTGTTGAAACAACAGACTGCCAATCTGACTTTGATCTCGGTCAATATGCGCCAACCCGGTAATCGAAGGTTGCAATACGCCGTTCAACACCGTTGGCAAGCCGCTCTCTTCCAGAATGCGTTGCACGCCAACCTGCGCCCGTTGTAAGACGAACCCTTCCGTCTCGCTGGATTTCAATGCCCGGTTGACGATCTCTTCCACATATGCTTCTTCATCCCGGTGAGGTAGAAAATTGAACTGCAGCTCGGCTTCCGGCATCTCTCTTTGAATACCGATCAGTATCCCGTCCGCCAGTAAGCCTTCCCGTTCTAGAAATTTCTGATGCACGACCAGATGCACGCGTTGCAATGCCTGATCCGATCCCTTTGATTCAGCATTGGCAATGAACGTACCCGCACGCTGCTTCCGTACCAGAACCCGCCGCTGTGTCAATAACTGCAAAGCCCGATTTGCCGTCGTACCGCTCACCTGAAACGAACGCGCGGTTTCACTCGTCGTGAAATACGGATCGCCGGGTTTTAATTTTCGCGTTTGAATGTCCGACTGAATACGGTCGGCCAGATCAATAATAGCTGGTTTCATAGACGAACGTCGTTCTGTTGAAAAAATACGTTTTTTGCTTTCATTCTGCTGCCTGTTTCTATAATATTACACCACAGATAATAATATCGCAACAACAATATTATTAAACCACTCATTAGAAAGAACGGAAAATGAGACGAATCCCCCTGTGTTCGGTGATCTTTTTCATACTCTGCCTGTCGACACTCATCACCCCGCAGCAGGTCAGTCAGGCCGGTGACTTCCAGAAAACCACCCTGTTTTCCGCCCGGGACGGCAAGTACCATCACTACCGCATCCCCGGCATCATCGCCACAAAACAGGGAACACTGCTCGCATATTGTGAAGCGCGCATCACGTCCGGCGACTGGGCGAACATCGATATTCTGATGCGCCGCAGCACCGATGGCGGCAAGACCTGGCTGCCCGTGCAAATGATTCATGACGCGAAAGAAGAAACCGTCAACAACGTCGTCGCCTTCTCGGATGAACAGACAGGCCAGGTGCATCTGCTTTACTGCGAAAACTACGGCCGCTGTTTTTATATCGACAGCAAAGACGACGGGCAGACATTCAGTAAACCCGTAGAAATCACCAGCGTCTTCGAACAATTCCGCAAGGAATACGACTGGAACGTGATCGCAGCCGGTCCCGGACATGGCATTCAAATGCAAAACGGGCGACTGCTGGTACCCGTCTGGCTTTCGACCGGCGGCAAGAAACATCGTCCTTCCTGCGTTGCGACCATCTTCAGCGACGATCACGGTAAAACCTGGCAACGCGGCGATATTATCGTCAAGCAGGGAGACCAAGTCGCCGGTGAAACCATTGTGAATCCCAGCGAAACCGTCGCCGTCCAACTCTTCAATAACAAAGTCCTCGTCAACATGCGAACAGAATCGAAGCCGCATCGCCGCCTGATCGCCGTCAGCGACAATGGTGCCACCAACTGGACCAACAAACATTTTGACGAACAGTTGCTCGAACCGGTCTGCATGGCCAGCATTCTCAGAGTCCACGCGACTAAATCGCAACCGAAAAACGCCATCATCTTCGCTAACCCCGATAACCTCGAAAATAAAACCAAACGCCGAAAGCCAAACCGAGACCGCAAGAACCTGACGCTGCAGGTCAGCTTTGATGACTGTCAATCCTGGGTCAGCAAACAGGTACTGGAACCCGGCATCAGTGGTTACAGCGATCTGGCATCGCTGCCCGACGGTTCGATTTTCTGTTTTTACGAAGATGGCGGCTTTAAAAATAACGGCTACGACACAACCGCCTTGACAATCGCCCGATTTCCATTGAAATGGATCTTGAAAGATTGACTTTTTGATTATCCTGCAAGAGTCCCTCCTTACTGTTTTGCGCCTCGAATTAAATGAGATCCTGCCATGCCTCGTTACCTCTTCATCATTCTCTCCCTCGTCGGTGGTCTTCTCTTTTCGGCGCATCATCTGCACGCAGCCGAACCAGACCACAATGTTGACATCTGCATTTACGGCGGCACCTCGGGAGGCGTCGTTGCAGCCGTCAAAGCGGCGCAGCTGGGGAAACAGGCGATTCTGATCGAACCTGGTCAACATCTGGGCGGCATGAGTTCGGGCGGCCTCAGCTATTCCGACATGGGCAAAGCCGCCACCGTCGCCGGTATGGCCCGCGAGTTTTACGAACGGATCGGTAAAAAATACAACAAGCCCCTCGAAACCCAACTTGAACCGCACGTTGCCGAACAGGTCTTTGAAGAAATGATCAAAGAGGCCGGCGTGACCGTCATCAAAGGAGAACCGCTGCAGAAAGTTCTCAAAAAAGGGCCTACGATTATTAAACTGATCACCGAAAAAGGAACCCGCGTCGCCGCGAAGATGTTTATCGACACCACCTATGAAGGTGATCTGCTCGCCGCTGCCGGCGTCTCTTATTCGCTGACCCGCGAAGCCAATTCCCAATACAACGAAACCTTGAACGGCATTCAGCTCTATGAAATCCCACAAGTCGAGTTCGGAAAAGTCAACAAAATCGGCCGCCGCAAAGACCGCCGCGGCCTGTGGGACCGCGCGATTCCTCTCGAC
Organism: uncultured Gimesia sp.; assembly: GCF_963976445.1. Classification (GTDB taxonomy): domain Bacteria; phylum Planctomycetota; class Planctomycetia; order Planctomycetales; family Planctomycetaceae; genus Gimesia. The sequence goes on along the minus strand of NZ_CAXBKP010000011.1, from coordinate 208,442 downwards.
CCGTATCGCATTCCGGGGAACCCCGAAAGCGGCCTGCTGCCACTGATTGATGCAGGAGAACTGGGAACCATCGGAGAAGCCGCACCTGGCGTGCAGGCTTACTGCTTCCGTCTGTGTGTCACTGACCAACCAGAGAACCGGATTCCCATCGCACCACCCGCAAATTACGATCCGGCCCGCTATGAGATTGTTGCCCGTTACATCGCCGCCTGTGAAAAAGCGGGCGACGAGATGGACCTCCGCTGGTTCACCAAACACGATGCACTCCCCAACGGCAAATTCGATTTCAACACGGCCTACTTCGGCCTGAACTTTGCCGGCGGCAATAAAAACTACAGCGAAGCATCTCACGCCGAGCGTCAGAAGATCATTAAAGCACACGAAAACTACGCCCGTGGCCTGTACCATTTTCTGAAGACCGACGACCGCGTACCCCAAAAAGTGCGTGAGCAAGTCAGCAAATACGGACTCTGCAAAGACGAATTCAAAGACAACGGCGGTTGGCCACATCAACTTTATATCCGCGAATCGCGTCGCATGATTTCCGACCTCGTCATGACCGAACATCACTGTCGGCACAAAGAGGTCGCTCCCAAATCGGTCGGTCTGGCATCCTACGGTATCGACATTCACGAAATTCGCCGCATCGCTCATAAAGGAGTGATGGTCCGCGAAGGAAAACTGCTCGGTCACACCGGCACCCGCGGTCCTTATCCCATCGGCTTTGACGCCATCGTTCCTAAAGCGTCCGAATGTGACAACCTGCTGGTCACGTTTGCCATCTCGGCCAGCCACGTCGCGTTCGGCTCCACCCGCATGGAACCAGTGCTGATGATCCTCAGCCAGTCCGCCGCGACCGCCGCCAGTCAGGCCATTGATGCCGGCTGTAATATTCAGAATGTGAACTACCAGCGTCTCCGCACACAACTGCTGGCCGACGGACAACTGCTCGACTGGCCTTCTCCCGTCAAAAAAGGGCAGTCTGGCGTACGTGTCATTACCAACGCCGACCAGTTGCCCGGAATTGTCCTCGACGATTCCGAAGCGAAATTCACCGGCGACTGGAGCGAGAGCAACGGTCAGTCCTCGCCGATCGGCAAGAGCTATTCGCACGACAAAAACAAAGACCGCGGTAAGAAGTCGGCCCATTTTACTCCCAACATCAAGCAGTCCGGCGACTACGAAGTCCGTCTGCTTTACACCTGGCATCCAAACCGTGCCAGCAATGTTCCCGTCACCATTAACAGTGCCGACGGGGAGAAAACCGTGACCGTCAACCAGCGAAAGCCGGCTTTGATCAAACAGGTCCCCGTCTCTCTGGGCATGTTTCGTTTTGAGTCCGGCCAGCCGGCATCCATTTCGATTTCCAATACGGGAGCCAACGGCTATGTCGTCGTCGATGGTCTGCAACTGCTGCCGGTAAACCTGGCGAAGGAAGAACGCGCGGGAAAACGAACATCCGGTTATCCATAACAATAGTGCACTCTGATCACTTCCCGCTGAAAAGATTTCTCTTGACGCCAACCCGCGGTTCGCCATGATCACCTCTCATGTGTGTCGCGCGCGTGAGCATTACAGATTCAGTTGAAGAACGAGAAGTACTGCGAATATCAGCACTATAAAAAGCCCTTGTTTCAGCGAGATTTGCCAAAACACTACTCACGTGCACCTCAGTTATCGACCCACTTCGCCGCACTTCACCCCGGCCTCGACATTCATCACCACCACTTCGAGACATATCAACACTCCTTCGTCGCTTGATAATTTCCATTTCCCCTTGCCTCACCCACGCCCCCGCAGAGAATCAAAATCACAACCAATAGTGAAATGATTCCCGATGCAAAAAAGAGGTCGAGGCAGCCCCATGTGTCCGCCCGCAGAACAGCGTCCCATTCCTGAACGATCCAGAATAAATGCACGCCCCAAAACTGAGCGGCTCGGCGTCCGCCGCCGTTAGCAAACCAACGGCAAACAAATCCTACCAGATAGCCCCGTACCCCACGCAGATGAACACTCCGCAGTAACAAGGAAACGAATTCCTGACCGCAACTGAGCCTGATACTCTACCGGAATATCCAATTGCTTCAGAAAGAATGAACACTGTCATCCGTTTTGTTTTGTGCTGGAAAATATCGTTCCCCCAGCCAAAACGAGTGTTTTACCTCATCCCAGATCTTAATAAACGTAGCAAATCAACCCTCAAATCAACGCGATCCCTTAGGACTGAACCAGCTTGGTTAAGTCTTTAGCACTCAGTTGTTATCGCGATGAATGAAGCATAATAGCCCGCTTTGAAGGGTTGAGGGATTACTCTTAATTCCGATCAACTGAACTAAACCAGACGGCAGTCTCCGCAATTGGCACCTAGAGCTGTTTACGGCTTCGTGCGATCCTGAGTGAGAAGTACAAACCAAATCGATTCACTTTCGAAGAGTCAATCAGTTTATAAGCAGCATGAAAGAATGTTGGGAGTAATCAATTGAGAACCCTCAATCTAATTCGAGATAAAAACTCAAAACTACTTTTAGTTCTTGGTTTCTTGTGGTCCATCGCGCTTCTCGGTGGGTTCACGTTGATCGCCTGGTATTCAAACAATGCTGGAGAAAAGAGTTCTCCGCCTCGTTCTTTATCAAGAATAATGCCGAGTTCCTTCAATAATACCCAGTATCAATTATTCATGTTTATTCATCCCAAGTGTCCTTGTTCTCGGTCAAGCATTCGGGAATTAGAACGTCTCATATCACGTTGTCCAAAATCCATAACGTCTACATTTTTCTGTTACCTTCCATCAGACAAAACAATTCAGTGGTCAAAAACTGACATCATGGGGAGTGCTCAATCAATCCCCCATTCGAAAACGATCTATGACATCGATGGGACATGGGCCAAAAATTTTGATGCGAAAACGTCTGGTCATGTTCTGTTATACGACACGAATCGCACACTGGTTTTTAGTGGTGGTATTACAGCAGGGCGTGGGCATGAGGGCGAGAGTATTGGCAGAACATGGATTACGAAGGTTGTGAGAAACAAGAGCAAAGAAAGCTATGAATGCCCCGTTTTTGGCTGTCCAATTTTTAAGTAATTAAACCTCCCGAAAATTAGACCAGTAACTAATATGAGTGAGACATCAATCACAACGAGCTCTCAAATCGAAGAACGAGGTAAATCGCTCTTTGCCGAGCAATATTTGAACCTCTGTAAAGAGACTGATTATCTCTTTGCAAAGTTCTTAGTGATTCAGTGGCTTGCAGCAATCTTAGTCGCGACCTTTATTTCTCCGCGCACCTGGATCGGAGTCACTCCCTATGTGCATTTTCATGTTTGGCTGGCCACTCTATTTGGAGGAATCGTTATCTCGCTTCCTCTACTGCTTGTTTACCTGCGACCTGGTCAATTCTCAACGAGAATCGCCATTGCCATCTCTCAAATGCTCTATGCTGCGCTGATCATCCACCTGTCGGGGGGGCGAATTGAAACCCACTTTTATATTTTTGGATCCCTGGCTTTTTTAGCGTGCTACAGAGACTGGAAGGTGATCGTCGTGGCAACGGCCGTTGTTGCGATTGATCATTTCGTGCGAGGAGTCTGGTGGCCTCTATCAGCTTTTGGAACCAGTACAGAAAGTCCGCTTCGATGGATCGAGCATGCTGGCTGGGTCATTTTTGAAGACATCTTCCTGATTCGTATTTCGCTTCGAGGAATCCAGGAACATAAAAGTCTTTGTCAAAGACAAGCTGATCTCGAGTTAGTAAATACAAAAATCAATGAAGAGGTTCATCAACAGATCGCACGATACACAGAGGCGAATGCACGTTTGGACATGGAGATTCTTGAAAAAAGTCAAGTTGAGCAGGAATTAAAAGAACGTGAATATACGTTAAGAAAAATCATGTCATCAACAATAGACCCCATGATCACGACGAATTCGAATGGAATTGTTCAGGAGGCGAGTCTATCGACATACGACGTCCTGGGGTGGATGCCAGAAGAATTGATTGGAAATGACATTTCATTAATCATTCCCGATACCTTTCAGAAGCAACATCATGAGGCCATGTCCCGCGCCAAGGGGGGGAGCGCTTTAGAATTATCAAATCAATTGAGAGAAGTAACCGCGCTTCGTAAAGATGGCACAACAATACCGATTGAAATACTCATCTGGAAGACAATGATTCCGGGTAAGAATGACCCGCTCTTTACAGGAATTATCCGTGATATTTCCCTTCGCAAGGAAGCAGAAGAAAAACATGAAGCGATGTATGCTCAGTTACTGGATACCACTCGACAAGCAGGGATGGCGGAAGTCGCGACAGGGGTCCTGCACAATGTGGGAAACGTACTTAATAGCGTGAATGTGTCTGTCAATCTGATTGAAGATAAACTGAAGGCAAGCCAGGTGAAAGGATTAACAAAAGTATCTGAACTGATCCAATCCCATGGAGAAGATCTGGGAGAGTTTATATCCCAAGATGCAAAGGGTAAGCATTTACCAGAATACATCACCAAATTATCTCATTATCTTGTGGATAAAAATGAGTCCATCTCGGTAGAACTTTCAGAGCTCTCCTCGAATATTGGACACATCAAAGAAATTGTCACAATGCAGCAATCTTACGCGAAAGTCTCTGGTTCTGCTGAGATCATCGATGTCTCTGAAATTCTTGGCAATGCTTTAAAAACAAATGACTCTAGTCTCTGTCGACATCGAGTGAATGTAATTTGTGAATACGACGATGTTCCCCAGATCAATTCTGACAGACATAAATTGATGCAAATTCTAGTGAATCTGATCAGTAACGCGAAACAGGCATTATATGACGTTCGTGAGAAAGAACGGAAATTAATTCTTCGACTGAGTTCTGTGGAACAGGAACACGTCAAAATAGAAGTCGAAGATAACGGTATTGGAATTTTAGAAGAAGATTTGCCGAAGATTTTCCAGCATGGGTTTACCACAAAAGATAGTGGGCACGGCTTTGGCTTGCATAGCAGTGCTCTGGCTGCCAAGGAACTGGGTGGATCTCTTACCGTTTTTAGTAAGGGGGAAGGGCAGGGAGCTCGTTTCACAGTAATATTGCCACTCAAAACTGAAGAGGAACCTGTATGTCTACATTAACAGACACATCGAAAGCAGTTGTTACAGATGTGACAAAATATAAAATCCTGGTAATTGATGACAATGCCGCCATCCACAATGATTTCAGAAAGATCTTTTCGAAAAATGAAGAGCTTTCAGAGTTGGATGATCTTGCGTCTGTCTTGTTTGATGACGCCAAACCAAGCCAGAACGATACGATTTTGTATGAATTGGATTCTGCCTATCAGGGTGAAGAAGGATATGAAAAGGTCCTGAAAGCCCAAAAAGAAAAGAACCCCTACACTTTAGCATTTGTCGACATGCGGATGCCTCCAGGTTGGGATGGATTGCAAACGATTGAGAAAATCTGGGAAGCGGACCCAGACTTACACATCATTATTTGTACTGCCTACGCTGACTATTCCTGGAAGGAAATATTTGAACGATTAGGGCAAAGTGACCGATTACTCATTCTGAAAAAGCCGTTTGATAACGCGGAACTCTGTCAAATGGCAGCTGCCATGTGTGAAAAAAGACGTCTGTTTGGGCAAGTCCAATTGCGCATGGAGGAGATGGAAGAGGTTATTTTGGATCGGACCAAAGAACTTCAACTCGTCGTTCAGGAAAAAGACCGTGATGCATGCGAATTAAAACAAACGCTCCAGGAACTTCGGCAAGCTCAGGCAACGTTATTGCATGTCGATAAACTGGCATCTGTGGGTCAACTCGCAGCCGGCATTGCACATGAAATCAATACTCCGGTTCAATTCGTGGGTGATAACATCCGGGCATGCTCTGAAATGTTCGAGGATGCAATGGAAATCCTCGCTGCTTATCAAATATTGATTGCAGACCTCGAAAAAGAAGGACTCTATCTAGAGCAAATTGAGAGCATCCATGACACAGAATCGAAATTCGATCTCGATTACATCAAGGAAGAAGTTCCTCTCGCATCTTCACAAAGTTTAGATGGGGTGGAACGGGTTCGAACCATCGTCAAAGCGATGAAAGATTTTTCTCACGGAGGAGGAGTTTTGGATCAGCCAATTGCCTTTGATCTCAATACTGCAATCGAGAGCACTCTGACAGTCGCTCGTAATGAAATAAAATATGTATCAAATGTCGAAACTGATTTTGGAAATATCCCCACCTTGCGAGGATATCCCAATGAATTGAATCAGGTCTTTCTCAATCTTTTTGTCAATGCGGCACACGCGATTGAAGCAAAACAGGTTCAAGAATTGGGAACCGTTAAGGTTCAGACCGCAGTGGAAGGGAAATATGTGGTCATATCAATCAGTGATACCGGTTGTGGTATGCCTGAAGAGGTGAAAAAGAAAATATTCGACCCGTTTTTTACTACAAAAGAAGTTGGTAAAGGAACCGGGCAAGGTCTAGCCATCACTCACAATATTGTCGTTGAAAAGCATGGGGGACGAATTGAAGTGGATTCGATTGAAGGTGAGGGGACAACTTTTCGGATTTACTTAGCACTCGACGAATCAGAATCATGACTGACATCTAAGCTTGACCGGGGGCAGATGGGAGCCCTTCTTCACACCCTCGATCTTTACTCGGAATTTATATAAGGAAGCTGATTATGTGTCTGCCTCGTATTTTATTTGTAGACGACGAGCCAAATGTACTGGATGGGATTCGCAGAATGCTGCATCGCAAGCGGAAGGAGTGGGAAATCCACTTCGCCCCCAGTGCTGCGGAAGCATTGTTACTCTTTGAACAAGCTCCGTTTGATGTCGTTGTCTCGGATATGCGCATGCCGCAAATGGATGGCGCAGAGCTATTAAATCGAATTGCAGCCAGCTATCCAGACACAGTCCGCATGATTCTTTCCGGGCAATCAGACAAAGAAGCCATCCTGCGTGCGATTCCTGTGACACATCAGTATATTTCAAAACCGTGTGATGCAAACATTTTGCAAAATCAAATTCATCGTTCCATTTGTTTACGAAAACGCGTAGACCATAAACTGGTGCGTCGTGCAGTATCACAGATTACTCGATTGCCAAGTCTACCAGACCTGTATCAGAAAATATGTGATATTGCGAGATCGGAAAACGCAGGAATCAAAGATGCGATTGATGTAATTCAACAAGATGCAGCAATGTCTGCCAAGGTATTGCAACTCGTCAATTCATCGTACTTTGGGATTGCACGCGAGATCTCCAGTATTTCTCAGGCAATTTCCTTATTAGGCATGGAGACTTTAAAATCGCTTGTACTCTCCATCGGGATTTTTGATGACCATCCACCAGTCAATCTTGCTGACTTTTCTCTCAAGAAACTCATGAATCATTCTGTTGCCTGCGGCACCCTGGCCAAGAAAATCGCGTACAGTGAAACGGGGGACTCCGACCTCGCAGAGCATGCTTTTACCGCAGGGCTACTGCATGATTTGGGAAAACTGTTACTAGCCACGGAACTCCCGAAGTTAGTCATAAAAACGATCAAAGTCACCAAAACAGATATGATCACATTTTCCGAAGCAGAACTCTTGTCTGAAGGGTTTTCGCATGCTGACGTTAGTGGTTATCTGATCGGATTATGGAAACTCCCCATGCCTGTCGTCGAAGCGGTCACATTCCACCATTCACCCCAAATGCTGCTGTCGGAAACATTGACACCAGCGCTGGCGGTCTATGCAGCAAACATCATCGTTCAGGAACAAACACCTGGAGAAAGTGGGAATCCTATCGTGCCGACGTTCGACCAGGATCTAATAGAGAAACTGGAGCTCACGACTAAAATCGATCAGTGGCGACAGTTATCTCCCGTTGAAGAAACGGTCAGCTGAGACCTTGATCTTAACAAACGATGTCTTCATTTTATCAACAATCTGAAACAATTAAGGGATATTCAAAATGAAAAGTAGTCAATCAGAAAAAATTCTATTTGTCGATGATGACAGATTAATTCTGGAGGCAGTCCGTCGTCAATTCCGTAAAATTTTTGATGTCACCTTAGCTGAGGGTCCTGACAAAGGATTAGAGAAGATAAATAGTGAGGGACCATTTGCAGTCATTGTTTCTGATCGTTGCATGCCCGGAATGGATGGAATTGAGTTCTTTTCAAAGGTCTGCAAAATCAGTCCTGATTCTTCTAGAATTATGATGACAGGCGACGACGAGTGTGAGGCCGCCGTAAATGCAGTCAATGAAGGACAAATCTTCCGGTTTCTCACAAAACCATGTACACGAGAACTGATCCAATCAACCATCGAAGCGGGGCTGGAGAAATATCGCCTGGTAACGTCTCAGAAAACACTGCAGACATAGACATTACAAGACAGCATTCGCGTACTATCCGAAATGCTCTCGTTAGTCACCGCAGATACATTCGGGCATTCAGAACGCATTCTAAAATCACTCAACAAAAACCAGGCATGATCATTAATCAGGATGTCAAAACACTCGACGGTTCAGTACTCCTCGTCAAGAAAGGACAGGAACCGGAAAAATCCAGTCTGGTAGTTGTCCCATCACGCCCACATAGTGCATTCCAATCTTGGCTTGCTGAATAAATCCGACTTGACGCCTGCCCGCCGTTAGCGAACCAACGGCAAACAAATCCTACCAGATAGCACCAGCCCCACGCAGATGAACACTCCGCAGTAAAACCGGAAGGGACTGATGTGTGCAAATTGACATTGCCTAAAAAAGTGTCAGTTCATTTTTTCAGTTTGACTCTGATGAAATAGAAGGCCACGCATCCAACCAGCATGATATTCAGAACCATGACAATCAGGATCGTGTAATTGGATTCTGCAGCGGGAACTGTTTTTCTGAGATCGTTGGCTAATCTTGGGTTGTAGGTAAAAGGAGGGAGTATCACCACTGCCAGGTCTTTTTGAAACTCGTCCAGACTGAGCTGGTTGTCATGGTCCAGATCTAACTGTTTAAATTCATTTTCTGTATTCAACAAAACGGTTTCGTACGGAATGCCCTCGCCGGGTTTGATAACATTTTTGGTCGCGATGAAAATCTCATCAAAGGACAGACCTTGATCCTGGTTACGATCTAACTCTTTAAACACAATTTCCCGGGGTGCTTTGACCAGATCTATCTGCAGGAAAAACTCCTGTTTATCGAGCCGTTGGTTGTGATCCCGATCAAGCAGAGTGAAGTAGTCAAAGATGAGGGAGCGGCCCGTCAGTCCCGTGCCTCTGTAGAACTCACTCACCGAGAGGGCGCCGTCATGGTCTCTATCTTTTCGCTCTACATGCCATTTTATTACAGGATTGGTGATCGGAGTATTCAGGTATTCATATAATGTGAGCACGCCGTCTCCGTCCCGGTCAAAGGCCGGGATCAGATAGGGAGCCAGGTCCCGGTGGAAGCCGGCATCATTCGCCAGTTCACCAGAGTCGAGTCGGGCGTCGAAATTTTTGTCAATCCGTTTGAAATAGTAGACCGGGTCGATCCAGCAGTGCTTTGTCGTCTTCCATTCTTCGAGACTTAACTGCTGATCCTTGTTCTGGTCAGCCTGCTTTAAAATCTGCTGTCCGTCTTTGTACTTGGACTTGAGTTCGCTCGCACTCAGCCGTCTGTTGCGGTTTAGATCCAGATGGCAGAACAACATCCAGTTCACAACGCGGCCTCCAGGTTCCCGCAGCAGCTGCCTATCCGGGGTCCGTACACCGTAAGCGATTTCCAGCATCAGCCGCATTTCATTCTGGGTAATCTGACCATTCCGGTCCCGGTCCCAATTGATTTTAGATGCGAATGCCAGTTCGGGAATGGTCACTATGGACTGAGCGTCCCTAAACTCATCCACACTGCACTGGCCGTCGGCGTTATGGTCCCATTTTTTGAAATGCTGCGTCAAAACGCTCAGAAGCACCTGCACATGATCGGTAACCGGATCTGGGACCAGACGCTGAGCCAGGGGGACGGCGGGCACACTGAGGTAGTCGCCATACTCCAGCAGTTGGTTTTGATTCTGGTCGTAGAGCAGAAAGTCCCGCCGGCCAATCTGTTGATGTTCAGGCTTGAGCGTCGCCAGATATTCCGTCTGATCCAGTACGCCATCATTGTTTTTATCTGCCCGATCAAACTGCTTGCGTGGTGTTTTGGCATTGGTGTTGAAGAAAAACTCCCGCTGATCAAGCCGCTGGTTGTGATTCCGATCAAGCAAAGTGAAGTAGTCAAAGATAAGAGCGCGAGCCGATAGTCCAATACCCCAGTCTAACTCGTCCACCGAGAGGGTGCCGTCATTGTTTTTATCTTTTCGCTCTACATGCCATTTCACAACAGGGTTGGTGATCGGCGTATTCAGGTATTCATATAATGTGAGCACGCCGTCTCCGTCCCGGTCAAAGGCCGGGATCAGATAGGGAGCCAGGTCCCGGTGGAAGCCGGCATCATTCGCCAGTTCACCAGAGTCGAGTCGGGCGTCGAAATTTTTGTCAATCCGTTTGAAATAGTAGACCGGGTCGATCCAGCAGTGCTTTGTCGTCTTCCATTCTTCGAGACTTAACTGCTGATCCTTGTTCTGGTCGGCCTGCTTCAAGAGTTCCTGAAGCAGCTGCGCATCTTTGATTCGGGGCTTGAGTTCCGCCGCACTCAACTGGCTGTTGTGGTCAAGATCCAGGTGACGGAATAGCATCCAGTTCACAACGCGGCCCCCAGGTTCCCGCAGCAGCTGGCCATCCAAGGTCCGCACACCGTACGCAATTTCCAACAGAAGCTGCATCTCCTGCTGGGAAATCTGTTCATTCTGATCTCGGTCCCAGTCGGTAAAGGATATGAGTGCCAGTCCAGGGATGGTTGCTGTGAACCGGGCCTCCTGAAACTCCTGCGCGCTGAACTGGTCGTCGGCGTTGCGGTCCGAAACCTTGACACGTTGTTGTAGAGCGTTCAGAAGCTGCTGCACCCGATCCGTAACCGGGTCTGGGACCAGACGCTCGTCCAGGGGGACGGCGGGAGCACTGAGGTATTCGCCATACTCCAGCAGCTGGTTTTGATTCTGGTCGAAGAGTAGAAAGTCTCGTCCGCCAATTTTTTGGTGTTCGGGCTTGAGCGTCTTGAGATACTCAGCCTCGTCCAGCACACCATCTTTATTTGTATCTACCCGATCAAACTGCTTGCGGGCTTTGGAACGGATTGCTTTCTGGATCTCCGGTTTTTGGGGTTTTTCCTTATCCGGTTCATTTTGCGCGAAAAGGGAATCGGTGAAAAATGACGCAATCAGCATCAGCAAAACAATAACACGGAATAAACGGGAGGAGATCATCGCTGGCGGAAAGGTGAGTGGCATAAGCTTCGTTTCTCATATCAAATGTTGTGTTCTATTTTTACACCAACAAGCAAGAGCATCAAAATTCAAATGGTATGGTCCGTCGTCGAGTCCTCGCATCCCTGAAATATTTATTGCGCTAACGGCGAACCATCCAAAACTTGCCCCTGAGGGCTCATGAGCGCTGCATAAACTTTTCCATCAATATTTTCAGAGAGAAACTGGAAGTGACCGTCACAGTATCCTGCATTAACGCCACCGCTGTGGAATGAGTTGGGAAAGGGAGCGCTCCCTTCAGGCTGCGTCAGGCCTCCGTTGATCGCACTCGTACCGGAATTTGCGAGATTATAATCGACATTTCCATCAGAGCAGCTCCCATTTCGACAGGGGTATCCGATATAAAAACTGGTCAGATAAGGATTGGGAGAGGCCCAGTTGGATTGCGATCGGGTGGGATTATAACCTGTGCGAATATTTTCAGAAATCAGAATCGTATTGGAAGAACCATCGGTGAGACCAGCCATGGTATGATGGCGTTTCGCACGAATTTCTCCTTTCCAGGTTTCGTTAAAAAAGAGTCCCATTTGAAAAAACAGTTCGCGATCAGACGGCGTTCCATCCCCACTCGTCGAGGAGTTACAGGTAATCCCGTTTCCGTTCAGGTCCAGCTTTCCACTCTTGGGACCAATCGGGCAATCGTGAATGCCGCCGATGAGAGCAGAAAAGCCGACACCACTGTTGACGACGTAAGATAGATTCCCCTGTCCGGGGACGACGCTGATATCGCTGGTACACGTTAAGACGGGAATATGTGTTTCTGCTAAAGGGGCATTTAGAGGGTCCAGATAATGTTTATCGAAATCCCATTGATTATAGAGATTCGATTGATCGATGTAGGGGAGGATCTCTACAACCCAATTGCGAAAGGAACCAACGGTACCCGGCGTTCCATCACCATAATACCCACAGGCAGGAAACCGATTGGCACTGTCGGTCGCTTGTATAATTCCAAGGCCCACATTGCGCATGTTGTTTAAGCATTGCAGTTGGCGGGCAGAGTTACGTGCTGACTGAACAGCCGGCAACGCCAGTGCAATCAAAATACTGATCACCGCAGTGACGACCAGCAGTTCGATAATCGTATAACCATTCCTCTGGCGAAATGTTTTTTTAAGCGGAGCAATCGTAACGATATCAGCTAAACGACATTTATACTTCATCTGCTTGAGACTCCAGCCACCAGGCGGCAAAATAGGTCAGAACCGCGATAAAAATCACAACATCCACAAAATACATCCAGTAGGAAAACGCAGAGCATTCTCCCATGAGCGGGAAGACCAGTTTTACTTCAGTCGGTTTTTGCGAAGGAAAAATCATGTTCTGTTGCTCCGACCAGTTTAACAGAAAAAACACGGTGATACTCGCGGTTACCATGGCGGCACCGAGTTTGTATCCAAGACGCAAATAAGGTGAAGCGATATAGGCGAGTAACGGTCCCAGGATGGCGATTAACAGAAAAGAGCAGGCGGAATAGACAAGAAACAGCAGTGGTGAGGTTTCGCCGATCAGCGGAAAGTAGAGTTTTCCCTGTCCCATCCAACTGACAAACCCATAGATGCCGGCACTGGCACACAGAACCAAAGCACAGGCAAACATCAGCTTACGAACGACAGGAGATTCCAGAAATGAAAGGCTCACGGCGGGTACCAACTGCCGGGGAGGAGGAATCTCTTCCTGCTTGGGGGTGCGTGCGTCAACACGCTTAACAGCTGCATTTACCGTCGACGCCCAAGTCTCTTCTGAAAACGCACCAGTCGGAACATCACCGTTCGCATCAGCGGCCGTCTCTTCAATCGAAATCTCATCAAGAGGGGGCGCTTCCAGCAGAGAGTCAGTTTGTAAATCAGAGTCAACAGCAGAACGATCTGCCATGGGGCGACTGAGATTGACATCGATCTCGCGATGGGGATCGACCGGAACCGGGGGAATCTTGCTATTCCTTAATGAAAGCAGACGCCTGAGCCATCCCGGTTTATCTGCATCCTGATTCGGAAGACTCGTCTCGGCTTCTGGATCAGTTTCATTAGTATCAGCCAGAAAAGAATCCAGGTCGACTTCATCAGCTAACTCAGCATCTGACTCAGAAACCGAACTCTCAACAGGAGGCAGAGTCGCCGGATCCCGCCGCGCCATGTGAAACAAACCAACGATGGCATCAGCGCGCTGCCATTCGTTTAGATAATGCGGACGAACAGGCGTCTCGGGTGATAACTTGTCCTCGCGTACCATTTCAACCAGATCACGAAATGCATAAGGCCCTCGTTCCTGATCATCCTGTTTGTAGTACCAGTCACTCGCCATCTTCTGTATCTATCCACTTGAACTAAAAAGTGATCGTATCGTAAGCTTCTGATCTAAATTGATCCTTCTTCCTTTGAACACAGACAAGACCATGTCATTGTACACAAACAGTGAACACAATATCCAGATAGAAATACAAAAGTCGAGAACCGTGGTGAGTTTCTGCTGCGGTCCTGGAATCGAATCCAAAATTAATTCAAGAGAGTGCATCCTGCTCACTTCCTGACGCCTTTTTAACTCATCCTACTGAAATATTCCGACTTGACGCCTGCCCGCCGTTCGCCATGATTCTCCCTCATGTGTGTCGCGCGCGAGAACACTACTGGTTCAGCTGAAGAACAGGAAGCACTGCAAATACCAGCACTACAAAAGTCCCTCGTTTCAGCAAGATTCAATAAAAGTTGAGTCAAAAACCTGATCCGTATCGACACACAACCGCACACAACGCCCCAATCCCAACACACATCTGCACAACATCCACACATCTCAGCACTCCTTTGCCACACAAAATTTTTCATTTCCCCTTGCCTCACCCACGCCCCCGCAGAGAATAAGAATTACCAACAGGGAGTAATAAATTAAGCCCCATGGATTCCCTTCAACGGCAGGGGCAGCCCCATATAAAAAGAGCTGAACGCTCATAGAAACTGAGCGGCTCGGCGCAAGCCGCCGTTAGCGAACCAACGGCAAACAAATCCTACCAGATAGCACCGAACCCCACGCAGATGAACACTCCGCAGTAACAAGGGAACAGAATTGTTGATCGCAACCGTTTGTACTTCGAAGAACCAGGCAAGCTCGATCTGGAAAATCTTTCCGTACAGATTCAGATCGCGGAAGAATCATTACACCACCAGAGAATAAGAACTGATCTGCTTTTCAGTGGCTGGCGTGACTCCTGATCTGACGAGGTCGTTTTATTACCAGAGTCTGTTGCACCTTCTGAACCATCTTAGAACAGCGAAGCCGCTCTCGAATCCACTGAACGATCCGGTTCAGTAATAGTAACGCAGCCAAAAGCAATCCGATGGTGAAGAAGAGAACCACATGGAGCACAATCAGTTCGACTAGATTCATGGTTGAGACCTGCCTTCCATCGGTTTATTTGATCAGGTTGTAGTTTGGTCTGCCAATGTATTTGATTTCATTTCCCTCTCCCTGGGAGGCACACATTCTTCCATGAGATAAGCATCCAGAAACACGCAACACTCACCACCAGAGCAGGAAAAGTCGACTTCCAGAAATCCATCAGAGCGCACAGAACGGACTAGCCCTGTTTTTCCCTGGATTTGTTCATAGTCTGCAATACCTTTCTGCATTCTGACATAACAGGTCCCCCGAACAGGTTCTGTCAGAATGGTACTTTTACAATTCTTCATTGGTTACACACTTCCTTTTCTCTGTTCACGTTTTACTTCCTCTACTCGATCCATGCAGGCAAGCAGACGGCAGTGATCGCCGCCTGCATGAAACACCTTGACCAGCCGTTCCAGGCAGCATTCACACTGCAACTGAGAAATTTCAAACAACGATAGCTTGGCCACATATTGATATCCTTCTTCAGCACGATGCACCTGGCTGAGAAATCCTGCCAGGCCGATACGGTACTCCAGACAATCGGGCGCCAGTTCAATCGCACGGAGAATTTCCTGTTCAACACATTCAGGGGGATAACCCAGATGCCCCATCGAATGCGCCAGATTGTAATGATGTTCGGCTGTCAGTTTCGGTCCGTGGTATGCTGATTGATCTCCGTCATCTTTTGGGTCAACAGCGGCAGATAGCTTCTGAAGTCGTTCTTCGACCTCTGACTGCAATGTCGAGGATATACCTGCATTCTCCGACAGAAACTGCAGCATTTCACCAGCTAGTTCTCTCTGTCCGACGTGCAGATAACAATCGGCCAACGCCAACTGTGCCTGGTCTGACAGGGGAATCAGAGTGTTGGCTGTCTCCAGCGCGCCTTGAGCCAGTTTATAACTCGTCAGTTCCCGGAAAATCAGACCACTCAATTCCCACACGCGGCCATCGTGAGGAAACTGTTTCAACAGTGATTGAGTCAGACAAACTCCCTCATCCCAACGTTTTTTTTCATAAGACTGCGTCAGTTTGTCTAAATCTTTTTCTGCGGCATACATTAGATAGATTTCCTGTACTTAATTTACCGGTTTCAGAGAAGTCTTCAGTCGCTGTCTCAGCAGACAGTTACCAGTCCTGGTTTCCCTATTGAGAAAGCAACGATTCTTTTTGGGATGGTGTAACCAGCACTCTTTCACCTTTCTTTAACCTTTCCGGGTGGTGTTTTTCCCACTTCACGCCACATTTTTTCCCAGGAAGCACGGTCTTTGGCTTCATGTTCTTCCATGACTTGTCTCATTTCTTGCCCCGTCATGGGACGTGGCTGTTTTTGTCCCATCAGCGTTTTTCCAATTTGCCAGACACCGATCAGTCCGCCGAGAAAGAGCAGGGCCAGCAGGATCGGTGATCGTTTTGAGTTATCGCTAAAATTCACCGATCAGCTCTCCTTCCGCACGTGTAGCAAGGGCACGAAAGATGCGACCTGCCGGATGAGGATTTTGAGGCCCCCGTGAAGGAGCAGCAGTCCCTTCTGGGTATTGAAAACGGGGTTCTGCATCGGCATCGATGGCTTCGCTCAGAAATCTAACGGAACCGTCTGCAAAGGCAAACATGGCGCCGCCGGTATGGTCGGAGCGAAACGAACTCCAGTAACAGAAATTGATTGAGATCGAACTTCCATAAGCCAGGTTGTTATTTAGTTTGTTGAAGGCAGTCGCGATCATGGGTGTTGCGTACGAGTTAATCCAGTCGCTTGCTTGAATTCCTGAAGTAACACGCTCACCCGTATCCGGATTGTAGATCTGCCCCCATTTTTCACCGAACATCAGGGTATTGGAGAGACCATCTGTGATATCCCGGAAGCGAATTACTCTACCACCGTTGCGTTTTGCCGAACTAGAGGTTATGTCAAACAGTCCATTAAAATACATTTTATTTTCGGGAAAATAGGCGCAGTAATAGAAGGTAAGAGGATCGGTGGGATCGCAAAGATACGCCCAGGGATAGTTGTTATCCCCGACATTGATGGCATAAGAACAATAACTGGAATGAGCACCATCCAGTTTCGGGTCTGAGGGGCAGAGATAAGTGGCAATCGATTTTGTTCGAATATCAGGGTTCTTGTCGAAATCTGCCTGTTCGAGAAAAGGCAGCAACATCGTGAAAGGATGTCGTTTAGTTCCTGCGGGACCTGATTTCCATAAGTGGGGAAGCATTCCACGTGTATCATGGAAATTGTGGGCCGCGAGTGCCATCTGTTTTAGATTGTTTTTACATTGCGTTTTCCGGGCAGCCTCACGTGCCTGTTGCACTGCCGGCAGGAGTAACGCCATCAGAATTGCGATAATGGAGATCACAACCAGTAATTCGATAATGGTGAACCCTGCACGGTTTTTCACCAACGGAGGAGCAGAACGGGGAAAGCGGCATGCCATGAAAAGACCTCTTCATTTGAAGGAGTGGTGAGGTGCTTGCTGGCATTAACGCTGGCTGGCGTGATTACTTAGATGAGACTGAGACTCAGTATCTATAATGTCGGCCAGTATTGCAAATGAAAATGAAGGGAAAATACTTTTTTCATACTTTTTAAAATGGAATAATGTCTGTCTAAGAAGATCTTTAAGTCTCTTTACAGGAAAAGAAACGCTCGCGCATTTTCACTACTGAAGCGGGAATGTAAGAGACTTAAAGAGATACCAGAAAACGTTCTTTATTCGGCTTCGCCAGCGACGGGGCGCAGGCCTTCGCGAATCTGTCGACCACGATGAAAACAGTCTTTGGGTAAGATATTGAATCAAATCACAACCAGGGACTGGCTGGCTGACTGAATCAGGACTTTTTCATCAAATCAAACGCCTACTGAAACTGATTCTAATAACGCCTGACCACGAGCATTAATTGTAATTGATGGCAAACACAAAACCATAATTGCATATGCCAAAGATCACCAGAAGGCCTACGAATTTTAAATACCTGTGAATGTTCTCCTCACACAGCCAAATCCAAAATATGCCATCCAGGAAATAGATCAAAATCCACAATGTTAAATTAAAATCGTTGGCAGTGAATCTCCAGGGACCATTCAGGTCTCGAGAAGTGCCACCAAAATAATCATAAACCCATGCATGATTAAAAGGTCTGTATACCTGGTAAAACATGACCGGAAGGACGAATGGCAATATTGGAGCCAGTTTAACAATAACTGATTTCATCCTTATTCCACCTTCGCGAACTGTTTCTGAAAGAACTCCAGCATTTCGCGTTGAGTGTTGCGACCTTTGCTTTCCGGGGTGTAGACGAAAACGTTTTCGATCTTGAGTTCGTTCATTGTCTTGACCAGATCGCGGCCGAAGTTGGGGTGATGAATGCCTTGGCCGGGGCGGGCGTTCTCGGGCAGGGGGCCGTCGGCTTCGCTATAGGTCATGTAAAGCGGCGGATCGTCTTTGGTCAGATGCATGATCGCGGAAGACTCATCGTACCGTTTCTGACGTTCCGGCGTCGGGTGTAATGCCTCTTCTGCGGTCTCGAGACCGTAGGCTTTGAAGATCGAGCCATGCTCCCATGCGCGACCGCCAACCAGCGCTTTGATTTTGATTGGATCATAGGTGCTTTGACCGCCCATGGTGCCGATCGCCTGGATGCGGGTGGACTGACGTTTGACCGGATCATCACTGTTCGGGTCAGCCAGGTCATCGTGAAAACCGATCCACATTGAAATCCCAGCGCCGGCAGAACCTCCAAAACAAGCGACCCGTTTGGGGTCGATGTTCCATGCCTTCGCTTTGCTGCGCAGAAACTGGACCGCCCGCGCCCCGTCGCGCTGCGGTTCAGGAAGCAGGACATTTTTACCATCAATAAAACGGTAGTGAATCGCTGCGAGACTGATGCCGGCACTATGAAAGAGATTTACAAGCCCCGCGCTGACTCGCTTGCTGCCCCCCACAAATCCGCCGCCATGAATGTAGATTACCAGCGGAGTCGGCTTGTCAGACTTGGCCTGATAGAAGTCGAGCACGTTCCGACTGTGGTCGCCGTATTTCACATCGGCATAGGTCGGCTTGATCGTGTTTTCCCGGGCGCCTCTGAGCTTCTCGCGATACTCCTTCGCTTCGACGCGAGTCAGAATGCCATCCTTATTTTTGTCGGCAGCCGGAAATCGTTTCAATAATTGTTGCAGACGTTCGTCGGGCTGCGGTTTTTCATCGGCGGCTCCCACATTGCTGGACAATATCACAATGCAACACAAAACAAGGATTCGCAAGCCAAATGGGACAATGGGGTTTTGTGTCATTCTATGTCTCGTTTTCTGTTTTGGGATTTATGAACGCATTGATCCGGTGTACATTGCACTAGATAATTCTATTTCAGAAGCATACGATAGTTCAAGGATTAAATATTCTCTGGTGACCTCCCGATATCTGTGACAACAGTTCGAGTGGGATCAAACTCAGGATCGACTGATGAAATCATCTCTCAAAATATATCTGATCGTGTTCGTCTCGGTATCCTGCTATCTACTGCTCATGAAAACAGCGATCGTTAATAAGCACAGCCCACACCGGGATATTTCCCCACTTGAGTCGACCGTGTCTCAGATTCCTCTGGGAATTTCTGTGGACGAAACGGACACACTGATGGGGTCTCCCCCTGATACCACTTCGAATTCGAAAGGGGTGATCATGAATTCGACAACGATACTCCATCCAGCGAATGACCAGGCATCAAAGTATGGCCCCCCGCAAAAATACACACTGTGCATCTGGAAGCGGGACGATGTGGGTGCGACGGTCGTCTTTGATCAAGCAGGAAAAGTCGTCTGTCGTTGGGCTTGGTCTACTACAAAAAACAGAGGGAGATATCATCCCTTTAGCCCCTATGGACTTTTCGATCGCCTGGGTCTGTTCTGAATTCATTTTCTACCACGAAAGTCACGAACAGTTTTCTCTTTACAAGAATCAAAAGAGGGGTAGTCCTGCTACCAGTTTTTCTCGAATGGGTTCGAACTTTGGATGTCCGAGTAAACCCGGGAACCCGCCACATTCCAGAATTGACGTCCGCAGATATCCCAGAAAATCGAGAGACAGGGACTTGGCACTCTCCGGGGTCTTAAAACCGGTCCACCGAAAATCCACGACGGCAGGCAACCAGTTATCACCCTGCAGTCCATAGGGAGGGCCGCCGGAGATGTCGTCTTTGTGGTATCCATCAGGAGCAAAAGTATAAACGAATTCAGACTCGGCATGGTCTGCTTTACAGGCCTCGAAATCATCAATCGTATATGCCAGCCATTCCTGACTGCACGACTCCACATAGACACCATCGCAGACCCCTTTGGCACCTTTGATTCCCTGTCCTTCCCAGAAATCGAAATGAGAGTAATCTTCCAGATCAACGAACGAGATGCCGCCGATTAAATGCCACAATCGATTCAATATTGCAGGAACACGGCGATCTGTGAGCGCTTCGATTCGCGAAATTCTTTGATCTTGATCCCCGTCAGAATCGATAATCAGTGACTGAACGGGATAACCAATGGTAGTCAATCGGCCTTCCAACTCAGCAAGTGCCAGTTGGCAGTGCTGAAGGGCGGAATCAACGAACTGCGAAAGCAGCTTCTCATCATGTTGCGCCGCTGAAAATTTCTGGTGACAGCGGGTGATTTCAGCAATCGTCGCCATAGAATTTCTTATCTCCAGACCGAATACGAAATAGAAACTGTGACTGATCATATCACAATGGCATCGCGTTCAGCAGAATAGAAATCATCAGTCACTCAGACAAGTAATCATTCCACTTATTCAGTGCCCGCCTGCAGCAAACAATACTGATCCAGAACGGTCTTCTCTCCTGAATCTATTTCTACCACAAAATCACAAAAGACACGATATTTTCTGGTGGTGAATTTGGAATAAAAAAGGCATGTCTCACCCTGATAAACCTGGTGAGACATGCCTTTGATTCTTAATCATTCTTGATTCGTCTTATTAGTCAACTTTAGCCAGTGATTCGCTTTTGGTGGTGATGACGTCCATCAGCTCGTTCCAGGATTGGACGAAGGATTCGGCGCCGTCTTTCTGGAGTTTGGCGGCTAAGGCTTGCACGTCGACACCCGCTGTTTCGAATTCAGAGAGCAGAGACTCGCTATCGCCGCCACAGGCTGGCAGGGCAACACCGACTTCACCGTGATCGGCGAAGGCGAGCAACGTTTTTTCGGGAATCGTGTTCACCGTAAATGGTGAAGCGAGTGACTTGATATAGTGCGTGTCGGGTGCATTGGGGTCTTTCATTCCCGTACTGGCCCAGAGTAAACGCTGCGGGCGGGCACCGAAGTTCAAGGCACGCTGCCAGCGGGGTGAATTCAAGAGATCCACATAAGCTTTGTAAGCCCGTTGACCAACGGCGACCCCCAGCTTATTGTGCAGCGATTCAGGTGCTTGATCCACAATCGCACGGTCCCAGCGGCTAATGAATAGAGAGGCAACAGAGCCAACAGCAGGATTCAAGTCGGCTTCGATGCGTCGTTCAACACCACGCAAAAAGGCTTCGGCGGCGTCGACATAGTGCTCGCTGGAGAACAGCAGCGTGACGTTCACGGGAATGCCGGCGAATGTGGCTTCTTCAATCGCGGGCAAGCCTTCTTTGGTGCCGGGAATTTTGATCAACACGTTGGGACGACCGGCGCGGGCATGTAGATCTTTCGCAGCCGCCAGCGTGCTTTCGGTGTCGTAAGCGAGCAGGGGAGAGACTTCCAGCGAAACCCAGCCATCCACACCATCAGTTTTGTCCCAGACGGGACGGAACTTGTCGGCGGCCTGCGTGATGTCTTCGAGGGCAACTTCAAAAAAGAGCTGCTCTCCTGCCTGACCGTTTTTGAACTTCTGCTGAATCACACTGTCGTATGACTGGCTGTTTTTGATCGCCTGATGGAAGATCGTCGGGTTCGAGGTCAGCCCGGTCACCGAGAGTTCATCGATATAGCGCTGCAGAGTGCCGTTATCAAGCAGGTCGCGGGTGATATTATCAAGCCACAGACTCTGGCCGAGTTCATTGAGTTGCTTCGTCGCCGTCATGGTATTCCTTCCCCATTGGATGGTGAATGATGAGTCGATTAAAAAACAGTGCATCGGTAGCTTATTGTTGTGAATTCCCGTTATGAATGGAAGGCTGATCTTGAGGAGTGCAAAAAGTGCGGGAAATTTGTTTGTTTTTTTGCTACCACGAAAGGCACGAAAAAACACGAAGTTTAGCAGCACACGACAGGTTCATTCTCAATGGATCAACGGTTTCAGATAAGACCAGAACCAGTTCTTATCTCATCAATAGTTCAACGCTCCCTCCCTAATGATGCATTTCTCGCCTGTTATCTGAATATCTGGAAGCGTGAAATAAAATATGATTCCGCTACCTGGAATTCGACAAAACCCCTGACTCTGCTGTTAGCGGGTTGTTAGAATGGAGTGTGTCTTAAACAATGCGGGCAGCATTTTACAGACTGAAAGTTACCTTGATGAATAGATCCTCTCTCAGAAGACTCCTTTCGCACCGAGCCATTCGTTGCCTCTTGTCTCTACTACTTTTATTGTGTCTCTCTGCTACAGGTCGGGCACAGACGAATAATGGTGGAAATAATAACGGCGGCGGCAATCAGAATAATAATCAGCAGAACGCGGGCGGGATCACTATTGATGCCGACGGCGTGATTGCGGCACCGTTTCGGATCACGCAGAACAGCAAACAGCTGAATCAACGTCGTCTGCAGGCGATCGCGGCGCAGTCACTTCCCGGCGACGTGAATCAGAAATCGGAGTTCCGTAAGATCTCGCTGGTGCAACTGGAGAAGGTCTGCCAGGAATTCAAAGAGAAGAATCAGCCGTTACCTGCCGAGATCCAATATCTGGCGGGGTTATGGCGAATCGATTATCTGTTTGTAGATCGCGAGCACAACGATCTGATTATTGCAGGACCGGCGGAAGGTTTCGCCGCCAACGCACAGAATCGGGTGGTCGGCGTGGAAACAGGACGGCCGCCAATCCGGCTGGATGATCTGGTCGTCGCTCTTCAATCACAGGATCGTGGGTTGATCACGGGTTGTTCGTTTGATGCGAAGCCGGACAATCTGGCGCGGATGAACGAGTATATTCGTCGTACGAATTCTGCGTCCTCAACGGCGACAGCGACGACGCGTTTTAAAACTATGGCACAGATTCTAGGCATGCAGGATGTTTCGGTGACGGGGGTGCCAGCCGGTTCGCATTATGCGCGGATTCTGGTGGAAGCCGACTATATGCTGAAGCGAATTTCCATCGGCCTGGAGCCGTCAGGAATACGAGAAATCAAAAGCCATCTGGCCACGCTCCGCGGAGGCGGCAACAGCACGCAGCGCTGGTGGTTTACGCCGCTCTATGATGCCTTCACCACGACGGCAGATCGGGATGCATTTCAATTCTCCGGACAACGGCTGCAGATGATGTCGCAGGAGGAATTCGTAAACCAGGCGGGACAGCGAACAGACGCGGCTCAGACTCGACTTTCAACAACGAAGTATGCCCAGCAGTTCACGAAATATTTTTCCAAGCTGGCTGACCTGCACCCGACGTTCGCCGAACTGCAGTCGATCACTGACTTGACGGTACTGGCGGCTTTGATCCGGAAAGAACGCCTGGATCAGCAGGTGGACTGGCCGCATCGTTTCTTCTCTGCTAATTCGGAATACCTGGTGCCTGTGGGAAACATTCCCAAACAGGTGCCGACGGCGATGAACTATAAGAAAGCGGGGCGATTGATGATCTGTCTCGTTGGGGGCGGCGTAACAGTGAATGCCCGGGCTGTGGTGAACCAGACGGAGTTTGTTACGTCACGGGACAATTCGCTGGATGAGAAAAAAGCGGTGGTGTTGGAACGGGATCAGGAAAAACCAGTACGCTGGTGGTGGGATTGACTGTTGGTTTTGGATTCGGTTTACTAGAATTGTTGTTGTTACATGACTGTTTTTGCTGACTTTTAGGTTTGAGAAACAGTTCCCTACTGGAGCTGGATTCTCACTGTTGGGCAAGCCAACAGTGGCACCCGGATTTGGTTATAAGTGTTTCGCACGTATACTGAGTTCGCACTGTCGGACCAGCCGACAGTGGCACACAACAGTCTAATCAACATGCTTGAACGGCTTTAAAATTCATCATCTCTGTTCTTTTCTTTTCTGATTTTTTAGGAAACTGACTTTCACCATGAGACGCGCGCCCCTGTTGAATCTGGTCTGTTTGTTTTTGCTGGTCTTCGTTTTTTGTTCGGGTCAATTGCTGCAGGCGGCTGCTAAGCCCAATGTGCTGTTGATCATGACGGACGACCAGGGCTGGGGAGATGTGCGTTCGCATGAGAATCCGTTGATTGAAACGCCGAACCAGGACCTGCTGGCGAAGCAGGGGGCACGGTTTGATCGTTTTTTTGTGTCACCAGTTTGTGCGCCGACGCGGGCGGCTTTGCTGACGGGACGCTACAGTTTGCGAACCGGCGTGCATGGGGTGACGCGCGGCTTTGAAAACATGCGGGCCGAAGAAGTCACGATTGCAGAAATTTTGAAATCAGCCGGTTATGCGACGGGGGCGTTTGGAAAATGGCATAACGGGCGACATTATCCGATGCATCCGAACGGACAGGGCTTTGACGAGTTCTTCGGTTTTTGTGGCGGCCACTGGAACAGTTATTTCGATACGAATCTCGAACACAACAAAAAACCGGTCAAGACAAAAGGGTATATCACCGATGTGCTAACCGACAAGGCCATTGATTTCATCAAGCAGAACAAGGATCAGCCGTTCTTCTGTTATGTACCTTATAATGCACCGCATTCTCCCTGGATTGTGCCTGAGAAATATTGGCAGAAATACGCGAACAAAGGGCTGGATGACAAGGCGCGCTGTGCGTATGCGATGGTCGACAGCGTTGATGAGAATCTGGGCCGACTACTGCAGACACTGGACGATCTGAAATTGAGTGACAACACCATCGTATTGTTTCTGACCGACAATGGGCCGAACAGCAAACGTTATAATGGAGACATGCGAGGCCGCAAAGGGTCAATTCATGAAGGAGGCATCCGTGTGCCTTTGTTTGTGCGCTATCCGGGAAAAATCAAATCAGGGACGGTTGTCAAACCGATCGCCGCTCATATTGATCTCTTGCCGACACTGCTCGATTTTTGTGGTGTCGAATCGGTATCTGGAATCCCGGTCGACGGAAAGAGTCTCGTGCCTTTACTGACAGAAGAGTCTACGGAAAACTGGCCAGCGCGGATGCTCTTCGCAGATCGGTTGTTTCGCAATTCGATTCCCGGTACAGAACTGCCCGTAGGTTCGGTACGCACGGATCGCTGGCGGGCCGCTTATGAGCGGAACAAGTGGAGCCTGTATGATATGCTGGCTGATCCGGGACAGAAAAACGATGTTGCGAAAATGAATCCCAAGGTCGTGAAGGAACTGAGCGCTGCCTACGCAGACTGGTACCAGGATGTCTCAGACGCAGGCTTCGAGCCGATTCCGATTCCCGTGGGTCATCCGAAAGAAGTGATGACGGCGGTTCCGGTGAATGAATCGTTTCTGGAGCCGGAAGCCGGGCAGGGGATCAATTACAGTGGCAAAGGGCACAACGGTTATGCGAATAGCTGGTTGGAAGACTGGACCGACCCGAGTGCGGCTGCCGTCTGGCATCTGGACGTGCTGACTCCCGGAAAATATACCGTCACCCTAAAGTATACGTGTGCGAAACAAGACGTTGATTGTGTGGTTGCAGTTTCCACTGGTCTTCAAAGTCTGGCCGCGATGATTTCCAAGCCACATGATCCGCCGAAGATTGGCAACCAGGATCGCGTGGAACAGTCGGACAATTACATGCGCAAAGACTGGGCGAGAATTAAACTGGGAACGCTGGAATTGAAAAAAGGACGCTGTGATCTGAAACTGACCGGCGTTAAGAAAACCGGAGACGAGTTGATCGACGTTAAGGGGATTGAACTGACGCGGGAGTAAGCATCGCCGCGAACAGTCTTTCCGCCGCCTGTTCGGCACTGTGGATACAGTCCGGAATACCGACGCCGCGATAGGCGTTGCCCGCCAGTTCCAGCTGAGAATAACGGGCGGCCTGCTGTTCGATCTCTTCGACTAGTTGCAGATGCCCGAGGTGGTATTGAGGCATGGATTGATTGTGTCGGAGTAGCTTGGAGAACTGTGGTTCGCCGGTGACTCCCAGAATGTCGGCCAGTTCGCTCTGCACAATGGCCGTCAGTTCTTCATCCGAATGGTCGAGCAGTTCCGGCTGCATAGCGCCGCCGACGAAAGTTCGCAGTTGGACATAACCTTCGGGGGCTCTGCCGGGGAACTTACGGCTGGCGAAAGCGATGGCAAAGATCTTGCGTTTTTCTGCAGCCGGGATCACAAGTCCGAACGCATTGAGTGGGTGTTTGATATCAGAGAGCTTGAAGAGGTTCACCAGAATCGCAGTGGACGCGTACTCGATTTGCGACAGAAGGTTAGACAGTTCGGGAGCAAAGTCAGCGGTCATGCCAGCAGCGTGGTGTGTCGCTGTCGTGACGATGACGGCATCGAAGTGCTGCGTTTGTGAGTCGCCGTCGGATTCCGAGGTCACTTCATAACCGGACTCTGCGACGGGTTTAATTTTGGTCACCGGCTGACTAAAAAGAATCGTACCCCGTTCTGAAACCCGTTCGGCGAGTGTGCGAATCAAGGTTTGCATCCCTCCCCGAAACCCAGCGAATAATCCATACCGCGCGCCGGTCGCATCGGCTGATTTTGCGGCGCGTTTCTGTTTGCGGATCGCTTTAATCAGGCTGCGGTGATCGCGTTCCATATCCAGAAAACGGGGCAATGTCGCCCGCAGACTTAGTTTTTCGGGATCGGACGTATAAATGCCGGCAACCAGTGGCTGAATGAGGCGGGTTAATGCTTCTTCACCAAAACGACGTGTGACGAAATGGGCCAGGCTTTCGTCATCCTGATCCAGTCCGGTCGTGCTGTGTCGGCGGGGAAGGAAATACTCGAGTCCCATGCGTAATTTCCCCGCAGGACTAAGGAGCGGAGTCTTCAGCATGGGACCAATGCGGGAAGGCGTCATCAATTCGAAGCCGAGCGGCACGGGAACGGGTTGTCCGTCCTTCAGAATCAAAGCGCCCCGATACTGCTGATTGGTGGAGATGAGCTGATCTTCCAACCCCAGCCGATTGCATAGTTCAATCGCCGCTGGTTTATTGGTGATAAACATGTCTCCGCCGGTATCGATCAGATAATCCTGTTGCTCGATGGTGCCAATCCAGCCGCCCGTTTCCGGCTGCGATTCAAACAGGGTGACTTCGATTGATTGCTGTTGCGCGTCTGCCAGTTCGAGCAAACGGTGTGCGGCAGACAGGCCGGTGACCCCGCCGCCGACGACTGCGATCCGTTTCGTTGCTTTTGAGCTGGTAGAGTGATTCATACTTTGTTAATCAATCAGAAGGTTAAGAAACGCGTGTGGGACCAGTGCTTTGTCAAGCTAGAAATTGAGGGTTGGGAGTGTTGTTTACGTGCTCCGTTGTCGCACTCTCGTAATATCTATCAACCCCAAATTTAAACATGACACTCCACTAGTTATTACCGGCTTCCCAGTTCGTGCACGATTTCAACGAGGGCTTTCACATTATCGGGATTCATATCGGGCATCACGCCATGACCGAGATTGAAAATGTGTCCGTTGCGACCGGCGGCGGCATCAAGAACGGACTTCGCTTTTTGTTTCAGCACAGGAATATCTGCATAGAGGGCAATCGGATCAAGGTTTCCCTGAACGGCGACATCGGGACCTAGAATCTCCCAGGCATCGGCAAGGTTAATCCGCCAGTCGAGGCCAAACACCTGGCCGCCCGTCTGTTTCTGCAGAGGAATCAACGCGGGATTTCCGGTAAGGAAGTTAATCACCGGAGCATGGTCCTGAACTCCTGCGACGAGTCTTGCCGTGTAGGGTTGCACGTACTGCTGATAGTCTTCCGGAGAAAGGCAACCGGCCCAGCTATCAAAGATTTGCACGGCCTGACAGCCGGCTGCAATCTGCCGCTGCAGATAGACAATCAGATTATCAACGAAGCGATTCATCAACACCTTCCAGGCACCGGGGTCGTTATACATCATCTGTTTGGTGCGGCGGTAGTTTTTGGAACTGCCTCCTTCAATGGCGTAGCTGGCCAGCGTAAACGGGCAGCCGGCGAAGCCGAGCAGGGGGATGTCGGCGGGTAAATCAGCACGAATCAGTTTGACGGCATCAAAGACAAACTCCAGACAATTCATATCGGCGATGTCAGTCAGTCGATCGACTTGAGAGGAATCCAGAATCGGATTATGAATGACAGGGCCTTCCCCTTTCAGATATTCGAGATCAAGGCCCATCGGTTCCAGGATCGGCAAAAGATCGGCGAAAAGAATCGCGGCATCAACGCCGAGCACGCTCTGTGCGGTGAGCGTGACTTCCGCAGCCAGAGCAGGGGTTTTACAGAGTTCAATGAACGTCGTCTTGCTTCGGACGGCCATGTATTCGGGAAGATAGCGGCCCGCCTGTCGCATGATCCAGATCGGTGTGGTATCCACGGGTTCGCGGCGGACTGCTTTCATAAAACGACTATTCTGATAGCTGGCGTTTTCAGCCACTTGAGAATTCATTATCAGCTCTTTCAAGTACGATTTTGGTGTTTGTTCGATAGGCAGGTTATTTTAGCAGGTATCCAGGTGGACTGAAATTCTGAGGGAGCCGGTTTCCCGGAAACAACCTGATTCGGGAGAAAGACTTACCGTTTTTTCGCGAGAATTTCCGGTGCGGCCTGGAGGGCATCTTTGACAAGCGGCCCCATTTTGGGAGGACTGGATTCAAAATCGAGGGGAAGCCCGGCCTGCTGTATTGCTTCCGAACAGGCAGGACCGACTGAAGCGATCATGATTTTTGCAGCCGCCTGCAGCCAGTCGTCTTTCACCTTTTCTTCTTCCGCGATCTGCAGGACATGTGCGATCTGCTGAGCGCTGGTAAACATCAGCACGTCGAATTCATTTTGAATGGTAGAGTGAATCGCGTCTCTTAAGCCGCTGGTGTCTTCCGGTAAAGCCCAGCGGTAAACGGTAATCGGGAGCACCTGTGCCCCTCGTTTGCGGAGTTCATCGTAGAACTCCTGGACCGGTTTTCCATATTCCTGAACGGCCACATGCTTGCCTGTGACCGAAAATTTTTTGTCATCCCAGATAGAAATAATTTCATGCCAGGTATTCGGCTCAGGAGCGGTATGGTGAATTGGGACATTCCAGTTTCGCAGGACGACCGTCGGTTTCGGGCCGCGGACGGTGACGATGATTTTTTTAAGGGCTTCCAGAAACGGTTCGCGCGGGAAATAGAGTTCCACTGCATCGAGCAGTGCGGTCGCACCGACCCCCGTCATAAAGACCATCACATCGATTTCATTTTGAAACAGTTTTTCGCAGAACAATTTTACCTGTTCATTGTTTTCCAGCGGAATTTCATCCATGGAATGGACGAGCGTCGGCAGCCCCTGATTTCGTTCAATCAGAGCGCGCATCGCATCGCTTTTACGGCTTTCAAAACTGCAGACACGTAATTGAGAGTTATTCATAGAGAAAAATCACCATGGGCAAAATGAACAGATCGATATCAGTGAGGCAATTATAGGAGGCAGCAGAATCGCAGAGAATGCTTGAAAGCGGCTTTATTTCAGAGAACTCTGTTTTCGTAGTGAAAAGCAGTCGCGAATCATCGACTGATGCATTTACGGATTCTACTTGACGCGAAAGCCAACTAACCACTGTTGGAAATCGGGATCGACTTCGGAGAGGTCCTTCACATTCAGCAACTGCTGCAATGTACGCTGTCCGGTTTCGTCGAATTCGCTGTTCGTGCGCAGTTTCCGATAAAAGGGAGAGAGCAGGCGCTTCTCTTGCAGATACAGGCAGAAGTAGCGTGCATAAGCATAGGTCAATGCTTCCCGGTCGGTTTTGATTCTGATCTGCTGAACCAGTGTCTCTAAGCCAGGCAGCTGATTTCGGTCTAGAGCTGACAGTAAAATTTGAGACCGCCAGTTGGAAATGCCAACCAGTTGATTTCCTGCTTCTGAAAATTCACACTGTTCGTGTAGTGAAGCCAGGCCTTCATCAAACCATTCCGGCATATCAGGATAATCGATCTGCGCCAGAGCGTGAGTCAACTCGTGCCCCAATGTCCCGCCCCCCGTCGCCAGGTTAAGGACGATTCGCATTTCGTCAGACTGAAAATAACCATAATAAGAGCCGGTTTTTCTTCGATCGAGATCATAGGCGACCTGCTGATAGCGTTCCTGACTGGAAAGCACGATGATCGTAATCGGGCGATCTGGCTGTGAATCGAAGTAGGAAACATTTAAGGCATACTCGGTCGGCTGAATTGCTTTTCGATGCAGCGCCTCCAGCGTCTGGGTTTCATAATCCCCAATCAGAATGTAAGGCGCTTTGACCAGTACATTGGTGGGAATCGAAATTCGTTGCTGAATCACTTTTGCCTGCGTCTCACATTCGGCCTGCAATTGGATTTGCGGCTGCAGTGATTTGATCTCTGGCGCTGATTTGAATATTTCCGGTGCGCTGAGACGGACCGCGTTCGATGAGGCGCGTCCTTCCTGAGTCCCCGAGAAGACCAGAAAGTAAAAGCCTGTCATCAGAACGAATGGTCCTGCGATTAACAGCGCATTACGGTGAATAGACAAAACAAGACCTTCATCGAACCAGCCAAATGTTTCAGGCCGGAATCCGAAAGAGAAGAAGTGATATACAATGATCGATGTGCTTCTATTATAGTTTGCAATAGACGATACCACTTGAGCAAAGGTTGCCGGAATTCGGTATTTCAACCATGTTGCGGGCTCACTGAGTGCTTTATCCAGCTTGATCGCCGCCGATTACCCAGTCACGATATTCATCACAACTGGAATAGCTTAACAATTGTCTCTCCAGATCAGCGAAATCGTGACCGGTCTGTATGAACTTTTCGTAGCTGAAAAACCGCATTAAGGAAGAGTAACAATCTGGTCGAATTTAGTTATAATGGGCTTACTGATTATAATGGTTTGCCAGCCTGTAGCTCGAACTCAGGTTGATTGTAGCGTTTCCAGAATGATTCAACTCCGGCAGGACAAGATCAGGCCTGCCAGGCTTCGTTGAATCCAATCTGGAATCAGATAAATTGACGGTGAAATATAAACTTCGATGGGCCAATCCTCTCACTTTGAACCAAACCAAAATCGACAGATGGCCCCCTGGCGCGAAAAACAGCGGCGCGATAAGCAGCGGCGCAAAAAGCCCCAAGCCAGACAACCTTTATTTTCACCCGCAGAACTTCATGCACTAAAGACTGGAATGCACTGTACTATGTATAAATCAATGGGAGCACACCCTGACGAAGTCAACGGTATCAAGGGAACTCGATTTGCTGTCTGGGCCCCCAATGCAGAAGATGTATGTGTCATTTTTGACAAAAACCACTGGAAACACGGTGAAAGTCAACTGGATTCCAGTGATGCGGGTGTCTGGTCCGGCTTTGTTCCGGAAATCTCCGAAGGGGATGCCTACAAATTCAGTCTGCGCGGGCAGAACGGTGAGTTTTTTCAGAAAAGCGATCCGTACGCGTTCTACTCGGAACTGCGTCCCAAGACGGCATCCATCGTTTACAATCTAGAGAATTTTCCCTGGCAGGATTCCGAATGGATAGACAAACGGAAAGAAATCAACTGGCATGATCAGCCAATCGCGATTTATGAAGTGCACCTTGGTTCCTGGAAGCGTCCTAAAGATGGACGCCAGTTCTTTACCTACCGTGAGTTAGCGAAACAGCTGGTCGAGTATGTGAAACAGATGGGATATACCCATATTCAATTGATGCCTGTGACAGAACATCCTTTTGATGGTTCCTGGGGTTATCAGACGACGGGTTATTTTGCACCCACCAGCCGCTTTGGAACTCCCCATGATCTGATGTATTTCATCGACTACTGCCATCAGGCAGAGATCGGCGTCCTATTCGACTGGGTTCCCGGCCATTTTCCCACTGATGGTCACTCCCTGGGCCGCTTTGATGGGACCTGCCTGTACGAGCACGAAGACCCCCGTAAAGGATTTCACCCGGATTGGGGTACCTACATCTTCAATTACGGTCGCAATGAAATTCGTGACTTCCTGCTGTCGAGTGCCCATTTCTGGGTTGATAAATATCACTTCGATGGGCTGAGAGTTGATGCCGTTGCCTCGATGCTCTATCTGGATTATTCACGCGAAGAAGGAGAATGGATACCGAACGCAAGTGGAGGACGGGAAAACCTGGAAGCGATTCAGTTCCTGAAAGACGCGAACACCAGCCTGCATGGAGAATATCCCGGAATCCTGACGATTGCGGAAGAATCGACTTCCTGGGGCGGCGTCTCACACCCAGTCTACAATGGAGGCCTGGGTTTCAATATGAAATGGGATATGGGGTGGATGAATGATACGCTC
Organism: uncultured Gimesia sp.; assembly: GCF_963976445.1. GTDB lineage: Bacteria > Planctomycetota > Planctomycetia > Planctomycetales > Planctomycetaceae > Gimesia. The sequence goes on along the minus strand of NZ_CAXBKP010000011.1, from coordinate 176,120 downwards.
CGTTATATGCATTTCGATCCGATTTACCGCTCGCATCACCAGGGCGAGCTCTCCTTTAGAATGATCTATGCATTCACAGAAAACTTCGTCTTGCCGTTATCCCATGATGAAGTCGTGCATGGCAAGCGTTCATTGCTTTCTCAAATGCCCGGTGATCTGTGGCAGCAGTTTGCGAATCTGCGGTTACTGTATGGTTATCAATACACCATGCCTGGAAAAAAACTGCTGTTTATGGGAGGCGAATTAGCGCAATGGCACGAATGGGACCACGATAGTGAAATCGACTGGAAATTGATCGGCCATGATAACCATGATGGTATCCGGCGTTTGATTGGTGACCTGAATTATCTGTACCGCTCTGAGAAATCGCTCTACGAAACCGATTTCGATTCGGCCGGTTTTTCATGGATCCAATGCGACGATTCAAAAAACAGTGTGTTTGCCTACCAAAGAATTTCCGCTGATAGCAAAGAACACGTAATAGTGATCGCGAACTTCACTCCCGTCCCGCGGGACGGCTATCGGATTGGCGTTCCGAAAGCCGGGTTCTATAACGAAATCATCAATAGCGACGCCGAGATCTACGGTGGTTCAAATATCGGGAATGCAGGGGGCGTCTACAGCGAAAAGATCAAAAGCCATGGTCTGGACCATAGTATCATGCTGAATTTGCCACCGCTGGGCCTGCTGATCATGAAGCCGGTTCCAACGAAAAAGAAACCAGAACAGAAATAAAGCAGTCACTTCACAGGCGTTGAGAGAGAGAAATAAAGATTTCTCAATAAAGATTTCTCAGTATAAAAGACTGGAAAAAGCCATCGCATCATTTTATGATGGTTTCCAGTCTTGAGCTTTGCTGCTCAAGATATAAAAAAAGGACGCCGCTGAGTGTATAGGCGCTCGCCCAAACAGTCCCAACAAGGGAAAGTTCGGCTATACTCCCCAGCAGCGTATCCTTTGGTGAAGCTTGTTTCAGATTAAGAACATTGTTTTGCGTTCTCATCTGGAAATATATCAAAAGCAAACGTCGTACCAGAAAATGCCCGTTCTTGAGAAGAATACCGTAAGACGCTGCAACAAAAGCACTTACAACATCAATTAAATATCTTCAAGAACCTGGCCGGTCCTGTTTATCCTTTCATTGCCCTCCCGTAGGGCAATTTGCTGCTTAGATAAACAGCAGTCCGGCTCAACAAAGTATCTCATTTTTTCAGATAGAGTTGCTTCTGGAAATCGTCTACTATAAAGACTCGATGAGACGCCGTGCGAATATGGTGAAATGCAAACCTTGATTGGTTTCCCCTTATTCATGAATCAGAATCATTTCTTGTGCTGGTGGTGATTTTTTGTCTGAATTGCATTTTGATCAATGGGCCAACTACACCGGACCTGCAAACTGGTATTCACTCTCGTATCCTTCCAATTGGGTCAAGGACGAAAAAGAGGGAATTCTCCAGCTCAGCCCTCCGGATGGAAATGCGACATTGACCATTAGTTGCCATTGGAAATCGGTACCACCAAACACGAATTCCGAGTCGAACCTGGAAATTGATTTCGACCAGCTGTTTGTCAAACATCGAAATATTCAGAGTCGCGGGCCTCTCGCCATTGAGCATGAATCGATTGGTTATTCTGGTGAAGCAATCATTCAAAAAAACGCATCCTGGTGGAAAGGCCTACTGGCATCTCTACCCGGTTTTCAAAAAAGCTGGCACTCCTGGAATCTGTGGTTGATCAGAGAACGTTCGATCCAGATGGTGGTTACGTTTTTCTATGATCCACATCACTCTGAAGATTTTTTTGAAGCAGTCCAGGTGATTCTGCACTCCATTCAGCTCTCTCTGAATCCAGCAAATCCACCGGAGCTGTTTGCAAACGAAGTGCTGGACCTGGCTCAAAAGAAATTCCCTCTGATCACTTCTCAGATCCTACCCGGATTTCGGTTAAAATTTGGTGAATCTGAGATGAACCTGACAAATTTCTACCGTGCTTATCTGACGACTCCCGAAAGTTTTCAGAAACAGATCACAACGGCGCTGGTCACGATACTGCAGATTAATGAATGGGGTGATGCCCAGACAGAACCGGAATTATCGCAGATTCAAGACCGAATCATGCCGATCCTGTTATCACGGGAATCCTGGGAAAATAATTTTCCGAATTTTGTGGGTGAATCCTGGATTGCCAATTTAGCCATCCTGTATGTGGTCGACGAATCGAACGCATATTGGTATATTCATGAAAAGCTGCTCAGAAAATGGAACATCGATCAAGATCAGCTCCATCAGATAGCACTGAATAATCTGGACCGCTATTTTGATCATAATCAAATTGAGCTGATCTGCATGTCGAAAGAAGAGGGCCCGAACATGATTATACAAAGTAGGCCGGATGCCTATAATGCATCTCAGGTTCTAAGCCCGTCATTCCATCAGCAGGCCCGCCGTTTTTTGGGAAGCGAGTTTTTGGCTGGAGTTCCGAACCGTGATTTTCTGCTTGCGATCAGCTTAAGTGAATCACATGTGATTGAAAAAATCCAGCATAATATTGCCAGTGACTATTTAACTATGGACCACCCGTTAACAAATCAATTGCTGGTTGTAACCGCAGATGGCGTGAGCGAATATTGTGGTGTGAGCTGATCAGTGCCACTTCAAAAGTGATCTCAGAGTAATGCAACAGGATTCAAATCTAATCTCACAACGCCTCGGTGAATTCATCACACTCGGAACGGGAACCAGCGTAGGAATTCCGATTATCGGCTGTGATTGTCACGTCTGTACGTCGACCAATCCCAAAAACCAGCGGGGACGCACTTCGGTCTATGTCGGCGCCCCTGATGGGGGTTTTTTAATTGACACGCCCCCCGAACTCCGACTGCAATTGCTGCGAGAACACATTCCCTGGGTGCATGCCGTGCTTTATACTCATAGTCATGCAGACCATCTCTTTGGCTTGGACGATGTGCGAATCAGTGGGTATCGATTAGAAAAACCGATCACGCTGCACTGCGAGGAAATTGTCGAAGAACAAATCCGCCGCTCGTTTAACTATGCGTTTGAAGACCCCATACATAATCAACACCACATGGCCCGTCCGCGGCTTGATTTTACTCGAGTGAGCCTGGAAGCCTTTGAATTACTCGGTCTCCGAATTCAACCCATTCGGCTGATGCACGGCACACTCCCCATCTTAGGATATCGCATCAACAATATCGCGTTTTGCACGGATGTCAGCGAGATCCCACCGGAAAGCTGGCAGCATCTGGAAGGTCTGGATGTCCTGATCCTTGATGCGCTGCGGATCAAACCGCACCCCACGCATTTCAATCTGGAACAGAGCCTGGCAGTGGTGGATCGCGTCAAGCCGAAGCGTGCTTATTTCACACACATTTCGCATTCGCTGGAACATGAAGAAATTAACGCCAGCTTGCCAGACCATATTGAACTGGCGTTCGATGGGCTCTCTCTGCCTTTGAATTAGCCAGGCGCGCTTCTTATCAGCACACGCATTGAAACCTGAAACCAGCCTAAGGCAACTCGAGTTTCATTCCCGGCCGAATATAATTCGCACTTTTCAACAGATCACTATTCTTCTGATAGATCTGAAATGCTGCCGACCGCTTTCCATAAATACGAACGGCGATGGATTCAAGCGTATCGCCTTTTTTAATCGTATAAGTTTTCACTTTTGCCGTCCCCGTGGACTGCTGTGGTGAATCGGAAAGTTTATCAAAAAGCTCTTCCACAATCTGGTCTACATTCTCTGGCTGAACCTGTGAGAGCGATTTCCCGGATCTGGAGTTTCTGGTTTGAGAGCCTAGCGGCGAACGGGGAACCGGAATAAATTTACGGTAGTTTTTAGGGATGGATTTTGTCCCATTTTCCCCATCAAGCATATTGCCGGATTTCAGCGTGTTCTCAAACTGTTGCATTGTTTTTTTATGATCCAGATCTTTGAGTGAGCTCTGATCTGGAGCATTTGACAACGATTCAATCAAGCCTTCAAACTGAACTGTGGAAGCTCCCGGGGAAGCTCCCGGGGAAGCCCCCGCGGAAGACCTCGATTTCAAAGTCGGCTGAGAGACCATTTGCCCGATCGTCCGTTTTCCGGCTCTGGCAGAAGTTCCTGTGGAAGATTGTCTGTTCGCTGATTGGGGTGTCGCTCCCGATGACTGATTCACGGGAATCCGCAACTTCATTCCCTCTCGAATATCATTGGGACTTCGTAGACGATCACGATTCAGGTCATAAATCTCTTTGTATCTGCGACTGGTTCCCAGATAGCGAATTGAAATTTCAGATAACGTTTCACCTGATTTGACGGTATGAATCCGAATTTGGGGAGCCTGTCTCTGTTCAGGCCGCGTTGGCTGCGTCTTTTGCTGCGCCGGATTGACTTCCCAGGCATTATTGTGTTCTGGCTTGACCGATTCCGTGCGAGGCTGAATAGGACTGAGCGTTGTCCCTTGAGAAGTTGACTCATCTTGAGGTTGTTTCGGGTTAGGCTCAAAGACAGAGTCCGTCAGTTCTGAACTCGTAAATTGTTCCTGAGGAAGGTCAATCTCTTTGAGAAAATCAGGCATCTTCCCCCAACGCTCTGCCTTCGAAGCGTTAGGATCCATTGGAGAAACAGGGGTGGAATGTGAAATCGTAGGCATAGCGACCTTCGAACCAGACGATGGCTGCTCGTCAGTAAGTCCTGTCAGGGTCTGCGCATTGCCCAACTGGGTATTCGCTTTTTCATTGCTTTGAGTGCCAAAATAAGGAGTGCGGTCCTTGTCGGCAATCTGCTCATCTAAATAATGCGGATCATTCAACTCCGGAATCTCGACAGTCGTATTCCGATCCTGCCGGAGACAGAACGCACCCACAAAACCTATAACCAATAACGCTAGAGCTAAACCAACTTTTTTATCTTGATGCATTTGAACCTCGCCTCGAATAGTACGCTGTGTAATAAAGCGTATCGGGCGAAATTCTTTAACAGAAAATCAAAATTTCAATAGATGGGCTTAGTGCGCGGAGATACCACTGCCGGCATCACACTTGAGTCGATCATGCTGAAAATATGGCGAACGGTCAGAACAGACCCACCAGTTGATCGACTGGTAGGAGTTATGATGCTTAGGGAACTAACGCTTGTTGTAGAGTTGTTGGTTCCAATGCGATTTCCTTTGAACCATCGCATCTCTCATTCAATTCTACTCGGTCCAATTGGTCCGGGAGACGTTGCAATAAACCTGTATTCAGGCTAGAGCGAATCCTGTTTTCGACGCAACCGAGTGAACAGATTCTTATATCTCCCGAGAGCAGGTCCTTTGAGATGAGAGGTTGCTGCGTTTTGGGTTCCCTGTTCGGTTTGTGAGTCTAACCGAAACGAAGTCCCTGACGGCGGTTCAAATTCGGGTTCCACCATATCGTAAGCAACGGGTTCCTCTTCGACTGCCTCCGTTTCCTGGGATTCTGAATAATTCCGAATCTCATTCAGTGCGTTTAAGAGCCCTCTGCGCGTCTCCGAGCAAACTTCATAAACCTGAGCGGCCAATAGTTCTTCAAATGAACCATCGTCCTGTGAGATTTCATCCGCCAAAGCCTGGAATACGTTTGGCTCCAATCGTTTCAACTGACTTTCTTCAAAGACGATCGGATTTGATTCCACATCTGAACTCGACTCAAGCTTGTCTGTCTCAGAAGATTGTACCGCTACTGCAGGTTGTACTGGTGGGGCAATACTCTGTTTTGAGCTGAGATCTTGCTGTGGCACCGCAGCACGAAACGGGGGCGGCTGCAATCGCAGTGACGAACTCATCACGTCTGTTTCAGAGAGCGTTTCCTGAGGAAGTGTCGCTGGATCAACGCCCGCATCAATGGCGGCATAGCGATCAACAATCTCGACAAATCCATCTGTGATTTCGAAAGAACTCACTTGTTCAGAGCTGGTTGAGTCGTTGTGTACCACTTCAGTGAAGGTTTCTGCAATAGATAGAGGCGGCATCGCTGGTTCGAGCTCTGGTTCGGACTCTGACGCGATTACTTCTGTTTCACAGACCTCATTTTCTTCAGAACTATCTCCGATTTCGATTGCTTCAATATCGTCTCCGAGCGAGAGTAAATCAGACGAATCCCAGTCGAAATCATCTGTAGCAGACTCAGTTTCACTCGAAGGTGTGCTAGCCAGTTCGTTCAATTGATCTTCCATTGATGTATCGATGTCATAATCTGTAGCCGTCTCTTCTTCATTGAGCATCTGATCAATTTTTTCAACTGGTTCAGATTCACGCATCTCTTCCAGAGGGGAGCGGGCAGGCAGGGGATCATTCCAATGCAGTGGCAGTTGCTGAAGATCTGTAAACGCTTCACGCGTGATGGCCTCATCGACGACGGGTGAATCCTGTAAGTAGGCCAACATCAAACTATGATCGCAGATCTGATTCAGACACCGCGGCAATCCGTCACTCACCTGGGTGATGAATTTGACTGCCTCTTCGGTAAAATACTCGCGTTCCTCAGTCGCCACACGCTGAATTCGGTATGCAATATATTCTTCCGATTCCAGCCGGGTCATCCGGTCTAAATAAGCCTGGCAACCGATCCGTTGGTTTAATGACGAAAGTGCAGACTGAACCAATGTCTCTTCCAGTGCAGTCTGACCGCAGAGCATTAACTGCAGCGCTGGCTTGCCATCGAAAGAAATATCGGAAAGAACCCGTAATTCTTCCAAAAAGGAAACTGGTAAAAGATGTGCCTCATCCACAATCAACAGCAGGGGTTGTCCATGAGCCAGAAATGATGAACGGATTTCCGCAGACAGTGCCAGTCGCAGTTCCTGCTCGCTGACCTTTTCATAACAGTCTGTTAAACTATACAGTAGCGTCTGCAGTAACGCTCTGACAGTTGGGAAGTTACAGTGTTCAACAAATTGAATTTGAAACTGTTCTTCCAGTTGTGAGATTAATTGTCGGCAAATCGCAGTTTTACCGGTTCCCGCTTCTCCCGTGAGTATTGTGATTCCATTCAAACTCGAAATACTGACCAATAGCTCATCGAGCACATTCTGATGCTCGGTCGCTTGATAAAAACAAGCAGGGGAGGGTGAAACGGTGAAGGGTCGATCCTTGAACCCAAAGTTTGTTTCGTACATTTCCAATGGCCTTTTCGCGTTTATTGCATCAGTTCCCGCAGGAAACTGTATGATTTTGATACCTACTGGAATACAGAATCAGCAGCGCAACTCGAAAACCTGTTTGATCCCGCATCCTATGAACAATTCATCGAACAGGTTACGGTCTATTCTTGAGCATTACCAATACAATCGACAGTATCTGAGCAGGGTCCCTCAGGTGCATTACCCAAACGCTAGATCTTGACATTGCCAGCCGGGTCATTTAAAGAATTCCGCTTATAGAGAATGGGTAATTTACCATCTGTCCACCGAGGGCTCTTCAGGACCACAAATCAAGGTTCCAGATACTCCTCGTCAAAAACACGCATAACTCTGTTTTTTAGCATTGAATCTAACTCTTTTAATACAAGCGTTTTACAATAAATATCTGTTTAATGACCAACTCTCTCCTTTCTCTCCCCGATTTGCTGGAGTAGACTTATTAAGATAAAGAGGTAGGCTGGATTCGTTCTTGGATTTCAGTCTCATTAATATTGAAGTTTTCATTGATTTCAGCGTAGCGAAATTCAATTTTACCTGTCATGATTTTCATTTTCATCACTGATTGATTCCTTGTTTCAGGAGGCGCACGTAGAATTTCTGATGTCAGAAGCCACTCTTTCCTTTGCTGATCCCGATCAGATTCCCGTTTTACTGGGGACTCATGATTGTCACATCAGACAAATTCAGGATGCACTAGGCGTGGATGTCGTTCATCGCGGAGATGAACTTCGAATCATCGGCGATGATTCTCAAATCCAGAAATCACTCCGTATCTTCTCTGAACTGAAAGCGATTGTCGAAAGTACAGGCCAACTCAAAAGCGAGCAGGTACAGACTGCCCTTTCGAACGGCAACTCGGTCAGCAAGAAACCGAAACAGAACCCGATCGCCACGCCCTCTTCAATTGATCTCTTCGAGAAAGCCAAAAAAGTTCATCCGCGAACACCGGGGCAGTCCGATTACATAAAATCCATCGGCGAACATGACCTGGTTTTTTGCACAGGACCTGCTGGCTGTGGTAAAACGTTTCTGGCAGTCGCCATGGCAATTCACGCCTTACGAACGGAGCAGGTGCGGAAAATTGTCTTGGTACGACCTGCTGTGGAAGCGGGGGAAAAACTGGGATTTCTGCCCGGTGATATGCTGGCGAAAGTGAATCCGTTTTTAAGACCACTGTTGGACGCTTTAGGCTGCCTGCTCGATTACGATCAAGTCCATCGTTATATGGAAAATGATATCGTGGAAGTCGTCCCTTTAGCTTTTATGCGGGGACGGACGCTGGATAATACATTTATCATTATGGACGAAGCGCAAAATACGACCGTGACTCAGATGAAAATGTTTCTCACCCGAATGGGCATGGGGTCACAAATTGTGGTCACGGGAGACACTTCACAAATCGACTTACCACCCGATGTTTCCTGTGGTATGACTGATGCCATCAATCGTTTACGGAATATCAAAGGCGTGGGAGTGGTCCAATTAAAAACGGAAGACATTGTAAGACACAGACTGGTTGGCGAAATTGTGAAAGCTTACCAAAACGAAGATGGTCTGGGTCTCTGATTCTCAGCTTCATTCCCTCGTTCTAAATCCACTATCAATTCAGGTTGTTTGCATGGCTTTTTTTGGTTCCAAAAAATCCCGAACGGCACTTGCTGCCAGTTTGCGAGATTCTTCCAAATTGAGTTCGAAGCTGCGCGAATTACTGAGCAACCGAGGGACTCTGTCACGTCTGAGTGTTTGTCTGTTAACCATCATCATTTTAATGGTGGCTGTTGAGAGCTGGAAAGCACCTTTTCCATACCGTCTCGGCATGTTCGAGGAACATGGAATTCTGGCAAGCGCGACTTTCAAGGTTGCCAACCCGATCGAGACAGACCGGCAACGCACGCAAAAAGAATCAGATGTTCCTTATTCGTTCAAACAACAGCCAGAGTTGATCGAAAAACTCCCCTTATTACTCAGAGAAGACCTGGTCGCGATAGCGAAGGCCAAGTCTCTGGATGAATTGAATGCAGACTCCCGAGCGGAATTGGGGTTAACCTCATCCCGGCGGCTGGAGCAGTTTATTGATCAGTTTCCCGAAGAATCAGAACAAACATTTGCAGAACTGAAATCACTTGTCAGTAGCCCTGATTCCAATGATACGAAAAAAATTGATGCACTCATTGATGATTTCAAAAAACTGATTTCTCCATTACTGGTTTATGGAATCGTGAATGAGAATGATCTGACCAAAAATCAGATTCGTGCAGATGATGCGATTGCCATCATCAATGAAAATACCGATTCACGACGAATTGTAACTACGTTTGATATCCGCCTGCCCAATCAGTTATCTGAAAATGGAGCTATTGGCAGAGAGTGGAAACAATTCCCGCGACTGGCCCCGATGTCTGCAGTTCTCTCACACTGGATTCATTTCCAGGCACCGACAACTCTGGTTTATGATTCCGCGAGAACACTGCAGGAACGAAAACAGGCCCGAATGCTGGTCGATGAAATTTATGACACCTTCCAACGCGGAACCATTCTGGTTGACCCCGGACAGGCTATTGATGAGACACAGCTCGTATTACTGCGAGCGGAATACGAAGCCAAAGAAGAACGGGTTCCACTCTATGAACGAGTGACCCGCATCACCATTATTTTTCTGATGCTGATTGTTCTTGCCGTATTGAATGGCTATCACTTACTGCGTAACAAAAAAGCGGTGGCCAAAACGGTCAGTAGCTTGAGCATTTATTCCAGTGTGATCATCTTAACCGTCTTCCTCGGGCGTTTACTTTCTTATGACCCCTGGCGTGCCGAAGTGCTCCCGCTGATCGCAACCGTCATGGTATTTGCCATTGTCTACGACCAGATGATGGCCATCCTGACAGCACTTTCGCTGACTCTATTGCTCTGTCTCTCAACAGGAGGCTCACTGGGACACTTCGTGGTTCTGATGAGCGTTTCCTCTGTAGCCGTTACTTCCCTGGGCACGGTTTCATCCAGATCCACTCTGATTAAACTTGGATTTGGGATGGGGCTGACTTACTTCCTGGTTTATTGGGGAATCAACCTGATACACAGCCAGGAGCTCTCGAACGGATTTTTTAATCAACGGGTTTTATGGGAAAGCCTGCAAGGGGCAGGGTGGTGTCTGGCGGCGGGATATCTTGTCGCTGGAAGTCTGCCGTTTATTGAATCTCTGTTTGGAGTCGTGACCGACATTAGTTTGCTGGAAATGAGTAATGTCTCGCATCCTTTGCTGCAGGAATTAGTCCGCCGTGCTCCGGGTACGTATAACCACTCCATCTCGATGGCAACCATCGGAGAAGCGGCTGCAGATAAAATTGGTGCTAACGGTCTCCTGGTGCGAGTGGCCGCCTATTATCACGACATCGGTAAAATGCTCAAGCCACAATACTTCATTGAAAATATGGTTGTCGGAAGCGAAAGTCTGCATGACAATCTGGCACCTGCGATGAGTACGTTGATTATCATCGGACACGTGAAAGATGGTGTCGACCTCGCGCGTCAGCACAATTTACCGCAACCCATTATCGATTTCATCGAACAGCATCATGGCACAACGCTGGTAGAATATTTTTTCCGGGAAGCAGAAAAACAGGCCGATCTCAGCCCCGACCACAAAACCGATGCCGAAGAATCTTCGTTCCGCTATCCGGGACCAAAACCACAAACCAGAGAAGCAGGCGTCATGATGCTGGCCGACGCTGTCGAAAGTGCCAGCCGTACACTGAGTGATCCGACACCAAAACGTATCAAATCTCTGGTACATTCATTAGTCATGAAGCGACTGTTGGACGGGCAGTTTAATGAGTGCTCCTTAACCTTAAGTGAAATCAATATTGTAGAAGAGACCCTGGTGAAATCTCTCATCGGAATCTATCACGGCCGAATCAAATATCCGGAAGAGCGATCTGCATAACCACCGGTAGAACAACTGCATGAACACCATTGACCAGTTCCAAATTAAAATTCAAAACTCGCAGAATCACATCTCGATCGATGAAGCACAGCTAGAGGAAGCGGCTTGCTTCCTTTTACAGTCGGAAAAAGTAAATCAGGCCGACATCAGCCTCGCCATTTTTGATAACCCCACAGTCCGCGAGTTGAATCAACAATATTTAGCGCATGACTACGACACGGATGTTCTGAGTTTTCTGCTGGATTGTCAGACAGATCCAGAGTTACAGATCCCTGACCTCAGGGGCGCAGGCAAGACCCTTGAAGGCGAGGTGATTGTCTCTGCTGAAATGGCAGTCGCTTTAGCAGAAAAATATCAATGGTCTGCTGAGAACGAACTTCTGCTGTATGTCGTACATGGTTTATTGCATTTATGTGGCTATGATGATCTGTCAGAAGACGAGCTACAGCTGATGCGAGCGAGAGAACAACAGGTTTTTGATCATTGGGGGCTGAAAATCCCCAGAAGAGAAGAGTGAGAAATCATTCGAAATAGTATCATTCTCAGATTCATGTATTCGTCTATTCCAGTTAAACTAAAGTAGATTCCGGTGCTCAACCGAATCTTTTTCGTCACTAATAATTTGTCAATTTGTAAGATTTATGGTCCCGCTGATATTTGCTGTTTTAACTGCACTCACCCTGTTCGCAGGCGTATTGGGTTTTTCTTTAAGAGATTTCTCACGAAGTCGCTTAGAAACGCTCTGTAACGATGCAGGCGTACCCGATCGATTCAGTGAGATTCTGAAGTCGCATCCGACGATTCATCTGGCCGCAGATTTCACCTACTTTTCCGGTGTCATTCTGATTTCCGTGATTCTGACCAGACAATACATCCCCAATCCGACTGAGTTCAGTTCCGTTCCCACCGCCATTCAATTCGCGTTTCAAATGCTCCTGGCACTGGTCATAGGAATCATATTCCTGATGACTGTTCCCTGGACCATTTCACGAATCACTGGGGAACGCTTCCTGCAAAAATTCTGGCCCGTCGTGCGCTGGCTGCCTGTATTCCTGACTCCGGTCATCTGGCTCTCCTGGAAAATTGACGGATTTTCACATCGCCTGGCAGGAAAAGAGGAAAACAAGAATGGACGGGAAGCTAATATCAGTGAAGAAATCCTCTCTGTGGTTGAAGAAGGCGCGCGTGGCGGAATTCTGGAATCCGAAGCCGGTAAGATGATTCAGCGTGTGATGGAGCTTCAGGATGAAGATGTCGCCGCCATCATGACCCAGCGCATGGATATGGAATACATCTCAGTCGACGCGACTCTAGACGAAGCACTTTTGAAGTTTATTGACGTTGGCCATTCACGGATTCCTGTGATTGGAGAATCAACCGATGATATCGTAGGAATTCTGTATGCCCGAGAACTGCTCAAACACTATTCGAAGGAAAATCAGAATTCCAATACGTCAGAAAAGCTAACCATTCAAACCCTGATGTTCTCCCCGTTCTATATTCCGGAAACAACGGGCATTGATTCGTTACTGGAAACCATGCAGAAAGAACACGTCCATATGGCAATCGTCATCGATGAATATGGCGGAGTTGCCGGCCTGGTTACGATGGAAGATGTGCTCGAAGAAATTGTTGGCGATATTGTCGATGAATTCGATGCTGAAGAAGAGCAGATGATTTTCGATCAGGGCAACAACATTGTGGAAGTCGATGCACGGGTTCATATCGATGATCTCAATGAACAATACAACTTCGATCTGCCTGAAGGAAAAGACTTTGACACCATCGGTGGATTTGTGATTACCCAAATGGGAAAAGTACCTCAAACGGGTGATTCTCTTAACTGGCAGCAATTACGGATTGATGTTCTTGAATCCGACGAACGAAAAATCAGCAAGCTGCGTATCGAATTAGATCCGACATACGTCGAAGAACTCGACGCCGATACCTGATCCCTCATAAGAGACTACCAGCGTTCGACAGGCCCGCCGGGAACGGGAATATGCATCTCCGGCAAGACGCCACTCCGGGAACCTGAGGTCGGCCCTTCTGCTGCGATCTTCTGAATCGCTGCATCAAACTCTTGCAAATTCTGCGCACATTGAAATACATGGCGTAATGCCGGTTTGACTCGCATCGACTTCAAATACCAGTGCCCCATTTTGCGAAACATGGAAAGTGCACGTTCTTCGGTTGTCATTTCCAGCAGATAACGAAATTGCCGTAACAATAACTCCAACCGTTCATCGAAGTTACCCGGAGGATCATATCGTCCGGTTTGCTCCCACTGGAGCAGTTGACGAAAGATCCAGGGATTCGCCAGAGCACCTCGGCCGATGGAAACGCCTGCACAACCAGTCGTTCTCAGCATAAAATCCGCATCAGCAATTGATGTCACATCCCCATTGCCAATCACCGGAATCGATTCGACGGCTTCCACCACCTGCCGAATTCCATCATGATTGACCGAACCACGAAAACCCTGCTCGCGTGTTCTTCCATGAATGGCAACCGCAACCACTCCGACCTGTTCAAACTCTCTGGCAAAAAAGGGCGCAGTCAGGTTCTGTTCATCCCAGCCCAGCCGCATTTTGACCGTGACGGGGATCTTGACCGCTTCCACCACACACTGGACCAACGACACAGTGTCTTCGGGACGGCACATCATGCTGGCGCCAGCTCCCCCTTTGACAATCCGATTCACGGGACAGCCCATGTTGATATCAATCGAATCGACGCCACGTGCTTCCAGCAATTGTGCTGCATCGCTCATCAGCTTCGCATCACTCCCAAAGATCTGGACCGCAAAAGGCGAATCTTCGGGACAGGTTTGAATTAACTGCAGGGTTTTGTGACTGCCTTCCAGCAATCCACGCGCATTGACCAAATCGGTCGTACCTAGTCCCACACCACCGATTTCTCGCACAATCCGCCGAAAGGGTAAATTCGTATACCCGGCAAGGGGAGACAGCAAATATCGAGACTCCAGCTGCAATGAACCATAGCAGAGTGGTGGTCGAGGATCAGGTTGAGGGGGCAGTGAATTCATTAGATTTATAAAGCATAAAAGGCGTAACTTAAGACATTTCGTGCATCTTAGCAGTCAATACAGGGCCTGGAAATAGTCACCTGCAACTATATCCAAGGTGACACAACTCTTAAATAGAAGGGGATTCCCCCAAATGTAAATATGGGGAGACTGCAAAAAGATTTCTCATTGAAGTTACCCTGCTGATTATGCCGATAGGGATGATATTGTTTCATTCTGCTTTATCCAATGGGAACCATTCGGTGCTGACTCGCATTTTTACATTGCTAATTTGTTTATCCAGCCTGTCAGGGTGCGTCATCATGCGTACCTCTGTCACGAATCCCAATCCGAAGCTGAAAACCGTCGCACTGGTCCCTTTTTTCAATCTCAGCCAGGAATCAGACGTTGACGGACGTCGTTTCGCGCTCGCTTATTATGCCGAATTGCAGAAAGTTCCCGGATTTCAGGTTTTACCACTCGGTGTATCTGAAGTCGCTATGGTGGAACATCAGCTGCAAATGAATAACCCGGATGATGTTCTCAAGTTAGCCAAAATTCTAAACGTGGATGCGGTGGTCATCGGCGCGATCACCGATTATTCCCCCTATTATCCCCCCCGCATTGGCATGCAGGTTTCCTGGTATTCTCCACATTCACAGGAATTCACTCCGGGGCTCCCTTTACTGACCGAAGAGCGGCACGCCAAAAAAACCGTTCTGGATCAGTTGTTCAAAAGTGATCGTCTGGCTGCGAAAGAAGTCAGACAGGAAGAACACCAAATGAAACGGGAAGTAAAACAAGCTGCTCACATAGAACGAAAAGCAGAAAAACAGCAACAGAAAATCGAGCGGAAGCTGGGAAAACAAAACTGTCCTGATGGTGACTGTCAGACGGAGATTCAAGCACCTCCCGTACCTGCAGCAACAGTCATTCGCGGACAATCAACAGAAACACTCGATTCATGGCCTTATCCGAAAAACCAGTCCGGAATCATCCAGGCGTACGCGCAAGCCAATCAGGGCGCACAAACAACAAGCCCCGTCATCCAGGCCCCGATGTCAAAACTCCCCAACCTCGGCCCGTATATGAAACAACAACCAGTCGTTGCCCCCAGGCCAACGACACTTCCGCCCCCCCCAAACAATATCGCACAACAAATTCCTTTAGACACGAAGCAATTTGATGCATACTGCCCTCCTTCGGTTCCCACACACACCACTACCATTGACCCACGACAACCGTTCATGACTTACACACGGCTGTTCGATGGCTCTGATGCTGCTCTCGTAGCTCATTTACGCGATTACCTTGAAGTCAGCGGAGACCGCCGCAGTGGGGGCTGGGAAGCCTACCTGCATCGGAGCGAGGACTTTATACGGTTTACATCGCATTTAATGATTCTAGAGATGTTAACGCTCCACGGTGGACAAGCTCAGCACCAGCTCATCTTCAAAGTAAGAAAATACCGATAATCCCACCGCTCAATCGCCGATATTAAATAGAGCGGTTTTATGAGCACCCCCAACTCCATCTCAAGTCTGACTCCAGTGCTCTGACAATAAATAAAGGACTGCCACAGTGAAACAACAAATGAATGTCGTTGCATTAGTTAAAGATTCAGAGCGCTATGTATTTCTCTACGATGATGAAAGTTCCTCCCAGATGCTTCAGACATTGGGGCAATATGCAGCCGATAAGGATCTGAGTTTTACCTGGTATGATGCGGCTGTCATGAGCCAGAAGGTACGAAAATTAAGACGGGAAGCAGAACTGGAAGAACAATCCAAACGATTGCGTAAAACGGCTTGAATTTCGAAGTACCGGATTCCATCGCGAAGATCTTCTCACCATTCAAAGTATTACAGCCATCATTGAAACCTTATGATCTCTTCGCAACCGATCAGACCCGTTGAACTACATGACGCGATAGACAGCTTTCTGCGCTATCTGCAAATCGAACGGAACTCCTCCGACCTGACGCTCAAATCGTATGCCGAAGATCTGGATAGTCTAATTGAATATCTGACCGAGTACGAAGAATCACTCTTACCTCCGGACCAGATCGGCATCAATGAATTGCGTCGTTATGTCGCTTATTTACATGAGTGTCAGTACGAGCGCACCACCATCGCCAGGCGATTAGCCTGCCTGCGAAGCTTCTTCCGTTACTGCTGCAGAGAAGGGTACACCAAAACCAATCCGGCCAAGCCACTCCGCACGCCACGCACCGGACGAAAATTACCGCATTTCTTAACGACAGACCAGATTGGTTCCCTGCTGGAAGCGCCTCCGGCCAACAGCAAAATGGGGCTCAGAGATCGAGCCATCCTTGAAACGTTGTACTCCGCAGGCCTGCGTGTTTCCGAACTGGTCGCCCTCAATCTGAGTGACTGGGATCAGGATGCCAATATTATTCGAGTCCTGGGCAAAGGACGCAAAGAACGGATCGCCCCCATAGGCAGTTACGCCGCCAAAGCATTGAAGTACTGGCTCGAAGAACGCGAAGCCAAACCCAAAGCCCACCCCGATTCGGACGCGATTTTTCTCAATCGGTTAAAAACGCGGATCACATCACGTAGCGTGGGTCGCATGCTGGAGAAATATCTGCTCCAGGCAGGCCTCGACAAAAAAACGAGCCCGCATACGTTGAGGCACAGTTTCGCCACGCACTTGCTGGATGGCGGCGCAGATTTGCGTAGCGTACAAGAACTACTGGGGCACAAAAGCTTAACCACGACGCAAATTTACACACACGTCAGCACCAAACGCTTACGCGAAACTTACGAGAAATCTCACCCTCACGCACAGCGTTCAAAATAGCCATTCCTTTGGTTCTTGAAACCTGCAGCCAGAATACAAAGGGCGAGGAGTAACTCCAGCCTGGAGCTTCAATCCCAGTCTTTGACCGTTGTCACTTCGAGCGACTTGCCTGAACTCAGACTTTCACGCGAAAGCCGGACCAGTTGAATCGCCTGACAAGCATCCCGGATACTCGGAACAGGGATAATCCCTCCCACCGCGCGTCGGCAAAAATGATCCAGCATCACTTCTAACTCCCGGCGATCACTTTTCAATGACTCCGTCATCGAAGCCGATTCATTTTCCCAATGAATCTCGTCAGGTGAATGAAACTCTGCCAGCCCATTTTGACAGTTTATCTGATGCCGGGGAAACAACGTCTCTGTTTCTCTCTGCTGAATTTTGATTTTAATTAATGCAAAGCGTTCCGCAGCGGTAACAGGGTCCGGCAGGAACTCGATTTTAATCTGCCGATGATCTTCCGATCGATCACTCGAATCAGAATGTAACGTCGTTTGCACTTTGACTGGTTTGGTGCGCATTACATAACAACACCAGTCCATTAATCCCACCAGAAAATCAGTTTCGTTCTTTTGCCCGGGAACTTCCACTTGCTGGTCTGCTGCGGGGCAACAAGTCTCTATCTGAATGGAGTTCGGCTTTCCCAGACGTGTGACCACTAATTCAAAAAAGCGACTGGTTGCCTGCGAATAACGGCGGCTGAACTCAGGCATTAGTGTCACCAGCTGATCTGCTGCTCTGGCATGAACCAGTTCCAGCAAATCCAGATCTTCCCCTAAACTGCCGGCGATATAAACAGGACGATGCTGCTGACTGAGCAACTTGAGCGGATAGTGATTCATCCAGTCTGAGTGCAGGAGCAGAAACGCATCGATTGAATAACGTGAAACCAGACAACCAATTCCCGAAACGGCCGCTGCATTCCAGTGAGCGGCAACCTGTTCCGCGCGACTGCGAACCGGATCATAGACTGCTTTGATCTGGATCCGCTGGTCGATCGCCCGCAGTGCAGGTTCATAGCGCTGTTCCCAATATGGTCCAAGCCCTATTATTCCAATTCTGACCATAGCGGGAACATTACTAATTTGGGGAACATAAGAAAAAGTGTGGAATTCAGTGAGTATACAGCCAGATTACAGACGACCTGCCGGATCTCAATGAAACAACTCCAGATTGGATATGATATTCTTAAATTGACTCTTGAATCAAGTCTGTATTTCTGGAGCAACTCTACTATCGACTAAACCAGAACGTGGCGATACCTAAATACCCCACATAAATAGACAACAAAACAAAACCGCTGAAACTGGAGATTTGCTTGCGTTTCCAGGAAAGCCCCAACATGGCCAGCATCAACAAAATCACAACAGGTCCATCGAATAGAACGGTTTGTTTCTGGATGGGTAACGGGTGAATTAACGCGCACGTCGAAATCACCATGGTGATATTCAACACATTGGCTCCGATGATATTTCCAGTTCCCAATGCACCATGGCCTTTTACCACCGAAAGCACGGAGATCGTAAATTCGGGCAGGGAGGTCCCCACTGCTAAAATGGTCAGACCAATCAGCAATTCAGAAACTTCATAATAGCGGGCAACCTGTACCGCATTGGTGACCAGCAGCTTACTTCCTAAAACCACGAGAAACGCACCGCAGAAAAAGGCAAATGCTAACTTGAAACAATGAACCTTTAAATTCTTAACTTCTGGCGGGTGCTCTTGCTCCTCACCAAAGTCATGTCGTGATGACATCGCGACGCGTAAAGAAAACAGGATATAACCGGCTAAGACACAGAGCAAAATCCCTGCCTGCCAGCGCGCGATACCGAACTCAGCAGGCACTCCGGCTTGTGTCACCGCACCACCGGAAGAAAACAGGCTAAACAACCAGACCAGAACACCAGAAAACAGCATAAAGAAACCGGGACCCACGATTGTTAACCGAGAAACGGGAATCCCGCTTTCCGTTTTCCCTCGCCAGGAAAGAAATCCCTTTAGTAGTGCACAGGTTCCAATAATTAAGCCGATGTTACACAAGCAGGAACCCAGCGCATTCCCGACAGCCAGATCTCCTTTACCGGAAATCGTACTGGTCACGGATACCATCAATTCAGGGAACGTGGTCGACATACTGACAATCGTCGCGCCAATAATCACAGGAGGAATGCGAGTTAGTCTCGCGATCTCAACAGAACTATCAGTAAAAAGGTCGCCGCCTTTGGTAATACTGAGCATACCCAGTAAGATGAAAAACAGACTGATCAGGATTGATGAAGGCGCATCCAGCCCGGTCACTAATCGAATAATATCAAGAGGCTCAACGGCCATCATCAAAAAATACAAGCGACTACTCCTGTGTCGTTTCTGGAGTGCTGATTTAAGTCTGTCTGCAAAATATTAAAAAGTAAGCAATTAATATGATAGTCATGATAGCAAACATTATTTTGAGAGTATTCTTTTGGGAAATAAAACGTAATATAGAGTGATGAGATCATCGTTTTCCTTTCTCAAAACACTTTTGTACCCTGTCATTTCAGTTCGATTTCCAGGCAAGGATGGACGCCCATGAATCACTCAGATCAGTCTGCTTCCGAAAACCCGTCATCCAAGACATCCGCTTTCAGTGAAGAAATCGAATTACAGGGGCATATTATCGACAGCCTGCTGTTACCCAAGATTCTGGATGAGATCACCGTCCTGGGTGGGGATTTTTCTATCAATGAGATCTCGATAGGCCAACTGAGATCGGACAGCAGCCATGCCCAGATCACAGTCTCAGCCAGGGACGAAGAAACGCTCGAGAATATTTTGACCCATATCGCCCAGCACGGCGCCGTTCCGGTTCAACAGCATGATTGTGTCTTAGAGCCCGCAGACATGGATGGTGCGTTTCCGGAAGGATTTTACTGCACAACCAACCAGAAGACACAAATTCGAATTGCAGGAAACTGGATTCCCGTTGAGTTACAGGAAATGGACTGTGGTATCGTCGTCAGCCCTGATCGAAAAACGGCACATTGCCTGCCGATGTCTGACGTAACGCAAGGGGAACTGGTTGTGATTGGGAACCAGGGAAGCAGAGTCATTCCGGCAGAACGCAGTGCGCCTGAAGTTTCTGGTTTCTCTTTCATGCACAGTACCGTCTCCAGTGAAAAACCCAAAGGGGTCACCGTCAGAGAAATCGCCTCTGAAATGCGGCGTGCCAAAGCAGGCACTGGCAAAATTCTCATCGTCGCCGGTCCTACGGTCGTCCATACCGGCAGCAGAGATTATTTCAGTGAACTGATTCGAGAAGGCTACGTGAATCTGCTTTTTGCGGGCAACGCGCTGGCCACCCATGACATCGAAGAATCATTCTATGGAACCAGTCTGGGAATCTCGATGGAACATGGCGGCTCAACTGAAGAAGGGCACGAACATCACTTAAGGTCGATCAACCGAATTCGTCGATTGGGCAGTATTAAAAATGCCGTTGATCAAGGCGTATTGAAATCCGGCATCATGTATGAATGCGTGAAAAACCAGGTGCCATATGTGTTGGCAGGCAGCATTCGCGACGATGGTCCTTTGCCAGACGTCATTACGGATTCCATCGCCTCACAACGCAAAATGCGCGAAATGGTGCAGGGGGTCTCGTTTTGTCTGATGATTGCCACGACCCTGCATTCGATCGCAGTCGGAAATTTATTACCGGCCAGTGTGAAAGTGGTGTGCGTCGACATCAATCCCGCCACGGTCACTAAGCTGGCTGACCGCGGGACGTTTCAAACGGTAGGACTGGTGACTGATGTGGAGCCCTTTTTAAGGGTCTTACTGGATGAAATCAATAAATTGGAATGATTGTTTTTCTTTCGTCGTCGCTCCGCTATAATGAGAATACATGAAATCAATTCGCCGATCTTACTTCACTTACAGTAAATAAGTGGCAGTGAATAACTGGTCCGACTGAGGATTATGGAATGCCGGAATCAACGCAGAAAAAATATCATATCGCTGATTTTTCCCAAATCGAGGGGACTTCCTGTCCCTGCGGTACAGCGCGTCGTGCTTTTGCCGACGTACCGGAATTTCCAGGCACATTGCATGTGACTGAAATCTCAGAGGATGCAGAGCTGCATTATCATCGCAAACTGACAGAAACGTATTACTTTCTGGAATGTGGAACCGATGCGAAAATGCAATTAGACGACGAGTTCATTCCCGTGCATGCCGGGATGTCAATTGTCATTCCGCCGGGAGTTCGTCATCGGGCCATTGGTTCCATGAAAATCATCAATATCGTCTTTCCGAAATTCGATCCGGAAGATGAATGGCTTGACTGAGCTTGCCTTATGCCGGGAGATCTTCATTACAGTACGGGCACGAGTCCCCGTAAATAATCTTTCCGCAGTTCGTACATTCGTGCGCACCATACGTAGGACGATCGGGAGTCACCCAGCGTTGATAGGCCAAAAAGGCAAAGACGCCTGCCACAAAAACGGCAAACAGAATCGCAAGACCACCCGTTCCATAAGAAAAGAAAATGACTAAATCGATGGCAAGGCCGCAAACCATAAAGATGATCGCGTCTCGCATTCGCTCTCGTCTCTGATCATCCGAATCGATCACAATCTGTTCTTGATATTGCAGAATCTGATGCAATAGTTGATCGCGTTCTCTCTGAAGCTGTCGGGCTTCCTGGGTTGACCCTGCTGCGGATAAAAGCCGGGCAGCGGTATCAAGAATCCGGAGTGTGTCATCTGTACTAATCTGACTCTGATGCGCCCAGCGATTTCGAAACTCTTTCAATTCCCCCACATAACTTCTCTCAAGTGGAGTCAGTCGATTACGGAAGACGCTGTTCCAATGGTCCCATAATATCAAAAGCGCGGAATGGGCGTCCCAGCGGATGACCTCACCTTCGGGCTGGGAGGTAATGGCAGAATTTCGGAAACTCTCTTTCGCACGCGTAATCCAGTCATCCTGATAAACGGCTTTCATTTCCTGCTCTATGATGGGATACAGACCGGTCCCCAATAACTCGAGAGTCAGTTTAATGCGCTCGTTATCACCAGCCACACGCTTACCCCTTTAACCGTCTTCGATGTGGGAATTCCACCTTGAGAATCACACAACGACTCTTAAGACACAGAAACACATGAACAATAATTCCCTGTTATCGGGAACAGGTCAAGTATCTATATGCCATAAAATAAGTAAAGCGAGGGATTTATTTGTTCAAGGGGAAGCAGAAACGTTTTAATTAGACTAGCACTATGCGACTAACACTGCTCATAACGACACATTATGCGATGAGATCTTCAACCACGCGGCCATGGACGTCAGTCAACCTAAAATCACGGCCTGCGTAACGGTATGTCAATCTCTCATGGTCAAAGCCGAGCAGCTTCAACACGGTGGCCTGCAAATCATGGACGTGGACTTTGTTTTCCACAGCAGCAAATCCAAACTCATCTGTCGCACCATAAGCCTGTCCCCCTTTGACGCCTCCGCCCGCTAACCAGACAGTGAAGCCATGATTATTATGATCACGGCCATTCATCTTGCCGGCATTGGAACCAGGTGTTGGCAGTTCCACAACCGGAGTTCTTCCAAACTCACCGCCACACATCACGATCGTATCCTGCAGCAGGCCACGTTGCTTGAGGTCTTTCAGCAGAGCCGCTATGGGCTGTGCACACTGTCCCGCCAGATGCCGATGTCCCTTTTCAATATCATCATGATTGTCCCAGGGTTGTCCCGCACCGTGCCAGAGTTGTACATATCGCACACCACGTTCGACCAGTCTCCGGGCAATCATACATTGTCGTGCATGGACTCCTTTGCCATACATCTCGTGAATATGCTGGGGCTCCTGATTGATATCAAATACATCCGAAGCCTGCATCTGCATCCGATAAGCCAGTTCAAAGGACTGAATTCGGGATTCCAGAGCTGATTCCTCAGAACGAACAGACTGATGCCGACGATTCAATGCCTGTAACAAATCTAGCTGAAGACGCTGCTCGGGGAGAGCCAGTTTTTTATTCTTAATGTTGGAAATCAGTTTTTCAATGTCAGTATGCTTGGTGTCGATATGAGTTCCCTGGTACGCACCGGGCAAAAATGCCGAGCGCCAGTTGGCTGATTCCGTAATCGGATATCCACCAGGGCACATCACCACAAAGCCGGGAAGATTCTGGTTTTCTGTCCCCAGTCCATACGTAGTCCAGGCGCCCATACTGGGGCGTGGCTGAATCAGGTCGCCACAATTCATCATCATCAAAGAAGGTTCATGATTCGGCACGTTTGTGTACATCGATCGAACAAAGGCGATGTCATCAACACACTCACCCAGTTCAGAAAAGAGTTCACTCACTTCCAGACCACTCTCTCCATACTTCTTAAATTTAAAAGGCGAGGGGAGAGAAGCCCCCGTTTTTCGCTCGGTACGCAGATTTTGGGTCGGCAGCATTTTGCCGGCATATTTTGCCAGAGCGGGCTTCGGATCAAATGTGTCTACCTGCGAAGCACCACCATTCAAAAAGATATGAATCACATGCTTCGCTTTTCCGGGGAAATGAGACTTTTTGGGAGCCATCGGCGATTCGGTGCTTCCCGCGGGAGCAGCCGATGCGTCCTCAAGTAACCCCTCTGAAGCCATTAACGAAGCCAGACCCATTGAACCCAGTCCGGTACCGCAACGCTGCAGCATCTGCCGTCGTGTAAAAATCGGATCACAATTGAAATGTCGATTCGTGTCAGCCATCTGAACAGGCTCCTGCAATATGATATATTTCGAATTCACTTAATTAATCAACGAACATGAATTCGTTGGAAGTGCAAAGCACTTGTGCATATTTTTCCCACCCACTCATTTGAGCGGGTGTCTTGATCTGATCCCGATGATGCGTCAGAAAGTTCTTTCCCAGATCAAGTTCTTCAGTCGTTGGTTTCCGTGCCAGTACCCGCTGATAAAGGGCCGTAATAGCGGTCTCAACGCCTTTTTCTGAAGCCAGTTTTTCCAGATCCAGACTCTTGACGAGTAATCCCGATTGCTCGATCAACGTCGGGCTATTCATCGCAAACAACGCCTGCTGCGGAACCGTCGTATAAGGCCGTTGTGCAGTACTCGATTCCACATTGGCAAAATCGAACGTGCGAAAAACGTTCGGCAAATTATTACGATCAACGAAACTATAAACGGTGCGACGAGGAACAGTGGGAACCTGATCAATCAGAAATCCTCTGCCTTCCTGCTCTTCAGAAAGCTGCCCGGAAACAAATAACAGAGAATCCCGCATCGCTTCAAAGCCGAGACGCTGAGGAGACCGCTTCCAAAGCAAACGATTATCAGAATCAACTAGATACGCTTTCTCGTTTTTCTGAGACGATTGTTGATAAGTCGCAGAAAGCATTATCAGCTTATGTAATGATTTGACAGACCAGCCGTGTTCCATAAATCGCGATGCCAGATAATCCAGCAATTCAGGATGACTCGGTGGATCACTTCTGACACCAAAATCACTGGGAGTCCTCACCAGTCCATGACCGAAATGATGCATCCAGACCCGGTTCACAAAAACGCGAGCCGTGAGTGGGTTGTCCCGTGACGCAATTGCCTGAGACAGTTCCAGACGGCCACTCCCTTTTTCAAATGGCTTTCGCTCTGGTCCTGCCAGAATTTGGAAAAACTGGCGCGGCGTCTTTTCTCCACGCCGTCCGGGATTTCCTCGTAAATGAACATGCGGTGTAACTGGTTTCTCTTTATCATACATCACCATGGCGCGGGGAGGGGCACCAGGCGAAGTCACATCCAGTGTTTCGATCTCTTTCTCAAATTGACGTACTTTATTCCGTTGTGCTCGATTGAACATTTTCTGCACGAGTCCGTCATCCGGAGTTGTAGGAGTGTCCTGGTGATACAAAATTTGACGCAACTCTTCTGCATCAAATTCAGCCAGTTTTTCCGGTACTGCCGTTTTGTTTTTCTGAGCTTCAGCGACTGTCTTCACCCACTCCTGTTCTACTTCTTTAAAAACTTTCCCATAGACCCGACAGACATCATACATCGACTGCGGCGGATTATTTTTTAAAGCATGAATCACCAGACGATTGACTCGTTTCTCCGGCTGAGTTTCTGCTTCTTGCAGCGAAAATTTCTGAATTACTTCAGACGCACGCGCAGGAAATTCGCCTGGAGGGGCTTTGATCGATTTAAGAGCGACCCAGGGAGATAAGACCGGACGATACGCTTCCGCTTTACGAATCAGAAAGTCTTGCCACTGGTCAACATAATGACGGTGAGGGGCGTCTTTCTCATATTCAGGTTTTGCATCCCCCTGAACCAGCTTTTCTTTTTCTGCAACTGCTTGTAAAACGTCTGCGATAGTCAAGCGGGCATCTACTCGAAATTTCTGAGCTTCATCGCGTATATAGTCATCTACTTTTTTCTGACGTTTGGCCCGCTCCGCCTGATAGACTTTGAACTCCGCTTCTGATTTTGACTTCCCGATTAAAGGCAGATCTTTTTCTTCCGGTTCATAACTGCTGACAAAGACACCATACAACGCATAGTAATCTTTGATCGGAACGGGATCAAACTTATGATCGTGACAGCGGGCACACGAAGCAGTCAAACCTAACAGACCACGCGAGACAAGATCGATACGATCATCGGTGATATCGTGGATATTTCCGCGATAGCGACGACCCACGGTTAAAAAACCGAGTGCTGCCAGCGAACGATCATCTCCTTGACGGTCAAGCTGATCTGCCGCCAACTGCTCCTGAATGAAGCGATCATAAGGCAGGTCTTCATTGAACGCGCGGATCACGTAATCGCGATAGGTATAGGAATAGGGGTAGCGTCGTTCCGAAGTAAAAACATATCCCTTCGTATCGGCATACCGGGCCACATCCAGCCAATGCCTGCCCCAGCGTTCTCCATAATGCGGCGAAGCCAGTAACCGATCAATCAACTTTTCATATGCATCAGGAGCAGCGTCGTTTACAAATGCTTCGACTTCTGCATAAGTGGGAGGTAAACCAGTTAAATCAACTGACGCTCTACGAATGAGCTTCCGTCGATCGACGGGTGGAGAAAGCGACAGGCCTTTCTCTTCCAGACGCGAGAGAACAAAGTGATCAACGGGAGATCCCACGCGCTGCTGATTTTTAACTTTGGGTAATTCTGGTTGAACGACTGGTCGGAATGACCAATGGTTCTGGGACAGAGTCTCGAAATCATACGCTCCGTTTGCCGGGGCGCCTTTGGCATCTTTTTCAGAAAAAGGCCAGGGCGTTCCCATTTTGACCCACCGAGTCAACGCAGCAATCTCAACCGGCGGCATTTTTCCTTCAGGAGGCATCTGGCTATCATCGTCATGAAACTGAATGACCTGAATCATGCGGCTCTTAAGCGGATCTCCCGGCACAACAGCCACACCAGTGTCACTACCTTTCATCATCCAGGCATGCGAGTCCAAGCGTAAACTGGCTTCCTGTTTCTTGGGTCCGTGACACGCATAACACCGCTTTACCAGCACCGGCCGAATTTTTTTTTCGAAAAATTCAATCTGCGCGGCAGGGATCTTTTTGTTATTCTCTGCGTTGACGAACTCAGGCATTGAAATCACAAAAAGGACGAGAACCGATAACAGGCACTTACCTGAAACCAAATGCGATTTCATCAGAATCTGAAGCCGCTTCATTTTTCAGTTCTTTCTCAGCAAAAACAGTGGTGGGAAAATTGGGAGGGAGCAGGTTGAGCCTGTCATAAAAAAAGCCCAACCTCAATGCTTCTATTCTACTCTATCCGACCACCAAGGGGTAGTCATTTTTTTGCACTTAATCGTTGTGATTTATAGAGTTAGTGACGTTTGAACCCATACGAATTCTTAAGGTTGTTATGAAATTAGAGAAGTCCCCGCCATTTAATTACTTGCTCAAATTCATTACAGTTGGGCTATAGCTACTATCGACTTTATGCCGCCCTGATTTCAATTTTAAGTCCTGTAAAAGTGATCAATCACAGAGAGGTTACCATGACAGAAGATCAGGTTCTATCAGAAGAACAAATCCAGGAATTTCTGAACACGTATTCGGAATGGGAACTTCGTGACGGTTGGTTGAGAAGAAAATACGCCACTCCCGGCTGGCCTCATACCCTGATGCTGGTCAATACAATTGGCTATCTCGCAGAAGCCGGTTGGCATCACCCCGACTTAAACGTGGCATATGCGGCGGTTACCGTCAAACTTCAGACACACCGCGTTAAAGCGATCACAACCAAAGACACCGCTTTGGCGCAAAAGATTGAAGAGACTGTGACCTGGTTGCCTGAAGAAAACACAGCCCTCGATGGATTTCCTAAAAACTGGGTTCACTAATCAGGACGGGACACAACGTTGAAGAAAGACCATCGATGAAACAGGAACGCATCCTGTTTGTAACCGGCAGGCTGGCTGAATATTCGTTGCGCGAAATTCTGGAAAAAATCGCGCCCCAGGTTGGTTTCGAGTACGAAATCTGCGTTTTGAATGTTCAAGTAGCCGCTTTGTTGCATGTGCCCCTGATCAAACGCAGACTCACTGTCCCTGAGGGAATCGACTGGGTGATGCTGCCCGGTTTATGTAGAGGCGATCTCCAGGTGCTCACGGACCATTTTGAGCTCCCGTTTAAACGAGGGCCCAAAGATCATTTCGATCTCCCGGAATATTTTGGCCAAGAGGGAAAACCACCGAAAGACCTCTCGCAGTTCGATATTGAGATCCTGGCAGAAATCAACCACGCGCCCTTTTTATCTGATGCTGAGATTTTGCAGCAAGCAGAACATTACCGCCAAAACGGCGCCGATCTGATTGACGTTGGCTGTGTTCCCGGCGAAAGCTGGAACCGGGCAGGGGAGATCGTGCGAATGCTCGTCGAGGCAGGACACCGTGTCTCGATTGATAGTTTTGATCGGGCAGAAGTAGAGGCGGCGGTCAAAAACGGAGCCGAACTCGTCCTGAGTTGCAATCACTCCAATCT
This sequence comes from uncultured Gimesia sp., assembly GCF_963976445.1. Classification (GTDB taxonomy): domain Bacteria; phylum Planctomycetota; class Planctomycetia; order Planctomycetales; family Planctomycetaceae; genus Gimesia. Next base: position 148,149 of record NZ_CAXBKP010000011.1, on the reverse strand, counting down.
CGACTGGGTCTCCAAACTGGGTGTCGAAGTCGTCGCGATCCCGGATCTTCCCAGTGATTTTGATTCCCTGAGTGACATCGTGGAGCAACTGGATCGCTCAGATACCCCGTTTCGAATGGACCCCATTCTGGAACCAATCGGCTACGGCTTCACCGCTTCGCTGGAACGTTATTATCGGGCACGCAAAGAGTTTCCCGACGTCGAAATCATGATGGGCATCGGCAATCTGACCGAATTGACAGAAGTCGACACCGCGGGCATGAATGTTGTGCTCGCGGCGGTTTGTCAGGAACTTCGAATCCATAGCGTGCTGGCAACGGAAGTCATTAACTGGGCACAAAGTGCCATCAAGGAATTTGATCACGCACGCAGACTGGTCAAATATGCGATTGATAATAAATCACTGCCAAAGCATATTCATTACCAGCTCGTCATGCTTAGAGACCCCAAACTCAAAGAACTGGGGCAGGATGCATTACAAAACCTGTCTCAACAAATTCGAGACCCGAGTTATCGCATCTTCGCAGAACAGAATGAATTACACGTCATGAATCGGGATGGATACTGGAAAGGCACCGATCCTTATGAATTATTTGATCAGTTCCAGGCAGCCAACCCCAAAGATCTGGACGCATCGCACGCCTTTTACCTGGGATATGAGATGTGTAAAGCGATGACAGCGTTGACGTTGGGCAAGCAATATCAGCAAGACCAGCCATTAAACTGGGGATTCTTGACTCAGGCCGAAGTTAGTGCTCAGGAACGCAGACGCCAACAGGGTGAGGAACCACAATGTGGGCCTCGCTGATGATTCCTTAACCATCTGACTTATGTTATACTCGGCCCGTTCATTGCGATGAAGTCCCGTGTGTTCGCAACACGTTTTAGTGTGAAATCGATCTACCATGTCTGGAAACGTATCTCAGGATCTCTCTCATCTATCCCAGGAGCAGGGGAGGCAAGCTACAAATCCACTCCCGCTTGTAGAAGAGATTCTACCCTGTCCGGATCTGGAACAACTCTTTCTGGAATTCTCAGGTGATGAGCGCCTGTTAGTATTAGACAGTGCCAGACAGAGTTCCACTTTGGGTCGTTTTTCCTACCTGATGTCGACGCCGCTGAAACGATTTCAAATCCAGCATGCGCAGTTTTCGGTCGATCCCTTTGAAGAGATGCGACAAATTCACGCGGCGCATTCAGTCGATTCTGTTCCGGGGCTGCCTCCGTTCCAAGGTGGATTTGCCGGCTTGTTGTCCTACGAATTGGGTCGCAGCTGGGAACATTTCGCCCGTGCCCTCTTTGATGAATTTCAACTTCCTGATTTAGCGGTCGGATTTTATGACTGGGTCATTGCCTGGGATCACAATCAAGATCGCGCGTGGCTCATCGTTCAGGGATTCGATCATAATCTGGAAACACAGAGCCTGGATCGGGCTACCCAACGCTTGAACGACATCAAAGCGCGAATCGATACCGCCGAATTGAACAGACAAGACCGACTGACGGCGATTTCTCGAAGTACATTTGCACAAACAGACCGACTACAACTCGATCAACTCTCTCCCGTGTTTCCAGTTGAAGGGAACGAAGAGATACTGAGTAATTTCAGCAAACCTCAGTTCTTGAATCAGATTGAACGGATCATCGAGTACATCTATGCCGGCGATATTTTTCAGACCAATTTCTCGCAACGCTTGCTGAGCCCCAATACCAGACATCCCGCTGAACTGTATCTGAATTTGCGTTCGAAAAACGCCGCTCCGTTCGCTGGCTATTTTGGCTGGGACGACTGGGCCGTTGTGAGTGCGTCTCCCGAACGTTTCCTGAATGTTTCGGATAACGAAGTCGAAACGCGCCCGATCAAAGGGACTCGCCGCAGGAAGTATGTTCCCGAAGCCGATCTGTTAACACGCGATGAACTGCGTGAAAGTGAAAAAGATCAAGCGGAAAATGTGATGATTGTAGATTTGCTGCGGAATGATCTATCTCGGGTCTGTCAAGCAGGTTCGATTCATGTTCCGCATCTCTGTGAAGTCGAAACTTATGAAACCGTGCAACATCTGGTTTCGGAAGTCAGAGGACAACTCAAGCCGGAAAACACGGTCTGGGACTTACTGGCAGCTTCCTTTCCCGGCGGTTCCATCACGGGTGCTCCAAAAGTGCGTTCGATGGAAATCATCGCGGAACTGGAGCCCACGGTTCGTGGCCCCTATTGTGGCAGCCTGTTTTATGCCGGTTTGAATGGTGAATTTGACAGCAATATTCTGATTCGTACATTCACGATCAAAAATGGGTGGGTGCAATTTCCCGTCGGAGGAGGCATCATTGCACAGAGCCAGCCACGACTGGAATACGAAGAAACGTTGCACAAGGCGGCGGGAATGATTTCTGCACTGCAAACCTAACCTACCGTACTCAGAAACAACATCATGATCCTGATTATTGATAACTATGACAGTTTCGTGTTCAATCTCGCTCGCTATTTTGAAGAGTTGGGACAACAAACGCGCGTCATCCGAAATGATCAACTCACATTGAGTCAAGCAGACGAACTAAACCCGGCTGCATTGGTGCTTTCCCCCGGACCTTGTACTCCCGAGGAAGCAGGCCTCAGTCAGGATCTGATCCGACACTTTGAAAATCGAATCCCCATCCTCGGCGTCTGTCTCGGGCATCAGGCGATCGCTGCCAGCTTGGGGGGTAAAATCATCAAAGCCCCCCGGCCGGTTCACGGCCAAACCTCGCCAATTCATCATCAAAACTCCCGGCTGCTATCTAAACTGCCTAATCCATTTGATGCCACTCGTTATCACTCTTTGATCATTGACGAAACCACTCTTGCTCCAGAACTGCAAATTACAGCCAGAACAGCAGACGGAATTCCCATGGCAATAGAACACAAAACAGCGCCCCTGTTCGGTGTACAATTTCATCCCGAATCGATCTTAACGGAATGCGGCCTCACATTAATTGAAAGCTTCCTCTCCTTTGTTCCTGCCCACTCTCCCCAAAAGTAAGACGCTGATTGCTGAATTCAAACGGTCCGGTTAGTGAATCTGGTTCAAGTTTACTATTTCTGAATCAAACACCTCCGTGATGATGCCCTGTTTTTTTCAAATCCTCACCTCCCATTTCGATTCCTGTGTAATACTTCACAATAACCTACCCCCATCCAACCGATAAACAAAGAAGATATCAGAGCATTCATGAATCTGAAATCAGCCTGCCTGAACGCGACCGCGTTCAGGTATTTAAAACGATTTGCGGGGGCACTTGCATGCATTTAATCAGACAGAATTCAAACAAACAAACTTTATCGATTATGACAATCACGTTCTCTCTGATCGTGATGTCGATCAATCAGTCTCTGGCTGGTGAATGGATGCATGATTTTCGCGCTGCTCAAAAGCAGGCGCAGGATAAAGACCTCCCCCTCTTATTACATTTCCATGCATCCTGGTGTGGCCCCTGTCATCAAATGGACCGGACGGTATTAAACACACAAGCCGTTAAGAATCAGTTTGGGAAACGGATCATCGCCGTCAAAATTGACAGTGATGAAAACCAGCAGCTTGTAAGTCGATTTAATGTACGCTCCCTGCCCAGTGATATCCTGTTAACTCCTACCGGGACAATCATCAAACGTGTTGACGGAATGCAGCCCCAAAACGAGTATTTGAGTTTTTTAGGGCGAGGCGCTTCACGTTACGAAAACGACCGCCGTGTTTATATGGCGCGAAACAGCAAACAGGAATTGATGCCGCGAAAAAACAGCCAGGAGCAATTTGAAACGACTGATGACATCAGGCCTCCCACAGAACAAAAGACATACGTCGCCCGCATGCCTTCAAAAATTGGTCTGGAAGGATATAGTCCTGTTTCTTTGACACGAGACCGTAAATGGAATAAGGGTCAGGAAGAATTGAGCTGGCCTTACCAGGGAATTACGTACCTGCTGTCCAGCCGAACGGAACTGGAACTCTTTAAGAATGACCCCGGACGTTATGCCCCACAACTGTTAGGCTGCGACCCCGTCATCCTCAACAAAAAGGACCGTGCGATTCCGGGAAATACAAAATACGGTGCCTACTACGATCAGAACCTCTTTTTATTCGTCGACATCGAGTCTCGCGAAGAATTCAAAAAGAATCCGGACCGTTTCAGTCGCACCATGCATGTGCTCAAATTCAAGCTGAGCAAAAAGGCTGTCTTACGCTGATGCGAATCGTTATTTTGTGTTAGCTGGTTTCTTCGCAGGCTCTGTTTTCTTTGTTTCCAAAGGCAGTGATCCCGGCGATTTGCCGTTAGATGCTTTTTGAATTTGCTGCAGTCGACCTCGGTAACGCTGATACAAGCGAGTCTGTTTACTTTCTGGTGGTAATAACTTTCCTCCCACGCAAACGGCTTTGATATGAGACGTGTGCTGCAAGGGAGATCCATCAGAAATGATCAGGTTCGCCAGTTTTCCTTCGGTGAGTGAGCCAACCTGTTTTTCGACCCCCAGGATTTCAGCCGCAGAGAGAGTGACCGCTCGCAGTGCTGCCTGTTCAGGCAAGCCATAGGCAACCGCCATTGAAGCTTCGAAAGGAGTATTTCGCGAGTTCCAGGCGCTATTCGAACGAATACAGAATGGGACCCCCGCATCATAAAGATGCCCCGGGTTGGCATAGGGTGCATCAAAGGGATCGTAATTTTCCTGGGGACGTCGCATCACAGGCCCAACGATCACAGGGACTTTCCTGGTCTTCAGTTCCTTCGCCAGCTTCCAGGCATCTGTACCACCCGTAATCGCAATCCGTAGTTTTTCCTCTTCTGCAAAGAGCAGGGCACCAGCGATTTCCTTGCGTGAATTCGCTTCGATAAAAACTGGTTTCTTTCGATTAAGGTAAGGTTCTAATGCTTCAAAGCGAGGATCAGCAACCGGGCTGCTCAATCCATTTTTTTTCGTCTGTTGTTTCAGTTTTTGATACAGGCGTGCCTGCTTCAGGAAGTCTTTCAGTTCCTGCTGACGTTCTTTTTTCGTGCTCCAGTTAATTTGTAAGCCTGCTTCGAGATCCATCACCATCTCGGGAGCGGTCCAGCCTGCTGTCTGAACCAGGGACGATTGCCCTGAAATTAAACCAGCTCGCGGAACGACCAGCACACTCGTAATTCCCCCCGCTCGCGCTACCGGAAACAGTTCGGAATCGGGATTGATGGCGACACCGGTCCGTAAATCGGGTTGCAGATCACCACTTTCTGAATAATCGTGTGTTTCACGGACCTTATCAATTTCCGTCAGTCCGAGAGTCGATCCGGTATCAATCATACCCGGATAAACGTGCAGCCCTTTGGCATCAATGACAGGCATGGTTTTCGCCAGTTGTTTGGCAGGACCAACATAGTGTATCTTTTGCCCCTTGATCACAATCGTGCCCGCGGCAATATCGTCTCCGTCGACCGGGTGCAGTGTTGCCCCGATAATCGCGAACTCTTTCAGATCACCGGCAGGCAGTGGAAACGGCTTGACTGCCCGTTGTGCAATTTCAACAGCGGGCGCAGCAGAACGACGCTCTGAAGCCTCTGACATTGCTGTGGGCTGTTGCTTTCGGTCAAAGTAAACTTCTCCCTCGATGATCGTCATTTCACAACGGGAAAAGGCGTTCAACGGATGGCCGCTGAAAATCGCGAAATCGGCGTCTTTACCAATCTCAATCGATCCCATCTGCTGATCCAGACCCAGCTCACGCGCGGGATTAATCGTAATCGTACGCAACGCATCACCAAACGACATATTCCCATAGCGGACCGTTTTGGCGGCTTCGAGATATAAATGTCGAATCAGTTCCCAGTCGTCACTTTTAATGACGGTATTGATTCCTGCTTCATTTAATAAAGCCGCATTATAAGGCACCGCATCGAAAGCCTCGATTTTGTAAGCCCACCAGTCCGAAAACGTACTGCAACTGGCGCCATGCGCTAAAATCTCCGGGGCAATCTTGTAACCTTCCAGCACGTGCTGCAGCGACCAGACGCGAATCCCCAGATGCGAGGCCACGCGGAGCAGCATCAGAATTTCGTCAGCCCGATAGCAATGCGAATGAATGAACTTTTCATGATTCACAATATCAGCCAGCGCTTCCAGTCGCAGATCGCGTCGTGGAGGCAGTCGCTTTTGATCGGGATTCTTTTTTTGTAACTTCTCATATTCCTGCCACTGACGGCGATAATCAACAGCTTCCATAAACGCCCGCTGCAAAGTGGCTTCAACGCCCATTCTGGTATTCGGGAAACGAGAGGTTCGGTACTTGACATTTTCGCCGAGCGCAAATTTGACCCCCTGAGGGGCATCATGCAGGATATGTTCGCGGGCTGTTGTACCGTGCTTTAATTTGACGACCGCATCCTGGCCGCCAATCACATTCGCAGAACCATGGAACAATCGAGCTGCGGTCACACCGCCGGCGAGTGCCCGGTATTCAGACGAATCGGATGTATTCACCACATCCTTAACTCGCACCTCAGGCACGATCGACTGCGTCGCTTCATTAATCCCTTCCGTAATCATGATATGGCTGTGCGTATCAATGATGCCGGGCATCACATAGAGACCTGCGATATCGATCTCAGTCGTACCTGCAGGGACTTTTAAGTCGTTTCCGATCGCAGCAATTTCCCCCTGTTTCACCAGAATCGATGTCTGCTTTAATGTTTCTCCCGTCACGGTAATCACGGTCCCGTTTTTGAGCAGCAGATTTCCATTTGTTTTCAGAAATCGCCGGACACGGTCTGATTCCAGTTCGGTATTGAATTTGTGATAGTCGATTTTTTCCTTGGGACCTTGTTTCGTATCTGGTTTTTCCGCAACCAAGACACCCGTAGCAGGCTCATCCATTTCCTCATCCCCTTCAAGGGATAGTTGAATTGGATTGGCCGGTGCTGACTGAAGCTGCTCTGCTTTACGAATCGCAGACCAACTGGTTTCCGTGCCAAACGCCGACTTTAATTTCCCCGATATTTTCTCAGGTTTCAGATCTGTCTTTAAGACTGCTCCTTTAAATTGCAGCTCGATCGAATGCTCGCCCGCTCCGATCGCAACCGTGAAGGAAAATTGTTCTTTCTCGATTTTTCCCGAGGAGACTTTGCCGTCCCCTTTTTCACTGGAAAACGTTCCTCGCAATGATTCTTTGTCCTGCGAGAGATGCAGCTGGCCGATGACTTTCCCCTGTGCCGACTGAATTTCGACACCCCATTCGCCGGCTAAATCGATGCCTGCGGGTTGTTTCTTCTGAGGAGAATCTGATTTCTTCGTTTTCTCTTTGTCTGATTTCGTCTTTTCTTTAAAATCAAACTTGGCACCATCTACAAACAGATAACGTACCTTGGACTCACTCTTTTCCCAGGGCGCGGACATCACGACAAGATGTGCCAGTTTTCCTTTTTCAATTGTCCCCAGCCGTTGCTCAATCCCCAAAAGCTTGGCCGCGTCCGCCGTTAACAGGCGAAGTCCCAGATCTGCGGGGACTCCTTCTTTCACAACAATTCGTAATTGTGATAGCAGATCAGCAGCTTGATTCTTTAATGACTCTGAAGCGACAGCGACCGGCAAACCACTGTCAGCCAGCATTTTCACACCCTGAATGCGTGCTTTCCAGAGCTTCAGTTTTTCCTGTTGGACGCGCAGCGGGTCAGGCAATTCATCTGAAAGTTTTTCACTTTCTTTTTTCTCTTCGACCTTAGGCTTTTCAGGAAAATTCAGTTGAAAGATCACGCCACGCGATTCAGTCTTTAATCGATCCAGACAAAGATGCGCTTCCGCGCCTCCCAGGATCACCGGCTTAATTTGAAATTCGTGACACAGATCAAGTGTTCGTAAAATTTCGTCGCGTTTGCTTGCTGTAAACACAGGAATTTTTTTCCCATGCAGGATGTCCAGCAAAGCGGTATAAGTCGGATCTGTCGGCGGACGCTTAATAAAGGCAGACTGATCCTGGTACAAGCCCCAATGCTGCTCGTAGTGCAGTGTGTCCAAAAACGATTGTCTGAGATGTGCCATCGCTCCCATCAAGGTACTTGGATAGACGTTACCTTTAGGTGGATACAATCGGAACGAACCCATTGTCGATTCGACCAACGTCGATTCCCTCACAGGAAATTCGCTGGTCGAGATCAGAGTTCCCTGACCGCTGGCAATTTTTCCCTGAGGGAGCAGATGCACGGAAGTAAAACCGGCTTTCTGATGATTCGCAAAACTGTTTTTCTTTTCTAATACCGCCCGACTCGCATGAAACTCTGGACTGAGATAATTTCGATTATCGGGCCGCGTTGCCGCCAAAGCGTGCCGACCGAAGTCGACCTTTCTCCCATTTACTTTAGGTACTTTCACCTCTTTATTAATCAGACTACCCGAAGCGGCATCAATGAAACCGGCATAAATCAGCAACCCCTGACAATCAATTTTTTCTGCATCAGCAGGAATTTTCAGATCGGGGCCGACCGCTTCAATCAAACCATCTCGAATCAAAACCGTCGCATTCTCCAAAACCGTCCCCGGCCTGGTCACGACCTTAGCACCTGTCAGAGCATACGCGTTGACTGAAAAACCCACGTTTCGTTCGGCTTGCGCCCACGCTTTTTGTGAAAAAGCAGAAATGCAGATCAGAAGCAACAAACTAAAGAGACGGAAATAGTGCATGACTGTTCCATTTATTTTATAAAGACTGCGTCAAATACAAAGGTGGTAACGATTAGCGAAGCTTTACTGTAACAGCCCACTTAGTCGTTGAGAATAGGGAATCAGTCAGATCCTCAGGGAAACAGAGAATGCAATCGCCCTTAAAATGACCTCGCTATCCGGTTATTTCGCCGGCCTTCCAAACAGTCGCTTTTCACGACTCTGCTCGTAGGTTTTCGTATCCCAGACCGGTCCCTCTTTCTGGACAGCCATGTATTTTTGAATCAGCTGCTTTTTCAAACCGTTCAATCGATCCCGCTCCTGCCAGGCCAGATTATGCTGCTCGCTGATATCGTGCTTCAAATCATAAAGCTCAAATTTGGTCAGCTTTGCGTTTTTAATATACTCTTGTGAGATCGAATTGACATTGCTTCCCAACGGGATAACTCCTTCCGGCCCACTCCAGTGTGCGACGACTTTCCAGTCTCCTTCACGCATCGCGACGCGGGGTGTGCTGTTGGCGCGATAATAGTTCCAGAACAGAGGTGTGGTTCTCTGTAAATCTTTCCCGGTAAACAAAGGCAGCAGACTCGTGCCATCCAGGGCGCGATTTTGAGGGGCCGGCACATCTGCCAACTCACAAAATGTAGGCAGCAGATCCACGCTGGAAATGGGAGTCTTGTTTTCCTGTCCTGCCGTAATCCGTCCGGGCCAGCGAATAATTCCGGGAACACGAATGCCCCCTTCATAAATGTGTAATTTCATCCCGCGGAGCACTCCCGGCGATCCCCAAGAACGTCGAGAACCTTTCCCATAACGATTCAACGTCTCGGGGCCGTTGTCGGAAGTGAAAAACACAAACGTGTTCTCTGCCATATTCAAATCATCCAGAGTTTTCATTAACTTCCCGACGGCGGCATCCATATTAGCGACGTTCGCAAAATACTGTGCCTGATCCTCATACAGACTTTTGTCGAGATATTGTTTGACCAGCTCTGGCGGGGAGGCCACACGCTCATGCGGCTCATGAAAGCAGACATGCAGGAAAAACGGTTTTTCTTGATCTCTCCCTTCTTTCAACCAGTGAATGCCTTCATCGGCAACAATCTGACAGGAAAATCCTTCGATCTCGCCCACTGGTTTTCCATTGCGCACGAAATTGTTGGGATTCTCATGAGTGGGCAGGGCGTTGTTCTGTGTACTAAACCAGTGTTGAAAACCATGATCCCCCGGTTGCGGCTGCGTTTTAGAATTGAACATGCCATTACAGTGCCATTTCCCCACATGGGCCGTATCATAACCCGCCTGCTGCAACAGTTGGGCGATCGTGATTTCTTCCCGTTTCAGATGCATCGGATGCCCTTCAGGAATCCAGTCATAGACGCCCAGACGATTGGGAGTCCGCCCCGTCAACAGGCCGGCCCGGGAAGGAGAACAGACAGGCGCACTCGCATAACAGTCAGTGAACCGCATTCCCTCTGATGCCAACTGGTCAAGATGAGGTGTTTTAATCTGCGGATGCCCGTAGCAGGCAAGATCTCCGTACCCCAGGTCATCACAGAGAATTACCAGAATATTTGGTTTGGCTGTCTGTTTTTTCTCAGCAGATTGCAATTCCGACAGTGGTGCCAGCATAAACAGAATCAGTAAACAAGCGCATTTGTTCTTCATTAGAAATCCCGGGAAAGAAGAAATTCGGAATCAGTCAATATTGTGAAACAGTGTTCCTATCATGAACGATCAAAAGACTTCTCGCAATTCCTATTCGGCTGATTGTACTATGGAGTGAATAAACTATTTCTTACTGAGGAATCTGAATCCACTTTCAGCAGAATTCGAAAAAAGCCGATTGCTGAGCAGTTTTTTCTTTTACACATCGCTAATATTGAAACCTTGGTACCAACAGTCCTTCCAATATTAATAGTAAATGTTCCCATGCCAGCATTTCCTACCCTCAAATATTTCCAGTGCGCCAGAGGAAACCTGATTGTGAAATACGTCGCTCATTTTTACACAATGCTCTGCCTTGCTTTTCTGTGTTATGTCCCACTGCAAGCAGCCGATTCCCCCCAGAAGAAGTCCGCTGCAACACAGCGCAAGATCGTCCTGATTGCCGGGCCCAAGAGTCATGGCCCGACAGGCAATGGAATTCACGATTACCCCTGGTCAGTCAAACTGCTGAAAGTCATGCTGGATAATTCCAATGTGAAAGACAACGTGCGCGTGGAATATCATCTGGATGGCTGGCCGGAAGACCCCAGCACACTCAATGATGCCGATACCATCATGGTCATTTCGGATGGACGGGACGGAAACAAGTTTGCCGAAGCACCTCACTTTGGTAATGCAGAACATTTACAGCAGATCCAACGCCAGGTCGATCGCGGCTGTGGTTTTCTCACATTCCATTTTTCCACGTTCGCTCCCGACAAATATGCAACACAGATCCAGGATTGGTCGGGCGGTTACTTTGACTGGGAGGAAAATGGACTCAGACGCTGGTACTCGGCCATTAAAACGATCAAAGCGCCGGTTCACCTCATCCATCCGGAACATCCCACTTGTCGAGGCGTCAAAGATTTCGATCTGCGTGAAGAATTCTATTTTAATCTTCGTTTTCAAGCCGACGATCCCAAATTAACACCGCTGTTTGAAGTCGCGGAATTAAAGGGGCGGAAAGACAACGGTAATGTCGTTGCCTGGGCCAAAGAACGCAAGAATGGAGGTCGCGGCTTCGGTACGACCTGCGGACACTATTACGATAACTGGCAAAATGCTGCCTTTCGAAAATTCATATTGAATGCCATCGCCTGGACCGCGAACGTCGAAGTGCCTGAAACCGGTGTCCAAGCCCGCTATTACACACACGCGGAAATCACGTCAGCGCTCGCTGGTATCAAAGGATCAGAGCCCGCGATTGTGGATGACCGCCCCATTCGAGTGCTGATGTTCGCCGGAAACGAAGCCCACGCCTGGCATAACTGGAAAAAAACGACGCCGGTGATCAAACAGCTCCTGGAAAAAGACCCGCGGATCAAAGTCGATATTTCCCATGAGATCGAAGATCTCTCGAAAAAAACACTGAATGACTATCAAGTCATCGTGCAAAACTACACGAACTGGCACGACGGCACTCCATTAAGCAGTGCTTCGCGCACCGCCTATATGAATTATCTTCAGAACGGTGGTGGTCTGGTTCTGATTCATTTTGCCAATGGCGCATTCAATTTCTCACTCCCCAAAGCAGGGGAATCAGACTGGCCTGAATATCGCAAAATCGTACGCCGCGTCTGGAACCATCATGGAACAGGAGAGGCCAAAAGCGGTCATGATGCTTTCGGAAATTTTGAAGTCCAGGTTACAGATGACACACATCCGTTGACTCACAACTTAAAAACGTTCCCCGTTACCGATGAGCTCTACTTTCGACAAGATGGGACAGAACCTGTGGAACCTTTGATTTCCGCAAAATCGAAAGTGACGAAACGAAACGAGCCGCTGGCCTGGACGTACCATTATGGAACAGGACGCATCTTCCAGACCTTACTGGGGCATAGCGAGAAAACGTATGACACTTATGAAGCCTGTGAAATCTTACGCCGCGCCACCGCCTGGGCGGCCCAGCGACCCATTCACGAATTCGAACGACCTCAACCAGCCCCCGCCAGCACAAAGCAAAGTGCGGTTCTGCTACCGGGAAAATGGGGAAACGCCCTGAACACCAACGCCGGAACCATCTTGATTTCGTCGAAACCGAAATCTCTGTCGCTTCCTCTGAGTGCCGACTGCTGGGTCAAGCTGAGTCAAAAAGATGGTTTTAATGTATTTCTCGCATCGGAAGAAAAATCTTCTGCAGCACATTGGGAAATGTATTCCTATGCCCGTAGTGGCTACTTCAGCGTTTACCTGCCAGGGCAGGGGGGCGAGTATAAAACCAAAATCGATCTCTGCGATCAGAAATGGCATTATGTCGGAATGGTCTTGGAACAGAATCGTCTGCGACTATTCGTCGATGGAAAACAGGAGCTTGATTCCGCACTTCCTTCACGAAAACCAACCGCTTCCCTCTCGGGAAATCTGCGTATTGGAGGCTTAGTTGAAAATCGAATTGGATCCGATGGATTGATCGATGACGTTCGCCTTTCAAAAGGTCTGCGTGACTTTACCCTGGTGCCGACAGCCCCCAATAAAACCGACAGTCAGGCACTCTATCTATTTGCATTTGATGCACTGACAAAAGAGAAGCAAACACAGGACCAGGTTTCCGGCAAACCGGTTCCCATTGTGAGCAAAACCGCGGTCTCGCAGAAAACCTCCGCCAACACTAAAAAAAAAGACCACTGGGGCGCGGAGTCAGTCGGCTTTTCTCAGCCGGTCAGCGCGACCGACGATAATCGCTGGCAGCAAACCGATATCGGCAAGTGGCTGGGCAGTTCTGTACCACTGCCCACCGGGCCAGTAAAAAAAGGGCTCTCGATTCGCGTCGGGGAGCACGAAGAAGGCACCATCTGCTACGACACTCAACATTGCAAAGTGCGCGGCATCTGGACGGACGGTTTCCTGAAACCTTCACCCGAACGGTTTGGCTTGATCAAAGCCCCATCCCCGGTTGGAAACATGCTTTTTTCAACGCAGGAAGGTCCCGGCTGGGATCAGGAACTACCCTGTCAATTCCTGGGCTCCCACGTGCAACAGAATCGTGTCACTCTGGAATACCGTGTGGGAGAAACGACTGTTTTTGAATCCCCCTGGTTCCTCAAATCAGACGACCGCTCCTATTTCACGCGTACGTTTGAAATCGGCCCCGGTACTCAGACGTTGAAACTAAATCTTGCCAATGCCAAACAGGTTCAACCATTGGCAGACCACCCCAATGTGTTTGCTGCGACCGATAAAAACAGTTCCCTGTTTATCGGCTGCACCGGCTGGGACTCGATTCGCGCGACCATCGAGAACAGTAACAAAGAAACGTCAACGGCGACATTTGTCATTCCCCCCAGAACCGTAACACAACACTTTACGATCTATTACCAAACCAGTCCCACACAGAATGCGAAGCCCGCTGCCCCCGAACTACGGGATGCATCCCCCTCACTACAACCCTATCTGATTCCCGGCCCTCCGCATTGGAAAGAAACCCTCGTCACCAAAGGGACACTGGGGAAGGAGCAGTCCGCTTATGTCGTTGACACGATCACCATCCCCCATCAAAACCCTTTTAAAGCCCTGTTTTTTATCAGCGGGCACGACTTTCTCGACAACGGAGACCTAGCCGTCTCCACAGTCCACGGAGACGTCTGGCTGGTATCAGGAATCGACGACGATCTGCAGGAACTGAAATGGAAACGGTTTGCGACAGGACTGTTCCAGCCTTTGGGTCTCAAAGTGGTCGATAATCAGATCTATGTACTGGGCAGAGACCAGGTCACGCGTCTGCATGATCAAAACCGGGATGGAGAAGCCGACTTCTATGAATGCTTCAATAACATGATTCCCACATCGGTCGGCGGACATGATTACGTGACCTGCCTCGAAACGGATTCCTTCGGCAATTTTTATCTCATGCACGCACAAAAAGGGGTTATGCAAATCACCCGAGATGGCCGAAAGCTCAACGTCATCGCTTCTGGATTTCGTAACCCAAACGGAATGGGAATGGGCCCGGGAAATATCATCACCGCTTCCCCTCAGGAGGGAACCTGGACTCCCGCTTCGAATATTGCGGAAGTCAAGCCCGGAGGATATTACGGCTACGGCGGCCCGAAAATCACCGACGATCGCCCCTTGGGTTATGATCCGCCGCTATGCTGGATTCCCCGCTTACAAGACAACTCCAGCGGCGGACAGGTCTGGGCGACCAGCGATGAGTGGGGGCCGCTCAAAGGCCAGTTATTACATCTTTCTTATGGTCAGAGTAAAATCCTGCTCACGCTACGTGAAATAATCAATGGCCAATCACAGGGTGGCACGCTAACACTGCCGCTGGAATTTGAATCGGGAATCATGCGCGGGCGATTCAGTCCCGAAGACGGTCAGCTTTATGTCAGCGGCTTGAAAGGCTGGGTTACCAACGCCGTACAGGATGGTTGCCTGCAGCGCGTTCGCTATACAGGAAAACCGATTGATTTACCCATCGCTGTCAAAACCATGCAAAACGGTATCGCGCTCACATTCACCAATCCACTGGATCGAGACGCAGCAGAAAATCCCAATCAGTACGCGATTGAACAATGGAATTATTTATGGTCAGAAAAATATGGTTCTCCGGAATTCAAAGTTTCAGCTCCCCAAACAGAGGGACGTGACGAAGTCGAAATTTTGTCCGCCACACTCTTACAGGATCAGCGGACTGTGTTTCTGGAACTCGCCAGCGTCAAACCAGTAATGCAGATGGGCATCACTTATCACCTGACTTCCCAATCAGGGACGGAAGTGAAACAAACCTACTATCATACAATCAACTCTGTCTCGTCGCAAAAAATAGATCCCGGCATTTTAGCCCGTCGTCAGACCAACGACTTGCTCACTGCTGAGCAAAAGAAACATTTAAAACCAGGAGTTCTCTGGAGCTTCAGCCAAAACCCTGCTTCAGATTCACCAATGACCGACGCCCGGACTGGCAGAATGATTGCGCTTTCCGTTTCCGACTCTGAACCAGCCACTCCTTTTTTGAAACCAGGCATTTTTTCCGCGACGGCCGAAGGTTATCTTCGCGTTCCCCTGTCGGGACGGTATCAAATGAGCCTGGAAGGATTCGGGGCTGCCCACTTGAAAATCAATCAACAGCCAACTCTGAATATTGAGAGTGATGATTTCTCGAAATTGGCTCCGGTGACCGTCACGCTCAACAAGGGGTTCAACCAAATCCAGCTAAACTATCAGAGCACAGCAGATGGGAATGCCAATCTGCGTCTGCTGTGGAGTGGTGAAACGTTTGCCGCCGAGCCAATTCTCCCCAGCGTCTTGAGCCATATGAGCAATCACCCACAGCTCGTCAGTATGCAGCAACTTCGTCAGGGACGTGAATTAATTGCGCACTATAAATGCCTCGCCTGCCACTCGCTGCCGAACAAAATCGATCCGTTACTCGTTTCTGCTTCTCAAAGAACAACGAACCGATTACAGACGACTGCGATGCCGGATTTGAATCAATCCGCTCCGAACCTGGTAAATATTGGTAATCGTGTCAGCAAACGCTGGCTGTTTCACTGGTTATTGGATCCTCACAGCTTACGCGAACACTCAAACATGCCGGCGATGCTCGGCGACCCCAATTCCAAGCTGGCAAAACAGCAGGCAGCCGACCTGACCGCCTGGTTTGTTTCGCAAGCCCCGAAGCCAGCCTTTTCGGAATCAGTGAATGCCGAAAACAGACTTTCATCAGAGACGGATTCATTGATTGAAGCAGGGGCACAACAGTATGAAGAACTGGGATGCATCAGCTGCCATCACTTATTTGTTTCACCTGAAGACGATGAATATCAAAGACACTCACTCGCACGGATCAAAAGAAAGTTCAGCCTCTCACAATTAACCCGTTTCCTACGAACTCCACATCAGCACAATCAATGGAGCCGGATGCCCGACTTCAAATTAACACATCAAGAAGCTCAGACGCTGTCTGCTTATTTAATCAACGGCTCAAAGGGAAAGATTCAAAACTCCATGCTGCTGCCTGACGGATCAGCCAAACGGGGGCACCAGCTCTATTACGAGACGCTTGGTTGTGTCAACTGCCATGGCACCTTGTCAGGCACATCACAAGTAGCGGCGTCCCCCAAGCGTATTCCTTTATTATCAAATTCACTTTCAAAGGGCTGCCTGTCTGCGCTGCGAGAACCAAATTCTCAAGTTCCTCATTTTCCGCTTTCCCATCAAGAGCAAGCGGCAATCCAGGCCATTCTAAAGAAAGATACCGATTCCCTGACGCGTCATAGTCGCCCGGAGGTTTCTGCACGATGGATGCGGCAATTAAATTGTGCCGCCTGCCACAATCGTGACTCTGCGCAAAGCCCGCGCAGCCTGATCGTGGTCGAAGAAGGGGATTCCGGATTGCTCCCCGAACCGCTGCCCAGTTTGACCTGGGCAGGAGAAAAACTGAAATCGGATTGGTCAGCAGCATTTCTAGCAGGACACCTCTCCTGGAAACCGCGGCCCTGGCTCAAATCAAGAATGCCGCACTTCCCGGCACATGCATCTTTTCTGGCATCAGGTATGGCAGCCGAACATGGAATCGCCGCAACATCAGCGCAAAAAGTCTCCGAAGAAAAACCATCGGTCCCACCACAGACGCTGACCTTGGGAAATCAACTCACCACAAAAACGGCACTCGATTGCCGTCAATGCCATGGAGTCGGCGACGAACTTCCCTTAGGCGATGCTAAAACAAAAATTGCGTTGGGGATCAATTTTGTGCATATCAAAGAACGGCTGCATGACGATTATTACCGCCGTTTTGTACTGGATCCCCCAAGATTTGACATCTCAACCAAAATGCCAAAACTCTCTACAGATGGGAAAACCACAAAAATATCGACCATCCTTGAAGGCGATGCTAACCAGCAATTTCATGCGATCTGGCAGTTTATTCAAAGCCTGAATGAGCAGCCACGCACATTCAGCCGGAACTGAAATTCTCATTTTCACAAATCCTAAAAAAAGATCAGGTGTCTTTGACCAAGAGTTTGCTATTATTTCAGATAAGATACGGTCTATTTAGTTTTCCCAGGATTTGAGAACCATGCCTCGCTATATCCGAACAGTTCACGGATCACGAAATTCCTCATTCAAAATGCGTCTGGTCATTGCGGCTGGAATCGCTCTATTTTCGTTCATTTCCTATCTCATGAAGGCCGACGTCAATGAAATTACCGGCGAGACACAACAGGTCGCACTGACCGAACAGCAGGAAATCGCATTAGGGCTCCAGGCAATGCCGACAATCATTCAACGGCACCATGGAGAGCACCCGGACCAACAAGCCCAGGCTTACGTAGATCGTGTGGGACAACGATTGCTACAAAGCTTAAATAACGCCTTAAAAAAACAAGGGCGTCAGAATCCTTATCGTTTTGATTTTCATTTGCTCAATGACGATCAGGTCATCAATGCGTTTGCATTACCGGGGGGCCAGATTTTCATCACAGCAGCACTCTACCAGCAGCTTGAAACAGAAGGGCAGTTGGCGGGAGTATTGGGGCATGAAATAGGGCATGTGCTTTCCCGTCACGGGGCACAACATATGGCAAAGCAGCAGTTGACCCAGGGATTAGTAGGGGCGGCTGGTGTTGCGGGCGGAGATGCCAACAGCGCGCAACTGGCGCGAATGGTTGGTTCGATGGTGAATATGAAATATGGTAGAAACGATGAATTGGAATCCGACCGCTGGGGAGTCGAAATCATGGTTAAGGCCGGCTATGACCCGTATGCCATGATTGGCGTCATGAAAATCCTCAAACGATCTGCAGGCACAGGCCGGCAGCCGGAAATATTCAGCACCCATCCCGACCCGGGAAACCGAATCGAACGCATCAAAGCTTTAATTCAACGTTCCTATTCTTCAGATACTTTGTCCCATTTAGAACCATAGGATTGAGGACTTTGAAGCCATTTGTGTGAACTCCAGAAAACCGGAAAACTGACCCATTTATTATGATTCTCGACATTTCAATTCAGATAGAATAAACTGACTGAACAAAACATCCGATAGATTTATGATAGTCAATTGACTTTGTTCAGGGATAAGCTATTATGTCGGTAGAACGTGCTTGCAATACAATTAGTATTGACGCTCTGAGATGGTTTTGATAAACACTAAGAACTAAACGATCTCTAGCAAGCCGTTTTTCAAATGAGGATCTCTCCCGCTTTTTGAGATCGTTTTCCTGAGATCAGTAATTTAATTTGACTGGTCACTAACATTGGCTTTAAAGTAAGTTGAGTCGTTTCCAGCGAGGTATTAGTTCCTCAACAGCATGACTCCTGAATTCCTTTGGGCGTCGCTTATTGCTTGAAAGTATTTTTCTCTTTCACGCGTGCACTGAAGGGTATTCAAGTATCTGAACCAGTTGCAAATAACCAAGCCGCATCCTGGTTTTCAACTTCGTTAATCGGCAGATTTCTTGCTTGAAGTTTTTTATTTTTGATGAAAATAAAGTGAGTTTATTTTCGGGCTTTCCCTCTTTTTAGCTTAGGCCAGAAATCGGAATGGAATTCAAAAAATGAAAGCCCCCACGCTCACTAAAACATTTAAAAGTTCCTTAATTAACAACCATTTAGCGGTTGACGGAACTCATGCGATACGATTGAATTTCTAGTATCAGTTTTTGACACATAATTTTTGCCTGAAAGGATCTCGGCAAGACGATCACTCAAGAAGCGGCATTCGTCAACAAGCTTTTTAATTCGCATTGTTCTCGATGCCTGGACTCAATCTCTTTGATATTTCAGAAGCGATAGTCCTAATTACTGGGATAAGCAGGCCATGAGGGTCGAGTCCAAGATCGGGCGAATTATCCCACTGTGTAAATCTTTCTTCATGAGATTAAGACCAGCCCTGATCTATATCATAGGCGCTTGTCGGATTTCCGCTGAATTAAGAATCGGCACGTTCAGTTGTATGCCAGCAGCATTCAAGCATCATTGCAGGCTCCGCGTTGACAATGATCCGAAGCTTGAATCATCTGGTCGGTCACTCCGTGACACGTTCATGCCGTAGTTATATCTCAAACTAATCCGTTACAATATTTAAATCATTTGGTGCTTCTGTATGGCTGCTAAAAGTTCTGACACTTCTGACAAACCCAAACCAACACGTCGAAGAACAACGAAGACACGAAAAAAAGTGGAACCCTCTGCAACAGAGGAACCCTCTACAACAGAAGACACTTTTGAAAAAAACGAATCAGATGCTCTGCAGGACGAATACCATCGCAAAGCAGAAGAAAATCTCGAACTATTCGAAAACTCTCATTCATCCAAGAGTGAAGCAGAACCTGAAAGAGAACACGAAAGTATGTCAGACAATCCTGCTGAATCCGTAAGCGAAGATAACTCAGAACGAAGTGATGGCGACCGATCTGAAAAAACAGGCGGTAATCGACGCAGAAGACGGCGCAGAAGAAAACCCGACGGCACCAACACTACTAATAATGCCAATACCACCAATAATGCCCAGGGACAAAACCAGGCACGCCAGGGAGGTGGAGGAAATCGAGGCCGCGCGAATAATAACAGAGGCGGTGGTGGTGGCGGCGGTGGCGGCGGCCGATCTCGCACTGGAGGTGCTGCTGGAGGACGAACACAACAATCCCGAAGACCACGATCCACATCGTCCGCAGCCAATGAAAATATCTCTGGAACTATTGAAGGGGTTCTGGAACTTCACCCCAAAGCTTACGGCTTTATCCGAGACCCTAAATCCAATTACAAAGCACAGGACTCGGATGCATTTGTTTCCAGTTCCCTGATCGAAAAACACAATCTCCGCGAAGGGATTTTAATTCGAGGAGAAGTTGGCCCCGGCACAAGAGGGCAGGGACCACGACTCAAGAGTATTGAAACAATTGATGGTCGAACAATCGAAGAATATCTGAAAATCAAATGCTTCGAGGAACTGACTCCCATCAACCCCTTCGAACAGATCACACTTGAAACAGGTCCTATGCCAATCACAATGCGCATTATGGACCTGCTCACTCCGATCGGCAAAGGTCAAAGAGCACTTGTGGTTGCGCCCCCTCGAACCGGAAAGACAATGCTCCTGCAGGACATCGCTGATGCGGTCAGTAAAAATCATCCCGAAATTCGCCTAATGGTTTTGTTGATTGATGAACGTCCTGAAGAAGTCACGGAAATGGAACGCTCGATTAAAGGCGAAGTCATCTCCTCATCGATGGACCGGGATGTCGAAAGCCATGTGCGCACAAGCCAGCTCATTTTTGAACGTGGCAAACGTCTGGCTGAAGCAGGAGAAGATGCTTTCATCCTACTGGACAGTATCACGCGAACCGCACGTGCTTTCAATAAATGGGTCGGAAACACCGGACGTACCATGAGTGGTGGTCTGGATGTCAAAGCGATGGATATTCCCAAAAAGATGTTTGGAACCGCACGCCGCTTTGATGAAGGGGGCTCCCTGACTGTGCTGGGAACCGCACTGATTGACACCGGCAGCCGCATGGACGAAGTCATCTTCCAGGAATTCAAAGGAACCGGCAACATGGAAATGGTTCTCAGTCGGGAACTGTCCGACCGCCGTATTTTCCCCTCGATTGACATCACTCAGTCCGGAACCCGGCGTGAAGAAAAAATTCTGGCCCCCGATGTTCTCGAAGGCGTTACGATGCTCCGCAGAAGCCTGATTTCATTAAACCCTGTCGAAGCGATGGAACAGCTCAGCAGCACACTCAAGAAATTCCCGACGAACAGAGAGTTTCTGGAAAAAATCCGGGCGATTCTTTAACACGGTGTAAGCTGTTTCACATAACTGATTCGAAAGAAGAGATATATTCCAAGCTGACGAGGACACTCCGTAAAATAGCGCATTCAATCTATTGCTCCATTTAAGAAAAGGATTTCTTTAGTGACCAGCGCTGATTCAGAGACACATCTTCCTGAGCAAACTGAATCAGAAGACGTGGGACCTGTTTCCGTCACAGAGAGTCGCGTCTCTCAAACAGGAACCTGGCTCCGACTGGCAACGTTTCTGCTACTGGTCGGAATCATTAGTCTGGCTTATTTTAATTTTCGAGACGTTCTGACTCTCAAATATCTGGCGACCCAGGAAACGAACTGGAGACTCTTCTCAGAGCAGCACCCGATAGCAATCTACCTGATTGCGTTCCTGATCTACACCAGCATCACGGGGCTGTCACTTCCGGGTGCCGTACCGCTGACATTAACTTATGGCTGGTTTTTCGGTTTCTGGAAAGGCTTACTACTCGTCAGTTTTTCTTCGACAGCAGGGGCCACACTCGCTTTTTTAATGAGCCGCTATCTGTTTCGGTCTGCGATCCAATCACGCTATGGAGAACGCTTCGCGGTAATCAATCAGCAGTTTGAAAAAGAGGGCGCCTTCTACCTTTTCATCCTGCGACTCGTGCCCGCATTTCCTTTTTTTCTGATCAACGTCTTGATGGGCCTGACCACCATTCGGGCCTGGACCTTTTGGTGGGTCAGCCAGATCGGCATGCTTGCTGGAACCGCTGTCTTCATTTATGCCGGCACCAGTGTCCCGACACTACAGGAACTATCAGAACAGGGTGCCAAAGGAATTTTGACTCCTCAATTGATCATCGCCTTTATCCTTCTCGGTACGTTTCCTCTGCTTATAAAAAAAATCGTCAATCGAATTCAAAGTCGTTCCTGATCGATCAACGACTCCCATCGTGAGAGACTGTCATGCCCGATTCAATCCAGGTGACACCACCCGATCAATTTAACCAGCAACTGGTCGAACACGTCCACCCCCCAGACTGGGTCAATCCCCAACCTGCAGGACGTTATAACCTGGTTGTCATTGGCGCTGGAACAGCGGGCCTTGTCACGGCAGCCGGCGCCGCAGGACTGGGAGCAAAAGTTGCACTGATCGAACGACACCTGATGGGGGGAGACTGTCTGAATACAGGTTGTGTCCCTTCCAAAGCCATGATCCGCTCGGCCAAAGCAGCACATGCCGCCTTAAAATCAAACCAGTTTGGAATCGAAGTCAATCAGGCAGACGTCTCCGTCAATTTCAGCCAGGTGATGGAACGAATGCGAAAGCTCCGTTCCGAAATCAGTGTTCACGATTCCGCACAACGATTCAAAGATCTGGGTGTTGATGTATTTATTGGCGATGGCAAATTCATCAACCAGAATACAATCGAAGTCAACGACCAGAAATTTAATTTTAAACGGGCCGTCATCGCCACTGGTGCCCGGGCTGCTGTCCCCAACATTGAAGGGATAAAGCAGGCTGGTTATCTCACCAATGAAAGTGTCTTCTCACTGACTGAGATTCCCAAACGACTCGCCGTGATCGGAGCGGGCCCCATTGGATGTGAATTAGCACAAACGTTCGCCCGCCTGGGTTCCGAAGTGACTCTGCTGCAATCGCATGCTCAAATCCTGCCACGCGAAGACCGTGACGCAGCCCAGATCATTCACCAGCAACTGGAAACGGATGGTATTAAAATCATCCTGAGCGCCAAAACAACCGGAGCCAACAAGACCGAGCAAGGCAAGCAGCTCACCATTCAATCGGGAAACGAGCACATCCAACTGGATGTCGATGAAATCCTGATCGCTGCAGGACGCGCGCCCAATGTCCAGGGACTCAACCTGGAAAACGCCGGTGTGACATACGATGAACGACACGGCGTCGCCGTAAACGATTATCTGCAGACATCCAATCCCGCGATCTATAGTGCAGGAGATATCTGCTCTCGTTATCAGTTCACGCACAGTGCCGATTTCCAGGCACGAATTGTGATTGGAAATGCGTTATTCAAAGGCTGGAGTAAAACCAGCCAACTCTTAATCCCCTGGTGTACCTATACTGATCCGGAAATTGCACACGTCGGACTGTATGAGCATGAAGCAAATGAAACGAATATCGCCATTCAAACCTTCGTTCAGGAATTCAGCGGCGTTGACAGGGCGATTCTGGATGGAGAAACCAACGGCTTTGTCAAAATCCATACCAAACAGGGCACAGATCGAATTTTAGGCGCGACCATCGTTGCCGCTCATGCAGGTGATCTCATCTCTGAAATTACTGTGGCGATGAAATCCGGGATGGGGCTCAAAAAACTGGCCAGCGTCATTCACCCTTATCCAACTCAGGCGGACGCCATCCGAAAAATTGGAGATCAGTTTAATCGGACTCGCCTCAGCCCGTTGATTAAAAATGTGTTCGCAAAATGGCTGAAGTGGACTCGATAACATCAGCTTACGCCTTTGAAACCCGTGAAGAAACATTCTTCAAACCAGACCAGCTGTATCGCTTGTATTTCTGCAGATAACCGATTCTGATAAACTGATGACAGTTCTTTTGGTTCAAAACCGTCTCACAAATTCAGAATTGCATAAATCTAATGGCAACAGAATTCAAGAATTACTTCGGTGACCTGCACAATCACAATCAGGTAGGCTACGCGCAAGGTTCTCTGGATCGCTCCTTTGAAATTGCACGCAATCATCTCGACTTCTATGCTTTTACTCCTCACTCCTATTGGCCTGACGTAGAAGACTACGACGGGAAAATTACTCATAAATGGAAAAACGGATTCCATATTGCGCGTTCCCGCTGGCCAGAAGTCGTGGAGTTGGCAAAACAGTTTGAGAAGCCGGGAGAGTTCGTCACCATTCTGGGATATGAACGACATGGGACCCAGGAAGGGGACTACCACATTCTCTTCCCGGATCTCAAAGGAGATTATGAACTCATCGAAGATCTGGCCGAACTTCAGGCATTCGCCAGACAAAGAGGTTGCCTGCTGATCCCACACCATCCCGCGAACCGACTCGGACACCGTGGTTTTGATGCCAGCAAGATGGATCCCAATGTTTCACCCGTTCTGGAAATTCACTCGGAATGGGGCTGCGCTGAACATGATCGTGCGCCGTTTCCTTACAAACGGCACACGGAAGGGGGGCGTTGGACCAAACACACGCTGCAATATTATCTGAATCAGGGACATCGGCTGGGAGTGATCGCCAGCACCGACGATCACCTGGGCCATCCCGGCGGCTACCGGGAAGGACTCGCTGCCATCAAAGCCACCGAGCTGACCCGCGAAGCCCTGTTTGATGCGATCCAGAACCGACGGACCTATGCCGTGACCGGAGACCGGATTGAACTCGATTTTTTCCTGAACGACCAGATGATGGGACAAGAACTAGAGTACACCCGAGAACGTCGGCTCAAAGTCCATGTACGCGGCTGGGATGAAATCGATCGCGTCGAAGTCCTGAAAAACGGGCGTGTGATTCACCGGGATTTTCCCGTGGATCGAGAACCGGATCAGAGTGCCTGGGATCAGCCTGTTGTCCTGCGATTCGAATACGGCTGGGGCCCCTGGCCGGCGTTAGGCTGGGGTGGAACGGCTGACTGGAATTTCACCGTCGATATCGAAGGGGGACAGCTTCAGCAGGTTCAACCCTGTTTTACCACAGGTCCACTCGATGAATTTCGCCGCGATCGCATTCTGGAACAAACATCGAATCAGCTCAAGGTTCAATCATTCACGGCTCTCAAACAACAGGTGGATGACTGGTCTCAAAAAGCAATTGTGATGCGGATCCAGGGAGACGCCAACACGAAAGTTTCGATTTCATGCACCCAGCCCAATGAATGTCAGTTAACCCAGACTTTTGCTGAGCTTGCCACCAGTAATGAAATGCTGTTTACGCGACCATTTCCCTGGGAATCAGCCATGTTGCACCGACTTGTATTCCATGACCACTGGGAAACCGAGTTTGAATTTGAAGATGACGGCGACGGAAACAAAGACGACTGGTACTATGTCCGTGTGATTCAAGCCAACGGGGAAATGGCCTGGTCCAGTCCCATCTGGGTCAATAAAAAGTAATTAGAGCCCTTTGTAACCGATAATCCTTCACCTGCCTCGCCATAGTCTCATTTTAAACGATCCGAATTGAATGAAGCTGCAAGCAGAGAATTGATTCCTGGACCGGATTTGCTTTAAAATACAGTTCAAAGTCTAACCTATTTTCTTTCAGTCTCATTGAAAGCATCCCACGACAATGGTTGATTCTACCAACCAGACGATAACACAAGAAACTCCCTTGTTAGATAAATTGACAGCAGGGAGCCCGCCTTTTACTGCGTTAGTTCAACAGTTAACCCAAATTGTTGGTCAAACCAGCATTCTGTATGATGCCGACGAATTACTGGTCTACGAATGCGACGGTTACATCGTCGACAAAGCAGCTCCCGACATTGTGATTTTCCCGATATCGACCGAGCAGGTTTCAGCAATCGTCAAGATATGCAATCAGTTCAATGTCCCGTTTCTGGCCCGGGGAGCGGGGACCAGCCTTTCCGGCGGTTGTCTCCCCATTGGCGGCGGGGTCATGATTGTCCTGACAAAGATGAAAAGCATTCTGGAGATCAACCTCAGAGACCGCTATGCCATCGTGGAACCGGGCATGGTGAATTTGCATCTGACCAACGCACTCAAAGGGACCGGGTACCACTATGCCCCCGATCCTTCCAGCCAGGGCTCCTGTACCATTGGCGGAAATATTGCGACGAACTCCGGTGGGCCACATACCTTAAAATATGGGGTCACCACCAATCATGTCCTCGGACTAGAGGCGGTCTTGCCCGATGGTACGATCATCGAACTCGGCGGCCCCACTGCTGAAACTCCTGGATATGACCTGCATGGTCTGTATGTAGGCAACGAAGGCACATTCGGAATTTGTACCAAAGCGATCGTCAGGCTGACACGCGATCCGGAAGCTCACCGCACCATGCTGGCAGTCTTTCAGACCATCGCTGATGCCACACGCGCTATCTCTACCATTATTGCAGCAGGCATCATCCCGTCCGCACTGGAAATGATGGACCATGGAATTATCCAGGCGGTAGAAGAAGCATTTCACTTTGGCTTTCCCCTGGACGCCGGTGCCGTCTTATTGATCGAAGTGGACGGACTCGAAATTGCCCTCGATGAAGAAGTGCGCCAGATTCTGGAGATTTGTGAAAGTTGCAACGTCCGGGAAATCCAAAGAGCAGATACCCCGGAAGAACGACAACTCATTTGGAAAAGCCGCAAACAGGCTTTTGGCGCCATTGGTCGACTCAGCCCGAGCTACTGTACTCAGGACGGCGTGGTCCCGCGGACGCGACTCCCGGAAATTCTCGATTTTATCCAAGAAACCGAAAAACGGTATGACATAAGGATCGTAAATGTGTTCCACGCCGGCGATGGAAACGTGCATCCGATCCTGCTGTTTGATGAGCGCGATCAAGAGCAAATTCAAAAGGTCCTGGAAGCAAGTGAAGCGATTCTGGAAAAGTGCCTGGAACTGGGCGGAAGTGTTACAGGCGAACATGGAATCGGTGTGGAAAAAATCAACTTCATGAGTCGGATCTTTAATGAAACGGATCTGGCCACGATGGAAACGGTGCGCAATATTTTTAACCCCCGGCAAATCTGCAGCCGAGACAAAGTTCTGCCTCCGCATCAAGCTGATGAGAAATCAGGAGTTGTCCAGTCGCATCCCGCACGCCGTGCACCACATTGATTTTTGAGAATCTCCTCTGGTTAAACTGCTTCACTGTCAATTTTTATTAAGGCTACTGAAAGAAGACCTATGTCGCCTACTCATTCCGGTTCTCTGGAAGAATTCGTTCCCGCATCGCAGACTGAGCTAAGTCGTTTTATGACTGAAAATGCGGCGACATCCCACAATCAGATTTTTCCTGTCGGCGGTCGAACGTCGTTGTCGGTGTGTTGCCCTTCCAGTCAATCCGGGACTCTGGTTTGTACTTCCAAACTTAGCCGGGTGATTGACTATCCCGTCCGTGATATGACGATCACCGTCGAAGCAGGGATGCAACTCGATCAGCTCAATGAAATTGTGTCAGCGGAAGGACAACGTCTGCCGATTGACGTTCCCCAGTCGAATCGTGCCACGCTGGGAGGCGTGATCGCTACCAATGCCTGTGGCCCTAGACGATTTTCCTATGGAACGATTCGGGACTACGTGATTGGAATTTCCGCCATCGATGGAACAGGAAATCTGTTCAAATCCGGGGGAAGAGTCGTCAAAAATGTCGCCGGTTATGATCTGGGCAAAATGCTGGTCGGGTCTCTGGGAACCCTGGCCGTAATCAGCCAGGTTTCACTGAACCTGCGCCCCAAACCGGAAACAATGAGTCTGGTCTGGTTCGCCTTTGACTCCTGTCAAGATGCAGATCGTGCGCTGGAAGCGATTATCACATCCGGTACCAGACCAACCGCCGTTGAATATTGCAACAGCAAAGCGGCCCGGCAAATTGCGGCGGAATCGCGTTCCGAGCTCCCTTCAGAGCATCAGGTCATCTGTGTCTGTTATGAAGGTCCGGCCAATGTCGTCAACTGGCAAACAGACCGGATCAGAGAAGAGTGGAAAGAATTCTCACCTCTGAGTTCACAAATCGTGGAAACCGAAAATGCCACCAGACTTTATCACGCGTTCACCGAATACCAGACATCCTCTGATGATCCTGTCACCCTGAAAGCGGTTGTGCTCCCTTCGCAAATGATGAAATTTGTAGAAGCAGCGACGCGATTCGACATCGCCGTTCAAGCTCATGCCGCTGATGGAATTGTATATGGTCACTTGCCTGACTCAGCCAGCTCTCTGGAAGACGTCAAACAAATCCTGAACCAGTTGCAGAAAGAAATTTCCCCCCAGATAGGACATTTAACAGTCTATCAATGTGAATCAGAGTGGGCTGAATCGCTCCCGCTGTTTTGTACAGCTCCTTCGGGGTGGTCATTAATGCAACAACTCAAAAATGCGTTAGACCCTGGCCATCTACTGAGTTCTCAACGATTTTCAGAACTGGTAGAAGCATAGTCCTGTAGCATTGTCATCTTAATTATTTGAACGAATCACTTCGTACGAGTTAACATATGAAACCCGGTAGTTCCCCTTCCAATTCGGCTGTCTTCTCAAAAGATCCAGAACAGGTTCCCGGTTCGCAGATCCCCTATGAGAACTTTCTGGACTGCATCCACTGTGGTCTCTGTACCGCCGCCTGTCCGACCTATCTGGAAACGGGCAATGAAAATGACAGCCCGCGCGGACGCATCTACCTGATGCGGGCCATCGTCGATCAACGGATTGAGCTCTCAGACGCCGTCCGAGGCCACCTTGATCTCTGCCTGGACTGTCGCAGCTGTGAGACGGCCTGTCCTTCTGGTGTCCAATACGGGCGTTTAATCGAACCTTTCCGTGTTGATGTGCACAAACTGGACTCTGCTGCAGGGTCACAACACGACTGGTTCCACCGCTGGATCCTGTATCGTCTCTTTCCTTACCCGAACCGCATCCGCTGGACACTCTTGCCTGCGCGCGTCATGCAGTTTTTAAAAATCGACAAAGTGGTCAATGCTTTAAGGCTGCCTTATTTATTACCTGCCAAATTAAGACGGATGAACAATCTGCTACCACGTCTCAAGCCTGCTGAGCCTGCATTACCAGAGATTTTACCAGCGAAGGGAGTGCAACGCGCCCGCGTCGCTCTCTTCACCGGCTGTGTCTCGGAGGCAATGTATAGCCATGTGAATCATGCGACGGCCCGAGTATTACAAGCAAATGGCTGTGAAGTCGTTGTCCCTCGTACACAAGGCTGTTGTGGCGCGATTCATTATCACAGTGGCGCCGATCAGGAGGCAATCGAGTTCGCGCTACGGAATCTGGCGGCCTTTGACCTGGATGAAATCGACGCGATTATCGTAAACGTCGCTGGCTGTGGGGCCATGCTTAAAGATTACGGTCACATCGCAGAAGAAACCAAAGGCGTCCCTGCAGAACAGGTCGAAAAACTGAAACAACTGGCATCGAAATTTCGAGATATTTCAGAGTTCCTGTTTGAATTGGGTCCGATTGCTCCAGAAGGCGAAATTCCAATTCGCGCGACCTATCACGATGCCTGCCACCTGGTGCATGCACAAAAAATACAGAACCAGCCCCGAAAGTTACTCGAACTGGTTCCCGGTCTGGAATTGATCCCGCTGAATGAGTCAACGATCTGCTGTGGTGCAGCGGGAAGCTATAATCTGACCCAGCCGGAGATGGCGGATCAATTGGGGCAACGGAAACTGAAAAACATTCTTGATACAGGGGCGGATGTTGTCATCAGTGGTAATGTCGGCTGTACATTACAGATTGATTCACAATTACGTCAGGCGCACAAACCACTCTGGGTTGCGCATCCCATGGAAATCCTGGATCTCAGCTATCGAAAACAAAAACCGGCACTGTAAGCCAGCTAAGTTGATCCGTGCTCTCTGAAAGACTATTCTACTTCTAAAAAGTTTTCGTCTCTCTCAAATTGTTTTTAAAGAGTTACCCCATGTCAGATAATTCCCCGATCCAGGCAGTTGCCTTTGACCTGGACGGTCTCATGTTTAACACCGAGCACGTTTTTTTTCTCTCAGGCGATGCCTTGCTGCAACGTCGTGGAAAAAAAATGACTCCTGAGATTCTGCAAGGCATGATGGGCCGTCGCGCCATGGAAGGGTTTCAACACCTTTCCAGCCATCTCAACGAGCCGGAAGATCCACATGAGCTCTGGGTGGAAAGCCAGGAAATCTTTCACTCGCTCCTTGATCAACATTTAAAACCGATGCAGGGATTGTTCGAACTGTTAGATTATCTGGATGAATTGGACGTTCCCAAAGGAGTCGCCACCTCTTCTCCACGGCCTTATCTGGAAACATTACTTAACCAGTTTGATCTGTCACACCGCTTTCCGATCACTTTAACGGCAGAAGATGTGACGCATGGCAAACCCCATCCGGAAATTTATCTGACAGCCGCCCAAAAGCTGGGAGTCGAGCCTGACCGCATGCTGGTCTTAGAAGACAGTGAAACCGGCACCAAATCCGGAGTCGGGGCAGGGGCTTATGTTGTTTCCATTCCTCATGAATATAGCGACTACGGTGATTTCACTTCCGCCAACTTGATCGCCGACAGTCTGACCGACAAGCGACTGTTGGATTTATTCACAGGTAACAAATCATAAGCACCAGAAAGTGAGCCCGCTTGTCGCCACCTTCACCTTCTCTGCAATTCAGCGTTTAATGGCAGCGCACCTGGCAGCCTTAAAATAAAGGCGCACTGAGGTGCCACTTCAAACTGCCTTGCCCGATCCCAATGATCGAATCGAACTGAATACAAGCCGCATTTCCTGGCTTGAACGTGATCGAACCACCGCCGATCAGATCAGAGGTACAGCGCGCCACATCCGGCATATGCGCGACAATTGCAATGCGTTCACAGGCAGTCGATCGGACATGGGAAATGAGTGCATCCAGATTCAGCCCAAACCCCAGCCAGTTCTGTGGAGAGCATAAATCATCGCTCAATTCAACGACATCCTGTAAAATCTGAGCCGTCTGCGTCGTTCTGACTAGGGGGCTATGCAAGATTAAATCGGGAGCACTGTGATGCTTGCCAATCCATTTCGCCACTTTTCGAAACTGGTGACTGCCGTGCTCGGTCAAAGGACGGGCGGAATCGCCTCCCGGAACCACACCTGCATTTTCTGCTTTTCCATGCCTGATAACGATTAGCTCCATCTAACTCCTCTTTTCGACCGATGTGTCAGGTTAACCAACAAGAAATATTCTGAGAGTGATCTGGGGGATTATGGAATCACGAGTTTTGTCTTTGTCGCTGATTGGGGCTTCAAATGCGTATCCATCCAGCCATACATCAATTCTCGTGACTCATGAGCAACCGAATGCCCTTTGCCATGTACAAAAAAGGCGAAGTTTTGGGGGGCCTGCTCCAACTCATACACGTCCATTACTTTCAGTAACATCAGAATCCGCTGTCGTTGCGTCAGTGGGTCTCCATCATTGAGGCCCGATAAATCGAGATAGGCACGCGGCGCAACCAAAGCCATGATTTCATGAAAATCAATGGGAGGCAACTCTCCTTTCAATAAACCGGGACGAATATGCTTAAAGTAAACATACCAGCTATTGCGCGACCAGCCTTCGACTCTCAAATTCTGCCGGAAAAATGAAGCACTGCAGTTTCCCGCGGCAGCCTGAACTCGTTCATCATAGGCAGCCAAAAACATGGAACCGTGACCTCCCAATGAATGTCCGAGTACTCCAATTCGGTCTTGATTCACCTCTCTCATCGTTTCGAGGACATCAATGGCAATCGAATGCTCATAGGTAAATTTTCCGACCGCAGTCCACTCCGGATGTTTTTTGTAGAACTCCGTTGTATCATAAGCGCGTGGTTCCGGAGTTCGATGACCTGCGACAAAATGGTCGGGCGCAATCACCACATAACCCCGGCGACACAAATGATCCAGATACGCTTTATCCGGATTATCAACTAACCCCGCCACTCGCTCCTTGCCATTGGCATAAGTTCCATGTAAAGCAACGACCGCTGGCGCTGGCCCCTGGAGAGTCAATGGAACTCCCAGAAATGCATGTGCCCGTTCTCCCTCTTCTACCTGATAACTTATCAACTGCCTACGATAGACACCATCGACAATCACCGTATCATGAAATTGGATTTCCATCTCCGGTTTCTTGGGTTTAAACTGATCTCGGATCAGGTCCAGATAGCGTTGTCTGAGATTTTTTTTACGTGCCACCCACTCTTCAGGTGTTTCAACTCCTTCAAGCAGATCATCCCAACAGGAACTGATTTTGGCAGGTTCAGAACGTTTTCTGACAACCGGCTCTTCTGCTTTCATCGCGCCCTGATCAAAGAGAACACAGCACAGACTCATAAGTGAACACAGATATAACATTCGCATAAGCATACCAATCAAATAAATAGAAATACGAATGCATTATCATCCATTCCTGATATCATTCACAACAGCTTAGTTTCATTTTCTGAGGTTTTTCCTGCTGACTCAAACAAGAGTTCATTATGAAGAAAAAACAACTACTATTCTGCCTGTACTTCACAAGTATCTCGTTCGTATCTGTAAACCCGTTACCAATCGTGTTCTCTTATCAATCTCTGCAGACTCAGAACCGTCAGCAAGACCGTCTTCAGCCGGAAATCCGATCAACGATCAAATCGGAGACCACACGCGAGTTGATTACTCCTGACGCCATTTTACACGATCAGGGTTCCTGCTATCGTGCGCGACTGGCAATTCCCCGCAGCGCGGATCGCGAATCGAGTTCAAAGTGTGTTTTATTAGAAGATGGCAAACCATTACCACATCCCCACGCGCGCCACAAACTGATCAGAGAGCAGGGCAGGGGGCACTATAGTCATTGGACCACCGACACACTCTATTTTTCAGCCAGTGATTCCTCTCACCCCAAAACAAACGGCAAAAAATACGAGCTGGTAAACAAGGAATCCTATCTTGAGAAAGAAAGTAGCTTCGTTTTATCAGCAACACAGTCAGCAATCGAATTCCCTTCTTTCCCCGAACGAACTATTCACCCCGTGAAACTGATCTGGCATAATCTTGATCCCCAAATCAAAGTAGAGCCCCACTGGAAACGGAAAGGAGCTCCCGACCTGTCCAGCCAGAACGCAATGCTGGCTAGTATTTTAAAACCGGGTATGCAGGAAGAAGAAAAAGCCCTCGCCATCTGGAAACTTCTGGTTGACTGGCGCTATCACTTTACACCGGCAGAGCAGGGGGATGAACTGCATGACCCTGTAAAATTCCTCAATGTCTATGGCTACGGTTTCTGTGATGACTGCGCCACCAACTTCGCTGTTCTCGCCAGGAAAGCAGGGTTGCGCAGCCGCGTCTGGGGACTATCAGGACACGTCGTTGCAGAAGCATTTTATGACGGGCAATGGCATATGTTTGACGCAGACCACCAGGTATTCTACCGAAATCAAAAAGGCACTATCGCGGGAGTCGAAGAACTTGCCCGACATCCGGAACTGATCACCAAAACGAAACGCGATCCCATTGGCAGTCCCTCACATTTAATTGCGGACTTATACACTTCGACAAACAACAACCGGGCATCAGAACGACATCCGCAAATGAGCGACTCGACTCTCTCCCCCATGCTGGAACCGCTGGACCGCGTAGAATTTCGATTTACTAATCCCGAGTATGTGCACCAAAAAAACAGCTCAGATGCTTCTCGACCTCCCGTCGTTGGTAATGGGACGTTAACTCGGACCGTTCGCCAGATTCAAAATCTGAAACAAACAGCGCCAAATCGACGACAATGGCATTTGAGTTGGCCTTACGTCCTGCTCAAAGGCAAGCTTGAACTCGCGCTAAACCCAGCAACACCGATTCCCATGGTTTATGTGTCGCCGAATACGAAATCATGGCACAAACTGGAGGGAGTTTACACAAATCAGACACTCGCCATCTCACTTGATCAATGGATTCAAAACCAACCAACGGCTGTTTATGAATGCTTTATTCGTATTGAAAATTCAAACGGAACCGACCCCGTGGAGTCGATCAAACAATTGAACTCCGAATTGATTTTCCAGTTTGCACCGCGTGCCCTGGCACATCTGCAACGTACAGATAATCATTTCGAGATGAATTTGACACCGTCCCCCAAAGGGAAAGGCAAAGGAATCAAAGTTCAACTGGTCTGGAAAGAGACGGAATAAAACAACGGCTTAATTTCGATACGCTTTGTGACAGCATTTACATTGTGACTTGAGCTGTTTCAAACTGGCGGTCACCTGTTTCTGATTTCCCTGTTTGAGTGCCGCTTCCACTTGCTTGACTTCCATTTCTGATTCATGCATCCATTTTTTAAAAGTGTCATCGTAGTCATCAGAATGTTTTCGTACCGACTCGTGAAACGCTTCGCGTAAGAGCACTGAGATTCGCATCGCGTGCTTCTCATCCCGAGGGTCACTCTCTGCCTTTTTTTGCAATTCCTCATAATATTGGCTGATATGCGCCATCGCAGTCACCATCGGTTCGACGCGGGCTGACTCAACCAATTCTGGCAATACCACATCAGCTGGAGGGAGTCGAAACTGCCTGACGTCTCTCCAGAGACCTGCATAATCTTTACTGGTCCCGGCTTGATTCAAAAACAATAAGGCCCGTTCTTTATCGAGACTTCCCCGACACATCCCTACCATCGCCGCGGCCGCCGGTCCCCGATGCCGACCATGATGACAATGAATATACACCGGCCCTTTCAACTCTTTTGCCGCCCGCAGAAATGCCAGATTGGCATCTTCGAAAATCCCATCGTAGCCGATGGGGATATGGACATACTTCATCCCGGCTGCTTTCGCCAGTTGAACATCCGGTTTCATTCCATCGACGCTGATGATCGTTTTGATCCCCATTTTTTTCAGGGCGTCAAAACTCTGTTTCCCTTCTGGACCACTTCCTGAATAAATCTGATCATCGATTTGAAACACATTATGCAAACCCGGCCGGCTCAGGGAATGAAATCGTCTGTTTCTGTTGCCCACTTCAGCTGCATTTTCCGCCTCGGGACCAGCATCCTGTCGTTGACTATAGGCAGGCTCAATGGATGTAGCAAAAACACATAATCCAATGAAAATCAGGATTCTTAAATAAGACATAGCTAGTTACGCTCTCACGTTTTCAATTGTCACATAGAGATACTCTCATCATTTAGAATAACAAACAATTATTTTTTGTTCATCTATTTAAGAAAAAAAGTGTCAAACTCAATCCAGATCCTGTTTTCACTATTCGGAACATGGACTTGAACTGTTGCATTATGCCAACTGGCACATTCGAAATCGCCAAAGCCAGGATGAAGATGAAGGGCGGGTTGAAAAAAATAGAAGGTGTCATAGAATTTCACTGGCAGCATTTCACTGGCAGCAGACGAGCTCTTTGAATGGGGAAAAGGTCGCTTTGAGCCGTTCGACTGAAATCGTCCCATTTCTCATTTTGGATTGATCATGGCTTACGACGAACAACTGGCAGAGCGAGTCCATCAGTTATTGAAACGCCGTAGAGGATTTTCGCAGCGAAAAATGTTCGGCGGGATCTGCTATATGCTGCACGGGCACATGTGCTGTGGAGTGACTCAGAATGAGCTCATGCTGCGACTGGGAGAGAAAAACGCACTCAAGGCATTAGAAGAACCGTTTACGCGCGAGATGGATTTCACCGGCAAACCACTCAAAAGCATGATTTATGTTGACCAACCTGGCTTTGATGATGAGGAAACCCTGAAATATTGGGTCAATCAGGCAGTGAAGTTTGTGCAAACACTTCCACCCAAAACTTAAACAAACCAACAAGTTTCAAATGTGGTCATCGTTCAAGCAAGATCTGTTTCTACTCATCTCGATTGGATGTCGTCTTAAGGAACCGAATCATAGATGGGCCCATACCAGAAACCACTACTAATGAAAGGACTCAATGTGAAATAAGACATCTCTTGCATTATTTGTGCATTCGTTGGTATCGCGCTGGGATTGAACGCCACCGTTGGTCGCCCGGGCGTAATTCCCATGGCCTTACGTGCGTTAATCCGATTCACTCGCTGTTTGGCTTGCAGAAACGCCCGTTGCTGGATCAGTCTCTGACTGACCGACATTCGTTGATACGCGGGGCCCGACTGTTTTTTCGAAGTCCCCCTCGTGATATTCACCGCGCTTTTTCCGCTGATGGTTCCCTTGGTATCGGAACTGATCAGTAGAGGTTTTTGTTCCTGACCAAAGGCTGTCGTCAGGAATACTTGAGATACAAACAGCAGAGCAAAAACAGAAGAGCGCATGGAAAGTCTCTCTTCACAGGGGTGATTTTTAAAGTCAACGACAATTCGCAGCGTCAAGACACTGTCTAACGATCATTCCTGAAACCGGTTAGACCGATTTCAGGTTGATAGTCGTGTATCGAGATCGAATTGATCCAATCATATTAAGAACAGAGACTGCTAGAATGTCATCAAAAGCGCTCTGGTTATTGGAGATTCATCGACTTTAAAAAACAATGATCTGAACGATTTTATTCAAAACCGCTGACCAGCCCCGATATTGCTCAAGAAAATGCGGACTAGGGGAACTTTACGATTTCGACCCATGAGGGCGATTTTCCGACTTCATAAGTCGCAAGCCGTTTTAGTTGACCGGTTTTGGGTGAGATCCGGTAAGCGGCTAATTTGCCATTCTTTTGTCCCGCCGCATAGAGATAAGTCCCGGCAGGATCAATATTAAATGAACGCGGGATATCTTCGGTTGGTTCCTGTTCCAGCGCGGTTAATCGTCCTGTTTTCTGATCCACACGATAACAGGCAATACTGTTATGGCCGCGATTCGAGGCATACAAGTTCTTCCCTGAAGGAGAAAGCTCAATGTCTGCACAAGTATTCTTTCCTGAAAAGCCTGCAGGCAATGTCGAGATCGTCTGGAAAGGAGTCAGAGTCCCAGACTTTGGATCCAGCTTGCAGGCTGTGACGGAACTCCCTTTTTCATTATCAAAATAAATGAATCGATTGTCTTTCGAAATCGCCAGATGTCGCGGCTCCATACCGGGTGCCGCTTTAAACATCGGTTTGTCATTTGCTGTCAATTTCCCGTTTTCGGCATCCCACAAAAATTGATAGACCGCGTTGGGTCCTGTATGCGGGACAAACACAAATCGATTCGTTTGATCGGGTAAAATCGCATGCGCATTTTTGTCTGTAGGAATCGTCTGCAAAATCTCATCTGAGATTTCTCCATTTTTCAAAAGACGATGAACGGCGACTTTGCCTTCCCCGTAGTATGCTGAAAACAGATAAGCACCGTTTTTATCCGTGGCGATATAGGCTGCATTCCCACCGGCCGGAACTGCTGAAATCTGCTTCAGCTTTCCATTCTCGGGATCAATGGCAAAGCTCATGAATTGTTTGGCGGAGCGAACTGATGCGAACAGGAATTTCTTTTCGGGATCAACTTCCAGACATCCCGGAGCACCGGCCAGCGGCACATCCTCGACGTGAGTTAACGCACCATCCTGTTCATTGAGTCGATAGATGGCGATTTTCTTTTCTCCCCCCAGGGAGAGATAAACGAAACTCGCAGCACGACAGGGAGTTTCAGCCAAGAAAACCAGCCCCACAACCATCAGACAAAAACGAAGTGAAATCCCCATATCAGCCCCTCTAAAAATGAACCAGACCAAAATCGAAAATGGTAATCTCTATTAGTAGAGCTGGTTCCGGGGCTAATTTCAAGCAGAAGCGGATTGTAAAGCCCGTCCCAGAGCTTCCAGTTCACGGGGGCCACCATAGACAATACAGATATAAACCCGATCATCTTCTACCCATTTGACGGTGGCGTAGTTCCCCTTTTTGAGTTGCGCATATTCCACATTTCCAGTATTAAAACTGGTTTGCGAAGGGAGTGGATCAACCCGACTCGCTGGCACCTGTACCAGTGCCACAAAAACAGGCCGCGCATTCCCCATTTGTAATCTGAAAAAACCGACAGCAGCAGCATGGGCTTCGGCAGCGTCATTGGCCGAAGATTGACTGGTAGACACCCCATAAAACTTATCGCCAATCAAGGCCAAACGGTCTTTGAGATGCCAGCCCCCTTGCGTTGGCAATTGCGCTGCAAAATTGTGATCAAATTCAGGGAGAAGACGGCTATCCAGATTTAATTCCGGACTGAATTTTGACAGAGCAATGATGGGGAACTGAGCGGCCCAGAAATAGGTCAGCAGTGCTGCAAACATCAAACAGGCTGAAAGCCCAGCAATCGTTCCCGGTCTTTTGTGAAAACGTGTTCGGCGCGTGTCTTGTGAATGATCACGCACGACTTCGCCAACATCATGCTGTTGCAGCGATGCAAGTAGCGAATTTTTCATTCCTTCAGGAACTTCTACATCAAACAACACGTTCTTGAGCTGTTGATGAAACACCATCTCATCGGAGAATGATCCTGGATCAGAATTTTCTGACTCAGAAAAACCGGATGATGGGGATGGTTCAGAAGCACACATTTTAAATTCACTTAACCATTTAGAAAGAAGATAAAACCTAGGAATGGATTGTTGTTGAAAGTGCTGAAAACCGCTCTTGCAAAAACGACTTGGCTCTCGCCAGTCGACTCATCACAGTTCCCAGAGGAATTGAGAGTTCGGTCGAAATTTCCTTGTAAGATCGCTCTTCAAAATAAAACATTAACAACGGGACACGAAAATCTTCAGGTAATTCTTTCAGAGCATACTGTAACTCTTGGGAATTCAGTTCAGGCAGGACTGTTTCCTCAGCAGCCACGTCAAACGTTTGACCAAGAGAGACGGGAATGATCTTCTGAGATACTTTTTTCAAGAATAAGTTACGTAATATCGTACAAAGCCACGAACGCGCAAGACGCATGTCGCGTAGTTGAGACAGTTTTTTCTGAGCGATCAAATATGTTTGTTGAGTCAAATCCTCAGCATCTGTCCGGTCGCCTGACAAACGGTAGGCATACCGAAACAACAGCTGATAGTGCTGCTCAACCAACAAGGCAAGATCTTCAGAATTTTGATGGTTCTGTGATGACATAACCTGATTCTCTATAGGAGAAGATGCTGAAACACACCTTGTTATTCCCCATTAAAGCTAATTTATTGAAATTTTCTTAGTTTTCTGCTTCACTGACATCTCACGCAATATACATTCGCTACCATTCTCTTACTACAAAAGCAACTTTCACAAGCGAATGATTTTCTTTTGAATCGTCAAGGACTCCAGACGATTCATGTCTGGATTGGGTAGTTCTTGAAATGCTTTGACGCCTGGAATTCCCCCACCAATGTCGAACAAAGCCAGGGGAACTTCCGCCAGATCCTCATGATAATATTTTTCACTGGGGAAAATATCAGCTGGATAAGTAAAATTATCGAGCATGGCTAACGCGGTACAATGCGAGGCACCGGTTGCACTTTCCAGCATGCCGCCAACCCAGCAGGGAGTTCCTGCCTGTTGACACAGATCATGAATTTTCACTGCGTTCGTAAGTCCTCCAACCCGGCCCGGCTTCACATTCATATAACGGGCACTTTTCAATTCCAGCGCCTGCTGTACGCGATATGGATGAGTAATACTTTCGTCCAGACAAACCGGCGTCTGAATCAATTCCTGCAACTTTGCATGGTCGGTGAGATCATCATGCTGGAGCGGTTGCTCAATCATTGCCAGCTCAAATTCATCAATCGCTTGAAACAGAGGGACATCTTTCAAGCGATACCCACTATTACAATCGATGTGAAATGTCTCGTTTGGAAATGACGCGCGAATTGCCTGGAGCATGGGAATATCCCAACCCGGACGAAACTTGAGTTTGATGCGAGGGAAATTTTCCGCTATAGCTGCCCCCACCGCTTCGATGAGATCATCTACTTGATCCATGACCCCGAAATCGGCTCCGACCGGCACTTCACTTCTCGTGGCACCTAACGCAATATGCAAAGGCACGTTGGTGATTCTGCTGTGCAAACTCCACCAGGCATTATCCAAAGCGGCTTTGGCAAAGGGGTTTCCTTTGTAGACCGACAGACGCTCCTGTAACGCATCACCACTCTCGATATCCTGCCCCAGCAGAGCCGGGGCCAGCCATTCAGACACCGTCTGAAACACACCACCGGCCCACTCCGGACTGTAGCAGGGAGCAGCCAGTGGCGTACTTTCTCCCCAGCCTTCGACAGACCCGCTGATCATCCGGCATAAGACAGAATGAATGGCAGCATCTTCTCCATACGCTGTTCGCCAGGGATAAATCAGGGGCATGGCTACATGAAACAGTTCAATCCGTTCAATTTTCATCCGTCGTCTCAAGTCCTATCTAATTTATTTCGTAAAGGGATCGATTTCTCATCTGGAACAGAAACCGGGGCTAGGCATCCTCTAGCAAATCCCAGAATTCGCTCTCTGCAGCATCCAATTGACTAGCAGGCTTCGCTTGAGGCCTGGCCTTTTTCTTCCCCTGTACTTTTCCCGATGCTTTTCCTTGTGGCTTCCCCTGATTCGAAACAGATCGCTGAGATGTTGACTGCTTTTTGCGGGCTGTCTGTGCGGAATCCGGTTTGCCTTTCTTCTGAACCTGCTTGCGTTTGTTACTCTTTTTTTGAGGGCCCGGTTTTCGCGTCGACAATGCCCCTTTTGTATGTTGTTCCGGAGTGGAACAATCGGAACCAGGGGGTCCCAGTTGAGGCTCACCACATTGATTGCATAAAGCTACCGGACGTTCTGAGCGATCCAAACCACGTGCCACCGGGTTTGGTTGAGCTGAAAAAGACTGTTTTTCAGGGGAGACACTCTTTTTCTCAGGTGGTTTGATGGATTCCGCCTGATCCAGAATTTCTTTCAGCATCACCGGCTCTGAAAGATCTGTTTGATCCTGAGGGACTGCTTTCCCCCGTGACTCTTCCAAAGTTCCCTGAACCAGGTTCTGCTCGCGCGTGATTTCAATCCGCGCTTCTTTGCCACTGGTACAATCCTTGGCAGAAACATGCACCCGAGCTTCCGAATCGTATTCCATTAACACTTCGATTTTTGAATCGACGGGTAAATCAGCAGGCAATCCCTCGATGACACAATTTCCCAGGATCACAAATGGTTCATCCTGAGAAGCACCACTTTCAATCAATTTAAGATGCACGCGGCGCTGATTGGGTGAGACCGTTCCATAGGTGTGTTTGACCGATGCCGGTAACTTGGTATTCGCAGGCAACAGATAATGTGGCATACGCTGCTGCCCCATTTGGTCTCTCACCAGAAACCCAAGTGAACGGGCATTGACACTATGTTGTTTGATTTTTGAAAGACGGCTGGCTGCTTCGGTCGTCAGAAACGACTCGGCATATTTACGATTACTCAACAGCATCCCGGCATAATAAGCGGCGCCATGCGCGATCGACTGATCCGGAGGGAGTGACAGGTTGGGTGTCGTACCACTGGATTGTTTTAACGCATCACGAACCATCGGCATCCGGGAGGAACCACCGGTCGTTAATACCACATCCACATGAGCCCAGCCCATCTTGTTGTCTTTCAACAATGCTTTGGTGATATTGGTTGTCTGTTCAACTAACTCTTTAGTGAGTTGCTCAAACTGCGACTGCGTGATCTGATACGTCTTTCGTGTTGAGCCGACCTGGCAGGCAAGAGTCGTTTTAGGTCTGACAGTCAGACTGCGCTTCGCCTGCTCCACTTCATTTGCCAGATACTGGAGGCTTTCAGGATCGTTACAGGGATTGACTCCAAATTCATTAAAAAACTGCTCGGCGATGGTTGCCTGCAATTTACTGTTCCAGTCAATTCCCCCCAGTTTCAAATCACCACCACTGGCAATCACATCGACCTCATCCTTCTGGTATTTGACCAGAGACAGATCGAACGTACCGCCCCCCAGATCATAGACCAGAATTCGCTGTTCCTC
The DNA here is from genome assembly GCF_963976445.1 of uncultured Gimesia sp. Taxonomy (GTDB): domain Bacteria; phylum Planctomycetota; class Planctomycetia; order Planctomycetales; family Planctomycetaceae; genus Gimesia. The sequence continues at coordinate 106,427 of NZ_CAXBKP010000011.1, read as the reverse complement.
AGCAAGCTCGGCAAACCACATGCCCTCGCTCCCCAATACATAACAGAGGGAGGCAGCCACAGGTTCATTGATCAGATCGACCTGCTTCAATCCGGCCTGTTTTCCAGCAGCGATTGTTTGCTGACGCTGAACATCGCTGAATTGAGCCGGAACCGTAATCACCGCTGATTCAACGGGACCAATGCGTTCCTCGGCTGCAGAAAGCAGCTTCTTCAAGATAAACGCCGAGATATCTTTCGGCGAGAAATAGCGTCCGTCAATCTCCCAGCGAAAGTCCTGTTTGCCCAGGAATCGCTTCGCATGTTGAATGACATTGAGGGGGTTCACAATCGCATGCCGCAATGCTTCTGTTCCCACAATCACCTCTGCACCGTCAAACATGGCGACGGAGGGTGTGGACAGCTCTCCTTCCTGATTGGGAATCGTAACCGGCTCCCCATGCTCGTTCAGATGAGCGATACAGGAATAAGTCGTTCCTAAATCGATTCCAACGGCCTGTATTTTCTGCATAAAGCATTGACTCTCAAAAGATAAGGATTATCACATACTTGATGATGAAGTATGACAGGAAAGGGCACTGTTACTATGTTATCATGGAAACCAGCAACACTCCAGCACTTGATTCCTGTTTTTCCAGTCAAAGACGCCGGATAAATCGCCCTTCGTTTGAAAGAACAGTATTGTGAAAATATTCCGTAACAGCCTAAACGGGTGGATTCTGCTCTTTCTACTCCTTGGTATAGGTGGGAACGAAAGTTTGCAATCACTCTCCGCGAACGAGACATCCGATCGCCAGCTGGCTGTTCTGCATCGAGATCCCCCTAAGTATCTGACTGACCGGAACTTTCGCCGCGCTTTGACTCAACGTTTTTCGGCTTCCTGGTCCAATGTCGGAATTCGTGCGATTCTCCAACGCATTCAAAGTACGCAAAATGTATCGATTATTCTCGATCGGAGAGTTGATCCCTCTCTGAAACTGACCATTGATGTACAAAATCAGCCTCTGGAAGCAGGGCTGAAGAAGATCGCCGCGTCGGCACATGCCACTATGAGCATTGTAGGGAGCAACATTTACATTGGACCCGCCCAGGCTGTCTCCAACCTGATGACCCTGCTGGAATTAAAACAGCAAGAACTACTGGATCTGGCAGACTCCCAGCCCAATTTAAAATCGCGCGTTCTGTTTCTCTCCCGGAAAAAGACATTTTATTACCAGGATCTCGAGACACCAACCGAGATTTTGAAACCAATCACTGATGCCTATCAGATTACGCTCACTGATCCACAGCGAATTCCCCACGATCTCTGGGCAAATGGCAGTCTGTCCGCAGTGAATGCCAATGAAGCACTCTCGCTGGTCCTGATCCAATTGGGATTCACTTATCAATGGGAGCAGCAGGGAACACAAATTCAACTTGAGCCAGTCCCTGATACCGTCACAATCGAAAAAACATATCAGCTACGTCAGAACTCTATCGCGATAGTCATCAATCAGCTGAACAAGGCGTTTCCAGGTGTGACTGTTGTTCCGACGGGAAAAAGAATCAAAGTTCAGGCATCAATGGGGGTCCATGAAAAAATTGACCAACTATTGAATCCAGCGAAGACATCTCGAAATTCGAAGCCAGCCAAAGCTGAGACTGTCCCCCTTCAACGCCGGAAATTTACGCTCCGGGTCAAACAGGTTCCTTTAATTGCCATCATGAACAAACTGGAACAATCGGGGATCGAATTCGACTATAATTCAAGCCAATTAGCGGCTGCAGAAATTGATCTCAACAAACGGATCGACGTCACAGTCAAAGAGGCCAGAGCGAAGGAGTTTTTTGACGCACTTTTCAATAGTCTGGACCTGGACTATCAAATTCAAGGGGCCAAAGTGATTCTAACCCCCAAATAAAATCATTCGTGCCGAGAGACCGTGAAAACCGATTCTCAAACTTTCCCGGAACTTTCTGTTTTGGTCATGCGGCGATACTTTGAATTAGAGCACAAAATCGGGTAATATCCCGACTGTGTGAGTTAAAACAAGTCTTTGTGAGTCTATTAACAACATCACCCACACTGAACAGAGGCTATTTTCCGCCCGCTCAGGCAAAGAATATGTTTTTCGTAAACTATTTATGAATAACACTTTATCAAAGAAGCCTTCTGAGAATCGTCCTAGATCTTGTGGGAAGTGTTCGTATACGCCCTAATTGATTCATGAGGAACCGGTCGTATTTCCGCCGACAGAATTTAGGAATAAATTCGGGAATCGATGACAAAAGCCTGAATGACAGTTTAGATCAAGTCAGTTTCGGGAGCTCAATGTAACAGTCGGAAATGGATTGCCCTAATAACGGCAATCACATCTCAAATATACAACAGTCGAGTGAGGAGAAAACGTGGCAAGTCCAAAGAATATGATTGTGGCCCAATCAGGTGGTCCTTCACCAGTGATTAACAACAGCCTGCGGGGACTCGTAGAAACCGCCAGAGATCTTCCAGAAATTGGAACAATCTATGCTGGTTGGCATGGAATTGAAGGGGTCCTCAAAGAAGAATTACTCAATCTCAGTGGACAATCGCCCGAAGAAATAGCGCTGCTCAGAGTCACACCGGCTGCCGGTTCTGTTGGAACCTGCCGCTATAAACTGAAAGAGCATCAGAACGAAGACTTTGATCGACTGATCGAAGTCTTCAAGGCCCATAATATTGGGTATTTTTGTTACATCGGCGGCAACGACTCGATGGACACCGCCAATAAAGTGGCTCAAATGGCGACAGAACGAGGCGTTGATATTATTGGTATCGGCGTTCCCAAAACCATCGACAATGATGTGGGCGACAGTGAATTCAAACTGATCGACCATACGCCCGGATATGGTAGTACTGCTCGCTACTGGATGAGCATGGTTCAGATGGCAAACGAAGAGAATCGAGGAAGCTGTCCTGCAGACCCGGTTCTGGTTCTGCAAGCGATGGGCCGAAAAATCGGTTTTATTCCCGCTGCAGCACGTCTGGCAGATCCAGAGCGTAAAATCCCGATGCAGATTTATCTTGCAGAGAACCCGATCAGCATTGATCAGATTCATGCGCAGGTCAACGACCAGCTCAAAAAAGATGGACGTCTAATTGTCGTCGTCAGTGAAGGGTTGTCGCTGGGAGATATTGGCGAAACCAAAGACTCATTCGGACACACCCAATTCAGCTCCAGCCAGTTGACTGTTGCCCAGTTACTTGTTAACGAGCTAAATCAAAGAGGCTTGGCAGTGAAGGGGGCCGCTCGTGCCAACATCCCCGGAACGGACCAACGCCATAATATCGCTTATGCTTCGACCGTTGACCTCGACGAAGCTTACGGTGCAGGACAAAAAGCCGCTTTACTGGCAGCCGCTGGTGAGTCCGGATTCATGTCCACCATTCTCCGAGCGGAAGGACCGGGATACAATGTCCGCTACGATAAAGTTCCCTTGTCTGAAGTCGCTAACAGCGAGCGTACATTCCCAAAAAACTGGATCACCGCTAACGGCATGGACGTCACTGATGACTTTATCAAATACTGTAAGCCTTTGATTGGCAATGACTGGCCCAGCATCCCGATGATCAATGGCCGCATGCGATTCGCGCAATTACAACCACTGTTTTCTGATCAAAAACTGCCTAAGTATGTTCCTCAGGCAGACAGATAAAACATCTCACGTCACGTCGGCTTGTCGTGCTGTTAGATCACCAAAACAAATAGAAAAATAATTTTAATAGAAAAACGGGAGAAGATTGTGTCGGATAATCCATTGGATACCAACTTCCAAAAGAAAAACGAGTTTTTGATTGGCATTGATTCAGATGGTTGTGCCTTTGACTCAATGGAAATTAAACACAAAGAATGTTTTATTCCTAATTTCATCAACTATTTCGGCCTGCAACCCATCTCAAAATATGCACGGGAAGCAGCTGAATTTACCAACCTGTATTCGAAATGGCGCGGGGCAAATCGCTTCATCTCTTATACATTGGCTCTCGATCTGCTTGAAGAACGTCCGGAAGTGCAATCGCGTAACGTACAAATTCCTAAGTTGCAAGGCGTCAGAGACTGGCTAAAGCGGGAAACCAAACTGGGCAACCCGACTTTGACAGCTGAAGTCGAAAAAACAAAAGATGCCGATCTGGAACTGGCATTAAAATGGTCACTGGCGGTCAATGAAATGATTGCCGATATGGTCCATGATGTCCCCCCTTATCCGAATGTCAGAGAGAGCCTGCAGAAGCTGGATCCGGTAGCCGACATGATTGTCTGCTCCGCAACACCAAACGAAGCGCTGAATAAAGAATGGGAAGAGCACGACATCGCCAAATATGTCGATGCGATTTGCGGTCAGGAATCAGGCAGTAAAAAAGAAACCCTGGGGCAGGCCAAAAACTGTGGCTATGATGCAGACAAAGTGCTCATGCTCGGCGATGCCCCCGGCGACATGAAGGCGGCTGAAGCAGTCGGCGCACTCTTCTACCCGATCAACCCCGGTGCGGAAGAAGCCAGCTGGGAACGGTTCATTGGCGAAGCCTGTGACAAGTTCCTCAACGGCGAATTCGCTGGAGAATACCAGGCAAAAATCATTGCTGAATTTGACAGTTATCTTCCGGAATTACCTCCCTGGAAACGATAATCCCGTGAACTGAGTTGATCTCATCACGATAAAAATAATTCGGTCTCAACCCTTTTTAAATCACATCAGAATCAAACGAGAAATTATCAATGTCAAAACACGATATCGGCCTGGTTGGCCTGGCAGTCATGGGACAAAATCTGGTACTGAATATGGCCAATCACGGCTATTCTGTCGGTGTTTTCAACCGCACCACCAGCACCACAGATGATTTTGTCAGCAGTAAAACGGACGAGCAGAAGATTACAGGCTATCACAGCCTCAAAGAGCTTGTCGACAACTTGGCTGCGCCCCGTAAAGTGATGCTAATGGTCAAGGCTGGACCAGCCGTCGATGCCATCATTGATGAACTCAAAGGATTGCTCAGCCCCGGCGATATTATTATTGATGGTGGTAATACCCACTTCGACGACACCAATCGTCGTACCAAAGAAGTCGAAGACGCTGGTCTGCTCTTTATTGGAACAGGTGTTTCCGGTGGAGAAGAAGGCGCTCTCAAAGGCCCTAGTATCATGCCCGGTGGATCACCGGCTGGCTGGCCGCATGTGAAATCGATCCTGCAGGACATTTCTGCAAAGGTCGGCGACAATGACGACATTCCCTGTTGTGAATGGGTTGGCGAAGCAGGGGCAGGGCACTATGTCAAAATGGTCCACAACGGCATCGAATATGGCGACATGCAGTTGATCTGTGAATCTTACTACATTCTCAAACATGCCTTGGGACTCACTAACGAGGAACTTTACAAGGTATTTGATGAGTGGAACAAAGGGGAACTGGAAAGTTACCTGATTGAAATTACTCGCGACATTTTCACAGTAATTGATGAAGAATCAGGCGATTATCTGGTTGACAAAATTCTGGATACCGCCAAACAAAAGGGAACCGGAAAATGGATGAGCCAGCATGCTTTGGATCTGGGTGTGCCGACCACTCTGATCACAGAAGCTGTTTACGCCCGCTGTCTCTCGGCTCAGAAAGACGCACGTGTGCGTGCTTCTAAGATTCTCGCCGGTCCTGACAAGAAGTTTGAAGGTGATCGAGATCAGTTTATCGAAGATGTCCGTCAAGCCTTGTATGCATCGAAATTATGCAGCTATGCTCAAGGATACGTTCAGCTGAATTCCGCCGCCGAGCACTTTGGCTGGAAATTGAATAATGGTGATATCGCTCTGCTCTGGCGCGGTGGTTGTATTATTCGCTCAAGCTTTCTGAAAGATATCAAAGCGGCCTTCGACAAGAAACCGGAACTGGAAAACCTGCTGCTGGATGATTTCTTCCGCGATGCAGTTAATAAAGCTCAACCAAGCTGGCGACGCGTTATTGCGACCGCCGTTGAGCTGGGATTACCCGTTCCCAGTTTCACTGCCGCTTTGAGCTACTATGATGGCTATCGCCAGGATCGTTTGCCAGCCAATCTGCTACAGGCACAACGTGACTATTTTGGCGCTCATACCTATCAACGAATTGACAAAGAAGGAACGTTCCACACTGACTGGATTCGTGAACGCCGTCTGGACTCATAAACACAGGTTCGTTTGATGAGCCTGACGGGTTTTGCTGTAGCCAGCCTGTTCATTCGCCCGTTAATAAAGGACAACATCTTTATTAACGGGCAAAATTGTGATTAGCGGGGAGTGGAGCAATGCGAATCGTGTTGTTGGGGACAGGTGGTTATCACCCGAATGAGCGCCGGCATACTGCCTGCTTAATGCTCCCCGAACTGGGAATTATTTTTGATGCGGGAACTAGTTTTTTTCGCGTTCCTGACTTCCTGCAAACGCGCGATTTACAGATTTTCCTGACCCATGCCCATCTGGATCATATCGCAGGGCTCTCTTTTTTCCTCGTCCCCATGCTGACAGATCAAGTGGACTCTGTCAAAGTTTATGGAGAACCAGCAAAGCTGTCTGCAATACAGACACATCTGTTTTGCGAAGAAATCTTTCCTGTCCTGCCTGATTATGAATTCACAGCCTTGCCCGAAACGGTCACCGTCCCCGGCAAGGGAATTCTGCGGCACTTGAAACTGGAGCATCCGGGCGGCTCCGTTGGCTATCGCATCGATTGGCCCGAGCACTCTCTGGCGTATATCACCGATACCGCCAATCCGGAACAACATCGCGACTTTATTCAAAACGTTGACCTGCTGATCCACGAATGCTACTTTCCTGATGACATGGCAGAGTGGGCTAAAAAAACCGGACACAGCCACACGACACCCGTAGCCGAACTGGCCCGAGACGCGCAAGTGGGGAAATTAGTTCTGACTCACATCGACCCACAACGTTCGGGCGATGATCCCATCGGAATCAAAGTTGCTCAAAAGATCTTTCCGAATACAATACTGGGCGAAGATCTAATGGAAATCGATTTTTAAACCCGGAACAGGAACTCCATGTCGTCCACTTTCTTAATACCAGGCAAGCATTCCACATGACGAAAGAAACAGCAGCCAACACACTTCTTTCTCAAGAGCTGCTTGAAAGTTTGAGAAACCCGGAAAATGGAAAACCTCTGGAATGGAATGCAGAACAGAGTCTACTCATTGACCGAGGAACCAGCCGATCTTTCCCCGTCAAAACGAATATCCCCCGCTTTGTCGAATCGGAACATCTTACCAGTTTCGGACTGCAGTGGAATAAATACGAGGTGGCGCACGACGATGAAGACCGCGCGACCTTTGCTGCCAAAACGGGATTAGAACTCGGTGAATTAAACGGGCTCAAAATCTTGGACGCGGGCTGTGGAGGAGGCCGCTACTGTAAAGTCGCCGCGGAAGCAGGAGGCAACGTCTTCGGTGCAGACCATACGACGGCAGTCGAAAAGGCACAAACACTCTGTAGCCACCTGAGCAACGTTCAACTGGTTCAGGCTGACCTGAAACATCTCCCGTTTGCGCCGGAATCGTTCGATTTCGTATTTTCGATCGGGGTTATGCATCACGATAAAGATACCCGTGCTGTCTTTGATGCCGTAGCCCGAATGGTCAAACCGGGGGGCCGTTATTCAGTCTGGCTTTACCGCAAAAACCAGTGGTGGCAGGAAGGAATCAATTCTGGCCTGCGTAAAATCACCACCAAAATGGCTCCTGATAAACTGGAACCCTGGTGCCGCTTGGGAGCATGGCTGGGCGGAGTTCCCGTGATCAACAAAATCCTGAATAAAGTCGTCAATTTCAGCAACCACCCCAATCGGGAAAATCGAGTCTGCGATACCTTTGACTGGTTCGCGCCCGCCTATCAATACCACCATACCACCGCAGAGCTCAAGTCCTGGTTCGAGCAGGCTGGCTTTGAAGATTTGAAAGTCCTCCCACCGGAAAAAACAGGGACCTTCTATCGCTGGTGCTATCACCACAATTTGTTAATTGGCAGTGGAGTGAACATTCAGGGTACGAGATCCACTTAAGATCAATCAGGTTTCCCTATCACAACCATCGATTTAACCGTTAAGTCTTCACTGATTTATCAGAAGAGATCGATTGCTAAATCTTTCAGCGCCAGCCCCTTTCAAATCTGACATCCACACCAAAAGCAGTTCGAAATCAAGCAGACTGTTATTAAACCATCTATCAGACTTGACAATCTGGCTTAAAAAAGTGATAGAGGAAAGTACTCGTTTGAGAGATACACATAAAGTTATCCATTTACCGCACTTGTTTACGGCATTAGCTATCGGAGTGTGAATGGAAAAATGCTTCTTTAAAACCTGAATAACAATCAATTCCACATTCCAATATGAATCTGCCACTTCTTTTTAAGGTGGCGATCAAGCGCGACAGGGAGTGTCATGAATCTATCGAACCCTCCGCCCGGGCAATCGACTCCAGCAATTGAAGAATTAGTCAACAAGCATTACAACGCAACGATTCAAGAATTGCGTATGCCGCACGCTCATTTAATGATTGTACGGGTCAAGCCTGACGGCGATGTTCCCGGTTTCTCAGGTGGTCAATACACGACTCTCGGCTTAGGTTCCTGGGAACCGCGAGTTGATGGAGGTCCGCTGGCTGAGCTGGCGAAGCCGAAATTAATCCGTCGTGCCTATTCCATCTCCTGCCCCATGGTCGACACGCAAGGAAATCTACTTTCCAATGACCAGATCGACTATCTGGAGTTCTATATCACGCTCGTCTTACGCCCCGATTCAGATGATCCCCCACTCACACCCCGCCTGTTTTCTCTGAAAGTGGGTGACCGATTGCACTTGGGCAAGAAACCCGTCGGAACATACACTCTCAAACCAATTCAGCCCGATGACAATGTCATTTTTGCCGGAACAGGAACGGGTGAAGCACCGCATAACTCGATGAGCGTGGAACTACTTGAACGAGGGCATACCGGAAAAATTGTCTCCATGACCTGCGTACGGTATAAAGGAGACCTCGGCTATCTGGACCAGCAGGCGCAGTTACAAAATCAATTCTCTAATTACCGCTATGCTGCGTTTACAACCCGGGAGCCCGAAAATGTAGACCAGAACCACCCCCACTATGTCGGCAAACAATATTTGCAGGACGTCATTCCTCCCGAAAAATTTCAGGAACAGTTTGGCTGGGCTCCCAATCCGGAACAGACGCATGTCTTTCTCTGTGGGAATCCATCCATGATCGGACTTCCGGAAAAAGATGAACAGGGAACGCTGGTTTTTCCCGAATCAAAGGGCATGGTCGAACTGCTTTCGGAGCAGGGATATCGACTCACAACGGCCAAAAGCCCGGGAAACATCCACTTCGAGAAATACTGGTAAAATCACCGTTTCAAGAATGCGTATTTTACCGATGCAAAGCAATCGGGGCTCAATCGAAGCCCCGGTTTGACGCTGGCTTTGTCTGCGTAGAGCGTCTCTGAAAAAAACTCAGAAACGGGTGAGAACACAACGCAGCACAAACAACATTGCGCGAAAAAAAGGTCCTTGAAAATGATTTCAAAGAGATCAGAAGCCGCGTCAATGACGGGCGACCTGTATTAGATCGCGTTCTCAGTAAGAATGTAGTGGCTCAGAATCAAAGCGACTTGGTCTAAGTCGCTTTGAAACCCGTAAGACGGGTTTAGCCTTTACGGTGTCTGATTTTAGCTCTCGCACGTCGTTTTTTACGACCAATTTTCCGACGTCCTTTGCCTGTCTTCTTGGTACCCATTCGAAGAAATGCCTTTCGTTTCTGCTTCTAATTCAAAGTGATTTTCAATGTATTCGGCTCTGTTAACCAATCGACATATTTCGGGTTAACGTCCAATTTCAAGTAAATAATAGCAATTTCAGTTCAAAAACTGTGGTGCAAACCGTTACTTTAACAGGCTTTGGCAGAATCTTCAACCACGTCTGTTCAAGGAATTTGAGGTCCCTTGAGAAATCTGTCTTAAAACCGGAAGATAGAAGCACGGACTTGAAAGCTCAAATGACACTCCACAATTCACCAGGAACAGCGAAAATGGATTACCGAAACTTAGGAAAAGCTGGCGTTCGCGTCTCTCCCGTTTGTCTGGGAACAATGATGTTCGGCGGGCCAACCAATGAATCAGACTCGATCGCCATTATGCATAAAGCCATCGATCTCGGCATCAACTTCTTTGACACCGCAAACATGTACAGTACAGGAGGCTCTGAAACAGTCGTTGGAAAAGCACTGGCGGATCGACGCGACAAAGTAATTCTGGCGACCAAAGGCCGCGCTCCGATGGGAGACGGACCAAACGACGCTGGTGCCAGCCGCGTCCATCTCATGCGAGAATTAGACAACAGCTTGCAGCGAATGGGCACGGATTATGTGGATATCTACTACGTTCACACTCCTGACTACCAGACTCCGATCGAAGAAACACTGCGTACCCTGGATGACATGGTCCGATCCGGAAAAGTGCGTTATATCGCCTGCTCCAACTTCCGTGCCTGGCGGCTGGCCGAAGCCCTCTGGACCAGCGACGTTCGCAACCTTTATTCGTTCAGCTGCGTTCAACCTCTTTATAACATCATGAACCGGGACATTGAGGTCGAACTGATGCCACTCTGTCAGGAAAAGGGGATTGGCGTTGTGAGTTACAGCCCGCTCGCTCGGGGAATCCTGACTGGAAAATACCGCAAAGACCAGCCGTTTCCGGAAGGCAGTCGCGCTTCTCGTAATGACAAACGCATGAGCGAAGCCGAACTCCGCGATGTCAGCATCGAACTGTCTCAGGAAATTGCTGCCTACTGTGATCAAAAAGGCGTTTCCATGACGAATTTTGCTTTAGCCTGGTGTTTAGCCAATCCGATTCTCACCTCGATTATCATCGGGCCACGCACAATGGAGCAATTCGACGACAACCTGGGTTGCCTGGATGTGGAAATCACAGCCGAAGACGAAGCCTTTATTGATTCGCTGGTTCCCCCAGGAGAACACAGCGGCAAAGGATTCCAGGATCCACAATACCCGGTTACCGGACGGGGTAAATAATTCCCGTTAGGGAAGTCCCCCAAACTGGCGAACCGCTTCGTACATCACGGCAGTCGCAGTACTGGCTAAATTCAGGCTGCGTACCTGCTCGCGCATTGGCAGTTTCAGATTGGAATCGGGGGACTCTTCCAGAATTCGGGGAGGCAGGCCGTTGCTTTCACAGCCAAACAGGAAAACATGACCAGGTTCCAGCTCCGCCTCCCAGACAAAGCGGGTTGCGAACTTGGTCAGCTTCCACCATGTCCTGTCAGAGAGCTGTTCCTGAACTTCAGACAGGCTGTCGACGGCTTCCCAGTTCAGATGCTGCCAGTAGTCCATGCCGGCTCGTCGCAAATGCTTTTCATCAAGTTTAAACCCCAGCGGTCTAACCAGCCACAATTTGGCACCGACGGCCACACAGGTTCGACCGATATTGCCGGTATTCTGCGGGATATCCGGCTGGTAAAGTACAACATGCATTGAAGGCTCAGACGATGATGACATTCCGACTCTCAAATTGATAAAATTATCGTAAAACAGGGATAAATACGAATTTATAGCACTCGTAACAAAGCACGATCTATGTAATACTTAACGCGTTCCGGTTATGATACTTCTGCGCAAAATCAGCTCTTGGGCAGGGTACCTTAACAGGTGAGAGAATGGTACGGACAGCTGTTCCCGCTATCGAACAATTTTCTAATTCTAGAGCGCATCACATTTAACTATAGCGTCATTCAATCTAATATACTCGGTCCAAATGGCCTTGGAGACGCTACAGTAAAACTGGACACAGTCTATAAACTCAAAATCAAACTAATACAACTCAATAAGATTTTCCAATGTTTCAAAAAGTCAGCGACGCCAGCTTCATTAAAGGTGAACACGAAATCCTCAAATTCTGGGAAGAGAACCAGACTTTTGACCAGCTTCGCAAAAAAAACCAAGGCAAACCTAAGTGGAGCTTCATTGATGGTCCCATGACTGCCAATAATGCGATGGGCGTTCACCATGCCTGGGGCCGCGCGTACAAAGACGCCTATCAGCGTTATTACGCCATGACGGGACACGAACTCCGATTCCAGAACGGCTTCGACTGCCAGGGGCTTTGGGTCGAAGTCGAAGTGGAAAAAGAATTGGGCTATGGAACCAAGCAGGAAGTCGCTGAGCACGGCATCGACAAATTCGTAAATCAATGCAAAAAACGCGTCCTGCGTTTCGCGGCCCGTCAAACCGAACAATCAGTGCGTCTCGGATACTGGATGGACTGGGACAATCCCGCTGAGCTGCGAAACTTAGCAGAATTTATTGGCAAGGAAACAGAAGTCACACTCACTGCTCCCAGTGGAAAGCAGATCACCGACACAGCTGACATGCTGGTTTCGCGGCTGGGAAATGCAGAATGGGGAGGCAGCTATTTCACCTTCTCTACCGAAAATAATGAAACCATCTGGACCTTTCTCAAAAAGTGTTTTGAACGCGGCAAAGTGTATCGCGGCCATGATGTCATGCCCTGGTCAGGACGGGGAGGCAGCGCTTACAGTCAGATGGAAGTCGCTGACGGACGACAACTTTCCGTGCATCGCTCCGTCTTTGTCCGGTTTCCCCTTAAAGACCGTGAGAATGAAAATCTGCTGATCTGGACGACGACTCCCTGGACGCTCACCAGCAACGTGGCGGCTGCCATCAATCCAGATCTGGATTACGTCAAATTGCAGGCGAAAAAAGATGGCGCCATTTATTACTTCGCCAAAGAGAATCTGAAATACCAGAGACTGAACCGAGAATTTAAAGAAGGATTCGGGAAACCGGAATGGTCCTGGCCGAAAGATGTTCCCAAACTGAAAACATTGGCCCAAATCTTCAAAGAGCAAGGGGGCTATGAAATTCTCGACACAATCAAAGGTGCCGAGATGGTAGGCTGGGAATACACGGGCCCCTTCGATAATCTCCCCGCACAACAATCGCCGGGTGGCCACCCCAGCGATGAAGCGTTATTAGATCAAACCGGAATCTCCTGCCATAAAGTCGTCGATGGCGGTCGTGATTTCAAAGGGAACCCCCACGTGGTTGCTGGCGAAGGAACCGGAATCGTCCACACGGCTCCCGGCTGCGGTGATGTCGACCATCAACTGGGAATTCAATTAGGGCTGGTAGCAATCGCCCCTCTCGGCGAAGACGGTCGCTTTGAAGAGGGATTTGGAGAATTCACCGGCAAAGAAGCCATCGACCCCGCGACTCCCGAACTGGTGTTTGAACGGCTGAAAGAAAAAGAGCTCCTGTTCTCTGTCGAGCAGTATCCGCATATTTATCCCCACTGCTGGCGTACCGGCGACGAACTGATTTTCCGTCTGGTGGATGAATGGTTCATCAACATGGACTGGCGCGAAGAGATCAAAGATGTCACCCGTCAGATCGACTGGGTTCCTTCCAGCATTGATGGTGAGCAACATGAACTGGAATGGCTCACCAACATGCGTGACTGGATGGTTTCCAAAAAACGATTCTGGGGCTTGGCACTGCCAATTTGGGTCGATGAAGAAACGGGCGATTTTGAAGTCATTGGCTCCCTGGCTGAGCTGAAAGAACGCGCCGTCGAAGGCTGGGAAGCTCTGGAAGGACATACGCCTCACCGCCCCTGGATCGATGCAGTCAAACTTCAAAACCCGAAAACAGGGAACCTGATGTCACGTATCCCCGACGTAGGAAACCCCTGGCTGGATGCGGGTATCGTTCCCTTCTCGACGATGCAGTACAACACAAATCAGGAAGAATGGAAAAAGTGGTATCCGGCTGATTTAGTCACGGAGTGTTTCCCCGGCCAGTTCCGTAACTGGTTCTACGCGTTACTCTCGATGGCCACGATGATGGATGGCACACCACCGTTCAAAACCCTGCTCGGATATCGACTGGTTCTGAATGAAGAAGGCAAGCCGATGCATAAATCAGATGGAACCGCCATCTGGTTTGAAGAAGCCGCCGAACAGTTGGGTGTCGATACGATGCGTTGGATGTATCTGGCACACAACCCGGCATCCGACCTGCGATTCGGAATGCGAAACCCAGAAAAGCCTGTCACTCTGAATACACCGGAAGGCCCGATCAGCGAAACGAAAGAAGGCGCTCCCACCTGTCTGGTGGAAAGTAAGCCAGCCGATGAAATTCGCCGGCAGGTACTGATTCCGCTTTGGAATTCCTATGCCTTCTTCGTCAACTATGCACGGCTGGATGAATTTGATCCCGCTCAGGATCGCATCCCTGTTGCAGAACGCCCCGAAATCGATCGCTGGGTTTTATCCAATCTGCAAGCGTTACTCGCTTCCGCCAAAACGGAAATTGAAGCCTATAACTATGCCGGCTTCCTCAAAGATGCCACGGCGTTCATTGATGACCTGTCGAACTGGTACATCAGACGGAATCGACGTCGCTTCTGGCGTTCTCAGGATGCGAATGACACAGATAAACTGGCCGCTTACCAGACTCTGTTTGAAGTGCTGGTCACCTTATCCAAAGCACTCGCTCCCAGCATCCCGTTCCTCAGTGAGAGAATCTACCAGAACCTGGTCACCAGTTGGGATCAATCGGCACCTAACAGTGTGCATCTCTGTGATTATCCCCAGTGTGATGCTTCCCTGCTGGATGAAGAACTCAATTTCCGTGCCTCACAGGCCCAGATCGTGGTTAAACTAGGCCATAAGTTACGGGATGAATCCAACCAGCGCGTTCGTCAGCCTCTGGCGGAACTACGATTCGCCTGTCAGACGACGCAACAAACTGAGGCCATTGAAAATCTGGCAAATACAATTGAGGAAGAGCTGAATATCAAACAAGTCACACGCTGTGAAAACCTGGATGATCTGGTCAGCTACACTTACAAACCCAATTTAAAAACGCTGGGACCGAAATACGGCAAGTTGCTCGGCATGCTCCGAAAGGATCTGCCTGAAGTCGGAGACGCGGTTCTAGGTCCACTCCGACGTGGTGAATCGGTCTCGCTGGAACTCTCCGGCAATCAGATCGACCTGGAGCCAGAAGATGTGCTGGTGGGAACCGAACAAGCCGCCGACTGGGTTTGCTCTGATGATCAGGGAATTCAGATTGCCATTTCAACCAAGCTCACGCCTGAACTGGAACAGGAGGGCATGGCCCGCGATTTTGTGCGGCAGGTTCAACAACTCCGAAAAGAAGCCGATCTGGAAATTGAAGACCGGATCAAAGTCTACTTCAATACCAATGGCGCGACAGAAGTCGAGCAGGCTGTATCGAGCTGGTCCGAGTATATCCTGGGGGAAACACTGGGAGATCAACTCGAAGCATCTGATAGCGCGACCGGGGCCAAAGAAGTCACGATCGGAAGCTCCAAAGTCGGAATTCGAATCGAGAAATCATAAGTCAAATGGAAGAGATAAGTCGTAGTCGCTCAACTGAATCAGCGACTACGACTATCGATTACTCTCTTATTTCTGAGACTGTTTTTCTTCGATTCGTTCCACCAGTCGCGCCACGTATGACTGCAGGCGTCGATCCAGCTTTGGATTCTTGAGCGGCAACTCTGCAATTTTTTCTTTGACTGGTGCCACTTTTTCGTTGCTCAACTTATCGAGCCCATTTAACGCCAGCATGGCAACATAAACACCATCCTGATTCTGGTTCGCAAGTGAAACCAGCGTCTGGACGGCATCTTTGGCATCCTGCGCATCACCATATTTCCCCAGCGCTTCCGCGGCGATGCAGCGCACCGATTTTGAAGAATCCTTTAACGATTTGTGTAATGCACTGTGGGCCTGTTTGACTGCGTCTTCCCCTCTCATTAACAGTCCCATCGCGGCCCAATATCGGATGGCAGAATTCGGGGCATTCAACCCGGCAATGAGTTCAGCCTGACCATCCTGCGTTCCGGACGATGCCACTTCTGCCATCGCCAGAATTTTTTTCAATGGATAAAGCTCATTATTTTCCGCAATCAAGTAAGGAGCGCCGCCATCAGACAGGCGATGAATTTCGGCTTCTGGCATAAAACCGAGATCTCGTATCTCAAGAATTTTCTGCTGCTGTGCCTGGCGCAGTTCTTTCAGAATCTCCTGATGTTCGTCTGAGTTCATAAGATTGTTGACTTCGTCCACGTCTGCCTGCAGATCATATAATTCTTCCGCTGGCTTCGTTTCCCAGAAATAGGTCTGCGGAGGAGTCAGCTCTCCGGCATCATACATTCTCTTCCAGACCTGAGTCGTCGGTGTCTGGAACATGTAATTCAGGTACTGACCATACTCTTTGTGAGGCATAAAGTTTTTGATATACAGATAACGCTTGTTTCTGATCGATCGGACCAAGTCATAACGTTCATCCATCCGGCCGCGAAAACCGTATTGATACTCTTGTGGAGCCGTATCATATTGCCCCATAAATGAATTTCCCTGCATGTGCGCGGGTGGCTTGATACCAGCCAGACTAAGCGCGGTGGGTGCGAAATCCACAAAACCAACCAATCGATCCGTCTTGCCATCCGTCTGATAATCAGTAGGAGCCAATTTGCGGAACTTCGGGGGAACATAAACGACTAAGGGAACCTGCAGGCCGGAATTATAAGGCCAACGCTTGCTACGAGGCATGCCCGAACCATGATCACCATAATAAAAGATGATGGTATCCTCAGTCAGTCCCGCATCGGCGAGTTCCTTGAGATTCTTCCCGACCAACGCATCCATTTCCGTGATGCGATCATAATACTGCGCCCAGTCATGGCGGACTTCGGGAGTATCCGGGTGGTAAGCAGGAACACGCGCTTTCGCAGGATCATGAATCAGCGTATGAGGACGATTGCGAATTTTACTTTCGTGGCTGATCGTATGGTTAAAGACAGAAAAGAAAGGCTGCCCCGGTTTCCGATTATTCCAATGCGCTTTCCTGCTGGTTTGATCCCAGACTTTGCCTGGCTTGGCGACGTTATAATCTTCTTTGCTGTTATTCGTGCAGTAGTACCCGGCTTCTCTGAGATACTGTGGATACATCAAAATGTTATCAGGCAGCTTAACCATGCTCCGCATATGCTCGGCCCCCAGACAGGTCGGGTACATGCCTGTAATCAGCGTCGTTCGTGCGGGCGCACAAACGGGCGCAGTCGACCAGCAGTTCAGATAGATCATTCCCTCTGACGCCAGTTTATCAATGTGAGGCGTGTCTGCGTATTGATCTCCATAGCAACCAAGCTGGGGCCCGTTATCTTCGCTGGTAATCCACAAAATGTTCGGACGGCTACTATCTGATTCCGCAGCAAATAGTTGAATATTAAAGCCACAGACCACCGCTATGGTTAAAGAAAGCAGTATCCATCCGATCCCGTTTTGGAGAGCACTTCTTATCTGCATGTTTTTCTTTCAAATCTAAGCTGAAGGTGAAAGCCATCCCAAAGAAAAGAGGCTTGTCGAGTTTATTTAGTCCGTGATTTTCCAGTAAGCTTCCGGATCATTAATCTGATGTTCGGCGTGACAGCTGATTAATTTGCTTTCACATCATAACACAACAAGAGATCCTGATCTCTTAAGAACAGCTTTCCATCTGCGACAACCGGATGCGGCCAGGCAGGTTTTCCGCTGCGCTCAGGTTGATCGAAGCGTCCTTTCTCGACATATGCCTTGGGATTCACTTCAACCAAGGCCAGCGGTCCAGCTTCACTCCGCATGTAGATGTGACCGTTAGCACAAGTCAGAGCTCCTTTTCCGACAGAGCGATTTTGCCAGACAGTCTCTCCATTGGTGAGATTGATACAGGTCAGCACGCCTGGATCACTGGAACCATACAGGAAGCCGTCAACTTCAACCATTCCACCATGATGATTTTTCATATCCTGTGTAAAGAACCCCAACTGAGCAGACACACGATTCTGAGCGGGCGTTAAACGGAGCAGGGCGCCTCCCGTTCCATAACCTGACGCATAAAAGATAGAATTGTTTCCCGGAAAGAAGATCGGCGCAGAGCAGTTTGCCGTTTTATTCGCAGCCCGATTATTACCCCACAGCGGTGTTCCAGATTGAGCCTCGACGCCCATGATGCCGTCATGGGTAAAATTCACATACTGCTGCACGCCTCCCACCGTCACTTTAATGGGGGATGAGTAAGCCGCTTTGGGGTTTCCAGGCACAGCCGCTTTCCAAATCGTACTTCCATTCTGCTTATTGAGGGCTACCATGGCGGCACCTTGCCCGCCTGGAGAGCAAATCAGTTTATCACCATCGATCAAGGGAGATTCGCTGATGCCCCAGACAATATTACTGGCACCAAAATCCTGTAAGATATTCTTGGTCCATTCCATACTACCATTCCTGGTTGACATACGGGAAAGGTCTCCACTTGCCCCCAAGGCATATAACACATCGCCATCGACAGTGGGAGTAGAACGAGGTCCATTACCTTGACCATCTTTGAATACGGAACCATTGGGCTGAGTCCAGACAATTTCCCCCGTATTGACATCAATCGCGATCACGACTTCTTCATTCGCTTTTGTCCCCATCGTAAACACCAGATTGCCACTCAATGAGACGGAAGAGTATCCCTCACCTAAACCGCGGGCTGTCCAAAGTAATTTCGGCGGGCTTTGGTTCCAGTCTTTTGACAAGCCTGTCTCTGTCGAAATATTGGTACGTCCAGGTCCACGAAATTGCGTCCACTGCTGAGAAACGGGAGACGGTTTCCCCACATTTGCTCTTTTTTTGGCTTTCATTTCTTTTTTCAGCTGACTCACCGTGCCGCTAGACTTGGAAGCGATGACATCACGAACTGAAAGGCGAGTAATCGTACCCGAAGCAGTTGTAAAAACGGTTGCCCTCTGACCAACCTTGAACTGGTCAAATTGAGATTTCTTTCCGTTGTACGTGGTAGAAGCTGAGTCCGGAATCGAAAAACTTTTCTCTTTCCCTTGAGTCGATTTAATCGTGACTTGTTTTTGAGCCGCAGAAAGTGATGTGATGCTGCCACTAAAGATTGCTGCTTCAACCTTCGCAACCCCAAACGTGAATAACAGACAGACAGTCAGACTAAAAAGACGCTTTGATCGCATGGGAAGCCCTCTTATTTTTTAGAAACCAGTCATTTTTCCAGCGTTGCCGCTACCTGGCAGGCAGATATTTCAAGCCCGATTATACCCGGATCAGAACAGCGGATGAAGCAGGAATTACGAATTGCAGAATTTTGAGCATCTTTTCTAATCACTTCAGAATCACATTTCAATCGATTCACACAAGCCCCTCAGTCAATTGAAGGCGCGTCTATCAAGACTTGGGTCACGACGGGCCGATGATCCGATACCCAGGTCCACCTGTTCTCTGCTGAAAGAACCGTTATAAATTGATTGGCCCAAATGCCATCCAGATCCAGTACGGGTAATGGCAAAGGCCAGGTTGCCATGTAACCATTGCCGGCAACTTCATTCGAATTTTGAAGCAACGCGCGAACAGGACGAAAATGCACCGAATCACTGGGGGTATTAAAATCTCCCAGGACCAAAATCGGATGATCGTTATTTGCTGAAACTTGATTCGCCAGTTCTTGCAGGGCCGATTTTCGGGACCGCAAAACATCGCTTCTGATGTCAACCAGATAGACCGACAGCATGCATTGAGGCGATTGGCGAAATGTTACATCGAAACGTTCGTATTTCCCCATTTTGGCGAGTGCCCCGGAAGTCTGACTGGAAATCGGAATGCGAGACAGTAAGACAAGTCCCTCCTTCACAACCTGATACGGGTGTCCCGGAAAGGACTCTTTCCAGAACAATTTCATTTTGTCAGAGTCAGCTCCTGCTTCCACCAAACCAATCAGATCGGCATCAACGGCTCTCAATTCGTCCAGAACGCGCTCCATCCCCCAGATTCGGTCTCCGATGTTCCAGAAAAGAACACGGACCACAGGCTGCTTTTCTTCTATCATGCTTGACCGAGCGACGTGTCTTTGAAATTGATAATTCCAACACCAAGTCCCCGTAAGTAGAGTCAGAATAAACCAGACCAAAGCGATCCGATGCCAGCGGACATACCAGGACAAAATAAAAACGGTAGCTGCTCCCAGGCTCAAAAGAATGAGAGGAGACACATAGAACACCAATGTCGGCACAAGCCCGCCAGCATCACGTACTGTAAACCGAATCATCACAGCTAGAACCCAGCCAGCAGAGAGAATCAGGATCAACAGCTTCAGCAACCAAAATCGCAGTCTGGCTGTCGAAACCGGTGCGTTCTGAGCTGCTGTCTCCGATTGTGTATTTGCCAAACGAGCTGAGTTCATTTTTGATTAATTTCCCTGATACAGCGCTCTCGACGCTGACTTTATTTCATCAGATCTCATTGATCTATTTATACAAGAGTGAATCTGAGTTATAGTATAATTCAGCTGTTTTATGATTCTAACAAGATTTGAAACACTCTGACTTCTTAACTTAGGGCAAGGGAAACAAACTCAAGATGAGCCAGACACCAGAAGAACGCATACAGGAACTGGGACATACTTTACCATCTCCACCAGCGGCTGTGGGATCATACATCCCAGTGACGCAATTTGGGAATACGATTGTTACGAGCGGCCAGCTCCCCTTTATTGGTACCGAGCTGATGTTTAAAGGAAAAATTGGTGAACACCTTCATGAAGATGATGGCTCCAATGCTGCCTGCCTGTGCCTGCTGAATGCGTTGGCCCAGATCAAGTCAATCACCGGTGAGCTCTCCAAGATTAATAAAGTCATCCGCTTAGAAGGCTATGTCCATTCTGCTCCTGGATTTGATCGGCAGCCTTATATCCTGAACGCGGCATCACAGCTATTAACTGACGTTTTGGGAGATAAAGGAAAACATACGCGGGTCGCGCTGGGGATTTCCGAAATGCCTTTAAACGCTGCTGTTCAAATAGCACTCTGGGTTGAAGTCTCTCCGTAAGACTCAGTCTGTAACCTTAATCACGGGAATCAGCCTGGGCACTACCTGATACTGGAATGATCTGAATGAACCGGTGTGAAACACAACTTGATCAAAGTTCTTTTATTTACTCCTGTTCAACACGAATGAAAGTAGCCAGCCTGCTCCTTGGCTTGATGATCAATACCAGTCTCGCCCAAGGCCAGTTACCCCAGATTTCCCCGGGAACTTTGAAACCGGATCCCACATCTTCACAGGAATCGGAGTCCGAAAAAAAGAAAACCGCTAAAAAAGGTGCGTGGACTTCTTTCCTGGGAAATAACCGTAACGGAATTTCAGAAGAAACCGGCCTGAATTTAGACTGGAACGTGCGTCGTCCCGCTGTGCTTTGGCGCGTCCCACTGGGAGGGGGCTATTCTTCCATTGTGGTTGCTGATGGCCGGATCTGGACCATGGCAACCCATCTGACAAAAGATTATGTCGTCTGCTTTGATGCAGACTCGGGAAAGAAACTCTGGTCCACTTTCGCCGCACCAACATATCTGGACAGCCAGAGACAAGCCCGTGGCCCCCGTTCGACTCCCACCTATCATGATGGTAAATTGTATTGTCTCTTACCTGCGGGAGATTTACTCTGCCTCGAAGCAACTTCCGGCAAAATCATCTGGAAAAAGAACATTTTCCGGCTGAGTGGTGCTGCGCAACAAGAACAGAAAACCATTTATTATTGGGGCATGTCAGCGTCCCCCTTGATCGAAGGGGACCTTGTCATCCTTCAACCGGGAGGATCCAATAATAATTCGGTCATTGCTGTGAATAAAGAGACTGGGAAACTGGTCTGGTCTGCTGGTAACGACCCGCCCGGATATGGTTCTCCGATTGTGATCGAAGCTGAAAATCAACGTCAGATCATTGTCCCTACCGGCCAATCGATTCTCTCTCTCAATCCAGAACAGGGCAATCTGCTCTGGCGCGTTGTCTGGGGTAACAAATATAACTGCAACTGCGCCACTCCCGTATGGAATGAGGACTCACTCTTTATCTCTTCTGCTTATGGAACAGGCTGTATGCGATTTGCCTTGATCCAACATAATGAAAACCTTCGTCCTATTTCCCGCTGGAAAAACCTTGCGATGCAGAATCAGTTTGCCACCAGTATCATCAAGGATGGCTTTATCTATGGCCCCCACGGCGATTTAGCAACGGTGACTTACCGGTGCCTGGATATGCAACGCGGACAAGTCCAATGGAAGTCCCGGCGCGTTGGCAAGTGCACTCAAATCGCTGTCGAAGATCACATCATCTGCCTGACAGAGCAGGGGACTTTGATCTTAATCGAAGCGAATCCGACCGAGTACCGTGAAAAAGGCAAGCTAACAGGGTTGTTGGGTTTTAAAGCGTGGGCACACCCAACCCTGGCAAATCAACGTCTCTATCTGCGTGATGAGAAAAGGATGATCTGCCTCGATCTCAAACAAAAATAGCCGCGAAAGAATGCTTGACTCCTTCACAGCTATGCTTGTCTGATTCGGTGATTGCGTTTTATTTTACAGGAGCTGTTACCAGCTCTTTTTTGAGGCGTTCCAGTTTTTGCTGTTGCTGCTTAAGCAGTTGTTCCTGCCTCTCAATCTGTTGCTTTAAAACCTGCTGGTTTTTTGCTCCTGCAGCCTTAGGAGGCTGAACCTGCCCCGGAAAAACGCGGCGAGGAGGATTTCGCAATTTCTCAAGTGCTCTTTTATTATCGGCTTTGGCCTGTGCGAAAATCCCATCCGCCTGAAAAATGGTTCTCCGTGCTTCGTCAAAGACGGTGTGTTTGTTCCCATCTTTGTCAGTGTACTCACCAAAGCCACTGTCGCCTTCATTATCATTGATATCGTTTTTGGCATCCATGAGGACATCGTAAAATGCACGGATAAAACCTGTTTTCAAATCATCGCGATTGTAATCGGAATACTCATCCCGCTCAGACGACTTCTTCTGCGCTGCATCACCCGGCTTGGGCTCTTCCGCTTTTTGATTTGCAGAACTAAAGCCGGACATGGAGACGTAAAACAAGCCCATTACAACAGCCAACGTCAATAATCGTTTCATCAATCTGCCTCATCTATTCATAAAATGCGAAATAACCTTAGGCTATTTATTCATCGAACTCATTATATTCGAACCATTCCGTTTATTTCAATCTTTTTAACATAAAAAGGAAAATACAGTCCAGACAAACACAAAAAAGGCCTGTGCGTTAATCACAGACCTTTTTATATATTCTAACGTTGTATCAATCGATCTTCGACTCAGGAATTGATCGCGTTAATGGCGTTCGCTAAATCCATCAGCTCATTGATCAATGCACTTCGAAGCGTTGTGAGACCAGCAATGGCCCCAATTCCGATGATCGTCAGTAACAACAGGTATTCAACAAATACAGCACCACGGACTTTTTTCTTCCATTGCTGAGTTTTGGTCCGTATTTTATTTAGCACAGAGTCGCCCTTTCATGTAGTCCAGATAGAAAATCCTCTGTGTAACTAACATGCATAACCTGTACCAATCATTCGGATTTTCAGGATTCCATACTCTCAGCGGATATTATTTGTAGAATCACAATAGGTGAAGTGGAAATACCACTTGTCAGCACCACTGTTTACTCAGTGAGAGCCCCGTTGAATGCCTAAAAATCGTAACAAACAAGATCAGTATTCACCCAAAGTGTTAACCATCAGATACACTTTGAATTTGAAAGAATCCAAGAGGATACAAAGATTCTCAAGGAGAGCAGGGGAAGGAAAGTGGCTCGGAAACGCTTTAGGAGAAGTCGCTCAAGAATTGAGTGATCGGATTGCGTCTTCTCGATTCGCATAAGTTTCCCAGAGCTGGTCAAGATGGGTCACTTCCAGAACTTCTGTACAATATTCGCTAAGCCCGCAAATACAGAATTTACCACCTTCTCGATGGTTCAGGCGATTCCACATCCGGAAAATCACTTCAATGAAAGCAGAGCCAAAAAATGAGGTGTGCGAGAGGTCGAGCACAACGACCGGAGGGGAAGCTGTTTCAGCAACCTGCAACAGAACATCCGTCAACGCATCAAGCCTGGGCTCGTCCAGGTTTTCGTACTCTGGCCCTAAGGACACGATGGTGACCTGACCTTCTTTGACTATTTCAGGTGGGTAATCGGCAGGCATAATTGAACTGTCAACAAGATCGTCGTTTGTAAAAACCCTGCAAGTATTAACAAGAGGGATATCAAAGGAACCTACACATAGTAATCCAAATCAGTAAACTGTCAACCAATAAATCGGTTTGAGTATTCAAGATCTATTGGCGCAAGTCTATTAAAACCGAATATTTACCAATACGCTTCGCTCTTCGTATCTCGCCTATCATCCAGTTCAGTTGAGAATAGAGCCCCGCGAAGAAAGCTTATTGTTCGTTTTTCCACTCATGGAGTTTTGCCGTTAATTTTATTTTTTGATTATTGCGCAATACAATCAGGGGCACTTCGTCTCCCACTTTATGGGCTTCCAAAGCATCCAGTAAGCTATTCGCATTTGTTATCGGCATTTTATCCAGCTGCATGATCAGGTCTCCCAGTATCACATTCCCTGACTTATCCAGTCGAATCGCCTGTAAACCAGCTAGATCCGCGGCGCCACCAGGTATGACTTCCTGAACCATGACTCCCTGGGCATCTTGGGGTAACAGCTGATTGGTTTTCAGTTTTCGGGTGACAAAATCATCAACGCCCGTAAAGTTCAAGCTCGGGATCTGAATGACACCATAACGAATTAACTGAGGGACAAATCGGCTGATCAGATCAACGGGAACAGCATAGCCAATTCCAGCATAGACATGGGAAGAGCTATAAATGGCGGTATTCACCCCAATTAAATGCCCCGAGCTGTCGAGCAAAGGGCCTCCCGAATTTCCAGGATTAATGGAAGCATCAGTTTGAATTACATTCCGAATGGACCGGCCAGTTACGGAAATAATTTCTCGCCCCAACCCGCTAATAATTCCTGTCGTCAGAGATTGATCCAGACCAAACGGGTTTCCGATGGCCAAGACAGTCTGCCCCACTTGAAGATCAGTAGAGTTGCCTACTTCAATGGGCTTTAATCGCTCACTGGGCGCATTGATTTTCAGGACAGCCAAGTCTTTAGAGGGAGCAAAACCGACCAATTTTGCTTTCCAGATCGTATTATCAGCTAATGTGACGGTTGCTTCATCCGCTTTCTGAATTACATGAAAATTGGTTACAATATGCCCTTTGCGATCCCAGATAAAACCGCTTCCCGAACCCTGTGGCGTTTTTTGCAGATTCATACTGAATTGATCTGCTTCGAGCGCAAATTCTGCAGTACGAATATGCACGACCGAAGGTGAAGATTCGCGAAATAATTCGATCGTTCTCAGTTCGGTTTGCGTCAGATCCGTACGCAGGGGAACCCGGGACGTCGATTGTCTCAACTTACGGCTGACTAACTCAAATGCCATGAGACCAATCAAGACAATGAGAATGAGAATGAGCCATTTCTGAGTGATCGAAGATTTTCTCTCTGGAGAATCAAACCGATGTGACTGTTGTTCTGGGGCCATATCCTGGTGATTTCTCAGAAAACGAAAAGACGGACACTGATGTCATACAATGTTCATTTTAGGCAGGCCTGCACTCGCATCGCAACACTCTTGAGTAGATTGTTGATCACGGTCTATTTACTGTAACTTCGCCGCCTCAGAATTGAGATCACTGACAGCTTTGATAAATCGCTTTTTCAGTTTGGGTGACAGTTCTGGAAATGCCGATTGAACTTCAGGTGTTAACATTTTGAAGCTGCGTTCGACTGCAGCACAAATCCGTTTGATTGCCTGTTCAGGAGAAATCTCTGGTTTGGCGACAACCGCCGCTTCTGACCCGGAACCTTGTGGGGCAGGTGATGCAGCGCCTGATCGAAACGGGCTATAGTCGCTGCCTGATGCTCCCATATCACGGGCATGCGCGCCAACGGTAGCAGGAGCATCTGCCTGTTCTCGTCCGCCCGATTCAAAACCTTCTCCATCAGACTGTCCGTATTCAGACGGGTCTTTGACAGAAATCGGCTCATCCGAAACAAAAGCGACTTCCGAGTCTACGGGATATTCTTCAAATGGTTCTGAGACAGAAAGGTCTTCACCATTGATGGCACGTCTCCAGGCTTTCAGTTCTGCAACTGTCGCCTCGTTTTCTTCCGCCCACTGCAAACATTCGGGGGCATCATCCCAGGTGAGTGCAATATAATAGTGTGACCACTTCAATTTGGTATATTGCTCCCGGACGTCTCCAAAAGTCTCCCAGACTCTTCTACGCTGATAGACTTGATCGCCGCTTAAACCAAGCATTGCACCAAAATCAGCATCGGTTCGCCCTTTGGCGTATTTTTTTGTCCATTGTGATGCACACTCACCGATCACCCAACTACTCTCACTCAATGCTTGTCGAGCAAGATCGATTAATTGTTCTTCAGTCATTTTTGATGTCGAATCGGTCTGATCAGTCATTTTTTTTGATGTGTCTTTTCTGGAAACGGAAAACACTCCCCTCAATCTTTTTATCCATCTCTAGAAGGAAGGGAGAGAGATTTTGAACCTTCAGAGCCTTAAATGCCTCTAGTGAGAAAGCAGAAAAGGAATACCTTCGATGCTACACGGATTGACTTCAGAATACCACCAAAGCAGAGCGGTTAGTCAAAGAGAAGCTACTTTCAGCCGCTACCTCTTTCCTAAACTTTATCATTGGCCCAACGATTCCATACTTTGCACTACGAGTTAAAATGGGAAGATTGCAAAAACATTTCGGATCACCTGTGGTTTGCTTGACCTAACTTCGATCGGTTATTAGGATTCGGTCAAATTCATACGAAGAAGCGTCGAAGAATGACTCTATCGCTTCTATTGATTAAATAGTTCTAACACTATAAACTCCTCTCTTATAAGAGTTTATTTGTTCCAACAGAACTTCAGGGCGCCGTGGCCAAGCGGTCTAAGGCGACGGATTGCAAATCCGTTATTCCCCGGTTCGAATCCGGGCGGCGCCTCTTTTACATTTTGCCTCTTTCGAGAGGCTTTTTTTATTGATCGTCTGCAGTACCAGCCTCAGATCCTCTTCAACCAAGATCCTTTGGGGACTCAGAAGCGCATGCGGCACTGAGAAACCCAGCCTCTTCAGCTTGCCTGCATTCTTATCAAACCCGTAAAAAAACCTGGCAACATCACTGTTGCCAGGCATCGATTTCAATCCAAGGTCTTTTTTTATCTGGTTTGAGACGCTTTTAATTCGGTTAAAATTTCTGAATTCTTCAGACAGCGGACCAGGGAGACATCGCTGGCCATGCGGCCTCTGTGATCTCTGACCCCTTCTGCAATATTCAGCGTACGATTTAACCCGGCCTGTAGTTCCCGATTAACAGAACCGGAATGACTCGATTGCAATTCGGTATACTCTGTACCGGAAGCGTCCCACATAATCCACGCTGATGCCAGATCATGTAAACTTGCCGTTCCAGCCGGGAAGTAAGTATTGATTCTCTCCTTCCAGGCAGTCTGAGAATATTGCATGCTTTCTCGAAAGAATTGTCGACTCTTATTCTCTCGATCTACTTTCTGATAATATTTTCCCTGAGTATATGCCAGATGCGCTTTGGAAAGGTTCAACAAATCGTTTCTTCCCATTCCTGCATCCCGCTCTGCCATCCACTCTACCTCAGATTGAATTTCTTCCAGTTCACGTACATAGTTAGCCAGTCCCGTCGCATCATTTTTGTCACCATGGTAAAAATACTGGTGTTCTTGATTTGCAACATAGACAGTTCTTGATGCCCTGCGAAACTCTGACAGATCTGTTTCACCGACCTGCAATTCCGCTTTTCGAATCGTAAAGTAATCATTCGACAGTTTTGATATCTGTGCGAGCGAGGATTGCTGAAGATCAACATCCTTGGCCGCATTTGCAATTTCATATTGATTTTGTGCCAGAAGTAATCTGGCGTGCACAAGATCTCCATACCACCCTTGAGCCGCTGGTTGGTCGAAAGCCTGTAATTGCTCAACTGCTCGTTCAAACAATTGTCGTTTTTCATTCAACAGAGTGATTTTTGCTTGTTCAGTCTGCCGAATTTCAGCTGCTTTCAGTTTGTTGTCGAATCCAATATTGAGTGCGAGATGATACTCAGAAAGTGAAAGCAATCCTCGAGAAAACGCATCAGTACTCTGTCCCACCAGCTGAGCGGCATTCGTTTCCGTTTGCTGTAATTGCTTTCGCAGATTTGAAGAAATTTTATGCCGTGTTTTGGTGGGCCGCTTCGCAACAACGGTTTGAACTTTCTGGTTCTGCTGACTTTTTTGTTGTGGTACAACGTTTAAGGGAATGTATTTCTTTTTCTTGCCAGATTCGAGATGAGTCGATTGGGGAAGGCTTACCAGAGAAGTAGCCAAACCTTCTTCGACAGCCAAAAAGCTCTGCAGATCCAAAGGAGGCGCTTCTATGATGGGCGTTTCCGGTGTTGCCAATCTTTCAGAGGGAACTGGATATTTCAACCAGAGAACGAAGCAGATCATTAAACAAGTAATGGTACAACTAATAAAGAAATGAGTTCGATCATTCATTGAGATACAGAATCACCTGATAAGGATAGGCTCCGATCGATAAGATCTGTCAGAGCGTGGTCAGAGCGATCCGTGCTGTTTGCTACTAATTTCTCCTTGTTGTAGGCTATCGGCACAATCTTTCACACAAAATTTTAATTTCAGCAGATGGCATTGCAATACAATCGACATGTATTTCTGTCAGTGGCATACAAACTGGTACGAAACGACTAACTAGACCACTGGCAGCCCAACGCACTTCACTCACCCCACCAAGACCCACCATACCACACATTCACCCTATCTCTTTTCTCAGCATGTATTTGTGAGAATTACATGAGCAATTCGTCGTTTCATTCGGTGGATCTTCAATTCGGGTTACGTTTAAAAAATTGTTGCCATAATCCTTTTTTTTGATTTTCGTACTGGCGTTAGATCAATCAAGAACACTACTATCGATCCTAATTGATACGACCACCCTATTTACCTAAAGCAACATAATTGATTATTGTGATAACATCTGTTATCGTAACGCCACCCTCACATTCGCCATATTCTTCCTAATCTCTTTATATTTTAATTAGTGGAATTTGGTCGCTCCCGACCTTTGTTTGCTGAGCAATTGCCAAAGGGCAGGCTGATCAATGCCATCAATTGATTCAACGAGGACAAAAGGATTCGTGATGCCCCCTCTCGGAATTATATATACGACAGACTCCCAACTGGAAACTGTCCTCAAAACCAATGTTGAAACGATTATCAACCAAAGCTTTCAAACGGCAACCACTCTCGCTGAACTGAACACATGCCTACAGCAGAGTTCGTCACCAGCCGTTGTATATCTGGACTTGAGAACTTCTGACGTTCCCTGTGAACATGATGCCCGAAACGAAGTCCTTTCGTATTTAAAAGAAGTCTGCCCCTACGCTCTAAAACTGGTCTCAGTGATTGACCAATTCCTCCCACTGGATTTGTCGGAGTCTGCCACATTTTTAACTGATGCCTTCCTGGAATATCCACCTGAGCCGGAAGAAGTGAGCATACTTGCCAAAGAGTTAGCGGGGATTAAAGCTGTCAAGAAACCTTCGTCGCTACCTGAATCTCGTCAAATGTATGCCAATAACCGGCATGTAACGACCTACACTCAGTCAATGATCCCGATCATCGATCAGATTTCCAAGATAGCGAAACATAATGTCACATTGCTGCTTGTCGGTGAGACAGGAACAGGGAAAACCACATTAGCCTCGATGATTCATGAACTTTCCCCTCGAAGTTCTGAACCGTTTCAAAATATCGCCTGTGGTGCGCTTCCATCCGATTTAATTGAAAGTGAACTTTTTGGTCACTTACGCGGCTCATTCACAGGAGCAGAGCGAAGTAAAATTGGTCGTTTCGAAGCAGCAGGAAAAGGGACACTCCTGTTAGATGAAATTGATATTCTTTCTCCGAAAGACCAGGCCAAACTTCTCAAAGTGATTGAAACCGGGCAATTCGAACCAGTTGGCTCAACGGAATCGCGCATATCTGAAGCACGGTTGATCGTTGCTGCAAATGTAGAACTCGATGAATTAACGCGAAATAACAAGTTTCGCTCTGATTTATATTATCGTTTGAATGTCCTGCAATTTCGATTGCCGGCTCTAAGAGAACGCCCGAACGATATCATTCCACTCGCGCTGCAGTTTATCAAAGAATGCTGCCAGCAACATTCAGTCGTAATCAACAAAGTACATTTAAAAGTACTTCGGATGCTTAAGCAGTATCAATGGCCTGGAAACTTGAGGGAGTTGAAAAACCAGATTCAACGAGCCGTCTTATTTTCGAGCCATGGCGAGCTGACTACTGATGAATTTTCACCTGATATTTTACAGCACACGATGTCACTTCCTGAAAACAGCCTGCATTCAACACCGAAATGTAATACATTAGCCGATCAGGTAGCGATGAATGAAATGCACCTGCTGCAAAAATCATTATCAGAAAATGGGCACCGCAAAACGGCAACGGCAAAAGCGCTGGGAATCAGCCGGGTAGGGCTTTACAAAAAAATGCGTAAGTACGGGATGCTTGAGCAAAAGAAGCCAGACCCCAAAATCAAACTTCACGCAGAGAGCTAGGCGACACAGTAGTTTAAGCTACTTATTCTGAGAGATGCCCTGCAGCTTCACGGTTCCCGGAAATGCGTTTGCAAACTTGAATCACACACCAGCCAATAGCCTATCGACCGGCATTATCGTTCGCTGAATTACGAACCGTGGGAGAGGTGGTACTGATCGCTTCCCCAAAAGTTGTTGGTTCAAGAATACCACCAGGTTGATGTTCCCGAATCAGGAAGTTCCGCAGCTCTAAAACGGCAGGACCGAAGAACAAAATATAAATGGGGGGTGCCATGCAAAAAATCACCGGGAAGAGCAGTTTGATACTTGTCTTACTTGAATGCTCCTCTGCACGCTGACGATATTTTCGACGAACACCATCTGCAAAGTCGATCAAGGCTGTTGAAACATTTGTCCCCAGTCTTTCCGTCTGAGAAATCATCAGCGAAAGGGCATTCACATCGGGTGCATCAATTCTTTTAGCAAATTGTTTTAGTGCATCAGACATCGAATTTGCATCAGCATGACGACGAATAATCTCAAACTCAACTGCAATGTCTGGATGAGAAAAACGAACTTCTTCAGTAACACGCTGCAATGCAGTCCTTAAAGGAACACCACCGGTCAAACACATCATCACCAGGTCAAGTGCATCGGGTAATCCTCTTTGAATTCGATAAACTCGACGGTCTGCCTGATTATGCAATACCAGACGAGGAAGGCCATACCCAATACCAGCAACTAATAACCCAACCATCAGAATAATCTCTGGAAGACTCGAACCTGGATCTGCTAAAACACAACCAATCCCAGTTATGATGAGTACCAAAACAATCAGCAAATTCCGGGTCGCCAGATATTCAACCAGAGCCGTTGACGAATAATATCCGGCCCGTTTGAGATCGAGTTCTATTTTTTTAATTTCTTCATCAGACTGTGGAACCACACTCGCCATCGATCGACTAAACAACCCCACTTTTGAGGTCGAATAGTTCTTCGAACCCTGGTCGTTCAGATTGTTTCTTTTCTTCCTTGTAGATCGATGACCGGCAGCAATTGCATCTCCGATCAGGAAGATGACAAAGCAGACTAAAAGAAAAGTAGCAATGGATACAAAATCAACAAACATAGAATTCTCTTTTATGTGAAATCTGAATACTCAGTTCTAAAGCATTCATTGAGGAATTAATATTCCGTTCTCAACAAAGCGGAAACCCAAAGGACTCCCATCACTTCCAGAACAATTGCGGTTAGCAACAGGATATTACCAACGGGGTCAGTATATAAATTGGAAACATGGTCGGGAAAAGCAACGATTAACACCACAAAAGCAACAGGGGCAACGATCGTCATCAAAAGTGCCGATGCGCGACCAGCGCCTGTTGAAGCTTTCATTTGACGCCGATAGTTGATTCGATCACGAATCACATCTGCCATCCGGTCGAGATTCGCAGGAAGATTCCCGCCTGTCTTTCGATACAACATTAGAGTCGATGTCAGAATTTTGAGATCCACCAGTTGAATTCGATTCGAAAGCGACTTCATCACTGCCGGCACAGACAAATTCATATCCAACTGCCGGGCACAGCGCCTGAATTCGGAACTCAAAGGCCCCTTCGTTTCTTCACCGACGATGGCAATCGCCTGTTCCAGACTGGCACCGGCATGCGTAGATCGCGCCAGTAGATCAATCATCTCGGGAAGCTCTTCCTGAATTAGCTGCAATCTTCGTTTTCTGCGAAAGTGCAATATGATCAAAACAGCAAACATCCCACCAATCATGCCTGCAATACCCGCTAAAGGCTGATTTGAGTAAACAAAAATGCTTCCCCCAATGGCTAAACCACAGACAACCAATAATAGAAATGCAGAGAACGGCGTGAAATCAGAGCCATTTTCCAGAACAAGCCGATCAAAACTTTGATCGATTCTGCCTAAGATACTGCCTGACGGCTCCTGGTCAAATACATTTCGAATGCGTCTAAGGCGAGGACGTTTTGAAAGCTGCTCCGTCTTCAATTTACCAGCACCAGCTAAATCGCGGAAAAAAAGATAGGCCGCTAAGACCGAAACCGTCACCGCAGCAAAACAAATTAACGCAACCGAGGAACTGTCCACTACAGGTTTTCTCCACTTGGCTTTATAAAACGCGTCATAGTCTGGGATAGCTTACCCACAGGATATGATTGATTATTTCTCAAAAATATGATCACTAAGATGAATCCCGGAAGCTTCCATCCTCTTCAGACAATGAGGACGATAGCCAGTCGCATAAAATGCGCCCTGTGCATTTCCCTGACCATCAACTCCGGTTTGCTCAAACCCAAAGATATCCTCTACTTTGTAGTCTCCCTGACTGTTCAACGAGACAATTTCAGACACTTTGGTGATACATCGTTGCCCCCCCTTAAGGCGGGAAACATGCAAGATGATTCCGATACCATTCGCGATATACTGCCTGATCACAGGCAAGGGGAGCTCAAAGCCACTCATGGCCACCATCATTTCCAGCCGGGCTAATGCATCGCGTGTATCGTTTGCGTGAATTGTGGTTAAAGATCCTTCATGCCCGGTATTCATAGCTTGAAGCATATCGAGGGCTTCAGGGCCTCTTACTTCGCCAATAATAATACGATCCGGACGCATACGCAGACTGTTTTTCACAAGCTGCCTCTGTGAGATCTCACCGACTCCCTCTGTATTGTCAACCTTCGTCTCAAGCCGGACGACATGTTTATGCTGCAGCAATAACTCCGCGGAATCTTCAATCGTAATCAAACGTTCTTCACGTGGAATAAAGTTGGACAGGGCATTTAACAAAGTGGTTTTACCGCTACCAGTCCCCCCGGAAATTAACATACTGATACGGGAATCAACGACCGCTGCCAGAAAATCGACAATTTCAGGAGTCACCGAGTTCTTTTCAATCAGATCATCGATTTGCAGTGGGGTTGCCCCAAACCTTCGAATTGACAATGACGGTCCGTTCAAGGCCAGGGGAGGGATAATGGCATTAATTCGCGATCCATCAGGTAGCCGGGCATCAACCATGGGGTTGACTTCATCAATTCTACGACCGACTCGCGAAACAATTCGCTGTATGATTCGCATCAAGTGCTGGTTATCAGCAAAAATGACATCCGATTCCTCAAGCTGACCATTTCGTTCGATATGAATCTCATAGGCATGGTTCACCAGGATATCGCTCACTGTGGGGTCAGACATCAGGTTATCCAGAGGACCTAACCCAAATACTTCACTCAGTAATTCGTTCAGTAAACGCTCTCGATCAATGCCTTCCAGAACGGCAACATGTTCATCGCAAATTTCTGTAGCCACGGAACGAACTTCAACGGAGAGCTCTTTTTCAGAAATTTGAGCCAGCATTGACAAATCAAGTGAATCAACCAATTCCTGATGAATCATCACTTTTTGTTTCTGAAAACGAAGCTCTGCTTCCCTGCCTTCAGGAAGATTACTTTCAGGTTCCACAAAAAGTTTTTTCGTACCGAGTGATTCCATGTGTAAACCTAAAATTATCAAAATTATAGATGCAAAGGTTGACATGACTTTCACGATTGAAACCATCATTCGCGATGCGCCACGACGTACTTTGAGCGAAGGCGTACCTTGATCGCACCAAAGAAATTCAAATAGCTCAAAAGCTAAAAACCAATAAGGACTCTACTCACCCTAACCATGATGTGAGAGAACTCTTAAATCAGGGTCTCGTTTATAATCCACTGAGGGGAGTAGAAATCTCTGAGGTTTTACGATCAGTTTGTTTCATAGTGGTGGTGGTTGCTTTGCTGGAAGGGAGCACTTCTGAAGCAACGGGAGTTTGAATTGCGTCAATCCAATTCTGGCTCTTATAAGCACGGTTGCCTTTAAAATGCACCGTATTCAGATCCCCCGCTCGATAGATATCCATACTGGAAACGCGCTGATTGGGAAGAAAGCCGAGGATATTAGATAGGGTTAGACGGTCACTGGAACGACCAGCCGAGACAACTTCCGTATTCTCATTGGGATTTCGCAGTGCCAGGCTTAACACACCATGGTCCTCAACCACTTTGAGTACCTTGCCTTGTTCTGGTGAAACTTCAAGAGTGACGGAATAATCTTCAATTACTTTACCGGCATTAGCGTTTCCGACATACTTGTGTCCAGGGACGGAGATTTCTCCAACTGCCAGAACTTTGACTTTTTCAAGTAGAGTAATCGTTGTTTCAGGAATTCCATCGGTTTCGTTGGAGCGGAACAGCACATCGACCACAGCGCCAGGACGTGAGAAGCCAGCAACGTTCCCGATTTTGTGAATGGCGACAGTCACAGCCCGATTACCCGGCTCCAGAACATCCGACAATCCTGGCCCCATACCATTTGCAAACAGATCAACGGTGTGGAATGGTTGCCCGGCTTTGATGTCAGACTTAAGCACACGACCAGCGATATAATTCGTGCTCATGATTCGCTGCTTGCCTTTAGAGTCGTACCGCTTATCTGCCAATTCGGGAGAGATTTGCAAGATGGAAATATCATCCAAGGACAAAGTCTGCCCTGGTATAAGATCTCTCGATGCAATGGGCACCAATAAGAGCCGCGGCTTCGCTGGATCTTCCGCCAAAATTGGTAGGCTCGGCTGTTTGTGCATAAACTGTCGCACAGTATAAGCTGCGCCCAAGCCAAGTAGAATTGCGAAAATTGCTGCCGTCATTGTTCCTGGACTAATTTTTGCCACGCTAACTTCCCTGAAATTTTCGGATACTAAAAAATACGCTTCACACTTGTGTTTGGTTTAACAAAACACGGGTGATTTACATTTAAATGTTTTACAGTGATTAATTTACTGAATCTGTGACTGTCAATTAAAATATCTACTCGTTGGATGCTGAAATCGTAAGATCCAGACCAGCAGGCGCGTCGCCGACAGGATCAGTCAAACTATTTGTATCTACATACTCGCTGGTCACACCATCCACCGTATAGCTATAGGACTGGTCAATACTTTCTAAAGCGACAGCCATATCACCAAATTTCTGAACGATATGATCCCTCAATGTTACGACGCCCGGGAGGATTCCGACAATCAGAATCGTCATCATTAAAACGGTCGCAAAAGGAGAAATACTCCCGCTCTCATCATTCCAAAATTGACGAGCAATTTTCATTCCCACCACATCCTGACCAGTATCAATCGTAAATCCAAAAACGCTCGAACATCCTGACAATATGCATCTCGTGTGCCAAATCATGTCCGACTTAACAAAAAAACAGTATTTAGCGACTGTTCCCGAGTGGGCGTCCTCGGGAACAGACCACTAATATTTCAAGCTTCCAACGAAATCAGATTACTCGCCTGCAATGGCAGTAATCTGTACGTCGATACAAGCAGGTTCGTCAGTTGCAACATCTGTGTTCGAATCGCAGAAGTCCAAGTTGTCATCGAAGATGGAACCAGCAACACTAGATGTGTGTCCGGTTACACCTGAAAAGCTGTAACTTTGGTTAATGTTTGAGATAGCTAAAGCAAGGTCACCCAGTTCTTGAACAACTTGATCACGAACTGTTGCCAAACCAACGACAACACCCAGAACGAGAATTGTGCCGATCAGGACGAGTTCTGACGAGACAACAAAACCGGCCTCATCATTCCAGAATTTAGAAAGCATGTTCATCCTAACTCCTTATTAATTATGTGAGCTGTGCTATACAGCCCGTTGAACATTTAGAAAGAAAATTGAAACAATCGTATTTCTCTGAAACTTATTCAGCAGAAGCAGCGACGATTGTAATACAGGCTGCGAAAAGGTTAGCAGGATCACCAGTTACATCACAGAAGTCTGTGTTGTCGTCAAATAGCGACCCTGAGGTGCTGGACGAGTGACCTGTAATTCCAGAGAATGAATAACTCTGGTTGCTGTCTGACATTGCAGCGGCAACGTCAGCAAGTTCCGCGATGACCTGATCACGAAGTGTGGTTAACCCGACAATCATACCGAGAACCAACACGGTAGCGATCAGCACTAATTCTGTTGAAACGACGAAACCAGCTTCATCATTCCAAAATTGCTGAAACATCTTCATTCGTACTCCTCACATTAATTCAGATGGTTAATGCTTGCCTGAATGCACTACAAGAACATGTAGTTATTAACATCCAAGCAAATTAACATGTCTGCACACGCCCAGCGCAGACGTTTCGATTTAACAGCAGACCATGTGCCATTTTCACCCACAGTGCATATTTTTCGTAATTTCACTCCACAATGTATTTTCAGACTGTCTCTGCTAACGTTTTTTTGTGGCATAGTCCCTAAAATCAATAGCAATCAGCTAATAGGCACATTTCAAGCGAAATTCTGGGGAGGCTCAGTCGTAAAGGAGAATGAAAAGACAGAGCGCTTCCGAAAGTTAACATAATGAAATCACATGTAACCATTGGTGCACAGCTCAATTGAATTGGTCCTTGAAGCATTTACCATCAAGCTGTCGAGAGTCGGCAGCCCCATTCAGAAACAGCGAACTGATACAACTCAATCGA
This sequence comes from uncultured Gimesia sp., assembly GCF_963976445.1. Classification (GTDB taxonomy): domain Bacteria; phylum Planctomycetota; class Planctomycetia; order Planctomycetales; family Planctomycetaceae; genus Gimesia. The sequence goes on along the minus strand of NZ_CAXBKP010000011.1, from coordinate 69,204 downwards.
ATTGATCTACAGCGACTTCAATCTACAGCCGCTTCAATCTGCCTGCGAGGAAAGGTCGACCTGATAAGGAAATTTACCTCTCCATAACGCGAGTGCTCGTCCTGCATGCGACAGGAACGTATAACTGCTCTTAATCTCGGAGTCTGGCATTTCCTTGATAGTATTCACAAGCCAATGACCTGCTTTCTGGAGAGTCTCTTCTGGGGGGAGCACTTCAGGAGGAGCGAGGGACCACCACTCCATAGCATGACCTGTCGCCAATACACGCCGTGCTCGAGGTGTGAATTTTTTCTCAAAGGATGTTTCCAGTTTTGTTCCATCCCAGTTTTTATCCCAGTATCCCTCTTCCGATTGATTTTTCACCAGCAATTGCGTGATATTTTTCAGATAGCCAATGACGTTCTCCCGGCCCGCTTTTGTCAGGATCGGGGTCTGCTCATCAACCCGTAATAACATGACCAGAGCATGCAATCGGTGATTCCCAAAGCAAACTCCTTTTGTTGGTTTTTGGCGCATAATTCGATCTGCAATGGTATCAAAATTAACACGTTGACCTTCTGTCGTCAGCCAATCCTGAGGCTGATCAATATAGAGAGCGAACACAAGGGCCGACCATTCATACTCGACCTGGTTGAGACTGAATGAGCTCAATGTCTCCTGAATCATTGCCGCGAGGGTCGTTTCTCCTTTTGAAGTCACTACGGGGTAGTCAACCGGCGTTCCCACTTCAGCCAGCGTCGCCAAAGTGTGATCTTCGTGACTCGAAGTCGCTTCACCTTGCTGTACGCGAGGCCGAATTCCAAATTGATTTTGAACGAGCAGGGGCTTCGTTTCCGATCCCCAGACTTGATGAAATCGACGATGGTCCAGCAAAATATCGCGCATTTCCATCCCTGAAGTACATTTCGGATCATCAAACGTCGCTTCGATTCCCCAAAAACGTAAGGCATGATCAACATGATTGATGCGTGGCTCTTTCCCCCTGAACTGAGGACGTAACCGATATAACACCTGCGCCAGATCCTGCTCTGAGACAATATCCGGTTGATCGTAGCGCGGGACCACTTTTAGGGGATTCAATCGCAGTTGCGGCAGCTTCTTTTGTGCCTCCCACTCCTGGAAACGAACCGCCCCCCAGCCAACTACAACGCCGACCAGCAGGATATGTAAGCTGAGAAAACCAGCGACACGCAATTTTTGACGTAACGAAGTTTTTGCCTGTGTCACTGCTGTACCTCATTTTCCGATGCAGAAGTCGTCGCTTCCGATTTTGTTTTTGCCTGCTTTGACGCTGAAATCAACTCTGGTTCGCGAGAAACGACCAGACTCAGATCATCTTCGTAAACAACTTGAAATCCCTTTAATTTGCGTACTTCTTCATCCAGTTTGACCTGTTTTTCTTTATGGACGATAAACGTGGAAACGTCATACTTTTCCGCAACAGATTGCCACCCCCGACTTGCTCTCGCAATCCCCAGATAGTCCTTCCAGACGCGCTGCGGCGAAAGATGAACCGCATTGGTCGTCATAAAAACATTCATGCCAGCAGGCCCATCCCAAACCAGCCAGTCACCCCACCATTGAGGATTCCAAACCTGATTCCGAGGTGGATGAGTTCTTAAAAATTCCGTCAATTTCCTGGGGGTTCCCTCGCTATAAACCTTATCCAAACTGCGAGGTGTTCCACCAAACAGAGGGGTAGCAATATTCGAAAAGGCAAAACCAAACCACAGGAACAATACACAAAACGCTGTAACGAGAGGGGATTTCTTAGCCCAGAACGGTATTTTTTCCGTCGCGCCCTTGGTCAGACTCTGACTTTTCTGTGTTCTGCCTGAAGTGACATTCGCCAGATGCGGGACCATGGCATACACAAATACCACAGAAAACCAGCCAATCATTCGCACGCCAATAATCGTCGCCAGTGAGAGTAAACCGACACGCAGGACATCAGCCGTCCGAATCGTTACACGGCTATGACGATACAAAGCCAGCATTAATACCCAGGCAAAACAGAACAAGATCCCTTCCGCATCACGGAATTCTAATGGTTCCCATTCCAGCACGTCTTTTAAATTCGGATTCCGAGGAAAAGTCAGCGAGTTGAGAAACAAATCGATTTGATAGGGATTGAGCAAAGCGCCACAAACTGACAGTTCAGTGACCACTAACCAGCGTCTGACCCATTTGTCCTTGCAGATTTCTACCAGACTACGGGTTCTCCAGCCGACTTCCAGGACTCTTCCCAGAAATTGAAGGCCCATGATCGCGAGTCCTACCACAAAAGAACCATGCAGATTCGCCCATGCCAGGAAAATCAGGGGGATGCCTAAATACAGGGAAAACAACAGGGCTTTGGGCGTTTTTTGTGCCTGTTTTTCTAAGCTGTCAGGATCATCTCCCGCAATCAGGCCCGTCTTCGTGGAGTCATATTTTTCTGACCAGGCCATGATGACCAGCAGCAGGGCCACACAGAATGTCCCAAATATTTCGGGTCTGATAATCGCAATACGGCTCGACGCAATCACGACGAGTAGCACGGAAGCTAAGGTGCTTAACCCCACGCGACCAGATTTGAGATAGAACGCAAACCAGAACAGAACATGCGTGGCAAACACGGTCAAAGCAAAGAGATTCGATAATCCCCGCACTCCGAACGCTGTGTTGGCCTTGGCCAAGAGTATCTGCGACAGCCAGGCTGCATCGATACAGCGAACTCCCTGTGCCAGGGAAAGAAAAGGGTCATACTCTGGCAACGACTGATTCGAGATGATCCAGTCACCATAGGAAACATGGCCCCAGATGTCCGAATAGAAAATATGAACATTGCCGAAATAGAAGAATAATACGGCAAACCAACAGCACGTGATTAGCTGTGGCCAACCCATCGAAAACGATTCTCGATAAGAACCCATTTTTGTAACAGGAAGCATGGACTCTGTAGTACCAGGGTGAGAATCGACTGACATAGCGCCTTCCACAGATGAAACGAACGTAAGTTCTTATGTTACGCGTAAAATTCCGGTTCTTTTGGATTCACCCCAAAAGATCCTGAAAGAATCCCGCAAACAATGTTCCAAAGACGTTCAGTATGCCCCTGAGAGAAAATCGCTTCATCCAGCCGGGATAAGAGATCTGATCAAACTGTAAAGGCAGGCGCTTTAAACTGGAAACATGCGTTCTGAAAGCAGTTAGCCTTCAAACTCCTCAAAGAGAAATACCACGACAAGCCAATTGCCCAATCAGAGATTCTGTATTTGTAAAGACTTCCCCCTGGATCCCCAGCTTTCTCGCCTCATCGACGTAATCAGCGATATCGTCTGTATAAAACGCCTCTGCGGGCGCACACTCAATTTTTTGCAGAGCACACTCAAAAATGGCAGGCTCCGGTTTAATCGCGCCCGCTGCATAAGACGTCACAAAATCATCAAATCGCTGCAACACTTCATACTGGTTCCAGATAAATTCAAAGTGTGAGACGCAGGTATTGGATAGCAAGACCAGACGATGCCCCCCGGCTTTTAAGGAATCCAAAACAGGAAGAATCGATGTATTCAGCTCAAAAATATCCGAGCCGGCAAGGGCCAAAGCATCAAAATCGACCGATTGACCGACAGCCTGTTCAAACCAATGGTGAAATTCAGCCGGGGTCAGCATGCCCCGTTCATATTCCCACTGTTTTCCGGATTCGATTAGCAAAGTCCTGATTTCAGACTCGGAACGACCACAAAGGTGCCCCATCTGTTCACACATTTTCTCATGTGAAAAAAAAGCAAGGACATTTCCCATATCGAATAGAAAGGTGCGAATCAAAACACGGCTCCTGGAAAAACACTGGTTTTTTGTCATCATGACCAGCTCGAGTTGTATGCGACCATAACCAGTCCTACAAGTAACTGTGCGCTGCCCAGCTTAAGCAAAACCCCTCAATCTGGAATAATTAGCAGACTCGGGAACAAGAGAATACACCTCTTATTGACGATAACGCAATATTTCCTTAAATTGCCTGTAGATAAGAACTTGATAAAAGCGATTTGTCCGCTTGGTTCTTGTCACACTACTCAATCAGGTTTGTATGATGTATCTGTGCCATCGATCAATCCTGATATGATCACTTCGTGGAGAGAAAAGATGGATTTTGAAGATCAATCTTCCTACCCTTCAGGGGAACCAGGCAAAGAGTGGCCATGCCTGCGTCAATTCTGTGTGTTTATGGAAAACCGGGTCGGTTATCTCCATCAACTGTTAAAACTGCTTGAAAAATTCGATCTCAGAATCATCGCCTTGAGCACGGTCGACTCGGTCGACGTTGCGATGAGTCGCATTGTGCTCGACAACTACGAACGGGCACGTGAAATTTTTGAGTTTTCGGGATATACCTTTTTCGAAAAAGACCTGATTGGCGTCGAACTGCCTGATGACACACAGCCTTTTATGCGGATCTGTATCTCATTACTCCAGGCAGAGGTGAATATCGATTACACCTACCCACTGCTTTACCGGAGACATGGCAGAGGGGCGATTGCTCTGTGCGTTGATGATATCGATCTGGGTATCAAAACGCTGACCGAGCAGGGACATCGCATTATTACGGAGAAAGATCTTAAAGACGACGACGAATATATTTAACCAGAGCACTCGTGGAGCGTCATTTTTAAATTTTGGGTTGATAGATATCACGAGAGTGCGACAACGGAGCACGTAAACAACACCTCCAATCCTCAATTCCTAGCTTGACAAAGCACTCGGTTAATCTTGTGATATCGTCTGTGCTTTGCCAGATTTTGCTGCGTCGTAAAATGCATAAATCGTGCGAATGATTCTCAAACTCTCTCGACTGGTCAGCAACGGAGTGCCATGCCCCGCAGCCGCCTGAACGGCTTTGCGCACGGCAGGCGTGTATCCCCGTGGTTCGACCGGTTTTTCAAATCGAAATTTCTTTCCATTATGGTTCAGCGTCCATTCCAGATGACGCTCCTCAAAAGGAACCATTTCCAGCCACCCTTTGCTGCCCCAGATTTTGATCATGGATTGATAGCCCCGGTTCATAAAATATCCAGCCGTCAATGTCCCCAAAAAACCGCCTGCATAGCGAAAGGACAGGGCGGCTGCATCTTCGACGCTCATCGGCTGCCCTCCTACTAAGGCCGTAAATCCTGAAACATCTGTGATCGAAGAACCTGTCAGATACATCGATAGGTCTAGCCAGTGGATGCCTAACCATGACAGGAACCCTCCTCCAGCGCGGTCCTGCTGTGCATACCAGCTTTTATGATAAGCAGGATTCGTCAATCGAGTCTGGTCGGCTAACAGCGTCATTTCGACTCCGTAGATTTTCCCCAGTGTGCCTGCTTCGATTAATGACTTCGCAAACTGGATTTCCGGATTAGTACGATTCGCGAGTGCCAGCGACAAATCCAAATGTTTGCTCTCCGCTTTTTGCACTAAGGGTTCAAATTGCGCAACACTCAAACAAGCGGGCTTTTCTGAAAAAACATGGCTGCCATGTTCTAGTGCCAGATTAATCGTTTGAGGCGCCTGCCGGGCTTCCATCGTAATCAAAGCCAGATCTGGATGCTCGCTCTGAAGCAAATCTTCAGGTTTGTCATAAACCTCATTCAGTTTGGAACCAAGTTCACTTCGGGCCAATTCCACCTGTTTGTGACTGGGATCAGAGAGAAACACGTCTTTAACGGCATCGATCTCTTTGAGTGCAGAGAAGTAGGCACCTAAATGCGCTCCTGTCTCATTCGTCAGAACAGCAACAGAAATTTGCTTCGTCATCGTGAATCTCCTACTGCCATTTCGATCTTTGCTGGACCAGAGTTGTGGCTTTACATTGCATTTCAAGTGCTTTTGTATATTTTATATACTATATCCAATCTATTTCACTCCTGCCAGAATCTTCTTTGCTTCTGGTGAAAAGGAGCACTCTCCTCATAATCAGGACCAGTTCGTTGTTAGCTAGCCATCTTGTCGCGCCAGGAAAAATTGAACTCATCGACGTCCCGGAACCCGAGCTCTCACCAGTTTCAACTTTGGAGTCTGGCCAGGGGCAAATCATCTTCCAGCCGGAAACCACCTGTCTGTGTGGCTCTGACCTGCCGTATTTTAACGGAACCGATGAATGGGAAATTGAGATCGGTCACTCATTACACGAAATGATCGGAACCATCATAGCAACGAATGGACAGCGCTGGAAAGCAGGGGACCGGGTTCTCGCAGTTCCCGTCATGCAACAGGGGCTCAGCGAACGATTCATACTGGACGAATCCCGCACGATTCCCATTGCCACCAATATCCCGGAAGAACATGCCTTGATGGCTCAACCATTGGGGACGGCTCTCTTCGCTCTGAAAAAACTTCCCAACCTGCTGGACAAAACCGTGGCCGTCGTCGGGCAGGGGCCTATGGGACAATTAATGAATGCCGCGTTGAGTAATATGGGCGCCCGTGAGATTATTGGAATCGACCTGCTGGAATCCCGCCTGCAGGTCAGTCCCCGCATGGGGGCGACCGCGACGATCTGTAATCAAAATACAGATCCCCGCGCAGCACTGCGGGAAATCCTGAATGGGGAATTACCCGACATCGTCATCGAATCCGTGGGGCACGCCGACCAGCAGTTCAACCTCTGCATCGACCTCTGTCGTAATGAAGGAAACATCCTCGTGTTCGGCGTACCTCCTGAAACGATCGACCAAGTCCGCTGGCGCGATTTGCTCTTTAAAAACATCACCGTGCACACCAGTATCAATCCCGACTTCAATCTCGATTTCCCGCTGGCGATGCAATGGCTCTCTGAAGGACGCATTGATGTAACCCCCATCATTACACATCGATTTTCATTGGCAGAAATCCAGCAGGCATTTGAACTGTTTCGCGACCGCAGAGAGGGTGTGATTAAAGTCATTGTTGAATTTCCTGCCCTGTATCGTTAACTGTATCGTTAAAAATAGAAAGTACCCCGGTAAAAAATAAACGGGGCTCACGCATTCGTTGATTCTCTCATCCCGATCAAAACAAAGGTCACTGATGAACTTCTTAGATAATACCATTCGCGCTCTGTTTCGCTGCATTGCCTGTCTGTTTCTCAGTGTTGTGTGCTTAATTCAAACTCAAGCAGAAGTACCTCCCAATATTATCTACGTCATGGCAGATGACATGGGCTACGGTGACCTTGGTTGCTTTGGACAGAAAGTCATCAACACTCCCAACATTGATCAATTAGCCAAACAGGGAATGCGTTTCACAAACCACTATGCCGGCCATACGGTTTGTCGTCCTTCAAGGCTGGTCCTGTTAACGGGCCAGCATACCGGACACACACCAATCAGCCAGAATGAACAATATTATTTTCCGGAGGGTGCAACCACCGTCACGTCGCTCTTAAAGGAAGCCGGCTACGCTACGGGGGGAGTCGGCAAATGGGCGTTGGGACCACCAGATACAACGGGAGTTCCCAGCAAGCAGGGATTTGATTTCTGGTTTGGTTATCTGGATCAGGGAAATGCACACAATTTTTATCCGGAATTCCTGTGGAGTAACGAACAGGAAATTTCGCTGCCGGGCAATAAAGTCGGGCCACAGAAACGAGTTTCGATTGAACGCGAAACCTATTCGCACGACCTGCTCACTCAGGAAGCCTTCAATTTCATCAAGCAAAACGCGAAGAATCGATTCTTTCTCCAGGCGCATTACACGATCCCGCATGCCAATAACGAAGGAGGCCGTACGACCGGCGATGGAATGGAAGTCCCTGAGTACGGCGAATACGCAGACCGAGAATGGCCGGCTCCCGAAAAAGGATTTGCCGCCATGATCACCCGCCTCGACCGCGATCTGGGAAAACTGGTCGAGTTGCTGAAAGAATTGAACCTGGAGCATAAGACAATCATCTTTTTCACATCAGACAACGGCCCGCACCAGGAAGGCATGCATCAGGTTGATTTTTTCAATTCCAACGGCCCGCTACGTGGCTACAAGCGAGACCTGTATGAAGGAGGGATTCGTGTCCCGCTGATTGTGAAGTGGCCGGGCAAAGTTCAAGCCGATACCACTTCCGATCACATCAGTGCCTTCTGGGATTTTCTGCCAACGGCCTGTGAACTGGCTGGCATTCAGGCGCCACAAAACATCGATGGAATCTCCTATCTGCCAACGCTGCTGGGACAACCGCAAACGGCTCATGAAACGTTATTCTGGAAATACCGGGGAAAAGTCGCACTGCGGTCAGGGAAATGGAAGGCAGTCCAAACCGGACCCCAAAAACCAATTGAGCTGTATAATCTCAACGCCGACATCGGGGAACAACATAATATCGCCGATCAGCGTCCCGAAATTGTAGCGAGGATGAAACAGAAAATCGCCGACAGTCAGTCAGCCGACTGAACTTGTTCTCGAAGGTTAAATAATTTCACTGATCGGTTCAGTGTGCTCAACCCCCACCAGTTTTTGATCCAGACCGCCATAGAAGTAAGACAAACGGTTTGGATCCAGCCCCATTTGATTCAAAATGGTGGCGTGCAAACGCTTCACATGGAACGGTTTTTCGACCGCCGCTGCGCCCAATTCGTCAGTCGCACCAACAGAAGTCCCGCCTTTAACTCCACCACCGGCGGTCCACATTGTAAACCCATAAGAATTGTGGTCGCGGCCCGTTCCTTTGGCGTATTCTGCCGTGGGCTGTCGTCCGAATTCACCGCCCCAGACAATCATCGTCTCATCAAACAGCCCACGCGCTTTGAGATCCTTGATCAAAGCAGCGATCGGCTGATCGGTATTCCCTGCATGATGACTATGATTTTTAAACAAGTCCCCGTGGGCATCCCAGTTCGCATCATTATGATTACCGCCGGAATACAATTGAATATACCGCACACCACGCTCAACCAGTCGGCGGGCCAACAGACAACGTTTGCCAAAATCAGCCGTGCGAGGATTGTTGAGTCCGTATAACTCCTGAGTCTGCTTGGTCTCTGTAGCCAGGTCAGCTGCCTCGGGTGCATGCTTCTGCATTTTGAAAGCCAGTTCATAGCTGGCAATCCGAGCGGCTAAGTCTGAATTACCGGCACGCGAGGCCTGGTGCTTCTGGTTGGCCGCTTTCAGATCATTCAGTAGTTCACGCTGAACGGCTTTACTCATCCCTTCCGGGCGACGCAAATCAATCAGAGGCGCTCCCTCAGATCGCATGGTGGTTCCCTGATACGTCGCCGGCATAAAACCACTCGACCAGTTCTTGGCCCCGCTGATCGGACCTCCCGTTGGATCAAGCATGACAACATAACCAGGCAGGTTTTCATTCTCAGTCCCCAAGCCATAATTCAGCCATGAGCCCAGACTGGGGAATCCACTTAGAATTTTCCCTGAATTCATCATCAGCATCGCGGAACCATGAATGGGCGAATCTGCGGTCATTGATTTCAAAAATGCGATATCATCCGCACACGTGGCCAGATGAGGGAACAGATCCGATATCCACTGACCCGATTGACCATACTGCTTGAATTTCCATTTCGGGCCGACGACCCGACCTTCATTTTTTGCGCCCCCGCGTCCTTTAGTTTTGACGGTAATCGTCTTACCATCCAAATCATACAGTTTCGGCTTGTAATCAAAGGTATCAACGTGACTCGGCCCACCATACATAAACAGAAAGATGACGCTCTTGGCTTTCGGTTTGAAATGGGGATCTTTCGCAGCCAGGGGATTCTGAAACTGGCTGGCACCATCAGCGGCAACGGCTTGCGAATTGAGAAAACCGTCCTGTGACATCATGCCCGTTAATGCCACGGAAGCAAATCCGCCGCCGGCTTCCCACAGAAATTCGCGACGCGTACGACGGCAGAACTGTGCATGCCCGGCTGACTTGCTTTCTTGATGATTTGGTGTTTGCTCTAAAGCCATAGCTGATCCTCTTATGTTCCTAGTGGAACGTCATTTTTAAATATTGGGTTGATAGATATCACGAGAGTGCGACAACGGAGCACGTAAACAACACCCCCAACCCTCAATTCCTAGCTTGACAAAGCACTAGGCCGAATATTCAGGACGCATTCGTTTCAAAATCGTTAATCCAGATAAACAAATTCATTTCGGTTCAAAATCGTTAAGCAGAAGTAGTTCAATGCCTGTTTTTCGTTAAGCGAATGTTTTTTGATCAAACTATCAATCAATCGAACTCCGTCGGTCACCTCTTCAGCCTGTGGTTCACGTCCATAGGCCAACCGAATGGCCCGCGCAACAAACTCTGAATGCGATGCCCCCGCCTCTTCAACAACCCGATCAGCAAACAATTCTGCCTGCCGATTCACAAAAGCGCCATTCACCATGCCTAATGCTTGCGCAGGCTGTGTTGTCGCAAATCGCACAGCACAAGTACTGTCGGTATCAGCAAAGTCAAAGTTGGAGAGCAGAGGAATAATCAACGAACGCTTCACGAAAATATAAATACTGCGTCTCGCTCGTTCTTCCTCCGAGGAATTCAACCAGCCACTCCCCGGACTGGATTGCCCCTGGAGAACTTCTTTTGAAATCTGAGGGTAAAACCCGGGGCCGTACATATTAAGATTCAAGCGACCATTTACCGCCAGGATTGAATCACGTACTTCTTCCGCACTCAACCGTCGCATATTAAAACGCCAGAACAGATCGTTCGCCGGATCAATCGAGGCTGCCTGATCGGAATGCTGTGAGGACATCTGATACGCGTTCGACATCATGATCAGCTTGTGAAGTGCCTTGAATTTCTGGCCTCCCTTTACAAACTCTAACGCCAGCCAGTCGAGTAATTCCGGATGGGTTGGAGGCACGCCTAACTGACCGAAGTTATTCGGAGATTGAACAATACCGCGGCCAAAATGATGCTGCCAGACCCGGTTCACAATCACACGCGAGGTCATCATGTTGTCGCCGCTGGCAATCCATTCTGCCAGAGCACGTCGCCTGCCTGATGTGGGTTGATCTTTGCGCGGCTCAGGAATCTGCAGTTCAGACTTACCAAATATTTCCGGAAATCGGGGCTCCACTTTTTCACCGGGAGAATTGGGATTACCCCGCAATAACACAAACGTTTCACGCGGCTCTTTCAGACTCCGCCTGACACTCAGTGCCATTTTTCGCGGCGGTAGCGTTTTCCTCTGTTCTTCCAGTTGCTTCAACTCATCTCGTAACCCCTGATAAGATGTAAATTGCTCCGGCTCGAGATACTGCTGCAGTTTTTCTTTGAGTAACTTCCCTCGTTCTCCTGTTTCAGATCGTCTCTGATCTACACCCGGCATTTTTTTGATGCCAGTTTCTTCAATCTGACGCATTTTCTGTTTCAGTTCATTTTTTTGTGCATCGTATTTCGCATATTTGGCGGAAATCTCAGAACCAGTGATATCGGTCTGATTAAAAGAGAGCTGATCGGAACGAGTTCCATAAGAATTCATCCCATGAAAAAATGCCAGAAAGCTGTAATAATCTTCATGGGGAATCGGATCAATTTTATGTTCATGGCAACGGGCACAATTCAATGTGAGCCCTAAAAAGACCTGGCTCGTCGTGGAGACAATATCATCCAGCTCGTTATAGTAACCCAATAATGGATCAGCGGGTTCATCATCCCAGGTGCCCAGACGATAATATCCGGTGGCAATGATCGTTTCATTGGTCACCTGATCCAGTTCATCTCCCGCCAGCTGTTCTTTGATAAACTGGCTGTAGGGCTTATCTTCATTGAAAGAACGGATGACATAATCCCGAAAACGCCAGGCGTTAGGCTTCACGCCGTCCCGTTCAAAACTGTTTGTATCGGCATAACGGACCAGGTCCAGCCAGTGACGTGCCCAGCGTTCCCCATAACGGGGGGACGCTAACAGACGATCAAGCAGTTTCGCATAGGCATCAGGGGCTGGATCATTGACAAACTGGTCTACTTCTTCCGGAGTCGGAGGCAGTCCGGTCAGATCAAAACAGGCCCGACGAATCAGCGATACGCGATCGACCGGCGGAGCAGGGGAGAGCCCTTTCTGTTCCAGTTTGGCCAGAATAAAGGCATCGATCGGGGTTTTGACCCAGTTGCTGTTTTTTGTCTGAGGTGGTGTGGTCTTCTGAGGTGGTTGGAATCCCCAGTGCTTTTTCCATTCTGCCCCCTGCTGAATCCAGTTTTTGAGCAGGTCAATTTGTTCCCGGGAAAGTCGCTCTCCCTCGGGTGGCATCTGTAGATCTTCGTCTTTCGTTGTGATCCGCGCGATCAGCTCACTGGTTTCAGGATGCCGGGGAACAATCGCCGTTGCCTCAGATTCCAACAGTTTAAAGGCCTGCTCGCTCTGATCCAGTCGCAAGCCCCCTTCCTGTACATCAGGACCGTGACATGAATAGCAATGCTTTGCTAACACAGGCTGAATCTGCTGCGTGAAATCAACAACGGGCTCTGAATTTTTCTGGACAGGTACCTTGTTGTTATTTTCGGCGAATCCGAGAGCAGAGACCCCCAAAACAATCGACAGCCCCCAACAAAAACAAAGCCGATTCTGAAACTTGTCATTGATTCTGAAGGAACTGATCCGTGCCATTAGGGGGTAGCCCTTTTAAAATGTACATCTATCAACTTATTAATTAAACGGCATATACTTAATCGCAAATATAATCGACCGAGCCGCTTTTGTCCATTCTCAATTTATGTGCTGAGGAATATCAATCAACATTGTAGCCCCTAAGTGATTCCCTGTCACACTCTTTCTATCTTCTGCTCATTCCCGTTTTAAAGTAATCTGTCTGTTAAATGACCGATTATGCTATAATCAAAGACGTCTCAATTCACAGACGCGCTTGACGACTGGCATCTGTTTCTGATCTGAGGAGAATCCAAAGGATGAATCGATTGTTTCCTCCATTCTCAGTACGATATTACCTGAGTAATGTTTATATCAGAATTCTCTTTTGTGTGGGTATTTTATTAATCTATCCGTGTGCCTTTCTACTGTCTCAAGATGAGCCCGCCAAAAATCAACTGATCGCATTTCTGGATCCGCCAGCAGACAAAGAAGTTCCTGACCAGAGTGAACCAGACGAGGATATTTCAGAAGACCGCGAAGCACTGCTTCACCGCATCTATCGAAATCGAAGTCTGCGAAATCAGTTTGAACGAGCACAGGAAAAATTCCACAATCACGAATTTACTGAAGGCGCCTTGCAATTAGAAAAACTCCTGGATCATCAGGAAGACTATTTCTTCTGGCCTGAGGACCTCGAGCGCCCCTTAAACTTCAGACAACAGACGCGCAAACTGTTTTCGACAGCATCCCCACGAACGCTTGCCGACTATGAACGGATATCCGGTCCCCAGGCCAACTGGCTTCTGGAACAAGCCCGACAAAATAATGACCTCCGTACGTACGAGCTGCTGGCACTGCAGTTTTTCCCACTGCAGGCTGGTTTTGAAGCGTTGAATTACCTCGCCGCCCATCACATGGAGCAGGGCAATTTCGAATTCGCTGCTCGCTACTGGGATCTCATGTTAAACAGTCGCATCCATCAGTCACGGATGCAACCCGTTCATTTTCTCAAGGCAGCCGTCGCCTATCAGCAATCCGGGCAGTACGAAAAACGATCAAGAATTCTGGAAGCCCGTGGGGAAACCGTTGTTTCTTTTCGCGGAACAAAAAGCAGTCTGACACTTGCCATGCAGGCTTTGGATCTTCCTTTAAGGAACGCCACCTCTCTGCAGAAATCAGAGTGGCCTGTCTCGCAGGGAAACGCACAGCGAAATCAGTCAATCCATGCCAGTTTACCCTATCTCAATTCCCGCTGGAGCCATCCCATCGGTCGCACAAAACAAGCGAGTCCACTGAAAACCCTGATCGACTGGGAAGGGAAACGCAATCGAGACAACCTCTCAACGGCGATTGCTAATATGCCCATCGCTATGGGAGACCTCGTGATTTACCGTGACTTTGAGGGAATCCGAGCCGTTGAACTGGAATCCGGCAAGACATCCTGGATCTTTCAAAGTGAAGGCAGCCTCAGTAACTTGATTAATCTCCTGGAAAATCGCACATCAACACACACTTCCTACTCACAAAATTTACCACTGGAGAAATTCTACAATTACAGCTCCATCTATGGCTCGCTCTCAAGTAATGGACAGTTTGTTTTTGCCATTGATTATCTGCCGGATGCTGTCCCCTCAACTCAATTGAACCTGGGACTTCGCCGTTCCAATACTTATTTCCCGCTCGTTTCAAAAAGAGGAAATCGACTGATCGCTCTGCCACTGAAACAGAGCCCAGCTACTTTAGACCAGAATACGACTGCGCAACCAGCTTCTGTTTCACCCGAAAATGCTTCGCTCAAAGTAAAGCCAGCCTGGAGTCTGGAAGGCTACTATTTCCTGGGAGCGCCGCTGCCGATTGGCAGTTATGTCTACGCCATTGCCGAACATAACAGTCAGATTTCTCTGCTGTGCCTCAAGCCGCAAGATGGAACAATTCACTGGAAACAAGGCATCGCGTATGTCAATCAGCCGATTAAAACCGATCGTAACCGAGCGTATCAGCAATGCCCACTCGCCAGCAGCCAGGGAATCATTGTCTGTCCGACTCAGATTGATACGCTGGTCGCCGTTGACGCCACAAATGGAGATTTGCTCTGGAACTATTACTATGGCGAAGGAGATCAATACCGCAGGATTTCACAAAAACGCTATTTCAGACCAGTTTCATTCGGCCACCCCGGACTGACCAGCACACCTGTGATTGATCAGAATCGTATCTTTTACCTGCCCAGCGGGTCACCTTACATTCATTGCATCGACTTAAATACCGGCGCTGCACTGTGGAACGAAGTTACTCGGGAAGATGGTGAGTACATCGCGGCGGTCGTAGACGAGACGGTCCTGGTGATAGGCTCAGATTTCTGTCGGGGCCGACACATTAAAGATGGTCGAGAACTCTGGCATCTGCAGTCGGGACCAGTTTCAGGAAAAGGATTCTTATCACAAGAAAACTATCTGCTGCCGATGAAGTCGGGAAGCGTGCTCAGTATTCACATCCCTTCAGGAAAAGAAGCTGGCTTCACGCTTAATAAAACGACACAAATTTCAGAGATCCTGAACCGGGAATTCAAACAGAAACTGCGACAGGGAGCCAATTATGCATATCAAACCGCTGCTGCCCGCGATCCGAAACTAACAGAACGATACGGTCAACATAACTGGTCCCCCGGAAATCTCATCGCACATCAGGGACGTATTATCTCGCTGGGACTCTGGCAGATCGATTCCTTTGCCCAGGCAGAAGCGATGCGTGCCAGCCTGGCCCAAACGAAAAACCAATCCACCGATTCTGCACAATTTCAGAGCGATCAATTATTAAAAGCAGAGTTGGACCTGTCACTCGGCAACTTGAACAGTGCACAACAGAAACTGGAAGCACTGCTGTCGGCGAACTCAGCGGCCCCCATTCAAAAGCGTTCTGAATCCCTGTTACGCGAACTGCTGTATGCAGAACTGAATCATACCGATGAGAACCATACCGATCAGAATGAATTTGACTTACTTGCCAAACTCGAAACACTTGCGACCACCCCGCTGGAACGAGGCCGATTCTTATCCCGAAAATCTAAATATCTACTGCAACAGCAAGATTATCAGGGACTGATGGAAGTGGCAGAAGAATTTCAAAAGATCGAAGTTAATCAACCTCTGGCGATGGCCGGCGATACAAATCATCTGGTGACAGTCAAAAGTCTCATCTCCGGTCTGATGGAAAAAGTCACCACGAAAGCAAACAGAGAAGAACGTGAAACAGTCGACGCGATTATTTCCGGTGAACAGCAGGCGGCACTCAAAGAAGGATCTGTCGCTGCTTTGGAATCGTTCATGGAAACCTATGGCAGCTGGTCTCAGGCCATCACTGTCCGCAGCGTTCTGGCAGAAAAACTGATTCAACAGGGGCAGAACCAGAAGGCCGAATTCCTGCTGCTGGAAAATCGTTCAGATCCGGATCCCCAAATCGCCGCGACGGCAACACGTCAGCTGCTGGAATTATGGCAGTCTGCCGGTCTGCCTCACGAAGCAGCTGCTTTACTGAGAGAACTCGATGAACAATTCGCAAATGTCACTCTCGATTCCGGAATGACAGGCGCTGAATATGTCAAACAATTCAATCGGGGTTCGGAAGCCTTCGCAATCTTTCAAACAATGCAACCTCTCAACCGTAAGGTCTCCCATGTCAGCATCAAGCAAAAATATTCAGGTATGCCGGCTCCTGAAACCAGAACGCCTTACAAAAGTTATGAACGCAAATTTCTCCCGCCACCTGAGATCTCTCAACTTCTGCTCAAAAAAGGGGACATCCTCAACGTAATCAACAAACACGCGGGAAAAAATATCGGGAAGATCAAAGTCTCAGACCGCATCTCCTATCCCTACCATTCACAGAACACACGCGTCGGGCATTTCATCCCGCTTGGCAGCAGTCGCAAAATTCACGGCGTTTCACTTCTGGAGCTACAGGATGAAATTTCCAAACCACTCTGGACCGCAGATTTCGACGATTTAAATAGCTTGCAATCCCTGTTTTATGTGGGACCATCGGGACCTCGCGTCTGTATCTTTCAGTGGGACAATCGATTATTCGGCTTAAATCCGGCGAACGGTAAAGTGCTCTGGGAACGCAAGAACATCCCGTCCAAATCGGGTTACCTGAGTGATTCGAGCAAGGGACTGATCGGCGATCAGAAAGCGGTCGTCGCCTTCAACATCAATCGCACGAACTATAGTGTCTACAGTTCCATTACCGGTGAATTGATTCGGAAAGGCGAACTGGATTTAAACAGTCGAGCCCGGCATGTATTTGGACGAAAATTGTTCTACGAGACAACATCAACGACTGAAAAACGCGTCCGGTTGTGGGATCCGCTCACTGACCGGTTCCTGCTGGATGAACCCGTCACAAACACCGGCTTGTCAACTCAAATTTCTCCTACAGAACTGGCAATCCTGCTGCCCCCCAATGGACTGCGCGTCTTGAATGTGGAAACGGGAGAAACCCTTATCGAATCGACGATTCCCGATCATTTGCTCAAAAACCTGAATAAGTTCATCGGATTTTCTGATCAGAATGGTTACTACTTTAACTTTTCCTATTCAGCGCCTCGCCGACGGGCCATCAAAAATGACTTTTATGTCAGTGACTCTTTCTTAAATGTCGTTCATGTCGACAATGATTTAATCGGCATTGATAAACAGTCGGGAAAAGTTCTCTGGAATCGTAACCTGCCGAAACGATCCTGGGTCAATACATCACAGTATCAACTTCCCTTCCTGATTTTTATGAGTAAAATCCGCACCGAATCAAAAATCAGAAGTTACTCCTTCCTGATTGAGGTTCTCGACGCCAAAACGGGAAACACGATCGGCTTCAAAGACAACATCATGAAAGACACAATCCTGCAAATGCATATCGATCCCCGATTCAATAAGATCCTTTTCCAGGGAAACAATAGTGCTGTCGAAATCGATTTTAGCGATCGTGCGAAATCGCTGGAGACAATCTTTGAGACACCACTCTAAGTCAGTAGTCAAGTTACTTGACCTGAACCCGCCAGAGGCTTAGCCTGTCTATAACAGCATTCAGCGGCTGTCGTATAATGGTATTACCCCAGCTTCCCAAGCTGGAGACGAGGGTTCGATTCCCTTCAGCCGCTCTTTTAGAATGCAGTAGGCAGTTGTCTGGCTCAGTCTCGCTAACTCTTTACCTGCTGTGTCTTCGCAGATCGAATCTGCTCCAGCTGTTTAGAGACCTCAGAGAAGGGGACCTCGTGAGGCAATTTTCCGGTAGATGCAGCAACCGCTGACGCCACGCCAGCCGCCTCTCCCATCGCCACCGCATTTCCGGTCACCCGATAACTGCTATGCGCGATGAAATCACCACTGATACAACGACCGGCCATCATCAGTCCCGTCACATCCCGGGCAATTAAGGCCCGCAGAGGAATGTCATAAGGCTTCGATTTGAACGGCTTCTTCTCAATCGCCTTCGTCTTACCAGGATTGGTCGAATGCACGTCGATCCCAAACCGGACATGGCAAATCGCGTCCTCAAAACGGGTACCATTCTTTAAATCTTCACCAGTCACATGATAACGCCCCAAAATCCGGCGTCCTTCCCGTGTCCCGATCTGCTCTGCGGTCGCGACGATTTCCAGATTCGTCCACGGATCGCCTAGTGTTTTCAAACTGTTAACCAGTTTGTGAACTTCACGTCGTGCCTGCAACGTTGCATCGGTCACATGTGCTGCATCAATCGCGAGTGTACCATACTCATGATTGGCCATCATGGCATACAGCCCGTCGCGAACGCGGAAGAGAGTAGGGCCGCCGTAAGAAGGATCTACGCCCGCACGTTGAAATTCGGCTAATAGATTCTTTTTCGGGTTCCCTAGTTTACGAGGCTCTGCATCACCGCGGATGAACGGAGCAATCCCATCAGTCGTAACACCTGTGAGCAAGACCATCAGACTCATCGGCTGAGTCAACCCAGTCCCCGGCTGACCGAATTCATAACCACAGCCTGCCTGTGCCGCCAGATCTCCATCTCCGGAACAGTCAATAAAAGATTTCGCACGCCAGGCCTGTCGTCCCGATTTCGATTCAGTCACGATCACCGACAAG
Source organism: uncultured Gimesia sp. (assembly GCF_963976445.1). GTDB lineage: Bacteria > Planctomycetota > Planctomycetia > Planctomycetales > Planctomycetaceae > Gimesia. The sequence goes on along the minus strand of NZ_CAXBKP010000011.1, from coordinate 50,546 downwards.
CGGTTGTTAATATCCGTCACCGCGCCGACAACCCGCGTATGTAGCTGAATTTTGACTCCCGCTTCCAACAGCAGATCTTCCAGCAGCAGCTTGGTTTTCTCTGTATCATACGCGACAGAACCATTCGACAGCGTATTGCTGGCACCGCGCTCATCCAGCTTTTGCAGAACTTCACGCATGATGCCCGGTTTATTCTGTGCGTCAATGATGAGTGTCAACGCACCTGCCGTCCAGACGCCTCCCACGCAACCATTCACTTCCAGCAGTCTGGTCTTAGCACCACTTCGAGCGGAAGCCAATGCTGCCGCGAATCCCGCAGGGCCACCACCACAGACGATGACTTCATCTTCTTCAACAATCGGAATATTCCGCGCCGCTTCATGAAATATTTTGCCATCCGGCGAAACCCAGCCGCTGGTTCGCACGTGTTGCGCTGTCGAGTTCCAGACCGACTGACCGCCCCCATCCAGAATCATGGTATTGGAAGGCCGCGTGATGCCATCGACGACGGGCTCTTTCCCAGACGCGGCATTCGCACCGGCCACAAACGCAGCCGTACTGCCTGCCAGATATTTCCCGAAAACGCGACGGTCCATTTTATCTTTGGCCATGAGCGGCTCCCCTTCATTCGATTGATCAGCCAGATCAACGGGCGAATCAATTTACTTATCCATGAATACGTTTTTGAATCTCGGCAACGACATCGTCGACAGGAATTCGTATTTGTTCCAGCGTATCTCGATCACGCAACGTGACACAGTTATCCTGTTCGGTCTCCCCATCCACTGTCAAGCAGAAAGGAGTCCCAATCTCGTCCTGACGACGATAACGGCGACCGATGGCCCCTTGTTGATCATACACGGCCTGAATACCTGCTGCACGTAGTTTTCCGTAAATCGAGGAAGCCACTTCCGGCATCCCTGCTTTTTTGATCAACGGGAAGACGGCTGCTTTCACAGGCGCCAGCTTGGGATGAAAACGCATCACGGTCCGCGTCTTCATGTTCCCTTTTTCATCAGGCTGCTCGTCTTCATAATACGCTTCACAGAGAAACGCCAATGTCGCCCGGTCGGCTCCTGCAGCCGGCTCAATCACGTGCGGCACAAATCGTTCGCGTGTCTGATCATCAAAGTAAGTCAGATCTTTCCCGCTCCCTTTGTACTTCGGCTGCCCGTGTTCGTCCTTTTCAACCACAAGCTGATCGCCTTCGCGAATCAGCTTGCCTTCCATATGCGAACGCAAATCGAAATCGCCGCGATGCGAAATCCCTTCAAGCTCCCCGTACTCATTTTCTTCCATAAAGGGAAACGCATACTCTACGTCGGCTGTTCCCACAGAATAGTGAGCCAGTTCTTCCGGTGTATGATCGCGCAGAATCAGATTTCCTGGATCAATTCCATGCTTGATATACCAGGCATACCGACGATCACGCCAATACTGGTACCATTCAAACGATTCATCGGGATGACAGAAAAATTCCATCTCCATTTGCTCGAATTCTCGCGAACGGAAAATGTAATTGCGTGGCGTAATTTCATTACGGAAACTTTTTCCGATCTGGGCAATCCCAAACGGAAATTTCACACGCCCGCTGTCAACGACGTTCTTGAAGTTCACAAACATCCCTTGCGCGGTTTCCGGACGCAGAAACGCCGTCCCTTCTTCGCCCGACAAAGCACCGATGATCGTCTTGAACATCAGGTTGAATTCTCGCGGCTCTGTCAGCTCTCCTCCTGTTTCAGGACAACGGGGTTCGAGCTTTCCAATTGCAGGAATCTCAGCCGCCACGAGCATTTTGCCGTAATCCATTAGATTACTGATACGAATTTCGGGCGTTTCGCTGGGAGTAAGTTCTTGCGTTTTCTCGTATTCTGCCACCGCCTTTTCCAGACGTTTGCGTTTGGTTTTGGAAAGGCCTTCTTCTCCGATATCCGCCATGTACGTCTCACAGGCAACCGGAGTGCTGTCCGAAGCGTACGCGACTGCGACAGAAACATGGTCCACGCGAAAGCGGGCTTTTGATTCTTTGGAATCGACCATAAAATCATGGAACAGATCAAAGTGCCCGGAACTTTTCCAGACTCTGGGATGCATGATGATCGTCGTTTCAACACCTGTCATGGAAAAGGGCTTCGGAGCGCCTTCCAGCGTCACCTGTTCATTGTGCGTCGTGATCATATCAGACCACCAGGCTTCCCGGACATTGCGTTTCAGCTCGACCCCTAATGGACCATAATCCCAGAACCCTTGAAGCCCTCCATAGATTTCTGAAGACTGAAAAACGAACCCACGCCGTTTACACAACGCAACAATTTTCTCCATCTCTTTTTTCATTGAACTGGTCTTTCAATCTTGTCTTTCAAAGACACTCTAAAAACAGAATTTGATTTTATTTTTTGGAGGAGGGATGGAACAGAATCCGTTTCAAACACCTGACGCAAACGTGATTGTCCCCGATTGGTGATCATATTCAGGAACCATGGATATCAGGCCACGCTCGGAACATAATCGAATATCGTCTTCAAAGCCACGTCGAATCAGATTCCGCCCGCCTAGACTGGCCCGAATCGCCAGCAATACTCCCTCTTCGTTCTGAATCTGAGATCGATAATGGTCGACGACAATCCGGGTCGAATCGTCCAGCACCATCTCCTGATCGATCTGATCCTGCAATTCCGCTGCAATCGCACCGGCACACAAACAATCTTCTCCCGTCACACTTCCATCTGTTCCCGCACACACCAGATAGATCACGCCATCCGATTTTTTGAGTTCGTTCACAACCGCGTCCAGACACATAAACGAACCGATTAAAATCCGCCGCGCCTGCAAGGCATGCTTCAGAGCCCGCGTTCCATTACTGGTGGTAAAGACAATCTGCTTACCTGATACCGTTTCTGACGGGTAACAGGCGGGGGAGTTATCCAGATCAAATCCCTCGATCTTGTACCCCATCCGCTCTCCGCCCAGCAGCACCTGGTCCCCATGCACTTGTTTGAGTTTCTCAGCCACCTGCTGTGCTTCCTCAATTTCCTCACAGGGAATCACAGCGGTCGCCCCTGAATGTAAGGCATAGCTGATTGTGGAAGAAGCACGTAAGATATCCAGAATGACAGCGACGCTGCCTGAATAGTCTTCAGGTTCTGACAATAACGGCAGTAAGCAGGTTCGAATCTCTGTAGGCATGGCTCTATTTACGATGGCGTTGATTCAAATATGAAGTAAAAACAGGACTCAACGAGCTTTGTCCGAAATATCTTTTCGACACCAGGCACCATCCCAACGAATGCATTTTACCGCCTGATAGGCTTTGAGTTTTGCATCGCTAATCGTATCACCAATCGCAGTCACTCCCAGCACCCGACCGCCATCGGTAACGACCTGACCGTCCCGCGTGGTGGTTCCCGCGTGAAACACTTTGGTATCAGCCAATTCCGCGGCTTCATCGAAACCACGAATCACTCTGCCTTTTTCATAGTCACCCGGATAACCTTCCGATGCCATCACCACACAGACGGCAGGGCGTTCATCCCACTCCAAAGGTTCAATTCCATCCAGGCGTTCTTCAGCGGCTGCCAATAGCAACTGTCCTAAGTCCGTCTTGAGTCGCATTAAAACAGGCTGCGCTTCGGGATCACCGAATCGAACATTGAATTCCAGTACTTTCGGTCCCTGATTGGTAATCATCAAACCGGCATACAGCACTCCGTTAAACGGACGGTCTTCGATCTTCATCACGTTGACCATCGGAACCAGGATCTTTTCAATGATCTCATCCATCAGTGGTTCAGTGACCAGCGGAGCAGGGCTGTAAGCCCCCATACCACCGGTATTGGGTCCCTTGTCTCCATCAAAAGCTGCTTTATGATCCTGAGAGGTTTCCAGGGGAAGAATTGTGGAGCCACTGACGATCGCCAGAATACTGACTTCCTGACCAATCAGTTTCTCTTCAATAATCACTGTTCTACCGGCATCACCGAACTCTCTGATTTTCATCAAAGACATGATGCCATCAAGGGCTTCCTGTTTCGTATCGCAGATCAAAACCCCTTTTCCCGCCGCCAAACCGTCGGCTTTGATCACCAGAGGCTGTTCTTCACGCTCTTCCAGATAGGCTTCTGCTGCTTCAAAGTTGGAAAACGTTTCTGACTTGGCGGTCGGCACATTGGCTTTCCACATCATCTTTTTCGCAAACGATTTACTGCCTTCCAGTTCTGCTGCCACTTTGGAAGGGCCAAACACGGCAATCCCTGCTGCACGCATTGTATCGGCCATGCCTGCTACGAGAGGAACTTCGGGACCAATCACAGCCAGCCGAATCGACTCTTCTTTCGCAAATGCCACCATCTTCGGAATATCGGAGACACTGATGTCAACATTGGTGGCTTCTGACTGAGTACCTGCATTGCCGGGTGCACAAAAAACCTTGCTGACACTATCCGACTGGGCCAGTTTCCAGACCAGAGCATGCTCGCGCCCCCCCTGACCAATCACTAAAACTTTCATCGTTTCTTTTACCTGTTCGCTTTTCAACTTCTATAAAAATCAGGGGATTCCACTTTATAAGAATGATCCATTCTATCTGCTGTGGAGTATATCAGCACTGTTTTGCCCCTAGTAGCATCGCTTCCCGAATTTTGCATTTTGATACTAAAAAGCTGGATGATTTGACTTTAATCGGAGATCCCTCGGCCCGATTCCAGGCTAAAGGTTCTTCAGTAAGCAACCTGTCCTCCGCGCTTTTACCGACAGATTGGACGAATTCAACTTCAAACCATATAATCAGAGATTCGATCAGCTGAGACACTTTCGACAATGGTTTTCAGAACCACGCGCCTTGAACCCCATACGTCGAATGGCTGTCGTACCAGACGCGATCATGTTATAACGTCTGGTTCTTAAATGAAAGTTATCGTAAGATTTCCTGTCGTAATTGACTTAAAGTTAATCTGTTAAAAGACTTTTATCCTTTTAGTTCTCTGGAGATTTTAAAGTGTTTGATACTGTCGCCATTCTTGGTGCCACGGGTGCCGTCGGGCACATCATGCGGAAACTACTGGAAGAGCGAAACTTCCAGGCAAAACAATTTCGTTTTCTGGCCTCAGCCCGATCCGCTGGTAAAACACTGGAGTTTCAGGGAAAAACGTACACCCTTGAAGAATTGACCAAAGACTCTTTCGCAGGGGTCGAGCTCGTCATCGCCTCCACTCCCGACGATGTCGCCGAAGAATTCCTGCCTTCAGCCGTCGCAGCAGGGGCAATCGTCATCGATGAATCCGGCTACTGGCGAATGAACCCGGAAGTGGCACTCGTCATTCCCGAAATCAATCCGGAAGCGGCTCTCGAAGCAAAAGGCATCATTGCCAGCCCGAACTGTTCAACCACTCAGATGGTCATGGCCCTCAAGCCTCTGCACGATGCGTCTCCTGTGAAACGTGTGATAGTCAGCACTTATCAGGCCACCAGCGGAGCAGGGGTCGCTGGCACCAGCGATCTATTAGAAGGTTCCCGGGCCTACCTGGACGGAAAAGAGCATGATTACCAGGTCTTTCCACACCCAATCGCTTTCAACGCCATCCCACAAATCGGCAGCGAAAAAGAAGACGGCTACACCAGCGAAGAAATGAAAATGGTCTACGAAACCCGGAAAATTCTGGGAGACGAAACCATTCAGATCAATCCAACCTGCGTGCGAATTCCAGTCGCGAACTGTCACAGTGAAACGATTACCGTCGAGACAGAACGCCCCATCTCGCCCGAAGAAGCCCGTGAGTTATTTGAAAACTTCCCGGGAATCACGGTCGTCGATGACCTGAAAAACCTGTCTTATCCGCTTCCCTCAAGTTCAGATGGCAGCGACGAAGTCTACATTGGTCGTATCCGCCGTGATATTTCCCATCCGAATGGACTCAGCTTCTGGTGCGTCAGCGATAACCTCCGCAAAGGCGCCGCCACAAATGCGGTCCAAATCGCAGAACTGCTGGCGAAACATAAAGCCTGCACTTAAAGCATCGGGACGCTCCTGCTTCAAACCGATCAGGAGCGTTCGTTGTTCGGCTTCTCCCCTTTGATCAGCGCAAATTATTGCAAGTTAATACCGTAAAGGCTCCCCAATGAATACGTTTCATTACCAAAATGGCGAACTGTTCTGCGAAGATGTTCCTGTCTCCCAGTTGGCAGAAGAATTTGGCACTCCGCTTTGGATTTACTCAAAATCAGCCTTTCTAAGCCGCCTGAAAGAAATTCAGGATGCGTTTGCCGAAGTCGATCCGGTGATCTGTTATTCCGTCAAAGCCAACGGAAATCTGAGCATTCTCAAGACTATGAACGATGCTGGCAGCAGTTTTGATGTTGTCTCCGGGGGAGAACTCTATCGCGTTCAGCAGGCAGGCGCCGATACATCACGTGTCGTCTTCGCCGGTGTCGGAAAGACCGATGACGAAATCCGCCAGGCCTTAAAAGCAGACATTTTAATGTTCGACGTGGAAAGCGAAGCCGAACTCGACGCGATTGCTACCATCGCCGAAGAAGTCGGCTGTGTGGGCCGTGTCGCTCTGCGTCTGAATCCTGATATCGACGCCAAAACACATCACAAAACGACGACCGGAAAAAAGGGAAACAAGTTCGGCATGGACATCGAGCGCGCCACCGAACTGGCCGACAAAGTCCTGAAAGACGATCGGCTGGAACTTACCGGAATTCATATGCACCTGGGTTCTCCGATTCTGTCCACTGACCCTTATGCCAAAGCGGTCAAGAAGGGGGCTGAAGTCATCACGCAACTGAGAGAAAAAGGGCACAACACCAACTGGCTCAATCTCGGCGGAGGCTTCGGAATCAGCTATAAAACAGACGAAGGCCCTTCCGCACAGACTTATGCTGATGTGATCGTCCCCACGATCAAAGAAATCGGCTGTCGCCTGGCGCTAGAGCCCGGCCGTTTCATCGCAGGAAATTCAGGTGTCCTCATCAGCCAGATCGTCTTTTCCAAACGGGAAGGGGGGAAGCTGTTCTACATTCAGGATGGTGGCATGACAGATCTGGTTCGCCCTGCCATGTACGATTCTTACCATCGCGTCTGGCCCGTCAAGCCAGCTGTGCCCATGCCCTTCGATTGTGAAACAGAAATCGAAGGCTGCGAGCCCGCCGATGTAGTTGGTCCGGTCTGTGAATCCTGTGACTATTTCGCGAAAGACCGCTATTTGCCCCCGATGGAACGAGGCGACTATCTCTGCATGTTTAGCGCCGGCGCTTACGGCTCTGTGATGAGCAGTAATTACAATGCCCGCCCTCGCAGTGCCGAAATTCTCGTCGATGGCAGCGATTATCAAGTCATTCGCCGCCGGGAAACCTACGAAGAGCTAATTGCCTTAGAACAATCCTAACTCAGCGTCTCAGGCAAAGATCTGTCTAAAACCATGTTCAGAAGGCCAGTCGACCACGTTCGGGTTATAACAGTTATCGGGTTCTTGCGAGCCGTAATGTGTTGAGAGCAGGAAAGATACAGACATCCGCTTCCTTCGATTGAACCGTTATCGCCGTTAGAAACGATGTTAATTGATACAGAAACTACCGTGGAGAATATGTCCATTCGGACAGATTAGATCTTATTTCTGAAAAGACTTGAAACGAACAATTGAATTATGTTGTTTTGGGCAAGGTGATAAGAATAGTATATTATAACTGTTTCTATCAACTTCATTGAGAGATCTTCTATCTGCCAGGCAGACCTGAGCTGAGTCGGGTATGTTACCAGATAGTCCTAAATGAATTAGCCGACAACCAAGACGACACGGAGTCGACTGAATGTCTTTAAACTACCGGATCCGGGCAGGTTTTGCTCTGGTATTTTACATTGCCATGAGCATGCCAATTTGCGCCTGGGCACAAGAAAATACGCCGCCGAAGACTCAAGAATCGACTTCTTTAGGCAACCTGTCCGCCGATGACCTGCTACTCTCGAAGCCGGAAACCCCGGAACAACTGATGCAGGCCATTCTCCAGCTCACCGACCTCGGCCAGGCAGTATCTGCCAAGCCTTATCTTGAGCAACTCATCAAAGCCGACATCGATGATGAACTCGTGTTAAAACTGCGGGACAAATACGGTCCAGCCGCGTTTCTCGCATTGGCAAATAACAAGACACTCCAACCCGACTCTGTCACGCTACTGAAAAAAATGGAAGCTGCGTTTCGTACTTACGCCACGGATCCTGTCCGCATTGATGGCTTAATCAATGATCTCTCAGGCAATGCGACAAAACGCACAATTGCCATCATCGAATTGAAATCAGCAGGAGCGATCGTCGCTCCCTCGATCCTGAAACGATTGAGCAAAAGCGAAGACCCCAGCGCGAACGACGAGTTGGCTTTCGCACTCTCTCAGCTAGGCGATCCAGTCGTCCAGCCCTTAATCGCCGCGCTCCGTGCTCCCAGCGAAAATATCCGTAGGGTAGCCGCAGAAGTTCTGGGAGACATTGGTGATCCCGCTGCAACGCTGTACCTCTGGAACCCGGCCTTTTCTCAAAGCCAGCCGCAAAGCGTGCAGTTAGCTGCCCGGCAGGCTCTGGCGAAAATTCTGAAGAAGGATCCGCGAAACCTGTTCGAGCTCAATCGACACGAAGCACAAATGGTCTTGAAGAACGCAGCACTCCGCTTTTACAAAACATACGATGCTGAATCTGACAAACAAAAAATCTGGGCCTGGGATGCAGCTCAACAGACCGTTGTGGAAAAAGAATTACCCGCTCAGGAAATCAATCTGATCAAAGGTCTGCGACTGTCGAAAGAAGCATTTGAAATGTCGCCGGACAAACAAGATGTCCAGACACTCTATTTAGCAATGGCACTGGCACTCGAATCCTATCATGTCGGCTGGAACCATCCTCTGCCGGAAGGTCCAGGCACGACATTTAACCTGGCTTTACTTTCAGGACCATCCGCCGTCAGCCGGGTACTGGCATTGGCCATGAAACAGGGACACACTCCCAGCGCTCTGGCTGCACTCAAAGCCCTCGGACAAATTGGCTCGCGCACTTTACTCTTCGAACGACTCGATAAGCATTCTTCCATGATCGCTGCTTTGAATTACCCGGATCGCCGGGTTCAGTTCGCCGCAGCAACCGCGATCATGCAACTGGATCCTGCAAAACCATTCCCCGGTGCCACACGCGTCATTGCCATTCTGACCCGGGCCCTTCACGGCGAAGGCTCGCAATCGGCAATTGTGGTCGATTCCAATGTCCCTCGTGGACAATCGATGGCGGGGGTCTTTCATGAACTGGGATATGAAACGCAACCCTACCAGACAGGCAAAGCAGGCTTCAAATCGGCTACCGAACGGATGGATGTCGAATTCATCGCACTGGAATACAACATTTCACGCTGGGGACTTTCCCAAACCATCGCCAACCTGCGAGCTGATTCCCGGACGGCAAATATTCCAATCGTTATTTACGGGCCACTTCGACTGAAGAATAAAATCGAATACTCAACCCGGCACTACCCATTGGTCAGCTACATTATTGAATCGAGTGACTCCGATGACATCGGCACTCAGATCAAGCCATTTCTCAGCAGTTTAAAAACTCCCGAGCTCTCAGGGGAACTGCGTTCTGAATATCGCACCGCAGCTTTGTACTGGTTGGCGCATATCGCTTCCAGTCAACGCACCAACATTTACGACCTGACCCCGACAGAAAAACCATTACTACAACTGATACCCGAACGGGCATTGGCATCCGACGCGCTGATCATTCTGGGAGGAATCCCAACCCGCTCAGCACAATCGGATCTGGTCAAAGTCGTCAAAAACAAAACCATGGAAACGGACGTCAAAGAAATCGCCGCGCTACAGCTGGCATTTCATATCCAGAAATTCGGACTATTAGTCGATTCCATGCAGGTCGCTGAAATCCGACAGGCATATCAGGACGCCAAAGATCCCAAGCTAAACACTGCTCTGGCATCTGTCATGGGAACCTTAATGCCTGATAACAAAGTCGTTGGTGAACGGCTCCAGAAATTCCAGCCTGCTACGCCTCTTCCCTGATTGATGATTCATTCAACCAAAGTGACGGCATCAATAAAAAAACTCCGAAGAAGGAATAACCAATCTTCGGAGTCATAAAACGCAATCTCAATCTGGAATCAGCTATTTCGCATTCGTCGCTGTGGTCTTCTTTCGCAGCAATGCCCGCAAAGGTTCTTCCAATTCGCCGGCGTTGGATGTAACCACTTCTGTCACACCCGTATGATCGACCAGCATCAGCATGGGAACACTTCGCACCCCATAATAAACGGCGGCAGGATTATTCCATCCCCGCTTATCCCGTGATGAATAGAAGATCTGTCGCCAGTCAAGCGATGTCTTTTCTTGAAACGCATCAATGGCAGGCTCTTCTTCATCCAGGTTCACACCCACAATTTCAAAACCATACTTGCGATATTTTTGGGACAGTGTCTGAATCTGAGGCAGTTGCTCAATAAAAGGCTTAGCAGTTGTCGCCCAGAACACGACCAGCACCACGCTCCCTTTGTAATCATCAATCGAAACAAATCCGCCTTCGATCGTTTCTCCCGCCAGATGCAGTGGTTGACCTTTTAACCGTAGCCGACGCGTTAAACCGGACACTTTTGCCGTTTCGCTGCTTTTAGGAAATCGGGCTTCCAGATCCAGGCAGCAGTCCAGTGCCCGCTGATTCATACCATATAACTGACAGGTTTCCGCAGCAGCCCTCAGTAATTGAGGAGCACGAATGGTTTCCTTCGGAAATCGTGATGCAAACAGACGAGACTGCTTGACAAATTCTTCAATCCAACGGGGTTCCTGCTGTGCAAATCGCTGTGCACTCGTATTCGCAAACTTAGCAACGGAAAAACCAGCATCCGCTGCAGAAGGAGAATTCGGATCGCGTTTAAACAAAGACTCAGAATGATCATACAAAGCATCAATACTGTCCTGGTCTCCCTCTAATGCAAGCTGCAGATGCGCGTCTAACAGATGACGAACACAAACCGAAAACAGCCGGTGCTTTTCCTTGTTTGCATGCGTCTGCTTGACTGCTTCCATCGCCAGTAGAATGATTTTCTTATTCCGCGCTGCACGTGCTGTTCTTAATTCATCAACGATTTCCGTTTTGGGCAAGGCCTGCACTTTCAAACGTGTGATCTCACGCACATTCCACTCTGCGGAACCTTCTTTCAATGCCTCAATTTTAACCTCTTCATTTGCCAGTGAAGAAGAATCGTTATCGAGATCATCCATGTCGAGCTTGTCACGCGACAGACTGGCTGTCTGAATGACATTCGCATTCGACTTCAATGCCGGCCCCGTTGAGGAGACCTGCTTAATTTCAGCAGAAGGCTGTTGTGTGTTTTGTGAGTCGGCAGGCGCTCCCTCCAACTTGCCATCAATGGGATTGCCCGCGGTTTGTGATGGGCTATCTCCGCCCCCACAACCAAACTGAGTCACTAATAACAAGCACGCTGCAACCGCGATGAGATGGTGTCGATGCCTCATGGCCTATACCTCTCCTTCCTTTGAGAGTCAGTAATATCTGAAGAACCGAGGTAGCGAAATCTTTGAAAACGAATCCTGCCATTCCCTCAGCAAAATTATCGATCAAGCTTACTCAAAGAGACCAGAAGGCACACTTCAAGCAGACTCAGGTCAAATGCTTCAGCAGGCATTCCTGCAAATCTGAATTCGGGCTAAAACACTTGATGGCACGAGTTTTACGACAAATAGCACATTCAAGGCAAGACGAAGCTGGCAAAAATTACAATCTGGCCCCCGATTTCAGAAATCTTTTCTCGATCGAATTCCACACCAGCAGCACCCTGATGAACTCACAACTCGCCATGATAGTGCTTGAAGGCTTCAATCGCGAAGTATTCCGGCAACCCAAGCTGATTGTAAACCGTTGCTGTATTCCGAGTTCGATCTTCTGCTCGAACCCAGAACTCCCGCTTGTCACTGCCAGGATAAAAAGCACTGTCCTTCTGTGACTCATGCTTAAAAATCGCTTCCCGCTTTCTCAAAACGACTTCGGGACTCAGCGGAATCGCACGTTCAATCTCGTGCGGTTCATACTCTTCCCAGGCACCGCGGTACATCCAGAATTCAGGAGCGATCCCTTCCTCGGCAACCACATCGACGGCGTTAATCACCGCCTCGGCACACACCCGGTGAGTTCCATGCGGGTCAGAAAGATCACCGGCCACATAAATCTGATCCGGATTGATCTCACGTAATAAATCGGCGACGATAGCAACATCCTCTTCGCCGATCGGCTTTTTCGAAACCTGCCCCGTCTGATAGAAAGGCAGATTCAGGAACCGTAAACACTCTTCCGGAACCCCGGCGACTTCCGCACCGGCGGTCGCTTCCGTCTTGCGGATCAACCCTTTGATTCCCAGCATCTCGGGTGTGTCCAGATCTCCGGCATTTTTACTGTCGATATCTTCTCTCAGCTTCTGCAAATGTTGCAGCGTCGCTTGATCTTCAGGATGGAACAGCTTATGGAACTCCAGCACAAAGTCAATATGCCGTAACGCATCATGATCAAACACGGCGATATTTCCGCTGGTCATATAAGCGATATAAACATCGTGCCCCTGATCAGCAAGAGTAATCAGCGTGCCTCCCATCGAAATCACGTCATCATCCGGATGAGGGCTGAAAACGATCACTCGCTTCGGATCTATTCCCGCCGGTTTCGTACAGATTCCTTCCAGTAGCTCATCAAAGACGCCCTGTCGAATCTGTCCGACCGACCCGTGCTTATGTATCAGTTGATGTAGATGATTCTGCAGAAAATCCTCTGTTTCCAGCTTCAGCAGAGGTTTGCCGACCTCTTTGGTAAGCCAGATCACCGCTTTTTTCTCCAGTTGAGGCGTCCATTCAATATTTCCCACAATCCAGGGAGTTTTGACAGCAGTCAACTCAGCCGCCGCCGCACGATCAACGGCGAACAGAGAGTTCGTATGGGTCTGCAGAAAGCTCGCGGATACCTCATCAGTCACTTCATCTTCAGCAGCGCGTTTCACCACAGACGCTTTATGTTCGCCCAACGCCATGATGATAATTTTCTTCGCTGCCAGAATGCTGCCAACCCCCATCGTAATCGCATGATGAGGCACATTATCTTCGCCGAAGAATCCACTGGCGGCATCGCGGCGGGTCACAGGGTCCAGGTTCACCAGTCGCGTCAGACTATTGCGAGCACTCCCCGGTTCATTGAAACCGATATGCCCAGAGCGGCCAATCCCCAGCAATTGTAAATCCAGGCCCCCAATTTTCTCGATGCTTCGCTCATATTCCTCACAGAAGCTATCAACATCTTCCGCAGCAATATCACCGCGGGGAATATGAATATTCTCCGGCTTGACATTCACATGATCGAAAAAATTCTCATGCATAAACTTGTGATAGCTGTGAATCGACTCTGGATCCATCGGCCAGTATTCATCCAGATTGAACGTGATCACGTTCGAAAAATCGAGCTGCTCGTCGTTATGCAGGCGAATTAATTCCCGATACACCCCTAAAGGCGTCGATCCGGTCGGCAGCCCCAGAATCGTGGGTACGCCGGCTTTATTTTTGGAACGAATCAAATCGGCGACGACCGAGGCGACATATTTCGCTGATTCAGAAGACGTTTCGAAAATCACCGTCGGGACTTTCGTATGTCTCACAAATTTGGACTTCGGAGTGACATGAACAGAACGGGAAATATCAATGGCCATCAGACGTCGTTTACCTGTTAAGCAAGAATAAAACGGGCATAATCCCGCTGCGGAATCGGATTACGCTACTCCCAATTCCACCGGGTTGAGCCAGTCATTTTAAGTAACCACACGAACAGTACACTCGGTGCGCGTGTTTTTTTTATGAATGTTTATTATAACTAGTCTCACACAAAGCTCACTACCAATTGTTAGACCTAAATGTACAGAGAGAGAAATTTTCATGGTAAATCAGGCAGAATCTCTGCGAATTCTGGCGATTCACGCTCATCCCGATGATATCGAAATCCAATGCGCGGGTACTTTGGCCCGCCTGAAAAATCAGGGCTGTCACATCACCATCGCCACAATGACCGCCGGCGACTGTGGTAGCGCCGAAATGGGCCCTGTGGAAATCGCCAATGTTCGCCGCGCCGAAGCCCAGAAAGCAGCCGATATGCTCGGCGCCGACTACATGTGCCTCGAATTTCGGGACCTGGCCATCATCGTCGACAACGAGTCTCGCCAGCGGGTCACCGAAGCCGTTCGCAAAGCACGCCCGGATATCGTGATCACCGCCCCCCCGGTCGATTACATGAGCGATCACGAAATGACCAGCCGACTGGTGAGAGATGCCTGCTTCGGTGCCTCCGCACCCAATTACACCACACATCAGTTTCAGCCCGCACCACCGACGGAAAAAATCCCGCATCTGTATTATGTCGATCCGATTGAAGGCTGTGACTATTTCGGGAACCCGATCAAACCGCAGTTCATCCTCGATATTTCCGAAACATTCGACCTCAAAATTAAGATGCTCGCCTGCCACGAAAGTCAGCGTGCCTGGCTCAGAAAGCAGCATGGACTCGACGAATACCTCGATGGAACCGAACGCTGGTCTGCAGCCCGCGGAAAAGAAATCGGCGCAGCATACGGCGAAGCCTTTGTTCAACATTGCGGACATCCTTATCCTTCGAGTAACCTATTACTCGAACTCCTGGAAAAATAATCGCGTCCCTGCTTTCAGCACCTTGAATTAAGAGAAACAAATGAACGATCCCACTCCCGCCTCCGATGATGCAGCGACAGCACAGCCGCTGCCGTACACAGAAGCAGAGATTGAAACCATGGCCTCCGAAGACGCCAGTGCCGGTCGCTTTCTCACCAAGATGCTTGTCATCACATTCTGCTATACCATCATAGTCGGCGCTTATGTGATCTACTGGAGTCTGCAGTCATAGGTTCCCAGCAACCACACGCATGAAAAATCAGCAAACTCTGATCGGCACTCACCAGTCAGAGTTTTTTTACGCCTTCACCGAAACGCTCGCTTCATCAAAGACCGTCCCGTTCGGATTCAATAACATCCAGCATAACGCCGCGGTCACATAAATCCCCGTCATCAGAATCAACACAGCGTCATAGATACCCGCATCGAACATCGCACCGACAATCACAGGCAACAGCGCCGCCCCCAGATTGCCCGCCATATTCATCATCCCGAAAATCGGTGCGACATGCTGGCCTCCCTTGTCGATGGTCACCGTATATCCGCATGCGCCCCCCAGGCCGGCAAAAAACATGCTGATGGTAATCAACGTCATCGCCAGATTCATCTCTTCCACAAAATAAGCACACAGCGTACACAGACCGCAACCCAACATGGCCACAATCGCGACTCCCTGACGGCTCCAGCGGCGGCTTCCGGTTCGCTGTAGAACCCAGTCAACGACGACTCCTCCCAGAAAATTCCCCACCACAAACGACATCAGAGGAAAACTGGTCCAGATCCCCGAAGAGGCGATGGTGATGCCCCGTGCTTTCTGCAGATAAACGGGAAACCACGTCATGTAAAAAATCGTACCGGCCGCCCGGAAGAACTGCTGAGCACAAATCATCCACATCGAAAAACTGGTCAAAATTTTCCCCCAGGGTGTCGGCTCGCCATGCGCGTCCCGTCCCTGAACCGTCGCCTGAGCAACCGGTTGGTCTACTTCACCATTACAAATAATTTTCAGTTCTGCGGCATTCACGCCATGATGATTTTCAGGACGATCCCGAAACCAGTAATAAAACCAGATCGCCCACACAAAACTCGGCACCGCACAGAGATACATTATCGTCCGCCAGCTCATTCCTGGAATCTCGACACCACCGAAATGGATGCCTTGCAACAGTAAACCAATGCTGAGCGCACCCAAGGCACTCCCGATCGACATGAAACTTCCCAACAAACCACTGGCCAGACCCCGCCGCGATTTGGGCAGCCACTTGGAAATCGTACTCGCACAACAAGGGAAAATTCCGGCCTGCGAAATACCAAAAATCAGACGCACAACAATCAGCATCCAGAACCCGTTCACCAATCCGGTCAAGGCAGTTGCGATCGACCACAGGATGGCAAAAGCGGTCAGAGAGCGCCGCGTCCCCCAGACGTGTCCGATCCAGCCGCTGGGAATCTGCGACAGGGCATAGCTCCAGAAGAACGCGCTCATCACCCAGCCCATCTGAGTCAGGCTGATGTCGAGCTCTTCCTGAATCAGCTTCGCGGGAACCGAAATGGCATTGCGGCTGATGTACGCCACGGCCGCCACCAGACACAGCAGGGTGATCACCATGAACCGGGCATGCGTTGGCGCTGCCTGTTCGCTCTCTGATCGGTTTTCCGATTCAACCACAACAATGTCTCCCTGAAGCGAGATCCCTGCTTCTACTACAATGCCTGCATCAGCAAATCGAACAGCCGATCCACTTCCGCTTTCGTTTCCTCATCGAGCGACCACGCGTGCGGCGTACAACGTTGCTCTGATTGAAAGATCCCGCGTTTGACCATCAGATACTTCTCAATCGCCAGAAATCCATCCAACCCCGCCTGTAACTGGAGCGCCACAATCGCACAGATCGGAAAATAAATCTGGTAGATCGCCGCTTCATCGCCGGCCCGCAGCGCTTTCCACAAGGCAATAATTCCATCCAGTAAATCAACGCCCGGCATCGTCCCGCTGATTCCCCGCCGATAGGCGTCCACCAGCAGAATCCCCCCCGAACCATCATAAATCAACGCCCGACCTTCCGTCGCATCGCGCAGCGCCGACAGGTTCGGCCCAATCGGCGACGCCTCTGGTTTGAACCGAATTTTCTCCGCTCCGTACTGCTCCAGCAATCTGCGGTAAAAATCAATCGAGATCGCATTCCCGACGTAAGAAGACGCATCCTGTACTATCAAAGGCAGGGAACACTGTTCGGCCAGCGCGGAAAAATAATCCCATAAAGCCGGCTCCGGCAGCGCCGTCGTCACCGGCGGAATCGCCATTACCGCATCGCAGCCTACCTGTTCGGCATGACGGGCAAACACCAAAGCCTGGCGCGTGCTCTCCGCTCCCACACTGGCGATCACAGCCCCGCGACCATCAGAAATCTCAGACATCAACCGCGTCAATTCGAGCCGTTCTTCATACGTCAGACGCAGCACTTCCGAAACCATCGCCCCGCAGATACCATCCGCGCCCAGCTCATAACACCAGTCGATCTCCCGCGCCAGTGATTCCCGATCAATCGTTTCATCTGCCAGCAAAGGCGTATGCAATACCGGCAACACACCCCGAATCAGTCCCGTCATGCTCTTCGCCTTCCTGCTCTGTTTATGATCTCTGTTTCCCAATGATTCCTGTTACTCTCTGCAAAAATCTGATTAGTCGGCAATGATCCGTTGAATCGCATCCGCCATCCCTTCAATCAAAATTTCCAGACCGCCCCGTTCGAACGGCGTCTGCCACACCTGGTACAAATCCAGGTCATATAATTCCGCCGGCGCCAGATACCCAGTCGTCCCATTGATCAGATTCAGACAAACAATCGTCCGCTCTGGAAATCGTTCTCTGAGTTCGCGCTGCAGAATCGAATACGCTTCGGTGGGGCTGCCGACCAGAATTGTATCTCCCATGCGCCAGACCCAGACCGGCAAGTCCAGCGTTGATCCATCGCCAATTCCCCGACGAATATTCCGCCGCCGACGCAAACGTTCTTCCAATGCCCGATCCGGACACTCCTGCCGTAATTGCTCCAATTCCTCCGCAGAAGGCCAATCCTTTATTGGCAGTTCTACTTTCACTTCGAGCGCTTTGAGCAGTGAACTCGGCGTGATAGCAGCATGCTTCCACACCGCCAGTGGCGCCCCCGATTCCATCACGCCCTGATACTCCAGACACGTCGCCGCCGGTTCCATATCTTCCAGCGTCGCGAGCGTCGCATAAGCCAGTTGACGCCCATGCCGATCCGCAACGTCGGTGTCACCCACATACTGATACCGCGGTGACAGTTCCCCCGAAGCCCCTTGCATAAACAGAGCAGGGACCCTCAGTGTTTCCTGAATCGTATCCCGCATCGCTCCCGGAAAATCAGGTGAGATCGCGGTGTTCTCCCAGGCCAGCGTCGTCGGATGGCAAGCGTAATTCACGATCACCGCCTTCAATTTTCCTTCAGCATCACTGATACGACCTACCACCAGCGTATCATCCGCTGGCTCACTCGGATTCCAGCCACACAGAATTCGTTCTGTCCGGGGAGCGGGATCAGGCAAATCTCGCATCGATGCTAACTGACAGTGTCCCGTGTTCCATTCCAGAACCGCCCCCGACACATTGTTGATCGCGGCACGCACTGCATTAACAGAAGCCTGATAAACGGTCTCCAGATACTCCGCCAGCGATTCACTGGCCGGTAAATCCGGATCAGGGTCCGTCAAAGGGGGAGAAGCATGGGTATGACTCAACCCGAAAATCAAAGCCGACTCGTTAATCTCCAACTCTTCCAGTAATCGAGACTGAAACCGGTTGAACGTAATCAACGATCGCCACCAGCCCAGGTCGGCATCCAGAAAAATCAAAGGCTGCTCTGCACCGGCGGCATACAGCACCAGCGCATTCAAAGTCAGCCGACGATGAATCGAATCGGCCACGTCATGTTTCGCCGCGCCCCAGTTACGAGCATAAATCCCCACGGGCGGCGTAATATCGACCGTCGCCACTCCGATCTGCCCCTGAAACGCCAACTCTGTTCCCACCTCGATTGCGCGCTCACTCATAACTAATTCCGTTTCAAATAATCGTGAATCTCAGTCCCTGTCCAAAGCACCCAGCAAAACCGGCTTACCAGTCTCCCACCGCACCATCTCGATAGTACACCCGCTGCACTGTCTCCTGCTCAAACGGATGTTTTTTGACTTCCTCTTCATTGATCGAAATTCCCAACCCCGGCCTCTGGTTTGGCGTGACCGTCCTTGTTTTGGGATCAATCACAAAACCTTCTTCCACGACATCCTCTCTCCAGGGAACATCCGAATGCACCGACTCACAGATAATGTAGCTCGGCTGTGAAAATCCGAATTCCAGCGAAGCCGCCGTGCTTACCGGCCCTTGTGGGTTATGTGGCGCGAGTGAAATCCGATGCGCGTCTGCCAGAGCCGCAATCCGCCGTGCCTCCGTGAAACCACCGCAGTGCGTCAGATCGAGCTGACAAATCTCACAGCCCCGTAATGCAAACAGATCGCGAAACGCCGCCAGATGGGTCAGCCGTTCGCCCGTTGCAATCGGCGTCGTCACCGCCGCATTGATCCGTGCCAGACTCTCCATCGATTCCGGCCAGCAAGGCTCTTCAAAGAAATACAGACCATAAGGATCGAGTGCTTTCGCAAACTGCATCCCCATCGCCGGTGAAGGGCGGGCGTGACAATCCACCATGATATCAATATCGTCTCCGACCGCTTCTCGCATCGCCGCCACACAATCTTCAGCTGCCTGGATCGGTTTCAAACCTTCAATTGGCATCGTCGGTGGCACCGCCATCGACTTGAATGCCGTGAACCCGTCCGCCACCGCTTTCTGTGCCAACTCTGCGAACTGCGCCGCGTTGTCTGTTGATGTCTGGTAGAACGACTCCATATTGCCACCACCCAGATGACAATACAGGCGAATGTAATCCCGCACCGGACCACCCCACAACTGATGGCAGGGCACGCCGTGAATTTTCCCCAGAATATCCCACAACGCCAGATCGATACCTGCAATCGCCGTTGACCGCGTCACACCACTTCCATGCCAGAAATGCTGCCGCCACATCGTCTGCCACAGATGCTCGACGCGCCGGGGATCTTCGCCGATCAACAGAGGAGACAAATCTTCAATCGTCCCCACAATCCCTCGCGTATGCCACTCCAGCGTGGCTTCGCCCCAGCCAATCAGGCCGGGTTGATCGGTGACCACTTTCACAAACACCCAGTTTCTCATCCGGGCATGACACACCAGCGTTTCGATGCGTTCAATTTTCATCAGAGTCGGTTTCCCATCTGCAGTAGTTTTATTTTGGTGCCAAAATAATAAGATACTCCGATTTTAGCAGGGAAGCAAGCCAGATTGAAAAAGAACCGCCCCCAATCATAGGGATCGGCGCAGCCGGAAAAAGGGGAATCTCAACTGTTCAGCAGATAACAACCGTGATTATGAAAACTGTTCTACCTGGTCGTCTTCCAACTCTTCCAGACGTTGCCGCGCCAGATCGGCCCAAGGCCCCATTTCGTCGAATTCGAGGTAAACCTTCCAGTGAGGAATCGCTTCCTCAACTCGATTCAACTGATGCAGCACCTCGGCGATATGCAGATGCGCGTCCGGATAATCGGGGTGAACCTGCAGCGCGATCTCAAATGCATGCAGCGCCGCTTTCGGGTCGCCCAGCTCGTTATGCAGGCAGCCCAGCTGAGTCCAGGCTTCGATGTAATCGTGATCCCATTCCACCGCCGTATAATAACGTTCGAGCGCGCCTTCCGTATTCCCTTTCAGATACAGCGCCTCCGCCAGATGCAAATGCGCCTCGGGCATATCAGGCTGCCCCAGTAGAGCCAGCCGAAATGCTTCGATCGCCGACTGTGCATCGCCTGCATCCAGAAACTGACAGCCTTCCTGAAACCATTCGTCCGAACTCCGCTCCGCTGGTTCTTCCGTTTTCAGATGCTCCGTGAACTCAATCGTCCCTTCGAACGATTCCTCGTCCGCCAGTTCAGGCACCACAGTCTCTTCCGTACCGAAATCAAATACCCGCTGCCCGCGCCGGAGATCGATCAGGCCATGCTCATCTTTCAACAGCAACTGCGCATCCTGAGAGAGTAATGTCAATTGAGAGAGCGGGGCGTCGATCTCGTTAAAGAATTTTCCCAAATGCTGCAGGCTGTTTTCCAAATCCCGCGGATGCACACCCGATTCCAATAGCTGCGACAGCCGCCGCACGCTCGCCACTTCCTGAAACGAAAAGTAGGGCAGTCGGAAAATCTTTCGTACCGGCTTAATCAATCCCTGCCGTTCCCAGCGACGAATCGTAGTCACAGGTACTTCCAGCATCTGCGTTAACATCGCCGGCGTATAAAGCTGATCCACATTCACGCCCGGATCGCGCAGTTCAATCAACGCCAGCCAGTCCGATTCCTTAATGATCTGAATCGGCGTCCCTTCGTTGATCAACTCCTCGGCCTGGCTCAAATTCACGGAAGGCGAACCGTCTGCTTCCAGCGGCCAGCCTTCTTCACCGACAACCAGCAGCGTCGTTTGTCGACTCACATGCTGTGCGGCTTGACCGCCGTGCTGCTCGACGAACTCCCACGCCTTCTGGTGTGTCATTGAGGCAAGCGTCCCCGTAAACACCACGCGTTCGCTTTGAAGTGCAGGGGAGCCCTGTAGCAGTTGATCAGGTTGTTCTTCGTCAGTTTCAGACATAGATTAAGTAATAATACATTAAAACGAAAATTTCGAGTAAAAAGGGGGTTATCAGGGAAGTGAATGAAAAATATCATTCTTCTGAACAGTAAACTTTCTCCGAGGATACTGATACACGAATGCGTTGGGTAGCTTTCAGAGCAATCCTTCATTATAAGGGAGCAAAATAAGTAATTTCCCCTTCATGGTACCGTTTGTACCCCGATTTTTGACTATATATCCATGGGAGTTTATTGGAATGTCCGTGCTCGAGTCGTCTGATTCTGAAATCTGGAACTGTATTCAGTCTGAAGCGCAAAGGCAGAAACATGGTCTGGAACTGATCGCTTCTGAAAATTACACCAGCGCCGCCATCATGGAAGCCGCTGGCTCGATTCTCACAAACAAATACGCCGAAGGGCTCCCCGGTCGCCGCTATTATGGCGGTTGTGAATATGTCGACATCGTCGAAAATATCGCCCGCGACCGAGCCTGCAGTCTCTTCGGAGCCGAATACGCCAACGTTCAGCCACACTCCGGCTCTCAGGCCAACATGTCCGTCTACTTCACCGTCTTGAAACCCGGTGATACCTTCCTGGCGATGGATCTCGCCCACGGCGGTCACCTGACGCACGGCATGAAATTGAACTTCTCGGGCAAGCTTTACAACCCCGTCCCTTACGGCGTTCGCGAAGACAATCACCAGATCGACTATGATCAAGTCGCGAAACTCGCCCGCGAACACAAACCGAAAATGATCATCGCTGGTGCGTCTGCGTATCCCCGCGAAATCGATCACCCCAAATTCGCTGAAATCGCCGCAGAAGTCGGTGCGGTCCTGATGGTCGATATGGCTCACTATGCTGGTCTCGTCGCCGGCGGAGTGCATAACAACCCTGTCGAAGTCGCCGACTTCGTCACTTCGACCACACACAAAACCCTGCGTGGTCCCCGTTCCGGTTTCGTATTGATGAAAAAGAAATACGCCAAAGACCTGAACCGCGAAGTTTTCCCTGGAATTCAAGGCGGCCCCCTGGAACACGTCATCGCCGGCAAAGCGATCTGCTTCAAAGAAGCCAGCGAAGACTCTTTCAAAGTCTACGCCCAACAGATCGTCGCCAACGCAAAGACGCTCGCCGAAACCCTGATGGCAGGCGGCATCAAACTCGCATCCGGCGGTACTGACAACCACCTCATGCTCTGTGACGTCACCGCGATCGACCTCTCCGGTAAAATCGCCGAAGAAGCCCTCGACAAAGCCGGCATCACCGTCAACAAAAACATGATCCCCTACGACCAGCGTAAACCTCTCGACCCCAGTGGTATCCGGATCGGCACCGCCGCTCTGACGACTCGTGGTATGAAAGAGGACGAAATGAAAAAGGTCGGTGCTTGGATTCTTCGCGTCCTCGGTGCTCCCGATGACGATTCCAACATCGAAACTGTCAAAGGCGAAGTCGCAGAATTCACCGAAAACTTTCCCGTTCCCGGCATCGCATAATACGGACTCATGACACAGCACAGCGACCTCAACATCACGACCATCGACTGCACCCGCGACGACGCCACCGCGCTCTTCAGCGAACTCCGCGAAAAGCTCAGCCCGCGCGGCAATGTCGTCTCGGAAGCAGGCAGACAACGTACGATCGAACTCTTCGGCGAACCCCTGTCTCCACAGGAAGTCGTCGAACGGATCTGCAACGATGTGCGTGATCAAGGTCGCGAGGCACTCCTCGACTACACGGCAAAACTGGACCGCAAACAGCTCACCCCCGAAACCATGCGCGTCTCGGCGGAAGAACTCAAAGCGGCTCACGAACAAGCCGATCCCGAGTACCTCACTACGCTGCGTCGTATTCGTGAAAACGTGATCGAATTCCAGTCGGCTCTCTTGCCGGACGACGTCAAAGTCCTTCGCGAGGCAGGGGAGTCCCGCGTCGAGCTGCGTCAACGGTATCTGCCTTTGAAACGGGTCGGCGTCTGCATTCCCGGCGGTGCCGCCGCGTATCCATCGACGCTGCTGATGACCGCGATTCCCGCACAAACCGCGGGTGTCAAAGAAATTGCCGTCGTTGTCCCTCCCACCGATTTCGGAGGCTACAACACCGACATTCTCGCCGCCTGTTATGAGTTGGGCATCACCGAAATCTACCGCGTCGGCGGGGCACAAGCCGTCGCCGCTCTCGCATACGGCGTCGAAGGCATCGAACGTGTCGACAAAATTGTCGGCCCCGGAAATCTGTTCGTCGCCCTCGCGAAACGGCACGTCTTCGGCGAAGTCGACATCGACAGCATCGCCGGCCCGAGTGAAGTCATCGTGCTCGCCGACGAAACCGCGAATGCCAAATTCATCGCCAGCGATCTGATCTCGCAAGCCGAACACAGCCCCGGTTCCGGCGTCCTCATCACCTGGCACGCGCCGCTGATCGAAGCCGTCCGCACCGCGCTCGTCAATCAACTGAACGAACTCCCGCGCGGCGATCTCGCCCGCCAAAGTCTGCTCGACTACGGCGCTCTGATCCTCGCTCGAGACGAAGACGAAGCCGCCCGCTATACCGATCTTCTGGCACCCGAGCACTTGCACATCTCGACCGCCAACCCCGATCAGCAACTGGATAAAATCCAGAACGCCGGCGCGATTTTCATGGGTCACTATACCCCCGTCGCAACCGGCGACTACTACGCCGGCCCGTCGCACGTGCTTCCCACCGGCGGCACCGCCCGCTTCGCAAACGGCCTCTGTGCGATCGACTTCCTCAAACGTTCCTCGGTGATCTACTACAACCAGGAAGGTCTGAAACAAGACGCCCCCGGCATCTGTCTGCTCGCAAACAAAGAAGGCCTCACCGCCCACGCCGCCAGCGTCACCATCCGCCTCAAACAAGACTGAACGACACTATTCACTCATGCTGTTCTTCTAACGTATGCACCTGTGTCAGTACACAATTTTGACTTGACGCTCTCCCGCTGATCCGTACAAAGCCTGTTCGGTGTCGCGCGCGAGTTGAGAGGAATGCCCACTGGAATCTGTCGAACATGTTCCGCAGGTTCACCTGAAACGCCGCCGATTTTTCACGTTTTTCACTGGAACCTGCGGCAGTAGTTCGGGATGTCTCGTCAATGATCGATCCACTTCGGAACACGATCAGAGGGTCTCGATCACGGATCACTCCATGATCACTGCACATCGACGCCAGTTCGGATGTCGTTTTTCCATTGCCCTCCACACGCCGTTCAACATGATGCAACATGTTCGCAGTCCATTTTATGAAACAATCGTTAAAGAAAGGTAACACGTCCATGACCGACTCCAATCGCAAACCCCGTATGAGTCTTACCGAAGAACAAAAAACGCAAGCCCTCAGGCTTGTCAAAAGAATGCTCGCCATGGGAAGTTACCCCTCTGATATCAAAACCGCGATTGCCGGCAAATACCATCTCAGCCGGCGTTCCGTCGAACGTTACATGACCCGCGCCCGCCACGAAATGGATGAGTGCATGGATGAAGACATCCTTCAACACCGTGCCGAATCCCACCAATTTTATCGCGACATCATCGCAAATGAAAAACGTTCTGTAACCGAACGTCTCCACGCCCGCAAACGCCTCGACAAACTCCTCGGCCTCGAAATCCACAGACACGACCACCAAAAGAGCAAGCCAAAGCTCACTGCCCAGCAAGTTCAAAACATGACCGACGAAGAACTCAAAGATGCCTGTAAGAATCAGCCGATCAAGAGCCGAGAAACAGAATCATAGACATCGGCACGAGAGAGAGAAGGGAAGATTTGCATCGTGGTGAAGAAACACCCCACCACAATCGTAGGGGCGACCCTATGTGGTCGCCCGCGCTATCGACGGACCATGTGTAAAACCACTCGAACCATTTAGCCGGTCCCTTTGGAAGCGTGATCCAGCATCGAACCCCACAAGGCGGGCAGGCACATAGACCTGCCCCTACGCCACGATTGGGGAATTCTGATCATCGTGCCCTATTTTTCGTAACGATAATATTTGTCATCGATCCAACGCTGAGGATTTGTCCGAATATAATCTGAAATTTCTTGCCACGCATCTTCATCCTGAATAATGTGCTCATAGTAATTCCGTTGCCATAATCGCTGATGAAAAGGTGGCCAACCTTGCGATTTCACCTGTCGAATATATTCATTCATCGTCATCGACTTAAACCAGCCAATGATTGAAGCCAGGGAAGTAGGAGAGATGTGTAACTGCTCAATTTGATCAGTAATTTTGACAGGTGTGAATTCTTTCGCTCTGTCATTTACTTCACTGGTGTGGTCTATTTGAAGAATACCATGAAAATGATTTGGCATTACGATGCGCTCATGAAGTGTCACCGTCGGAAATTTGCGTGACAATTCTAACCACCATTTTTCAATCATGCATCCTGCTGAATTTGGTTTCATTTCCCCGTTAAGCTGAATTTCACCAAAGAGACATAATTGATTTTGCGTGCAAATAGTAATGAAATAAAAGCCAGCTTGCGAATAATCATCCCCTTTCAGTCGGATCGATTTCCGTCGTGGCTGGTTCATGATTGTTGCTCGTTTGGGTGAAGGTAATACCTTGAGACAATGTGGCCGTAGATCATAGTTCCAGACTAGTGAACACAGATTCTGACTTCAATTAGAAAATACGATAAAGAGAATATTTTCGTAGGGGCGACCCTATGTGGTCGCCCGCAATATCGACGTACCAGGTGTAAAACCACTCGAACACTTTAGCCGGTCCCTTTGGAAGCGTGCCCCAGCATCGAACCCCAACAGGCGGGCAGGCACATAGACCTGTCCCTACGCCACGATTCGAGAAACAATCCCAATCAAAAAATGACCGCTCCCAAATACTACCATCTCAAAAGTAGGGGCGACCCTATGTGGTCGCCCGCAATATCGACGTACCAGGTGTAAAACCACTCGAACACTTTAGCCGGTCCCTTTGGAAGCGTGCCCCAGCATCGAACCCCAACAGGCGGGCAGGCACATAGACCTGTCCCTACGCCACGATTCGAGAAACGATCCCCACCCTATGTAAATAGTTGGAATGGTTCCGCGTATCCTGCCAAGACACACTGGCATCAGAAACCCACAAAAAGTACAATCGAACAGCATCACTAATAAAGTGATCTCGCAGCCAGTTCACTCAGTGCGTACTACGGTTCATCGAGTTCTTTCAGAAGGATACCTTTATGTCAGCGACCACTTTGACGATTCGTGATGAAACCATGGCCGGGAAAATTACCGGGGAACTGACGCTCGAATTTCTGACCGAAACGATTACCGTGCGCGAGTTGATTCGCAGCCGGGTTTATCAGGAAGTGAAAGACTTTAACACAAAACAACTCGAGCATTTTAATGGTCTGGTGCGTCCCACCGATACCGAAGAAACACTCAACGGCTTCAAACAGAAAACACGCCGTGAGATCGACTGGAATCAACAGTACGAAAAGGTCATCGAGGCGTTTGAACGCAATCAGGTGCTGATCCTGGTCAACGAGCGGCAGGCAGAATCTCTGGACGAAGAAATTACGATCACTCCGCAATCAGAAGTGACGTTCCTGAAGCTAACTTTGCTCGTGGGAGGCTAAATCGCGGTCACTTAGTCTACGGGTTTAGCCCGACCACTCCACGAACAATAAAACACAAGACAGATTCACTCCCATGAAATATTCTCCCCGCGCTGACGAACTTTATCGACAGTTAGTGGCTGATGCCAAAGACAAAGACGTTTATGATTTCGACAGTATTGCCAGTCTCCCTGTCGTTCAGGAAACCCTGAAAGAAAAAAAAGACGTTCAGAAAGATTTCATCTTTCTGGCATTCGGATTGAGATACCATGATCGTAACTCTGCAGACTGGCCAGAGTGTCTTAAAATTTTGTATGAGTCTCTGCCGGACCAGCGACCTGCCAATTCAAATACCCCAGCCCATATGGCAGCCCGACTACTACGTCGAAACCTTCCGTTCACGATGCCGGAATATGCCTGGCTGGCAGATTGTTGCGCCCAAACGAGAGGGCACCATCCGCAGATTTATGCCTTTGTCAATCACATTCTAAGTTCTCTGAAAAAGTCAGGAGCAGAGCCCGATGAGCAACTGAACCAGGCTCTGTCTGCACTCTCGGAAAGACTGCTGAAAATGAATACCGGGGCAGCGTTCCAACTTAACAAAAAATTCCAAAATCTCATTACCAATCATGGTAGATTCCCTCTGCAGCCGGGAGAAGCCTGGTCGGACGCGGCACTGGCTGACAGTCAGGAGATGACCGCCCCCCAACGAAATGCATGGGGGGCATTGCTGGCACATTGCCAGACCGCGTCGGCAGGCAAGCCTTCGGAAAAATGGCTGAAAACAGCGGAATCTCTGCTCAACAAACTGGGACAAGAACCATTCATCGAGTCGGTATTAAAATGGTTTCCCCTGATCGATCAACCCCGCACGAAAACTTTAGGAAGAAATCACTGGGGCCCCGACCCCAACCTGATGCTAGTCGATATACACCAGGATACGCTCAAGGGGCTACTCTGGAGCTGTAGCCTGATCGAGGAGTCAAAGCTGGCACGAGCCATCGCGTCCTTAGCCATTTCTACCTATAAAAAAGTTCCCGGCGCTGGTGCCCGCGCGGTCAAAGTGGGCAATGCCTGTGTCTGGTCGCTCGGTCAAATTCCCAGTCAAGTGGCTCTCGGCCAACTGGCATTTCTCAAAGTGAAGATCAAATTCGGAACCGCGCAAATTGGGATTGAGAAAGCATTACATGCGACCGCCGAACGCATGAATGTTCCCCGCGATGAAATCGAAGAAATGGGGGTTCCCGCCTACGGGCTGACGGCAGTTGGCCAATTGAAAGAAACATTGGGGGAATTCACGGCCCAGCTTAATATTACCGGAACCACCACGACACAACTACAGTGGCTGAAACCAGACGGCAAGACTCAGAAGTCAATCCCGGCTGCGGTCAAAAAAGAGTTTCCGGAAGAGCTGAAAGAACTCAAGGCCAGCGCCAAAGACATCCAGAAGATGCTGCCCGCGCAACGAGAACGCATCGACAACCTGTTCCTGGAACAGAAAGAATGGTCCTTCGAAACATGGAAGGAACGGTATCTCTACCATCCCCTGGTGGGAACTCTGGCCCGGCGGATTATCTGGCGTTTCAAAACCGGCGCGGAAGTCGTCGTCGGGATCTGGCTGAAAGGCCAACTTGTCGACCGGGACAGCCAGCCGCTCAGTAATCTGAATCAGAATACCACCGTTGAACTCTGGCATCCCATCGAAGTGCCGACGGAGGAGGTTCTTGCCTGGCGGGAATGGCTGGAAGAACACGAAGTCCAGCAGCCCTTCAAACAGGCCCACCGTGAAGTCTATCTACTGACAGACGCAGAACGTAACACAAACGTTTATTCAAATCGTTACGCAGCTCATATTATAAAGCAGCATCAGTTCAACGCGCTCTGCGCTGCCCGAGGGTGGAAAAACCAATTGCGGCTGATGGTCGATGATGCCTACTTTCCCGCCATGAAATTGCTTCCCAAATGGGACTTGCGCGTCGAATTCTGGGTGGAAGGAGTGGGAGACAATTATGGAGTCGACACGAACGAAACCGGCACGTATCTCTATCTCGCCACCGATCAGGTCCGTTTTTATCCGCTCACTGCAGCAGAACACACTGCACATGCCAGCGGAGGTGCTTACACCGCCTGGGGCGAGGATGCGAGCAATACCCCGATTGAGGTAGCAGAAATTCCCCCGCTGGTGCTCAGCGAGTTGCTGCGCGATGTCGACCTGTTTGTCGGCGTGGCTTCTGTTGCCAACGATCCGACCTGGTCCGATGGAGGGCCGGAAGGCCCTTACGCCACCTACTGGCAAAGTTACTCGTTCGGCGATTTAACTGAGTCTGCCCAGACCCGCAAGGAAATATTGCAGCGTCTGATCCCGCGACTCAAAATCGCCAAACAATGTTCGTTTGAAGATAAATTTCTGGTGGTCCAGGGATCGGTGCGGACGTACAAAATCCACCTGGGAAGCAGCAATATTTTAATGTCTCCCAACGACGAATATCTCTGCATCGTTCGTAAACAATCCGCTGTCGACAAAACATCAGGGAACCTGTTTCTGCCCTTCGAAGGAGACAACATGCTCTCGATCATCCTCAGCAAAGCCTTTCTGCTGGCAGAAGACAAAAAAATCAAAGACCCCACGATCCTCAGTCAGATCAATATAAGCTCGTAAGCAAGCCCAGTCCCGACCAAGTGGCACAGTCGGCTTACCAACAATGTTCGAAAAACCATCCCAACCCAAAAAACGACTACTCCCGAACATCATTTCCCGACTGATAATCGGCTCTGACCTGGAAACAGTTCATTACAAATCATGTTGAAGTGCCAGGATTTGATCTCTGGCTTCATATTCGTGTTGTAGACGTTCTAAGAAGGTCTCAGGTGAAGACATGACTTCTTCGATCCCACCGGAAGCCAGAATCGAAACATATAAGGCTGCTGAATAGGCCTGGCAATTGATCGATTTCTTCGGGTTGAATTCAATATCGGTAAACCCCTGATACTTCATCAGACGCTCCGCCATTCCCGGCTGGTGCTGGAGCGCATTCAGATACAGCCAGTCATAAAAGAAAGTACGTGGCTGCAACGGATAGGTTTTCCCGAAATATTCAAACCGGGCCAGTTTTCCCGAATTCCTCAACCGTTCATCTTTCTTTGCCTGTCTTGAGGTACCCTCCAGCAGATCAACGTAGGGTCCCCCATTTTCGAATACTTTACTCCCCTGAAAAGCAGTCTCCACAGAAAAGACCTGGCAACTTACCTCAGATGTCAGTGTCAGATGAAAAGCACTGAGTTGAACTCCGAACTCCACTTTGGATTTACTGGAGATCTCTAAAACAGGATGGATTCCCAGTTCTTTGGCAGCACCATGCAATGCATCAATCGATCTCTGTTTCTGCGCAGTGGAAAAGCCGGGAAACCATTGAAACGTGACATCCCTGACAATGACTCCAGGGGTGTCAGTCTTTGGTACATAGACGGGACGGACTGCCATTGAATTTCTCTCCGGGGAAGCAGGGCGATCATTTTTGAAAGCCATAATCATAATTCAGGCCGCCCAACAATGCCACCCGCAACACCAGACGGGCGGCATTGTTGGGTCCGTGCCCTACAAAGACCATTTAGGCAATGCGACTCTGGTTTGTCCGTCAGCCCTGTCTAAAGATTTTCGTGTGCTTTCGTGCCTTTCGTGGTAGTAAATACATTTTGTATTGAAGCGTGGCTTCACAATGCGCGTGACAGCAGCGTCAGCGTGTCGCACAGTTGGCTTGTGTTAAGAACGGCGTTCCTGCTGTCGTAAAAAGGCCAATACGTCGCGGCAGCCGCGTTGTATTTGGGCACTCATCACTTCGCGGGCCAGGGGACCATCGCCGGCGTGCAGCGCTGCCAGCAATTGCTCCTTGCTGTCACAGGTTTTTTCGGCTAACTCCAGCGCCAGCAATTTGGAACTGTTTCGCTGAGACTCAAACACGGTCGTTACAGCGCGATGTTCTCGAATCACTTTTGCAATCAACCGGTTGAGAGACGCATCGATCACGATTTCATGAAAGGCCTCTTCACAGTCAAGCCGCCGACGCAAGATGGTCGAAAACTCCCACGCTTCAAACGACGTTGGATTGTGGAGCATAGTATTGCCTGGTTGCACAACTATCGTCGCAGTGTCACACGCTGGGAATATCACGATTACCTCTACGAAAGCTTTGTAATTTTTGGGTGTTTATCTACACTATTAAAAAGGTTTTGAGATACCCTCTACTCATATTAAAATCGAGGTGACGAAAGGCGGAAGAACCTTTATGAAGGTATTTTACGAATGATGCAACAGCCGTATTGACGAGAACTGAGAAAAGCACTCTGAAAGAACTATTGGGACTTTAAGAGGTAGCAAATGGATAAAAAACTAGACGCATTAATCAAACAGCTCGGTGAGGCACTTTTCAAGTTGGGCGAGTCTGAGTTAGCAAACCAGTGGAAAACGCTAACGCTAGATGCTCGCTATGATCATTGTGGAGGGGTCTTGGCAAAGATTCGTGTAGATACAATTAGTGAGGATACAGTATCAGTGAAGTCAAATAATATGATCGATCTGTTACTAATCTCTTTGGGTAGTTGTCGCGATTCTGCCGGACCAGAATGGTATGGCTTGTTCATGACAGTTACATCTTCGATGGACTGCATCGTGGATTTCAATTACGACCCAGAACGTGAACAAGACACAGCTTTTTTTGAAGAATAGCCCCACTGGTGGTCTTTTGGTTTCGCCTCACAGCGGTCAGTTTTAGCTCGGGGCTTCGGTGAGTGAGAAAACGCAGCCCCACAGAAAATGTAGGGGGAGCCCCATGTGTCTCCCCGCTGTTGCGACGTGCTTTGCGAGAAGACGCTCGAACGTTTTAGCCGGTTCCTTCACTAGTGTGATTTAGTATCGAAACCCGCCAGGCGGGCGGACACATGGGTCCGCGCCCTACGAAAACGACTCAGGCAATGCGACTCTGGTTTGTCCGTCAACCATGTCTGAAATTTTTCGTGTGCTTTTGTGTTTTTCGTGGTAGTAAAAACATGTAGTGTTGATGTGCGGCTTCACAATGTTCGTGATAGCACTGTTGGCTTGAGTTAAGACCGGCGTTCCTGCTGTCGTAAAAAGGCCAGTACGTCGCGGCAGCCGCGTTGTATTTGGGCACTCATCACTTCGCGGGCCAGGGGACCATTGCTGGCGTGCAGCGCTGCCAGCAATTGCTCCTTGCTGTCACAGGTTTTTTCCGCCAGATCCAGCGTCAACAGTTTCGAGCTGCTCCGCTGTGACTCGAACACAGTCGACACCGCACGATGTTCCCGAATCACTTTGGCAATCAGACGATTACGCGAAGCATCAATCACGATTTGATGGAAGGCTTCTTCCAGATCCAGCCAGCGATGAAACTGCGCCGGCGTGGCATGTCCGTCGCTCCGGCCGCGGATCAGCTCTCGAATTTCATGGAATTCCTCCAGCAGTGCGTCAAGGTCATCCAGTTGGTGCGGCGTAATGTACCGGGCCGCCTCCGCAGCCGCACAGCTTTCTAACGCATCCCGTAGCACATACAGTTCTTCCAGATCTTCGCGATTCGGATTCCGTACAAAGGCCCCCGCGCCAGGAACATGCTCGACCAGCCCTTCTGATACCAGCCGATGAATGGCCTCCCGCACTGGAATCACACTCACGCCGATTTTCGACGCCAGCTTCCGGTTCACCAGCTGCACGCCGGGAACGAGGGTCCCGTCCTGCATTTCCTGCTTGATAAATCGATAAGCGCGATCCGCCAGATTTTCGGTGACTTCATACATTCTTCATTTTCTTGTTGACAAGCGAATTCAAATTGCTGACAATATGTAACATCATGTTATAACACGTTATCCCAACGGTCAACCTCTTTTAACATAAGTCCGTTCATTTACTCAAAACAGCCTGTTTCAAAGGCGAATTGGATCATTTTTGATAATCAACCTGAACTGATCGAACAGCGATCAAATTCATTTCCCCTCATTCACCTGTCTCTTCCGGAGAGAATCATGAAAATCAAGCGCGGATTTACACTGATTGAACTGCTGGTCGTGATTGCCATTATTGCAATCTTAATCGCCATTCTACTCCCTGCCGTTCAGCAGGCCCGCGAAGCGGCCCGCCGCTCCAGTTGTAAAAACAACTTTAAGCAGGTGGGACTGGCGCTGCACAACTACCATGAGACACACCGCTCATTTCCCCTCTCTGATCATCGCGACTCGGGTCGTGGCTGCTCGGGGGGCGTCTGGTCGCAAAACAATGTCTATCGCTACAGCTGGGGCGCTATGATTCTCCCGTTCCTGGAATCAAATGCCGTGTATAACAACTTCGATTTCAGCACAAACTACAACGTAGCCCCCTCCAACAGTATTCAGGCTGTCGGTGCCACGATCCCGATCTTCATCTGCCCTTCTGATCCTCAATCGGAGGCGCGCTGTAACCGCACGGGTGGCATCAATAACGGCGGCCCAGGGAATAAAGATGACCTTGGACGTTCTAACATGGCCGGCGTCGCTGATTCGCGAGACTGGGAATGTGCTGCGAACTGGGGTCGTTCCGACGGCGACGGTATCTTGTACAACAACTCCAATACGAAAATCCGTGACGTCATCGATGGTACGAGCAACACGCTGATGGTTGGTGAAGTCACCGGCGGCTTGCCTGGATCGTTTGACTGTAATTACTGGAGTGTGGTGAATCATATCGACACGGCTGGCGGCATTAATGGTCCCAATACGACTCCCGGTAACGGAACCTGGAGCCTTCGTGGTCAGCAGGCTTCCAGCTGGCATGTAGGGGGTTGTCATTTTTTACTGGCAGACGGCAGTGTGCACTTTGTTTCTGAAAACATTGATTCCGGCGTTCTGACAAGCGTGACCACACGCATCGGCCGCGAAGCAGTCTCCGCATTCGGACAGTAACAGTTCCTGTGACTCAAGTTTTCTGTGCACAATCCTTCTCAAGAGATCTACTAGAGGCGTACCGATGAAATTTCATTTATTGACAATCACATTCGCACTGAGCCTCTCCCTCGCAGGCTGCGGCGCAGCAGCCACAGGGCCGGACCGGGCGATTGTGACGGGCAAAGTCACCTTCGAAGGAAAACCGGTATCGCAAGGCCAGATCTGGTTTCTTCCCGCCGCTGGCAGGGAAGCGCCCCAGGCCGGCGCAGCCATTATTGACGGACAATATCGCGTCGAAAATAAAGGGGGAGTCCCTATCGGCGCCTGCCAGGTCAAAATCACGGCAGAACGCCCCGAAGCTGACGTCAAAATTGTAGCCGATGGCGGTCCTGAAGAAATTCCAACCAGACAATATTTGCCCGCACGTTATAATGAGAAAACCGAACTGACTGTGGAAATCAAACCGAGTTCGGAACCCTTTGAGAAAAACTTTGACCTGACACCATAAGAGTCTGATTTCCCACCAACAACATAGATTCCCTTTTGCAACTCAAGGAAAACCCACCTATGAAATCCCTGCTTTCACTGCAGACGCTATTGCTGACCCTGTTCGCCATCGGCGGCTCCCAGTTCAACTTACACGCCGCCGATCCACTGCCAATCGTGGATATTTCCAACCAGACAGACCGTCAAACCGTCATCGCAGCCGGAACTCCCAAAGTCTATCAAGGGCATCCCACAACACTGCTGATGCCCGATCAGAAAACCATCTTTGCCGTCTGGTGTGTCAATCATGGCGGCTCGGCCGGACCGATGTCAAAGAGCAATGATGGTGGAAAAACCTGGCAACGGATCGATAAAATATTACCCGCCGGTTACTCCACACATCAGAATTGCCCCAGCATCTACCGCATGGTAGACCCGGCTGGCAAAGCACGGCTCTGGGTATTCTCCGCTGCAAAAGGAAAACGAGGTGGCCCTGGTATGCCCAGCATCATGAGCGAAGATGCTGGCAAGACCTGGAAAGAAATGCCCCCGCTCGGTTTTCCCTGCGTGATGACCTTCAGCAGCATGGTGCAGTTAAAAGACGGCCGCTATCTGGGTCTGTACCACAAAGGCCCCGATGGAAAAGACCGTGCTCCGTTGGTTGTCTTACAGACCATCTCCGATGATGGTGGTTTCAATTGGTCGAAG
This sequence comes from uncultured Gimesia sp., assembly GCF_963976445.1. GTDB lineage: Bacteria > Planctomycetota > Planctomycetia > Planctomycetales > Planctomycetaceae > Gimesia. The sequence continues at coordinate 15,375 of NZ_CAXBKP010000011.1, read as the reverse complement.
CCCCGCGTGGTGGCGGAAGTCAAAGGCAAAAACCCATGTGAACCATGTGTATTTCGCAGTCCCGATGGAAAACAGCTTTGCTGCCTGCTACGTGAAAATACACACAAAGGCCGCAGCCTGATGATGTTCAGCAATAATGATGGCAAGACATGGACGAAACCGGTCGACACGCCCTGGGGATTAAGTGGCGATCGACACAAAGAGGTCTTTACCAAAGATGGTCAGTTGGTCGTCTGCTTCCGCGATCAGGCGCCCGGCAGTTCCACTCGTGGTCATTTTGTCGCCTGGGTCGGCACCTACGATGACATCGTCAACGGTCGCGACGGCAAATATCGCATCAAGTTGTTGCACCATCACGGTCGCAAAGGGGACTGCGGATACCCGGGAGTCGAACTCCTGCCGGACGGAACCATCGTCGCAACCACGTATGTGAAATATCGCGATGATGCCGCCAAGAATTCGGTCGTCTCCGTCCGTTTCAAATTAGACGATTTACCACCAAAATCCGATAATTAAACTATCATCCAAGTTCAATAGCCTTCAGTGCCACATCCGATTGCCTGCATCGGTGGCACTGTTGGTTTGATGACAATACTTGAGAAATCCCCTCATCGCACCCATAGGGGCGCCCCTGTGTGGTCGCCCGCGCTATCGATGTACCATGTGTGATACCACGCGAACGCTTTAGCCGGTCCCTTTAGAAGCGTGATCTAACATCGATCCCTACAAGGCGGGCAGGCACATAGACCTGCCCCTACGCCACGATTCGAGAAACGATCCCAATCAAAAAACGGCGACTCCCAAATGCTAACCATCTCAAACGTAGGGCGACCCTATGTGGTCGCCCGCGCTATCGACATACCATGTGTAAAACCACGCGAACGCTTTAGCCGGTCCCTTAGGAAGCGTGATCCAACATCGATCCCTACAAGGCGGGCAGGCACATAGACCTGCCCCTACGCCACGATTCGAGAAACGATCCCAATCAAAAAACGGCGACTCCCAAATGCTAACCATCTCAAACGTAGGGGCGACCCTATGTGGTCGCCAGCGCTATCGATGTACCATGTGTGATACCACTCGAACGACTTTGCCCCTGTCATTCAATCCGCGCCACGACACCGCTCTGCCAGCCGATTGATCGTCGAAACGGCAGTCGTCATGCGATTACGGGCAGGGGGGTTGGCCGTATGAACCTGGATCACGGGGGGATCGAAGTCACTCGTCGCGACGGTCTCTTCAATCCAGAGCAAGACATCAAAACCTGTTCCACGCGCGTCATCTCCCAGATCATGGTCGAGACTGATTTCGCGCACGGCTTCTGTCTTGAGTAATGAAATCGCCTCTTCCGGCCAACGTACCTGCCGCCAGCCCGGCGGCGCCTGTCGTTCATCGTCTAGATAAACCCGCATGTGTCTGCTCTTTCGGTCATAAAATAAGAGAAATTTCGTTGTAAACATCTTATTCTGAACTGACACCCGAGACAAAAAAAAGTTCGGCAGTTCGTTTCAACCAGCGCACCGTGTGCCTCTGACCCTCTTACCCGACAGTGAGAAAACGCTATAAAACAAGGCCAAAATGCCATTCATAGCAAAACAGAGCAGGGAAGCAGCTCAACGCGTTCCCCTGATGTCCACCAGTACCGTCGGACAAGCCGAGCGGTGTCACGGGAAATCAAAAACCGTTCGATAACTTTCCCCAACATCGAAACAGGATGTCACGCTGCTAATATTCTGGCGTATCCGGAAAGCTCTCACCCACTTTTTCCATGAGATACCCCAACCCCACGGCTCCCCCTTCCAGGCAGGCAAACAGAATGATCAGCCAGAGACGATGCTGGAAGTTAAAGGCGATCACCGAAAACACATTCGGAATCTGGCGAAACGCATTCCCGATAAAATCTCCCAATGACTCAAGGGCCGTTTTGATCATGGCTCCTCCCATGCGTCTTCGTCTGCTGAACCGCGTCTCGTCGAGATCCTCTGTCGAATTCTCTTCAGCGAAGCGTTCCGCCTCATTGGCACGCCAACCTTCTTCCGCATGCGCATAAGCGGCCGCGGCACACGCCCAGCCAAACAAGGCAATCGCCACCATCAACATCCCGATTACTTTATGGGTCGATGGTTCATCGTCTGGCTGTTTTTTCCGTTTTTTCTTCGGCTTAGTTTGGGGCTTTGCCGCTCTGCGAGTCCCCTCTTTCCCTTCGGCAGGTCTGCGTCTACGTTTCCGCTTCCGGCTCGGATTTCGTTTTTCTTCTGGAACCATTTACGCATTTCCATCTGGTACTGAAGTTGGTGCGATTGCCCTAAAAAACCTCATCTGATGATAACAGAGGGCAACCAGCTTGGAGCCAGTGTTACAATCGCATTATTATTTTCATTAAACCTTAATCAATTTTGCTCATCGCATAACCCAATCCCAGAGCGCCCGCTTCCAGGCAGGCAAATAGAATCACCAGCCACAAACGATGCTTGAAATTAAAGGCGATCACCGCAAACATATTCGGGATCTGGCTGAATGCGTTCCAGATAAAATCTCTTAAAGAAGACTTTGAGGATCGTCTGAGGCCTTGGCCATCTTCAAACCGCTCGTCTGCACCGACTTCAGTGGGATCCGCAACATTCGAACCAGATGCTTGTCGCCAGCCTTCTTCTGAGTGGGCATAAGCGGCCGCGGCAAAAGCCCAGCCGAAGAAAGCAATCGCTAACATCAGCATCACAATTACTTTTGACGTTGATGCTTCACCGTCATTACTATTTCTACTCATTGTCGCTACTAATCCAATCTATACTCTGTCTATGGTTTAATTCTCGTTTATCTAATCTGCATGTTTGTTTTTTTATCGTAAAGGTGAGGGAGGGGAGTAAACGTGCGGCCGGTCACACGATTGAGCGGACAACCATCAGCCAAATCCGTCTCATCGGCAATTCATCAGAGCTAACGTGTTACAGATACGTACCTTCCACTCCTGATTTCTTGCACGCTTTTTTATACACTTTCTTCATCCCTTTTTCAGACACCAGGTCCGGCCGCAGTTCGTAAATCTTGTCGTAGGTTTCCACAATCTTGGGATAATCGTTTGCGTTTTCATGAATCCCGGCGATCTCAACAATCACATCCAGGTTATCCGGTTCGATCGAGAGACACTTTTCAAACGCCTGCATCGCTTTGCCGCTTTTCCCCATCAAGCGTTCCATTTTTCCGATCCGATAGAGAATAAAAATCGCTTCCGGGCTTAATTCATGCGCTGCCTGATAGTTCTGAACGGCCCGATCCAGATTCCCCTGAATTTCATGCCAGCGGGCAGAGACCACTTCTGCTTCATGATGCATTTCCTGCGACTTGAGTACAGCGAGAATCGAATTCGCATCGTCAATTTCCTGCAGTAGATACAGGTTCTCCAACGCCCCCGAAAATAAAATCCCCACATTTACAGGCTCGGGATCGTCTTCCAGATGAATCTCATTTTTTCCGCTCTGAACCTGTTCAATCCAGTTCTTAAAATTGCTGCGAATATCATTCCGGATCGGCTCCATCTTCTCAAGCGGAATATGAGTGCCCGTCCCGCATTTACCGCACTCGTTCAAAATTTGTGAACGCGGTCCCGCCGGGATTAGTGGGATAAAATAAAGGTGTCCAAACTTCCGCGCCTCGTAACTGGTTTGGCTCGTATAATGACCACAATGCTCACACGTGCCATTCGATTTCACTACGTTTTCTTTGAAGTACATTCGAGAGCCATAAATAATCATCGTTGCACCTTTCGCCAGCCTGCCTCATGAAAAGAAACCTGAAAACCAACTCGGACCCGCACAAAAAAACATTATGGCATATAGTATTCCCATGTCAACAATGTGCGCATTATTAGTGATGCCTCACCAGTCGGTCATTGTGACAAACGCGTCGTCAATCAATGTCGGTACAACTTCACTGACATCAAGTTCTGCAGCGATTTCAACATCATTGACAAAACCGCGTGCTATAAGTTCGCGTCCCGATGAGCAATCGAGTAAACGGTTTTGCAATTGGTCGGCGGCATCCTCAAAAGCAGCGACAGCCACGGACGATTCAGGCGAGCGCGTTCCCGCTAACTGTATAATGATCGCCCCCGCACCAATTAAATCTTCAATCGCGGGGCACAACGAACCATCGGCCCAGCGTTCACCAGCCGGAATAACCGTGATTCGCCGACCGGCTGCTTGTGATTCTCGGGCAATGGCTGACGCATTCCGCAAGCAGCCCGCGAACACGGTAGCACCATGCGAAATCGCCGCGAATGAAAGATGGGAACCATTGGGAGAGGGAAGTACCAGCCGAAGTCCCCGCGGCGCCCTGATCAGCGAAGAGGGCGCCAGCGAATACTTACCCGGCAGGTTGTGGTTGTTGCGCGCACTTGCCAACTCCGCGGAACGCTGTTGCGCATACTCTTCCGCTGAATCGTCTTTCCAGCGGTAGGGAAACACCATCACACCACGGCTCACCGCCACTTCAACACTCGTCGAGAATGACAATACATCAACGATCACAATGACATCGGCCGCCGCAATGTTCTCTACGCCAGGCAAACCCCATTCACAGCGAACGTCATATTGTGCCTGATCAAAGTAAGGCATTGCTGTCTCCAATCAATACGGAAACGAATCAATTTCAGCCATCAGGAAATTGCGGGCAAAAAGCTTTGCGAGATCCATCGCAGAATTCGTCTGCAGAAAGAATATCTGAACGCTGTTACTTTTAGAACTGGTTCAGAAAAGTATTGACGAAAAAAACTGTGGGAACTTCTCGATTCCCACAGTTTCACAGAAGAGTTTTTTACATCATAACAACAGCGATTAGATTGGTTCTTTCTGTGGCTTATTTTTTCTCAACTCGGGACCAACAATCTCTTTTTGAAATTTTTCCCAAGCCTTGTTGCTTTTCAGTGCCGGATCATGGCGTCTCACCCTGTCCAGCTCTGAAGGCTCAAACTTTTCTGGTGTATTCGGCATTGCTTTCCACTCCTCAACTGAGAGAGCAGTTGGGGTCGGTATTTTGGATGGTGTTCCGATAACGATATCGGAATCGGAAGAATTGCCACAGCCAACTAATTGTATTTGAAAAACAATCAAAACGGCACATAATATTCGAATCATTTTAGTTCCTCAAGGTGCATTTGATAACAAAAACACGACCACCTCGTGCTCGAAGTGATCGCGTATATTCAGACGAGAAAACCCCTAAGGTACTTCAACAATTTCTCCGCCAGATCGAGTCGATAACTCCCGATACAGCTCATTGTTTATATTCTCCGAGAAAAAACGCACCGAACCATCTGCCATCGCAAAATGTGCTCCACCAGTATGCTGACTCCGAAAAGCACCGTAATAAAAAAATAAGTCCGAATCAGCAACATTGTGTTTATTGAATGGATGGAATGTGTTTCCATAGGTGTATCCAATATACCCATAGCCCCAAACACTACCATAAGAATCTGAAGGTTTCCCCTGAGGTGTGAAATCTGTTTCCCCAATGAGAAACGTATTGGATGTTCCATCGGTGATGTCTCTCATTTTCGTTGTTCTCATATAACTGGGGCTAGCTGTCTCCTTGGGGCTTCTTTTGAATGGAATAATGGCTCCGTCAAATGCCGTTTCAGGACCATACCCATATGATGCATACTGAAAAGTAACCGGATCTATGGTCCCTGAATTAAAAATGTAACTGGCTGGGGCACGATTGTCTGCCAATGGTTCCGAAGGCAACGTCATCGTAGGACACATAAAAGTAGGTACGATCATCTGAACAAGGTCGGCATTACTATAGCCATCCCCATTATCGTCAGTCGTATCATTGCGTGCTTTGGTTGGATCCCAACGCTGGGCAACTGCATCCTGTTCCAGATATGGCAGAATTTGGATCTGACCTGGTACCCAAGTTGCAGTAGGCAGATCACCAGGATCAGAGAGATCAGCATTCACATCATGATCTTGAACGGCATGGGGAAACTGACGAAACGTGTCATGAAACATATGGGTCGCCAAAGTGACCTGCTTCAGATTATTCTTGCACTGTGAACGACGGGCTGCTTCCCGCGCCTGTTGAACCGCTGGCAGGAGCAAAGCAATTAGGATCGCGATGATCGCAATCACGACGAGCAATTCGATCAACGTAAAAGCGGAACGTTTGTGAGATCTGGAACGAGCCAGACGGGTTGTTGTACGAGACAACATGGTTGGTATCTCCTTCTAATAGAAACCAGATAAGTGATAGAGATCACACCCTACGCGGGAGTGAAAACTCACCGGAGCGATTGGCTGGCTACTGATAGAAGAAGTTGCTTAAGTGACTGCAGTGGACAGGGGAGAAGCATCACTTCTCATCCGTCTCGAAGACGCTCTTGCAACCAAAATACCTTTGCGGGCTATTCCGGAACAATAAATATACAAACACATTGAAACCAGAACCAAACATGACACTGAGTCTCAGTATCAGCAATATAATCAGAATTACCGCTTACCGTCAACCAGCTTTGCACTGATCAAGTTCAAAAAAAAGAAAATCAAGGGGTATACGTTTCAGCAAAAATGAGGAGTCCTCTTGTTCCCTTCACGGGAAGGCCTTCGTTGATATGCTGCCGAACCTCGTTCCGAAGCCGATTCATGCTGCAACTCAGACTCAAATCTGTAGTCGCGAAACACTCGGCTCGTCGATATCTTCAGGATGTTCCAAGGCCGCCTGAATTCCGATTCTCACACCCGTGGTGGAGGTCTCGGCCGACATACTGGGTGCGCCCAGATTTTCTTCCAGCGCCGCCACACAAGGCAGGTGCGGCAGATGAATCCAGCCCGCGCGAATCGGCAATTGCTCCTGTTCGAGGTGATGCAATATGCCGTACATCAGGTGATTACAACCGAACGTTCCCGCGACATCCGAAATATCAGTGGGAATCCCGCCCGCACGCATCGCCTTGACCATCGCACGCAACGGCAGTGTTGAATAATAGGCCGCCGGTCCCTCCGGTGCCGTTAATTGTCCCTGAGGCGCAGCCCCTGCATTATCTGCCAGCTGGTATCGCGTCGCGTCGTTCAAATTCTGCGCCAGTCGTTCCACCGTAATCATCGCACGGCCCCCGTATTCTCCCAGCATCACCACCAGCGACGGCTGAACTTCCTCTATCGCCGCACTCACCACATCGATGCATTCAAAAAACACGTTCGGCACAATCCGCGATACAATTTTTGCCTCACCAATCACGGTGCCATCCAGAGCCCGCGCCACCAGCTCCGCCGGGTTGACGGGAGTATTTCCGAAAGGTCCGAACCCTGTGAGTAAAACGTTCGTCATCTTTGATCCTTCCGGTGAGTGTTTCAAATGAAGCCTGGCAACCGAATCTGCTGTCTGCATAGATTACAGGTTCGCGCGAACTCATTCCAGAGGGAATTAGAAACAGAGCAGGGAGGTCGCTGAATTTGATTCAGTCTTGCGAAATCGCATCCGGTTCGGGCGTCTCACTTTTAAGTGCCGCGGCGGCGATATTCTTCAGCATGCCGGAAAACACAAAATGATGCAGTGGGCAGACCGCATACCAGTAAATCCGGCCCCACAGACCGATGGGATCATAAATCGCCGTCTGAGTAATCGTCGATGATTCCGCGTTCCCCGTCACTTCAAATTCCAGCCAGGCACGTCCGGGCAGTTTCATCTCCGCCGACAGCCGCAGCAAGTGATTCGGCTCATACGCTTCGACCCGCCAGAAATCGACCGTGTCGCCCACCCGCAGGTTCTCCGCATGCGCACGTCCCCGACGCATGCCAACACCGCCGACTAATAAATCCAGCGTCCCGCGCAGATGCCACAACCAGTTGCAGGCATACCAGCCGGTCTCGCCGCCGATATGCTGGATCGGCTGAAAAGCAATCTCAGGCGGCCGATTGACTTCGATGCTTCTCAAATCGACGAGCCGCGAACCAAAGCGGACTCCCACCCAGGCCGGTAATGCGCCCGAAGAAGAAAGCGCATCCGACCACCGTGTTTCCGCGAACTCCCGGTCTTCATGTATCAGAGCACGGCTGATTGCCGCTTCAATGCCCATTGGTTGAATATCAAAGGCCATTAGTGCACTCTCATCGCGCACAACGGTTGAATGCACAATACTTTGAATCAGCTTGCGACCAATCCGCGCATACAAGGGTGTCACTAGCCCCAGCCAGAGACTCGAAAGATAAGGCGTTAGCACGGGCACCGGGATCATTCGCACGCGTGTGCCGCGGCACTTGCCATACACGCGCATGATGTCGGCATACGAAACCTGATCGGCGCCCCCAATTTCAAATACACGGTTCTGCGTAAACAACAGATCGAGTGCCCCAATCAGATAGGCAATCAAATCTTCAATGGCGATCGGCTGCGCGGCTCGCATCACCCATTTGGGGGTAATCATGATCGGCAGCCGTTCTACCAGCGAACGGATCATCTCAAACGACAGACTTCCCGAGCCGATCACAATCGACGCGCGAAATTCCAGCACAGGCACCCCCGTCGAACCTAATATCTGGCCGACTTCCTGACGACTTCGCAAATGCGCCGACAGGTCTTCATCCTCATTTCCCAAGCCACCGAGATAAATAATCCGCTCAACCCCCGCCTCTCGGGCTGCCTCAGCAAAATTACGAGCGGCCAGACGATCATTTTCTTCAAACGAACCTTTCGCCCCCATCGAATGAATCAGATAGTAGGCAACCTTTACACTTTCCAGAGCTGGACCCAGACTGGCACGATCCAGCACATCACCGGCGACCACGTCGGTTGACGCCGCCACTTTATGTTCCAGAATTTCCGGCCGCCGCGCCAGACAACGTAACTTCGCCCCGCGCTGCTCCAGCGCCTGCAACAATCGACCACCGACGTATCCCGTCGCCCCGGTCAGCAAGATCAGCCCGGTCTCAGAAAGGTCCTCATCAGCAGTATGATTCTCCGGCACGTTTCACCCATACAATCGGGATAAAAGTAGCATTATTGTTAGTAAGACGCTCGATTATAGTACCGGGGCTGTAGATGGTGAGTGATGAATTGAAGATTTCAAGATAAACAGTGCTTCGCTGTACTGTTCAATTAATCTTGGACTTCGTCTTCGCCATAGAATTGCTCCCAGGCGGCTGCTTCAATTTCTCCGCAATTTGAAATCAGCCGATCCTGCTCATCGTAGATTTTGTACGTTTCCTGAACACCACCAATACTCGCTTCCCCATCAAGTCCCAGTAACAACGAATAAAAAGTATCCGTGAGAACAGTATCCAGAATCTCATTCATTGTTATCAAATGTTCTTGTGAAAGATTCAGAGATGCAATGGCGCTGGAAACCTTTGATTCCGTAGAAGAATCTTGAAACGCTCTCAGCAAAGTCTCTTTTTCTCGTTTCCAGCAAACAACAAACTCATGAGCATCCATCATTCATTCCTGTATCTTCGAGAAAAATAATCAACATTAATCACAAAGCAGTTGTGCAGAAATGTTGCCATTCAACGAATGACCAACTGCCCCTGATCATAAGCGATGGCCTTCTGCCGCCGAATCACCATATCCCAGTCCATCCGATGCGGCGGATCCAGATAATGCTGATAAGCGACCGCCATCTGCCGCGCGACTTCTTTAAAAGGCACACCGCCGAAACCGGCCCCCATCGCGGGGAACACAACCGTTTCAATTTTCTCGTGCTCATTCTCACGATGACTGATGTTGTGCTGATACACGGCCAACAGCGACGCCCAAGTCGCCGCATACACTTTATCAGTCCCCGAGATCGAACCGGGAACACGCATCGTCGGACTATGTGCGACATACGGATACTCGGGATTGCCCGTCGGCTCGATGAACGAAGTTCCCAGCGGCTGTTCGCCGAGATAGGCGTCCATAATGCGATGTTGAATCCGCCGCATCAGCTCTTCGCCATGAAAATGCACAACGGCGGCATCAATGCCCGCGCTCATAATTCCAAACGCATTCGCAGCCGTCACAAAACAATCGTGTGGGGGCAAGTCTTCAAAACGGCTCTCAATCACCGTCACGCGAGGCAGGTCTTTAAAGCGATCGCGAAACGCGTCGCACATTTCGGTTTCAGGATGAATTAACCAGAGATCAATGGGCAATGCCATAAGTAAGAAGGGGTCCTTTCTGAATGACTTTTCAGAGTTATAACAGCCACGTCTTGTCTGAGTCAACTAATGGTCTCACTTACTTGAAACGCTCCTGAAATGGCACTTCAAGACCATGAGCAATTTCAAGAGCTGTTTTCTCAGGAGTCCCACCATATTGATTTTCATAGTACGGATCTGCACCAGCACTTAACAGCATCCTGATCAATTCGACCCGCTTCTCATTTGGGGCAGATAAGACTGCTGTCCACAAAGGCCCGTTTCCATGCTTATCTATTGAATTGGGATTTGCTCCTTCATTCAATAACTCTTGAACTGCTGACACATGCCCTCCCTGAACAGCAGCATGTAATGGAGTGTAACCAACATCGTCTCCTACAGAAGGATCAACTCCTGATGCGATTTCCTGCGCGATTCCTGCAGAATCACCATTCAATGCAAAATACCAAAGTTCATTTCGACCATATTCATCAACACCAGGGCGCGGCTTTCTTTTAGGCCATCTAGGCATAACCATTGTATCCTTGGAATAATCTATTTTAAAATCGATAATTTCAGGCAATCTTATTCCAGGAAGAGAGTTTTCTGCAATCATGTTTTACGATTTATCTGTTAAAGAATGTTTCCTCGAATCCCCCCTTGATCGACCGCTTGAATCTGGTAGCTTAAGAGATAGAGAGACATCATTGAATTCCATCACCGGTTCCCCAAAAGGAGATGCTGCGATGTGCTCAAGCAACGATCACCAACAGGCAAACGTGCGCCGCTTACGACTGCTGGAAATTAGCATCCTCTGCGTTCCCTTACTGGCAGTTTCCTCTCTCGCCGCCGAGACGCTCCAAGTTCCGGAACACCACAAGACGATTCAAGCAGCCATTGACGCCGCGAAACAGGACGACACCATTCTGGTTGCTCCCGGGACCTATCACGAACGTATCAAATTAAAAGCAGGTCTTACCCTGAAGAGCGCCGGAAATGACAATAAAGGCACGCTCGGTTTAAAACGGGCGGAAGCAACGATCATCGACGGCGGTGGAGAGCAGGGTGCAGGAGCAGGGGTAACAATGGCAGAACGCAGCACACTCGACGGATTCACCGTTACCAACGTCGGCCTGTATGACGACGCGAAATGGAACCAGCACCACGCCACGCACGGCGAACAGCAGTCACACGAACCGATTGGCGCACCGGGCACCGCCGGAATTGGTGTCATCGGCGTGACCTGCACGATTAAAAATAACATCGTACATCATATCGGCTACACGGGCATCGCCATCCAAAGCGCTCCCGGCAAACGCTGCTCACCCCACGTCTATCGCAACGTCTGCTACCGCAATATGGGGGGCGGCATCGGTTCGATGCAGAAATCGACCGCCGTCATTGAAGCAAACATCTGCTTTCAGAACTTCTACGCCGGCATCGGTCACGACGACGCCAGTCCGACCGTCATCAACAATACCTGCTACGAAAACATCCGCGCCGGCATCGGCATCAGCGAAGGTTCCCGCGCGATTGTTCGTGGCAACAAATGTTATCAAAACCGCCGTGCCGGCATCGGCGTTCGCACCGGAGCCAACACACGGCCCCTCATCGAACACAACGAATGCTACGAAAACGAGATGGCAGGCATCGGCACGCGGGAAGAAGCCGCCCCACTCATTCGTAACAATCGCTGTTTTAAAAACAAGCGGGCGGGCATCGGTTCACGCACACACGCCACGCCTACCATTGTCGGCAACGAATGTTTTGAAAACGGACAATCCGGCATCGGACAGCAGAGCGACGCCGTCACGATGCTGATCAATAATTTTTGTCACCACAACAAAACCTCCGGCATCGGTTTCGCCCCCTGTAAAGCGGGCCGCTCGACGGTGATCAATAACCGTATCATCGATAACGCCCAAGTTGCGGTCGGCGTGAATACCGGCTGGACCGTGCGTCTCGTGGGCAATGAACTCTCCCGAACAGGGGGCATGCCCCCGATTGTAATGGTCTTCGACGGCGCCGAGGTCACACTCACCGGTAACATCATTCGCGGCGGCGGTGTTGCCGGCATTCGCGTCGCCGGTAAAATCCGCGCCGAAAACAACGAATTCGCAGGTACGTCGCTCCGCAAGGTCGGCCCTCCCAACTTCGCGATCTGGGCACTCCCCGGTTCCGACATCACTCTGATCGCCAACAAATTCCATCACTGGCGACACGCCCTGCAGGCCAGCGAAGCGACGGTCCTCGCGGCCCAAAACAGAATCAGCAACTTTCACGGCACCGCTCTGGTGATCCAGAACGCAAAAGTCCCCGCCAATGTCTTCGACAACGTCGCGGTCTCCGCTAATCCGAAAGATAAAGTGGTCTCGATCAGCGGAGAAACTGGCGTGGTGCAGGGGAATGAATTACAAAAGCCAACCGATTAGAAAACAGCGGGAGATGATTCTGATTTGACGTGCAGTCAATCAACAATCAGAATCGGCTCTGGCTTGTCCCAGCCATAGTCTTTACCATCAATAATCAGGCGTGAGGGCATCATATCGATTTCATGTCCCTGCCACTCGAAGGTCACGCGACCGGGCCTTAATGTGATATCCTCAAACGTCATCCGGGCGCCGGACATTTGATCTGCCTCATCGGGCAGTTTAAACGTCCCGGGTTGAATCGCGTCTGCTTCGATATTTTCAAAAACAATCTGACGTCGCAACGATTTTTTTTCTCTGCCGATCAGGCGCAACGTCAATGTGGTCTGCGGCCCTTCATTCTCAATCTCTGCTTCCCAATAACCCTGGCGTTCATTAATCGAGCGGAACCAGAGGATAAACAGAATTATGCAGACGAAACCACCAGAAAGCAGATAGATCAAATCTCTGTTTCTTGTCTTCCACATCATTCACCTTCAAGACTTTCGAATTTCAAGAACAGAGAGATGCCATGTAGTGTTGATTGAATGGTAAACTGTGATTTTCAGGAAAGTAATCTCACCGAGATCGGTATTAACCGCGGCTAACGCCGTGCGGCTGATTTTGTTTACAGCAATTAGCCGAAGGGCGTTAGCCCAGGTTCCTCCCATTTGCTAAGACGCATTCTAATTAAGAAACATTAACTGGCAAATTAATCCTCAAACTGCCGCAGGTGTTGTTCGAGCTGGTCCCATTCTTCGCTCACATGATGATTGATTTCCGGATCAGAATAATAGGGATGTCCGCTGGCAACACAGGCGTCGATCGATTCTTTCACCTGAGCAATCAACGGCAACACACGCGGTGTCAATTCCCGGACCTCCGGCAGGCAGTCTTCAGTAAAATGAAACTGGATCGCAGATCCCAGCCCCAGAATCTGGCACCACTCCGATCCATTCTCTTCCGTCCAGACCGGGGTCACCAGCAGATAACGTTCGAGCACCGGAAAATAATAGACAAACGCCTTGCCCCCCATCCACATGAAATCTTCTGAGTACGTACCGGGATTCTCCAGAAATTTCTGGTACGCCTCTGTCAGACTCAACCCGCCAAAGTTCCTCCAGGCAGACTGCGCATCCAGATCGCCTTCATAAGGATCAAAATCTCGTTCACTGGGCAGGGGAGCGGATTGATTATGAAATTGTTTTTGTGTCATACTTCTTAACATTTCCCTAAAACCCAATTCACCCCAACATCAACAGCGCTAGATAAGGTACTAAACTGAACACAATAAACAGCAATTTAAACGCGCCGATAAAGCAATAGATCACCACATCAAACGTCTCCCGCGGCATCGGGAACCAGGTACTTTGCACGCGATATACCAGATTCGGTGCGAACAGGCAGAACAGGCTCCAGAAAATCAACAGCCCCCCATTAAAAATCGTGCACCACATAAAAAACGAGGTCAGTGTCTGCAGATCCATGCGTGTTCTCCTTCACCTCTCGGCGGTTTAAAGACGTTGTTTCAGAATATTCCGTACCCGCGCTTTGACCGACGCCGCTTCATCTTCCAGCGCCTGCTCCAGCAGTTGATCCGCCTCGGCTTGGAATTGCGGATGCTGCAGCGATAGTTCATAAAACCCGTTATAGGCCCAAGCTCGTACAAATTTGTTTTCACTCACCAGACAACGCCGCAAAAACGCTTCGGCCTGTTTGACATCCCGCTTGCCGATCGTCAGATAAGGCAGACTCTGCAGCAGATGCAACTGGGTTTCCCATTCTATCAGATCAGGCAAAGACTGGAAAACCCGTTTCACGTCAGCAGCCGCCAACACGCCCCCCGCTTCCAAATGCTGTTTCAACAACCAACTGGCACCACGCTCCAGCTTCGGTTCCTTCAACAGCGGCACCAGCGCCGTACCGAATTCGGCTTCCAGGCCGTGACAGTCATAAATCGCACACAATGCCTCAACCGACATCCCGTCCCAGTTCGCGATTTCCTGCTGGAGCTGCATTGGTTCTCTTTTCAAGAGTCACAATAGACTTTCTTGGTATAATGATTTGACCATTTAGTCAAAAGCAACATGATTAAGTGTACTTTGCCCCACAGTCTCTGATAACCCAAATTTATAATGTTGATTTTCTAATAAAAGGATAAAACCCATTTTATCTTTTGCCTGTTGCGCAAAAGGGAAGTAAGCCGCTTTTTGTTTATCATAAGTTCCAAACTGTGGCTGTATTTTCAATGCAGTCTGAAAGCGTTTTAAAAGCACGTCTTTTTTTTCGCTAAGGATCTTTTTGTAAGAACCTTTTCTTCTCGCTTCAGGAATTTGATGAACTTCATCTGTAAACATTTTTTGATAAAATTCCTCATAGTCCTCTGCTTTCAATAGTTTGATTCCGAGTTTTAGCGCGTCGTGCGGAGTATTTGGTTTTGTGTCTTCTGCAAGTATAAATGAAGTACAACAAAGAAAAATCAAAAACATTGATTTCATTTTTTCGCTCGTTCCCGTTTATGAATTACCTTGTGTTGTCGAAGTCAAATCATTCAAAAACTTAATCCATAGAAGTCATCTCGCACCATTCACTATACTTAATGAAGTTCGGTAGCACTACCAGCCTTGCAATCAGACCAATCACGCCTGCTTTGAAATTCGCCAGAAAGGACTTTGAGACATGCGTTCCTTCCATTCTAACGATTCTTGCCTGTAAGTGCATCACAAAATTTTCGTACGGCTAAATTAAACACCTACGGGTTCTCCAGAAACATGAAATGGCTGTCGCCTGCGCCTGCGTCTGAGTCTGAGTCTGAGTCTGAGTCTGAGTCTGAGTCTGAGTCTGAGTCTGAGTCTGAG